>CAZWFY010000018.1:0-45137 GCA_964633415.1 uncultured Clostridia bacterium | reverse complement strand
AGTTAAAAAATAAATATATGGTTTTTAGTTTTAATGTGATAAAATTTCCCAAAAAACTTTATTTAATAGGAGAATAATAATGAAAAAATTATATTCGGTTTTAATAATTCTGTTATTTATTTCAATTTCGCTTAATTCAAAGGTTATAAAAAAATTCGGCGAAGAGATTAAAACAAAAGATACTGTTAAAATTTCAGTTATTCTGGAAAATCCCGAAAAATTTCTCAATAAAACAGTCAAAGTCGAGGGAATTATATCCGATGTTTGTAAAAGAAAGGGTTGCTGGATGGACCTTGCAAGCGATAAAGAGTTTCAAACATTAAAAGTAAAGGTTAAAGATGGAGATATGGTTTTCCCTTTAACTTTTAAAGGAAAATTTGCTGTTGTTGAAGGTAAATTATATAAACATTCATACTCGAAGGAACAGCTTATTGAGCAGAAAAAACATCAGGCTGAAGAGAATGGGATAAAATTTGATCCTACCACGGTAAAAGAGGGAATAACCGTATATCAATTCCGACCGACCGGAGTTGTAATAAAAGAAAAAAAATAGCTGCATAGAAATGAAATGGAGAAAATGGAATAATATTCTTCACAGGGATCTTGGATATCTTGCTTTCGGATTAACGGTTATTTATGCGGTTTCAGGGATATTTTTAAATCATAAATCGGATTTTAACCCGAATTATGTGATTACTAAAACACAATTTGAGATAAAAACAGATGAGGGAAATTCCGGGATCGGCAAAGAATCGATCAAAAATATTCTTTCACAAAATAATTTGGGGACTGATTATACGGAAATTTTCAGACCTGAACCCGAAGAGGTTCAGATATTTTATTCCGATAAAACCGTAACACTGCACCTTAAAGAGAGAAAGGGTGAGATTGAAAGAATAAGAAGCAGAAAGATAATCAAGGAGATAAATTTACTTCATCTTAATACTCTCGGGAAGGTCTGGACCTATTTTTCGGATCTGTATGCTCTGCTACTGATAATTCTTGCTCTGACAGGGCTTTTTGTATTAAAGGGTAAGAACGGGATAAAAGGCAGAGGTGCTTGGTTGACAATTCTGGGTCTTTTAATTCCTATAGTTTTTGTTATAATATACATCTGATTTTCAGGATGCCGAAGTGGCGGAATTGGTAGACGCGCAAGTTTCAGGTATTTGTGAGAGCAATCTTGTGGGGGTTCGAGTCCCCCCTTCGGCATTATCCTGAAATTGGTATGATTTTATGAATAACAGGAAAAAAGGCAGGGTTGCGGTTCTTCTTTCGGGAAGGGGGAGTAACTTTGAGTCCATATGCAGATATTCAAAAAGAGAAGATTCAAATTTTGAGGTCTCTTTTGTCATAAGCAATAAAAAAAAAGCTCTCGGACTAACTCTTGCAGAAAATTTCGGAATTCCCAATTTGTATATTTCTGCAAAAAAATTTCCGACGAGATCCGGATATGAGGATCATCTGATTAAAATTTTAAAGGAACAAAATATTGATCTTATCTGTCTCGCCGGATTTATGAAGATTCTTTCAGAACGGTTTATAGATGCATTCAGGGAGAGGATAGTTAATATACATCCGTCTCTTCTTCCCTCTTTTCCCGGATTGCATGCACAGAAACAGGCTGTTGATCGCGGGGTCAGGGTAAGCGGATGTACCGTCCATTTTGTCGATACGGGAGTGGACAGCGGACCCATAATTTTACAGAGAGCGGTTACTGTTGATCCTGATGATGATGAAAGATCTCTCTCTGAAAAAATTTTGAAATATGAGCATGAACTCTTTCCTAAAGCAATAGAGCTCTACTTTAATGGTAGTTTGAAAATTTCGGATGGAAAAGTTATAATCGAAAAATGAAAAAAGCGACTGTTTTTATATCGTTAATTTTTATAATATCCATGCTGTATCCGAATGAATTTTCTCCGGAAAAGGCAAAAAAGGTTAACAAATATCTAACCCGGATAGCTCAAACGCGACGAAAAGGTGTAATGCTGAAAAGGGCATATTTTACTGAAGATGAACTGAACTCTTATCTGAATCTTATCTATACAAGGCGATATTCACCCGAGGTAAAATATATTAAACTTAATCTTAAGAAAGACAACAAGGTTTCGGGCTTTTTAAAAGTGGTTCTAAAGGGTGAAAAATATAGCAGGTTACCTGCATTTCTAAAAAATTTTGAGGTCGATTTTGAAGGCAAAGCGGAATTTGAAAATTATAGAATGAGGTTTGACTTTGAGAACCTGAAGATTAACGGGACATCATTTTCTCCTGAAATTCTCGATCAAGCATTTTCAGCAGCTCAGACAGGATATAAAGTTAAGAAATCTATGTTTGACTGGTTCCGTCTTCTGCCCGGAATTAAGAATATTAAGATCGATTATAAAAAACTAACACTCTTTTATTGAACGATTATCTAAACAAACCGGTAACTTCAGTTAAAGGAATAGGTGAAAAGACCGGAGCGTTGTTAGCCGGCAGAGGAATAACAACGGTTTATGATATTCTAACAATATTCCCCGTTTCATATATTGACAGTGAAAATATTTCCGAAGAGATTTCCATAGGTACTCCCGCTGTTTATCAAGTAGAGATCGAAAAACTTACTATCTACAGAAGGTATGCAAAACGATTTTCCGTGATCAATATTTTTGGAAAAACGGTTTTCGGGAATGTTCATATCCGAATTTTTAATCAACCGTATATGTATGGTAATTTAAAAACAGGGCAAAAGATTGTAATTTTCGGAAATATGTTTGATAAGGACGGTATTTTCCTGATGGATAATCCGATTCTGATAGGCGGTAAAAAGAAAAAGATAATTCCTTTATATCCGAGATTGTCCACGATCGGGTCCGGAAGAGTAGAAAAATTTATTGATTCCATTCTTCTATCCATCGAAAATATCCACGAACTTCTTCCCGATGAAATTATGAAATTGAGAAAATTTACAGGATTGAAAGAGTCACTGAAAAAGATCCATTCTCCGGGAAGAGATGATCTGAAATATCAGGAGAAGGTAAGGGAGAGGTTCAGATATACCGAATTTTTTATCTTTCATCTTGAATTAAGTTATATAAGGAAAAAAATGTCATTCAGATTGAGAAACAACATCTATAAAAAAAAAGTGAACAATGAAGATATCCCCGGTGATAGAGTGGGTTTTTCTTTTACGGAAGATCAGAAAAAAGCTTTGAAAAATATTTTAGATGATATGTATTCAAAACACAGTATGCAGAGGATCCTTATGGGGGAAGTCGGTTCCGGAAAAACAGTTGTTGCTTTCTCATATCTGCTGGTAGCACTTTTGAACGGGTTTCAAGGAGCATTTCTTGCTCCGACCGGGGTTCTTGCATTTCAACATTTTGAAAATGCAAAGAAATTTTTTAAAGAATTTAAAATTGCTCTGCTAACCGGGAAGACCCCGCCAAAAGAGAGAAAAAAGATAGTTGAAGAGATTGGGAACGGAAAGATTGATATTGTTTTCGGAACCCATTCGCTAATATATGAAAAGGTAAAGTTTAATAACCTTTCAGCGATAGTTATCGATGAACAGCAGCGATTCGGAGTATCACAAAGGGCGGCACTGTTTTATAAAGGATCCAATGTTGATCTTTTAGTGACAACTGCAACTCCTATCCCGAGAACACTTCAACTGTCCTTATACGATGATCTGAATATTTCGTCGATCAGAACTCTTCCCAAAGAGAGAAAACCGGTTAAAACATTTGTGATTGATTCGGCAAAAAGGGAGGACTTTTATTTAAAGCTGAGAGAAAGGGTTGAGAAAGGTGAACAGGGATATATTGTTGTTCCTTTGATTGAGGATTCGGAAAATTTCTCAGGAATGAGATCACTGGAGAGTGAATTTCCGTTTTTCGAAAAAATATTTAGCGGAATTCCCATAAAAATGATCTCGGGAAGGACTCCGGAGGATGAGAAAAATCTGATATTCGAACGGTTTAAAAAAGGTAAAATAACCGTTCTTATTTCAACTACGGTTATAGAGGTTGGAATGGATGTGAAGAGTGCAACATTTATCATTATAGAGGATGCGGACAGATTCGGACTAAGCCAGCTTCATCAGCTTAGGGGAAGGGTCGGAAGAGGTGATAGACAATCCGTTTGTTATCTGTTACCGAGAGA
This sequence comes from uncultured Clostridia bacterium, assembly GCA_964633415.1. Taxonomy (GTDB): domain Bacteria; phylum Acidobacteriota; class Aminicenantia; order UBA2199; family UBA2199; genus CAZNLS01. Next base: position 40,991 of record CAZWFY010000018.1, on the reverse strand, counting down.
GAAAATGACGGTAACCGGGAAGCAGAGGATAAAAACCATAAGAGAATATAATGATGGTTTCAAAATTGCGGAAATGGATATGAAAATGAGAGGTTCCGGTGTTATTCAGGGTTTTAGACAATCCGGGAGATTGGATTTCCGTCTTGGAGATCCCAAAGAGGATATTGATATTTTCAGATTGGCAAAGAAGGATGCGAAATATATTATAGAGAACTATTCAACTCATAATAAGCTGATATCCGAAATAATAGAAAAAACGGATAAAAAACTTAGATCTTTGAATTTCAGCTGATTGTTACAATTTGAAAAATATTTTTTCTTTGTTTATCATTTTGTAAAGGAGGAAGTATGATAAACAAAATATCAGTAGTTGTAATCTCGGGTATCCTGACTATTTTTTCTCTGGAATGTGTCGCTTACCGTCCTCCACGGCAGGCACCTCCTCCTCGAAGAGTTGTTGCTCGTGGTGCAATACCCGGTCACGGTTATATATGGGTTAAAGGACACTGGGCATGGAGACACGGAAGCTATCAATGGATTAACGGACACTGGACAAAAAAAAGAAGAGGGCAAAGGTGGGTCTCCGGTCATTGGGTCAAAAGAGGTGCCGGATGGAAATGGATATCGGGACATTGGAGGTAATTGCTATATTTTTTTTATTAGGACATAGCTGATATCATCGCCAGGTTCGGAGTGCGACAGAATATTTTCTTTTAATAGTTTTCCTATCTCTTTTGCACTTTTCTTTTTTACGGAGGATAAAAACTTTTCCATTTTATTATGGAAATAGGGTTCTCCTTCCTCAATCCCGTGTTCAAGAAGTCCGTCGGTATACAATATGAGAATGTCACATTTATGCATTAATTTAATACTGTTAATGGAATATCTTTTTTTATAACCGAAGCGGCTGAAATTTTTTCTGAGATCAGGATCATCTTGGGAGGGAATAGTTCCGATCGGCGGAAAGTTTACGATCTTATCCTGACTAATTCTCCATAAACGCTCTTTTTCACCTGAAAATATTACCGGAGGGGGATGACCGGCGTTTATAAATCTGAATGTTCCGTCCAGTAATATTTCACCGTAGATCATGGTGATAAATCTGGAAAAACTCGAAGATCTGTAAAATCTCGAATTGATATTTTCAAATAATTTGTGGGTGATCTCCCCGTTAGATGTCAATTCGTAGAGAATTCCCGTAAGAAATGCCTGATGAAGCATTGCTGCGAGTACTGCATCGGTTATCTTGTGACCTGATACGTCTGAAATAAGAATGCCTGCTCTGTTTTTCATGTTTTCAAGATTTTTTGCAACATTGAATTCCTTTATTCTCTTTGCTTCCTCAATTCTTTTTTCAAGATCATAACGTTTGTTGAAATCAATATAAATAATATGATCCCCGCCTGCAACCCCATTCAAGGGTATTGATTCTCCGAAAATATCAAATCCTTTAAGATCGGGAAGATTTCCTGAAGAAGGTTTTATAACGCTGACGATTTCTTCAAAGTTTTCAAGTTCACTCTTCAAGAAGTCAATAGTTTTATTTGAAAAAAGGTTTTCCATCTTTACTCTCTATCTTTTTATCTCTTTGATCCTTGCTTTGCTCCATTTACCCTGAAGATACCAGAAATATATCATAAGAAATGATAGCATGTTTGAAAAAAACATTCCCCACCATATCCCGGTGGTGGCGTCCGGATTGGAAGGACCGTTCATTATGACAACTGCCAAAATATATACAAATGGGATTCTAAAGAGCCATATTCTCGCAAGATTTGTTACCATAATCGGCACGGTATAACCGGATCCCTGAAATGCACCGTTAATAATAGATGAAAGTCCGAAGAAAAACACCGAAGGTGAAATGATAAGAAACATTGTAGCCCCGATGCTCTGCACAAGAAGATCTCCGGGGATAAAAAATCCTGTAAGTTCATGACCGAAAAAAGTTGAAAAAAGAATAAAAGGAGAAATTACAATGATCATTAGCCTGATCCCTTTTTTAACCGCCTCTTTTGCTCGTGCAGGCATATTTGCCCCGAGGCTTTGTCCGACAATAGCTGTAACTGCGGATCCTATTCCCATCGCAGGCATCATATAGAGATGAACGATCTTTGACATAATTCCGAATGCCGAGATAACCGATGTACCGAAAGTATTGACGAGACCCATTAGAACAAGGAATCCGAATGAAGCTCCCGACATTCCGAGTGAAGCGGGAGCACCTGTTTTTAATATCATGGGAAGGAGGCTCCTGTCCGGTTTCAGATCTTTTAGTGTGATCTTAATCCCTTTTTTCCCTTTGAAAAGAATATACAATGCAATAAAAGATGCCAGAGCTCTTGTTCCGGTTGTAGCGATTGCCGCTCCTTTAACTCCAAGTTCGGGGAATCCGAAATAACCGAAAATAAAAATAGGGTCAAGAATTAGGTTTAGTATTGCCGAAGTCATTTCTATTTTTAAAGGTGTTTTTGTGTCTCCGTATCCGTTAAAAACAGCCTGGAAAACAAAAAATGGGAATGAGAGCGGAATACCAATGACAGTTATACGAAAGTATGTGAAAGTTTTAGGAAATGCATCGGAAGGAGTTCTTAAAAGTTTTAAAATCTCACTACTGAACGGATAAATCAAAAAGACAAAAAAAAGAGAACCGATCCCAAGGTAGAGAAGTATATTTCCGGTCACTCTATCTACTTTTTCCTTCTCGCCCGCACCTGTAAACTGGGAAACAAGTGAAGTTCCGGCAATTGAAAATCCCATCCCGAGAGCAATAATGAGAAAAATTATGTGAAAAGAGATAATAGGAGCCGATATTGCACTCCTGCCGAGTTTCCCGAGCCAGAAAGTATCCGCAAGATTGTAGAACATCTGTATTGCAGCACCGAGTGCAATGGGAGATCCCAGTTTTATTATTGTTTTATACAGATTACCTTCGAGAAGATTTATTTTACTGCTTTTTATACTTACCAATTACTCATTCCTCCGCTAAAATCAGATTAATAATTCGGTATATCGCCGGTCAAATTTTTCCTTTTTCGGAAACCGGTACATTAAAGAGATTTAATTCTCCCTGAATTACAACAACTTTCAAAAAATATCTAAACCAGATGAAAAGCTGAAACATTACAAATATAAAAATAAGATTGAAAAATTCCTCCATGGGTCCGAACGCAAGTCTCAACAGCATATAGATCAGAGAGAGAAAAATAAGATATGAAATATAAATTATCATAATATTTTTTTTATTTCTAAAAACAAACTTGATCCCTTCTCTGAAAGAAAAGAAAAAATTTCTTCCTTCTCTCAACCTTATTAATCTGGAAAAATCGTAAATTGCAGCAGAAATTATAAGGAAAAGTGATTGAATGATCAGGAAAATTATAAATAGCAATCCGAAAAGAGTTTCGTTTGTTGAGATTTTTAAAATATTCCAGAAAAATTTTGTAAGAAAAATAGAGGGAGAGATAGCAATAAAAAAATTGATTATATTGATGATAAATAGCTTAAGAAATTTAAAGAAATTTTCAACTGAAGCAGAGAAGAGAGTGTAAAAAGTTACGGGTTCTTCCTCAATCATAATTGAAAACATTCCCGAAGAGATAAATATGGAATATAAAATGTAGATAACTATGATCATAAATGACATTGAGATCATAAGGGAAAAACTTCCGTTAAAATTTTCAAAAATATCAAATAGTGTTGTGAAAAGACCGAATTTTAATATATTTTCTCCTATTCTTGAATATCCTGCCGATATTGAAAAAACCATATAAAAACCGAAATATAGAATGAAAGAGAAGAAGAGATTAAACCCCCAGAGAAATAAGGATAGTGAAACATTCCTTAGATTAAATCCTAAAAGAAGAGATCTTATAATTTTCATTAGTTCTCCTATAGAGGCAGAAAGCCGAGAATATTTTGAAATAAGAAACCGAATTTCAGTGCTAATCTGTTAAAAACACTCATCTTTTTTTCAAGTGATTTTGAATTATTTACAAGATTTATATCAAGCGGAATTTTAAACCCCGGATCTACAGCTGCAAAATCTATCGGTGAAGTGTCATCAAATGTCACTTTTTTCCATTTTTCTCTCTCTTTCCAAAAAATCTTAAGTTCCTTACCGCTCTTCAGACGAATTAACAGATCAACCGGAAAATATCCGCTTTTTCTGACAAAAACAGCTTCATTCCTGAAAATATTTTTTCGCATTGCAACCTGATCGGAAGATACGGAATGAACAGCCGTATCAAGAAGCGGATACTGTTTTGCAAATTGGTCGAAAGCCCATGAATAATCTTCACCGAAATAGTTGTTAAAAGATCTTGAGAATTCTTTTGATGAAGTCGGAGTGAATTTAAATCTGTTAAAATAATATCCGAAAAAACCGAATATCTTGTCTTTGCCAAGATAATTTTTTAGGCTTCTTAGAAGAAGAGAAATATTAAAGTTAAGATTGCTGAAATAATATTTGTTCATTAAAAATCCCATTGCCACTCCCTCCGGTCTGCTTGAAGGGTTTAATTTTAGATATATTAACCTTTTTAATTCCCAGTCAAAGACATTTAAAAAGAATGAGTTGAAAAATGAAGCTCTGTTTAGAAAATATGAGTCCATTATTTCCATCTCAAAAAAAGTAGCGACTCCATCTTCAATTCTTATGCTGTTAAGATCCTTTCCGGTAACAATTCCATACCAATATTGTCCTGATATTCCACGGAAGATGGACATTTCCGTTATTTTCAATGCGTATGGGATCAACTTTAGATATGCGGCTGTTATGATTCCCGGATATTTATATCCCGCCGAGTTAAAACCTTTCAGGGGAGGATCAACAATTGTAAGGGTTTTGTAGGGATATGCTCCCACATTCTTACTCATATATTTCAGGGCGAAAACAGTTGCACCGATATATCTCTTTTCGGCTGATCTGTGTCCCGGAGATAAAAGAATGATAATATCGGTTTCAAAATTATTTCCTTTAAGCTTAATTTTTTTATGAATTTCTCTGAAATAGGGGAAAGCTACCCAAGCAAAATCATGAACATTTAGTGCACTTATCTCATAGATTGTTCTTCCTTTTCCGTCCTCCTCTTTTTTTATGACTGTTCCTGTTGATCCTATCTTAAATTTTGACGGGATTGTGATTCTAACATTAAAGTCTGCAAAATTTTCTACAAATCTGTCTTTTCTGTGAAACTGATGAATATCCCAACTTCCGTCGCTTCTTAGTAATCCGATCTTCGGATACCAGTGGCTGAGAAAAAGATAGTTGTTTGCTTGACCGGTTTTAAAGAATATTTGAGGAAGATTCAGTTTATATTTGATTTTAAGCCAGATTGAATTTCCGGGTAGAATCGGTTTGTCGAGTTTTATTTCGGCAACTGTTTTATCATTACTATTGTTATCGTCCGGTGAAATATACTTGATTTTTTTGCTAAATTTTTCACTTCTACTGATAATATTTATTTCGGTAATTTCTATATTACCGAATTTTAATTTTGCAACACTCTCTTTGGACAGTTTGAAAATCCCGGATTCTTTGAAAAATGTAGTATGTTTATTTTCAAAAGCATTGTAAAAGAGATTTAGCATTATCTTATTGATCTCTGCTTTTGAACTATTTGTGAATTTCAAGATCTCTTCACATATTATCTCTCTTTTATCGGGGAATACCTTTGCGTTTATCTGATATTTAGCCGGAGTCAAATCATCATATTCCAACTCCTTCAATAATTTTTCCCTCTCATCCTCACTTTTATTCGGATTTGTAATGTTTGTATTTTGAGCAAAGAAAAAATAAGGAGTAAAAAGCAGAATTAAAATTAATGAAACAATGAATTTTCTCATTTTAAATTCCTTTTAGTTTTTTTTCCCAAAGCCATGAATTTTCGATTATCTTATCAATATTATCGGATTCCGGAATCCATTTGAGTGTTTCCTTGATTAGAGAAGAGTCAGCAATAAGTTTTGGAGGATCTCCCGCCCGTCTCGGAGCATTTTCAACTTTAAAATCTATCCCGGTGATTTTTTTCACCGTACCGATCACTTCCGAAACGCTTAATCCCATTCCATATCCGCAGTTAAAAATATTACTCTTTTTTTTGTTTTTTAAATAATCAAGAGAGAGCAGGTGAGCTTTGGATAGGTCGTCAACGTGAATATAATCTCTTATTGCCGTTCCGTCGGGAGTGTCATAATCAGTCCCGAAAATCTTTAATGACGGATAATCTCCGAGAGCAGCTCTTAAAGCAAGGGTTATTAAATGTGTAGGCTTTTCATAGTTCTGTCCGATTCTTCTTTTCGGATCTGCTCCTGCTACATTAAAATATCTCAGAGCGATATAGTTGAAATTATCATTAACTTCCGAAATATCTTTCAAAACCATCTCTGTAAACAGCTTTGATCTGCCGTAAGGATTTATGGGCAGCAAAGGTGATCTTTCTTTGACCGGAATTTCATCAGGCATTCCGTAAATTGCAGCTGTTGAAGAAAAAACAAAATTTTCTATTCCGTTTTCAACACACGTTTTTATGAAAAAAAATGATTTTATCGAATTATTTTCATAATATTTGAAAGGATTTTTAACGGATTCTTCAACCTGAATAAACGCGGCAAAATGAATCACACTTTTGATATCATATTTTTTAATGATCCGGGATACGAGTTTTTCGTCATTTACATCTCCTTCGATAAGTTCACCGTAAAGAAGACTTTGGCGATTACCGGTTGAAAGGTTATCTAAAACTACAGGATTGAATCCTTTTTCTCCGAGATCTCTGACGATGTGACTTCCGATATATCCGGCTCCTCCGGTTATAAGAATATTCTCTTTTTCACTCATTGGTACATTCTACTTTAAACATGCAGTTCTTTCAACGGTGCGGGAAGTTTATCAAACAGGTTGCTTGAGAAAAAAGTTTTTTTACTCTATTATCACAAAAGCAACCGCATAGATCTTTGTATGAGAAATTGAAATATTTATCCTTCTCATGCTGTTCTTATTAAAGAATTCCAAAGATTTTCCGGATAATTGAATCTCCGGTTTTCCCAGCGGATCGTTCTTGACCGATATCTCTTTCCATTTCATTCCGTCACGCCAGCCTGTTCCGAGTGCTTTGAAGAAAGCCTCTTTTGCTGCAAATCTTGCTGCAAAATGGATCTCGCTTCTCACCTTTGATCTGCAATATGATATCTCTTCTTCAGAAAATATCCGTTCTGCAAAACCGTTATCTTTCTCAATTGATCTTTTTATTCTATCAACTTCGATAATATCAGTCCCGATTCCTTTAACCATTTTATTTCCGATAAATATTATATCATAAGCCGGTTGAAAAACCTTCTGATATTATGATGACACTTTTAAGCGGATATGTGTCGGAACGAGGACACTCATTTTGCATTTTGATGGCAAAAAAATTGCTTGATTATCTAAGCTGTTTTTTCTGTTTGAAAACAGTTGAGATTAAATTATAATGGTACTTAGGAGGTTCTCTTGAAAAAAACGGTGATAATTCTTTCTCTCGTATTTTTTTTCCCTGCTTGTGCAGCACACTCTTTCAGATCCGAATTTGCTTTTGCAAATGATCTTGCAAAAAAGGGTCTCTGGAAGGAAGCGGAATATCGGTGGAAAAAGTCTGTTATATCAGGTGATAAAAGTGCCGCGGTTCATAATAATCTCGCAGTTTCCTATGAGTTTGAAGGTAAGCTTAAAGAGGCAATGGAAGAGTATAAAAAGGCTTTATCAATTTTACCGGAAAACAGATATATCCTTGCAAATATCAAAAAACTCAAGATAAGGATGGATCAGCGAAGCGAAAAGAATAAGGATAAAGACAGAGGTGAAATCAAGAATTTTAAAGCTCTGAAAAAAAGGAGGAGGAAAAAATGAAGATCAGGATTGTATCTGTTATGTTTTTCGGAGCCATACTGCTTTTTTCAGGATGTGGTGTGGAAAAATATTCCGTTGTCTCTATTCCCGTACCTACAAAGAAAGCGATTGATTTTATTAAATATGAGCATATCTATTTTTCACCATTTGATATCAAGGGGACTACCGAGGGCTTATCGCCTTATAAAGTGGTAAACTTTTTTTTCCTTGATGAATTTCCGAAGGTGATTAGAAAAGAGATAGAGGGTCCCGTATATCCGGATAAGTTTCCGGAGTTCAAAAAAAAATCTCTTCTTATAAAGGGAAAAGTTTTTCTGAAAATAAACAGAAGAAGTGTTATTGACACAAAAAAATTAAAACATAAAAAAAGAAAAGTTTTTGTGAAAGTTGAAAACTGGGAGATTCAAACGGAGATCGAATTCTTTGATCCGCTGTTGAAAAAGACGATCTTTAAAAAGATGATTAAAAGCACTCTTAATTCTGCTAATCCGAAACGCCCCGATTATAATTTCAGATATTTATTTAGAAAAACCACAGAAAAATTTATAAGAAGAATTATGAGAGTCGGAAAAACAGAACGGAGATTTCTGTTGAAAAAATAGGATATAAAAATGAGAAAAAAAAGAATATTCAAAATATTATTAATTGTGCTCCTTTTCTATATCGGAGCAACTGTGTCGGTCTATTCTCAATATAGCTATTATTACGGCAAGAGCAAGGTTATCAAGACGGGTTTTAAGTGGAAGTATATTGAAACTCCTAATTTTAAGATATTTCACTATACGGATGATATTGAAATAATTAAAAAAATTGCGATAATTGCGGAAAATGCTTATGACAGGATATCTAAATTTCTTAATATCGAAGTGTCGAAAAAAATACCGATAATTTTTTACAATACACATGTTGATTTTGAACAGACAAATATATTTCCGGGATTTATGCCTGCCGGAGTCGAAGCGTTTGCCGAACCCGTTAACCATAGAATTGTCCTTCATGGAGACAGCTCTTTTACGGATACGTCCCGGACATTAGTTCATGAACTTGGTCATATCTTTGAATATGAGATCATCTATAAAAAAAGTTCGAGGAGTGTATTGTCATATAACAAGCCTCCACTTTGGGTAATGGAGGGCTTTTCCGAATTTATAACGAGAGACTGGAGGTCATTCAGCCTTTTAACCGTAAGAGATGCGGCAATATCCGATCAGATTCCCGAGGTCAAAAAAAACGGAATGATGAAAGTAATGAATGCGACGGGAAGGGCACCCTATGATTTCGGACATATGGTTTATGATTTTATAGAACATAAGTTCGGCAGCAGAGGTGTAAGAAATCTTTTATACTCTTATAGAGGACGTCTGATAGGAAGGAAAAAAAATATTTTCAGGAATTTCGGTGTAACGGAAAATGAGTTTAATTTTGAATTGGGTAAATATGTAAGAAAAAAATTTAAAAGTTTTATAACAAAAGAGAGTCCCGATGATTACAGTTACAGAATAGGTCCGAATTTTCCTTTTGTGTACTCTTTTTCACATAATTTGTCACCTTCCGGGGAAATTCTTGCAATAGTGACTGCAAATATTAAAAATAGAAAATTGGATATTATCCTTATATCAATGAAAGACGGAAAGATGATAAAAAACATTACTCCCGGATTTACTTCCAAATATGACGGGATATCAATTGTTTTTAATCCCGAGGATGGAAAAACTTTTACATGGGACTCTTCCGGAGACAATATTGCTTTTTTTGCAAGAAAGGAATATACAAACTATCTTGTGTTAATGGATGTGCTGAAAAACAGGATAATCAAACGAATAAAACTCACGGATATCCAGGAACCGTCTTCACCTGATTTTGATCCGGCAGGAAAAAAAGTCTATTTTACCGGTGTGAAAAATTCGAGATCATTTATTTTTATTCACGATCTCACAACCGGTAAAACGGAAAAGATCACCCGGGGAAGATTGTATATCAGATCTATTGATATATCTCCTCTTGGAGATAAAATAGTTTTTTCAGCTCAGATCGGAAAGTTTTATCATCTTTTTTACGGATCTGTCAATGATCCCGAATCGGCAATAAAACTGACTTCGGGAGATTTTAACAATATAACTCCCTCTTTTTCGAAAGATTCAAAGAGAATATATTTCAGCTCGGATGAAAAGGGCTCTTATAATATATATTCGGTAGATATGAATGAGAGAGTAAGATATTGTTATACCGATGTTAAAACCGGTAATTTTTATCCTGAAGAGATACCCGGAGATAAAAATTCTGTTGTGATCTCATCATTTTACAAAGGAAGATTTTCGCTCTATAGAAAAAAACTTGACAAATATCTTGCAAAGGACAGTGTAGATTATATTTTCATAAAAAATAGAACATTTAAAAAAGAGAGTGTGAAATTTTCAAAATCGGTTGAAGAGAAATTCGGAAAATCTGTGAAACCCGAGACCAAATTTTCTTTTAAGGACGGGAAGGTAATAGCGAACAGAAGCTTTGATAAAGGTATCGAAGAAGAACTTAATTTTAATCTTTCAAGCCGGAAAAAGTACAAACCGTTTAAAAATCTTTTTATTCCGTCACTTCCGCCTATTATGACAGGGTTCGGATCCGACGGATCTATCTTCGGATATTCGCATCTCCAACTAAGCGATCTTATGGGTGATTATAATTTTTCACTCTTTGCCGCTTCATTTTACGGATACAGATCTTACAGTCTATCATATATAAACCTTAGACAGAGACTTCAGTTTTTTACTCAACTATACTATTTCGCCGACTCCTATTTTACTCCTTCCTCATATGTGGATGCCGTGGAAACTGCACTTATGGACAGACGAAACTATATTACTGTAAGAAAAAGGTTCGGTTTGACCGCCGGGTTTCATCTCCCGTTCAGTAGAGATTACAGGGCTGAGTTCTCTTTTTCTCTCCATCATCAGGATGAGAGGATAGATGATATATTTTACGGAGGTCCGATTCCGTTCGGACAATTCTTTGACGGATATGCATTTCCAGTATCGGTCTCTTTTGTGGGAGAGACCACCAGATTTTCATATTTCGGTCCTACCATGGGGCATACATTCAAAGTGTCATTTCAAAAATATTTTCGTCTCGGCAAAGATTTCCTGGATTCATATTCAGTTGATTTTGATGTAAGAAAATATTTCAGGCTTGCCACTAATACCGTATTCGCCGTAAGATTAAACGGATTTCATTCCGGAGGAAAATTTCCTATACTATACTGGACAGGTGGAAATAACACTATCAGAGCATCTGCATTTCGTTCTCTTACCGGTAATAACGGGTTTATTTTTTCATCCGAATTAAGATTTCCTCTCATAAATTTTATGTCCACTCCAATCGGGATCATGGGTCCGATAAGAGGGGTGTTCTTTTTTGATCTCGGTGGAGTCTGGCTTGACAGACCTATTTTCAGTGATTCTCAAAATACAACACCCGTACCTAAGTTTAAATTCTTCTCGGATAATTTTGTTCTTGAAGATCCGATCTCTTCATACGGTTTCGGTCTGGAGTTGAATCTTTTCGGATATCCGACTCATTTTGAGTGGGTTTACCGGACAAATTTAAAGGAGTCAAACTATTACGGGTTCAAATTCTGGATAGGATTTGATTTTTAACAAGATTGCCGTTGTAAAAAGAAAGGAAGTTACACTTCCGGACTACTGCTCTTAAAGTTTGTTCTTTGAATATGTTTATAGGGTATTATGGATATTAGACTGTTTCGGTCAGGCCGAGGTATTGTATACTTGAAATAATATAGGTAAGAATCTATAATATGTCCGAATATTAGAGGAGATATCCATGAATATTGATGATCTGTTAAAGATAGCAGTTGACAGAAGGGCTTCCGACCTCCATTTGAAAGTCGGGAATCATCCGATCCTGCGGGTTAACGGAATACTTCACCCGCTTGTTGAGCTGAAAAGGCTGATGCAGGAAGATACGATTGCCATGGCTTTTTCCATTATGAACACTCAGCAGAAAGAGCGTTTCAAAGAGGAACATGAGCTGGATATGGCATATTCGGTTCCCGGACTCGGGCGTTTCAGGTGTAATGTTTTTCAACAGCGTGGAGCTGTAGGTCTGGTTTTAAGGATAATCCCAACACAGGTAAAGAGTATTTCCGAACTAAATCTACCGCTTGTTCTTGAAAATATTGCAGATGAACGGAGAGGTATGATCCTTGTTACCGGAACGACGGGAAGTGGAAAATCGACAAGTCTTGCTGCAATGATAGATCATATAAATATTCACAGAGTTGAACATATTATTACAATTGAAGATCCGATAGAATATCTTCACAGAGATAAAAAAAGTATCATTAATCAGAGGGAGGTAGGACAAGATACGAACACTTTTGCCAAAGCTTTAAGAAGTGCTTTGAGAGAAGATCCCGACGTTATTCTTGTCGGAGAGATGAGAGATCATGAGACGGTCGAGACTGCTCTTCTTGCAGCCGAGACAGGACATATGCTTCTATCAACACTTCATACACTTGATGCGACAGAGACAATAAACAGAATTATTTCAATATTTCCTCCGCACCATCAGAAACAGGTAAGAATACAGCTCGCTTCGGTTCTTAAAGCTATTATTTCTATGAGGCTTATTCCAACAACTGACGGTAAAGGAAGGGTCCCTGCCGTTGAAATACTTATAAACACTCCTTTTATACAGGATTGTATTGTAATTCCTGAAAAAACAAAGTTGATTAATGAAGCTATCCAACAGGGAATATCTCAATATGGGATGCAGACTTTTGATCAATCACTTTTCCTTCTATATGAAAAAGGGTTCATTACTTTTGAAGAAGCTCTTAAGTGGTGTACGAATCCGGATGAGTTCAAACTTAAGAAGAGTGGTATCCAATCTACGAAAGAGATGTCGCTTGAGGAGATGGAAAAGAGGATCTCGGATATATCCGATGGAAAAGGAGACAGCAGTTCACAGGATGTGAACGATCATAATCTGCTGGATATCAAGGATCTGTAATATGAACAGTAATGAAATAAGGTCTCTGTTTTATTCATTTTTCGAAAAAAAAAAACACTATAAAGTACTCTCTTCATCTCTCGTTCCGGCAAAAGATCCGACTCTTTTATTTACAAATGCAGGAATGAATCAGTTCAAGGATATCTTTATCGGTAAAGAAAAGAGAGATTATTCGAGAGCGGTTTCTATCCAAAAGTGTATGCGTGTTTCCGGAAAACATAACGATTTTGATGAAGTCGGAAGAACTGATTTCCATCATACATTTTTTGAAATGTTAGGAAATTTTTCCTTTGGGGATTATTTTAAGGAAGAGGCTATTGCCTTCGCATGGGAGTTAATGACCGAACATTTTAAGTTTGAAAAAGAGAAATTATGGATATCTGTTTTTGAAAAAGATGATGAAGCATACCGTATCTGGGAAGAAAAGATCGGAGTTCCTTCCGAAAGAATCGTTCGTCTCGGTGAGAAGGATAATTTTTGGCAAATGGGAGAAACAGGTCCGTGCGGTCCCTGTTCCGAGATACATGTTGACAGAGGTGAAGAGTTCGGTCCGCCTGATTTTTTTGACGGTAATAGCAGATTTGTAGAGATATGGAACCTTGTTTTTATGGAATATTTTAAAGACAAAAAGGGAACTCTTACTCCTCTCCCTTCTCCTTCGATTGATACGGGGATGGGAATGGAGCGTCTAACGGCACTTCTTTCCGGAGTTAAGAGTAATTATGAAACGGATCTTTTTCGTCCTATTATAGAAAAAACCGCAGACATGGCAGGATTAAATCCTGATAATGAAAAGAATCGGGTGGCTTTTAATGTAATTGCCGATCATGTCAGAGCTCTCTCTTTCTTAATCTCCGATGGGGTTTTACCCTCCAATGACGGGAGAGGATATATTTTGCGAAGATTGTTAAGAAGAGCATCAAAGCATGGGAAAACTCTCGGTTTTAAAGATGATTTTCTGTTCAGGATATCCGATACGGCTGTGGATATAATGAAAGATTTTTATCCGGAGCTTCTTTATAACAGGTCATTTATATCGGAAGTCATCAAATCCGAAGAAGAGAGATTTCAAAGAACGCTGTCAAGAGGATTAAAACTGTTTATGGATATTCTTGATTCTTCCATAAAGAACGGTGTGGATATAATTCCTGGGGAAGAGCTTTTCCGGCTTTCGGATACATATGGATTCCCTCTTGATTTTTCGATAGATCTTGCAAAAGAGAGAGATATTAAAGTTGATATTGAAGGATTTGAAAGAGAATTGTCGGCACAAAAAGAGAAATCAAGAGCTCAATTAAAAACTCAAAAAAATTTCTCCGGAAAGAATGATATATTTGATAAATTTAAAAGTAAATTTACCGGATATGAAAGTTCCGAAAATGATTCGGTTGTTTTGGGAGTGTTTGATAAAAAGGGTGAGATAACATCTCTTACTGAAGGAGAAGAGGGTGTTATGATAACAGATGTGACACCTTTTTACGGTGAATCGGGCGGACAGTCGGGAGACAGAGGTACGGGAGCCGGTGAAAATTTTTTCTGTTCCGTTCAAGATTCAAAAAAGAGTCATGGAGGAACTGTTTTGCACTTTGTCAAAATGGAGAAGGGATCTCTTAAAAAGGGAGATCTGATCAAACTTAAGATCGATCCTGTCTTTCGAAGAAGTATTACCGTTCATCATACCTGTACACATATGCTTCAAGCTGCTTTAAGAGAGGTTCTCGGGCTTCATGTAAAACAGTCCGGATCATATGTCGGAGCGGACAAATTAAGATTTGATTTTACACACTATAAAGCTCTCACTAAAGAGGAAATTGAGGGTGTTGAGATTTTAATAAACAAAAAAATCAGGGAGAATATTCCGGTCAAGATAGAGGAACACTCTTACGAAGATGCTATCAACAGGGGGGCAATGGCGATATTTGAGGAAAAATATTCGGATAAAGTAAGGGTTGTATCAATAGATGATTTTTCAATGGAATTATGCGGAGGAACTCATCTGAAAAATTCTGGAGAAGCGGGATATTTTAAAATCATTAATGAATCTTCCATTGCGTCCGGAATAAGAAGGATAGAAGCGGTTGCCGGAAAACCTTGTGATAATTATATAAGATCATTGGATAATACTTTAAGCCGGATTGAGGATCTTTTTAAGCAAAAAAGAGAAAAACTTCCTGAATATTTATCAAAATTAGTCGAAGATATTAAGGAAAAGAAATCCGAAAAAAATGTAAAAGAGCTTTCTGTAATAGATATAAAAAAAATTGCAGATTCAGGGTTTGAGTTAAAGGGATTAAGAGTTTTTGTTAATTTTGTAAAAAATGCAGATCCGGCTCGGTTGCGTTCTGTTTCCGATTCTATAATAAAAGACGGGGGTGATATAAATATCCTGTGTACAAATATTGATGACAAGTCCAAGATGGTTGTTTCAGTTGCTAAAAACTTGACAAAAAAAGTTGATGCTAGTAGGCTTATAAAGGATATAGCGGTTATTGTTAAAGGGAATGGCGGTGGTAGAAATGATTTTGCTCAGGCTGGTGGTTTTAGAATATCCGATCCCGGACAATTTATATCCGAAGTGAAAAAGGTTGTTGAGAAACATTTAAATGATTAGAAAGATATTATTGTCTCTGCTTTTTATTCTGATGATAGGGAATCTATATTCGGAGCTTATAATCAAGCAGGCAAAAGACGGAAGGATAGTTGTAACGAACAGACCGGATGTGATTTTCACCAAATCCAGGGTTAAAGCTTCATTTATAACTTCTTCTCCCGCTATGGATGTTCCATTTATTTATAAAAAAAAAGTTGGTGAACTTGCCTTGAAATACGGTCTTTCAGAGAAACTGATTCTTGCTGTAATAAAAGCCGAATCTGATTTTAACGTATATGCAAAGTCAAAAAAGGGAGCTGCGGGATTAATGCAGTTAATGAAGGATACGGCTATTAAATACGGGGTAAGCAACAGATATGATGCTCAGCAAAATCTTGAAGCCGGAATAAAGCATCTTAAATATCTTTATGAAAAATACAACGGAGATCTGAACCTTACGGTTGCAGCTTACAACGCAGGAGAAGGTGCGGTAAAAAAATATAATGGTGTTCCACCTTACAAAGAGACTAAAAACTATATTAAAAGAGTAAGAAAATTTATGGGACTTTCATATTCGACAAATTATGTGAGTAAGGTAAAGACAAAGATATTCAAATATTTTACAAGTGACGGGAGGATAGTTGTCTCGGATACACCACCGGTAAATGCGGTTAGAAAAGTGGAGATTTTCGACTAAACCGACATAATAATGGAAAGAGTTCATGTGATTGTCAATCCATTCTCAGCCCGCGGAAGAACCGGAGACAGATGGGAGTTTATTAGAGAGCTTATCAAACACTATTTTAAAGAGTTTAAATTTATTTTTACGGAGAAGCCTCTTCAAGCAACGGAGATCGCAAGAGAATTATTAAAGGACGGGTTTGATCTTATCATAGGTATCGGGGGGGATGGAACTCTCAATGAAATCGCCAACGGTTTTTTTTCGGATAAGACAAAAAAGATAATAAATGAAAATGCATCGTTGGGAATAATTCCTTCGGGGACGGGATCCGATTTTATAAGGTTCCTTAAGATTCCACGCGATTTTAAAAGATCCGTAGAGTTGATAAAGAGTTCAGAGAAAAGAAAGATAGATCTGGGAAGGATCTCATATGGTTCCGGAGGTAGATCGGAAAAACAGAAATATTTTTTGAATGTTGCTGATTTCGGTCTGGGTGCAGATGTGATTAAAAATCTTTCGGATACACCATCTACAAAAAGAGGACCTCTATCCTATTATGCAGGATTATTGAAAACCATTAATAGTTTTTCCGCCAAGGAACTTTCACTTGATATCTCCGGATATGGAAAGATCACGGGAAAATTTTTGATTGGAGCTGTAGCAAATGGAGGAATTTTCGGAGGAGGAATGATCATAGCTCCGAATGCTTCCGTTGATGACGGTCTTTTCGATCTTGTTTTAATTGAAGAGATGAAAAAACTGGAAATTATAAAAAATTCCATCCACCTTTACAGAGGGACAATAGAAAAAAATCCCAAGGTCAGGATTATCCGGACATCAAAAGTTCAAGTGACTTCTTCTGAAAGTGTAAATATAGAATATGACGGAGAACTCGGCAACAGGTTACCTGCAACTTTTGAAGTTGTGAGAAACTCCATTAATTTCAGAGTATGAACTTTTTGATAATCAAAACGTAAATAATAAAGAAAAAATAAATTGTTTTAAGGAGATAATATGTTTAAAAGTTTTATGACGATTATTATGATTATGCTTTTTTTAGTCTCATGCGGGAATAATGAAGATATAAAAAAGTCTAATGATTTTGTTAAAGAGTATAAGGAACTGGAAACAAAATTTAAAGAAAAAGAGAAAAATGTGAAAAGCTATGAAGAGTTTAAAGTTTTTAAAACAGAAAAGAAAAAAGAGTATCAGGCACTCTTAACAAAATTCAATGATGCATCTCAGAATGAAGTTTCAGAGATACTCCGGGCAAAAATTCTCATAAATCTCGGAAATATTGAAGAAGCTGTTAAAAAAACAGACAATGTTATAGCTAAGAACGGAAGTAAACTTCTGGAAGCAAAAATGGTTAAAGTTCAGTTGTTGTCAATTCAGAGAAATTATGAAGATGCTCTTCCGCTATTCAGATCTATCGAATCGAAAGTCGACAGGAACAGTGATCTGTTTAATGCATATATGTCATTTGCATTTAATTCAAAGTATCCGGAAGTCAGAAAAGAGTATTCGGAAAAACTGTTAAATGCGAGTGATCTTCCTGAGGATCTGAAAAAGTATAGATATATGTTCTACGGGAATCTTGCTTCGGTCTCAAAACAGAATGGTGATTATGACGAAGCAAAAGCCGTATTGAAAAAAGGGATAGAGGAGACAAAAAATCCTCGCGGGAAAAAATCTCTTCAGTCGGAATTATCTCAGCTTGAATTTATCGGGAAAAAGGCACCGTCTATTGCTGCGGAAACATGGGTTAATTCAAAACCTCTGTCACTTGATAAACTTAAGGGAAAGGTTGTGATCATTGATTTTTGGGCTACATGGTGTTCTCCGTGCAGAAATGTCATTCCTGTTCTTATTAAAGAGTTTAATGAGAAAAAAGATTCCGGACTTGTTGTAATAGGATTTACAAAATTATACGGATCATATAGTGATGATACGGTAAAAAAAGGAAAAGTAAGTAAAGAAGAGGAGATCAAACTGGTTAAAGGTTTTATAAAAAGGCTTAATATTACATACCCGATTGCTATTGCGGATGAGGGAATGGCTTTTGATAAATATAAGATTACGGGTATTCCAACTATGGTTTTTATAGATAAAGCCGGTAATGTTAACTATATTAAGATAGGATCCGGAAATCTTAAGCTTATTTCAAACAAGATCAAGAAACTTTTAAGTGAATAGATATGGAAAAGATTGTTGACGACAGTTATAAAAGTATAGTTGATTCCGAAGGATATGTTATTCTTGATTTCAGCTCTCCCGGCTGTGCTCCGTGTAAAAAGGTCCCTCCTTTGATAGAAGAGATCATTTCGGATTTGCCGGATAAAGATATTAAAGGATATGAAATTGATGTGACGGAAAATCCTTCTTCCGCCCAGGACTATTTTGTTCTCGGTGTTCCGACCATAATAGTGTTTAAGAACGGGAAAGAGTTGAAAAGGTTTAATTCCGTTCCCGGAAAAGCAAAGATAATTAAAGCTATTAAATAGAGTGAGGTGTTCTCATTAAAGGACACTTTAGGGTGACAATACCCCATATTAATTGGCATTTAAATTGCTCATAATTGTATGGAGGTAAAAATGAGAAAAATAAACGTAATAATTTTAACTGTACTGTTTGCCGGAACTTTAATGTTTGCAGCGAGAAGTGTGAATTTTAAGCTCGGAATGTTCTATCCTGCAATGGAATCGGATCTCTGGGACACTAACTTTGAGAACCTCTCATTTTCAAAAGATGAACTTAATGCACCCTATTATGGAATAGAGTATGAATATTTTGTAGGGGAGTTTTTATCTTTTTCTCTTGAAGGCGGAACATATTCGAAAACGATATATTCTTCTTATAAGGATTATGTGTATGATGATAATTCTCCTATAAATCAGAATATCTATCTTCGTATCAGCGGTGTGGAGATGGATGCAAAATTTTATCCTCTGGGATATAGAAGACTGCTTTTCCCGTATCTTGGAGGCGGTGTCGGAATATATTCATGGAAATATGAACAGTGGGGGGATTTTATTGATTTCGAATACGGAACTATCCAGGAAGGATATGCGGATACCTTGACAGTTACTCCCGGATTTAACCTGAAAGGAGGTTTTGTTTTCAGATTCTCAAAGAATATCGGAGTCTCGTTTGAAACAAAATATCAATATCTTAAAGGGACTCTTTCGGATCTGTTCGAAGGATTTAAAAAGTTTGATCTTTCGGGATTGACATATAGTATCGGAATAAACTTTTTTTTAAGATAGAGAAATGGAGTAAAAATGAATAGAATGGTTTTAGCTTCACTACTGCCTTCCTTGATATTATTTGTCGGATGTGCAGGGTCAAATCCAAGATATAATAGCGATATAAAAAAGATTAAAATAACCGATGATTTTTATAAGAAAACAAGGTTTATCATGTCAAAAGAGGAGAAACAGATATATAAGCATCTTCCTGATAATAGTTCAAAGAAGGAGTTTATTAAAGAGTTCTGGGAAAAGAGAGATCCTACTCCGGATAATGACGAAAATGAAGCACTTATAAGTTATATGGAAAGGATAAAATATGCAAACCGCTGGTTCCGTGAGAATTCAGAGAAAAATTCAGGATGGGAGACTGAGCGTGGAAGAATTTTGCTTCAACTCGGAATTCCCGATCGAAGAGAATTCGGGGAGATGCCTTATTTGAGAAAAGATGGGAGGCTTGCAACAACAAAGCGGCTTCCGATGGAAAGGTGGTTCTATTACAGATACAAATTATATCTTGTTTTTACGGATAACAATGGATTCGGAAAATTCAAACTTGCCAAATATCCGGCGACTCTATTAACTGCGATTGATCTTGCGAAAATTTCAATACTTGATAACGGGAAGGGGCTTTCTCACCGATTCCGATTTAAGTGTTCGGTGAAAAACGATAATATTATTGTTCGTATTCCAACAAAATTTATAAGTTTTAAGGAAGAAAACGGCAGGGTTAAAGCCTCTTTCGAATTCAGGGTTTATAAATATCTTGATTTTAATAAAGCCGGAGTTATTAAAGTAAAAAAGAGTATAGAAGAGTTAAGTGATAAAATTCTTTCAAAAAGAGAGATAGATTTTAAAATTGATATGAACTTGAGAAAACCCGGGAAATATTTCTTTGATGTAATCGGGAAAGATATTCTTTCCGACTCAATTTACAGGAATTTTTGTAAAACCAGATTCAAGTTGTAAAATAGGACATATCGGTATTAATGGTTTCGGAACTGATAATTATATCTCTTGATTCATTATAGTCATTTCCGGTAAACAATTCGATATTTATAAGATTATCTTCTCCCGAGTAGAGCTGTTCAAGATATTGTGCCCACTCTACAATAATTATTCCATGACCGATATTATCATCGATCTCCGGAACGGGTCCGTTCAAATTTTCGCCGATCCTGTAAAGGTCAAGGTGAAATATATTTTCAGTTCCCTCGTAGATGTTCATTAAAGTGAATGTCGGACTTACAATACTATTCGGTTCTATTTTAAAAAAAGAGCCTATCCCTTTTGTTAAAACTGTTTTTCCCGCTCCGAGGTTTCCGGATAAAAGAATGAGTTCATTACCTTGCAGTAGGGCGGCAAGTTTTCTCCCGATCTTAAATGTGTCTTCAGCCGAAAAGGAATTCAGTTTTAAAATCATCGATCCTCTTGATTGCTTCGGGCAGATATTTTACGATATCAGTTGCCGTCATTCCGACTTTTCCGATATTTTCCTTTGCAAGATCTCCGGCAAATCCATGAATAAAGACCGAAGCTTTTAATATTGTTTCCATATCAATAATATGTATGTTTCTTGCAATTAATCCGCTTATTATTCCGCTCAACACATCACCGCTGCCGGCAGTAGCCATACCGCTGTTTCCGGTCTGATTTATAAAAACTTTCCCATCCGGTGTGGAGATAACCGTTCTATGTCCCTTGAGAATCAAATAAACATTAAATTCCATTGAAAAATTTCTTGCAAATTTGTATGGAGCTTCAACTATTTCGGAAATATTGTAACCTGATATTCTTGAAAATTCTTTGGGATGTGGTGTTAATATAACAGGAACATCTGTTTTTCTTTTAAGAATAGCGAAATCTCCCTCCATTATGTTAAGTGCGTCCGCATCAAGGACAAGAGGTTTTTTACTCTCTTTTAATAATCCTGTAACAACAAGCTTTGTATAACTGTTTATTCCCATGCCGGGACCTGCGAGAACAACACTAAATCCGGAAATTTTAGATATAAGTTTTTCCGGTGTCAGATCATTGAGAACCATTATCTCGGGATTTGCTCCTGCGATAACTTCAATATCATTTAGAGCGGAAGCACATGTTACAAGTCCTGCTCCTGAACGTAATGATGAGATGGAAGCCATAATTGCCGCTCCTGGCTTGTCATCTGAACCGGCAATAATAAGCGAGTGTCCATAAACCCCCTTATGATCACCCTTATGTGATGTTGTAAAAACCGGTTTCACACTATTCTTGGTTATCAACTCAATATAGTAATCTTTTTTATTCAACAGCATTTCAGGTATACCGATATCTATAATTCTAATTTTTCCCGAAGCTTCTATCGTATCGGGGAAAAGGTGGGATATTTTAAGTGTCTGAAATGTCGAAGTTATTTCAGCCGCAATATTTGAACCTTCTGAACTTGCAAACTTTTCCGATATACCGGAAGGGAGATCTACCGATGCCACTTTGATTCCGGAAAGGTTTATGTTATCAATAACTTCGGCAAAATATGAATCTTTCACCGGTCTTTTCAATCCAGTTCCGAAGATGGCATCAACTATCAGAGAGTTATTGCCGTTATAAGTGGAAAGAATATTTTTAAAGGATGAAATTTCAGTGATATATTCAAATGAAATACCGATATTTCTAATTATATTAAAATTTATAAGCGGATCACCCTTATATTTATCCGGGTCAGTCAAACAGACTATTTGAACTTTATATCCTGCAGCGAACAGTTTCCTTGCAACCGTAATACCGTCGCCTCCATTGTTCCCGGGACCTACTACGGTAAGAATGTCCGGATAGGCTGTTTTTGGGAATTGATCTTTAATGAATTCAGCAGTACCGGATGCTGCATTTTCCATAAGAACGGTAGATGGTATTCCAATCCGGTCTATGGCGTCCGAATCAAGCTTTCTCATCCAATCAGATAAGAGGATTTTCATTTTTTTTCTTTATCTGTTTTTTTCTTACTTTTTTTTTCTTTATCTTCCGATTGTATTATTTCATCTAATTTGGAAGCAAAAACACCGCCTAAACCTTTTCCATTATCTTTAAAGGCGATTTCCTTCTTCTTTACTTTTTTCGTTATGGTTCTTTTACCCTTCTCTACTTTATCTTTCAATTTCAGTAACTCTATTTCACTCTTAATATCTTCAATGTCAAGTTGATCATCTTGAGGTTTCGGTGAAACTTTCTTAGAGGATTTCCCCTCTTTTTCTTTAAACTCATATTTTGATTCTTTTTTAACGGCTGCTGCTTTTCTTTTTGCTTTTTCAAAAGATCTTGTTTCAATCTCTTCGGGGATGTCTTTAACTTTAACAGGCTTAGGAGTTGTCGTTGATATGTGCGGGGAGAATTTTTTCTCCTTTTCCGCTTTACGATCTCTCTCAAGCTGCTCTTTTTTTATCATCTCCTCTTCTCTTTTCTTTTTCCGTTCTTCTCTCAGCCTTTTTATCTCTTCTTTTGCGGAGATCTCCTTTGATACTGCTCCTGATTGAGACGGTTCGGATTTTTGTCCTGTATTTTCCGATAGAATCTCTTTTTTCCCCTTCTCTCTATTGTAGTCTTCTCTGTCTGTAATACTTATATCAAGATAAAAAACTCCCGATAATTTTTCTGATGGGATAAAAATGCTGTTTCCGAGAATAATATCGGCAACAAGCTCAAATCTAATAGGATATATAAGATCAAGGATATGATAAAGCTGCAATATAGTAAGCTCCGAATTTTTTTCTTTGATACCGAAATCAAAAAAGATCTTTAAAATAAGATCGTTAAGAGAACCGCTTTTTCTGTAATAATCAATATTTAAGTTTATATCAGAGATAATTCCGGGTTCGAGATACATCGATTTGTTTACAAAAACCTGAGATGCGATTTTTTCCTCTTTCGGGAAGAAGGTTTTTCTCTCTTTATCAAATTCTATTCTTGTTGAGATAGTACCTTTTTTTGTTATCCTTATATTAAAATAGAGAGAATCATCTTTAAAGCCCGAGATCGTGAATATTGCTCCCTGTATTATTTTATAGCTGTTGTATATCTCATCCATACCCATAAGAAGTTTTGAATCCGAATAGTAGTAGGCGGTATATTTCTTCTTTGTATTCTCATCAATAAGACTGATCTCTTCGAATTCAGCCATTTCAGGGATGGAATGTCTCAATCTCAATGCACCGGAAGTTATCTCTCTCTGGGAAAGAAAATATCTGTTATTGTTATTGTCAAAAATTTCTTCTTCAAATTTTCTCCGCTTCTGAGCTAATCCTTTTTTATCTTCGATTTCCGTTTTGCCTTCCAATGGGTTTATTTCGCTTATAATTGAATCTTTTTTCAGGTAGTATATTACGGATATGAGGTTCCACTTTCCCCAGCCTTTGGAATTTACCTTCTGAAAATCAAGTTTAAACTCCGTGTGCATCTTATAATTCAAAGCAAAACAGTAGGACTCAAAATCTTTATTGTCGGATTGTATTTTGATAAAATTTTCTACAAAGAATTCCGTACTCTCCGCTTTACCGTTCTCTTTTAAGAAATCTCTTATTTTTTTTATGATTTCATCATCAACGGGTTTCAAATTTTTGGAAAGAATTGCTCTGTTGTCTGTGAAAGCAATATCAGTGCTTTTTTCCAGAGTTGAAATGAGTTTTTTTATCAATAGATTAAAATCTTTTCCAAGCAGAGGAGCATATTGTCTTCTCGGATCATCCTCTTCCTTGATGTATTCGGATTTTTCACACGGCTTTACCTGTTTGTGAGGAAGCAGAAGTTCTATTTTCTGTCTTTTTAAATAATCGATATATTTTTTATAATCCGAGGTTCCGTCATATGCCAATTTAACTTCATCTTTAAATCTAGTCCTGACTTCAACGACTTTGAGAACAACCCCCCCTGTCAGTTCAATATATTTTTTTGTTCCTATCGGGATTTTACCCGGATATTCTTTATAAATAAGATCCCCTACTTTATATTCACAGTTTGGACTGTATATTTTAACTTTCTGAACTCTGTTCTTTTCCGTTTTAAAGAAAGCGAGGGCATTTGATATTTCATCCAAATCGACAGGATTTTCCTTTCCTTTAAGAAAATCTTTAATAAAAACAAGATCTTTTTCTTCTATGTTCAAGTTAGTTTCCAATTTTCTCTCCCTTCTTTTTATAGTTCCCTTTTATGATTCTTGTTCCTGATCTTCCGATCAAGGCAGATCTGAGCTTTTCCGCAGATGTGATAAGAACTTCATTCCCGCCGCCCTTGATGTATTCTATGGCAGCAGATATCTTCGGTCCCATTGAACCGGGAGGAAACTGTCCCTCTTCCAACATCTTTTCCGCTTTTGCAATTGTCAGTTTCTTTAAAGGTTTTTCGTTTGGTTTGCCGAAATTTTCAACAACTCTGTCAACACCTGTAAGAATAATAAAAAGATCAACCCCGGCTTCTTTTGATATTAGGGAAGAGGCGAAATCTTTATCTATGACTGCCTCGACCCCCTCTACATAACCGAGAGAATTAATGAAAACAGGAATACCTCCGCCGCCTGCGGCAACAACAATAACTCCCTTTTCCACGAGGGCTCTTATAGCTTTTTTGGGGACAATATCAATTGGTTTGGGAGAAGGAACAACTCTTCTGAATCCTCTTCCTGCATCTTCAACCATCTCCCACCTATTCTCTCTTTTTAACTTTTTAGCACGGAAATCATTGTAAAAAGGACCTATAGGTTTTGTTGGATTTCGAAATGCTTTATCTTCCTTATCAACAATAACCTGAGTAAGGATAGTGGAAACTTCTTTGTCGATGGATTGTTTTCTCAACTCGTTGACAAGAGCTCTCTCAAGCATATAACCCATGCTTCCCTCTGTCATTGCATCACATACATCAAGAGGGAGTGGAGGGACAATATTTGCAGCTGCTTCCATCTGAAGGAGAATATTACCGACCTGCGGTCCGTTTCCATGGACAATGATAAGTTCATATCCCTTCTTTACAATGTCAACCATAAGAGCGGCTGCTTTTTTTGCGTTTTTATATTGCTCTCTTGCAGTCCCCTTCTGATCGGAGGTCAGCATAGCGTTACCACCGAAAGCAATAAGTGCAAGTTTATTTTTCATCACTTCTCCCTCTTTCCGACAAAGTCATTCTAAATTCAGTTAATTGAAAAAAATCTATTTTTTAAGTTTTGGGTGATTTTTCAAAATATCTTCAAGTGTCGGAGTCCCAATCTCTTCAAGTTCGTATGTAACTCTGACTGTCGGCTTTTTAAAATCTACAATTCTTGCCAGATCAATCGGTGTTGCAATTATCACCAGATCAGCCTCGCTCTTATGAATTGTTTCCTCAAGGTCCTTCATCTGTGCTTCACCATAACCCATTGCAGGAAGCAGAGTTCCAATCTCAGGATATTTTTCATATGTGTAAGCAATAGAGCCCACTGCATAAGGTCTCGGATCAACGAGTTCGGCTGCTCCATATTTATATGCAGCCATTACTCCGGCACCATATTTCATTCCTCCGTGAGTAAGTGTTGGACCATCTTCTATAATAAGAACTTTTTTCCCTCTTATTTTCTCTCCTCCTTCAACAAAAATCGGAGAGGCACCGTCAACGACTACGGCATCGGGATTTAATTCTCTGATACTGTCTCTGACCTCAAGAACATCTTCCAGATCAGCGGTATCTATTTTATTTATAACTATAACATCGGCACGCTTAAAATTTGCTCCGCCGGGATAAAATGAGTATTCATGACCCGGTCTGTGAGGATCGGCAACAACTATCTCGAGATCGGATTTGTAGAACGGAAGGTCATTATTTCCACCATCCCAGAGTATTACATCTGCAATCTTTTCAGCTTCACGTAAGATATCGGTATAGTCAACTCCGGCAAAAATAGTGATCCCACTTGTGATATGAGGTTCATATTCTTCCATCTCCTCAATTGTGCAATTATGTTTTTTCAAATCTTCGATTGTTTCAAATTTCTGAACTCTCTGTTTTACAAGATCACCATAAGGCATCGGGTGACGAATTGCTGCAACTTTAAAGCCCATCCCTTTCAGGATTTCACCGACTCTTCTTGTCGTTTGACTTTTTCCGCAGCCTGTTCTTACCGCACAAACAGATATGACCGGTTTAGTGCTTTCGACCATTGTTTCGTTTGGTCCGAGGAGAACAAAATTTGCTCCGGCTTTCATAACATCGGCTGATTTATCCATTATATATTGATAAGGAACATCACTATATGAAAAATATACATCCTGAACGTTAAACTTTTCTATAAGCGAAAGAAGTTCGGTTTCAGGATAGATAGTAATACCATCCGGATATTGGTCTCCGGCGAGTTCTGTCGGATATTTTCTTCCGTCAATATCGGGGATCTGTGTGGCTGTAAAAGCAACAACATTAATATCCTTGTTTCCTCTGAAAAACAGATTAAAATTGTGAAAATCTCTTCCTGCGGCTCCCATAATTAAAGCATTACGCATTTATTCCTCCTTTTTTGCAGTTAAAAAATCAATTTTATTTCTAAAGGCTGAAGTATAATCCATAAAGTCATTCAAGTCAAATTATTGCACGAATTGATACCTTTATTAACTTGACTTTTAAGGTGAGTTGTATTAAAAAATTAGATTCAGTTGTTAAGGGAGTTTTTATGAAAATATATCTTGCATCAGATCATGCCGGGTTCAAATTGAAACAGTCTGTTGAAAATTTTCTGAAAGAAGAGGGATACCTGACTGAAGATGTCGGTGTCGAATCCGAATCAAGAGCAAGTTGGGCGGAATATGGAGCGAAAGGAGCTGAATTTGTATCAAAAGATCCTGAAAATTCAAGAGGAATAATTATATGTGGAACGGGACTCGGAATGTCGATGGTGTCGAATAAATTTAAAAATGTCAGAGCTGCTCTATGTACAAATGAGTATATGGCGGAGATGTCGCGAAAACATAATAATGCAAATGTCTTGAATATGGGTGCAAGGGTGCTGACCGAAGATCTGGCTTTAAGAATTGTTAAGATATGGATGGATACTCCATTCGAAGGCGGCAGGCATGCAGAGAGGCTTGATCAGTTAAAAGAGGTTGAAGACAATAATTTTAAATAAATTGCAGGAGTGAATAAATGATATTAACAAAAGATCTTTTTACATTAGACCCTGAAATAGCAAAAGTGGTATTGCAAGAGACTAAAAGGCAGAATGATAATCTGGAATTAATAGCCTCGGAGAATTTTGTCCCAAATGGGATTATGGAAGCTATGGGATCTGTCTTAACCAATAAATATGCGGAAGGTTATCCTAAGAAGAGATATTACGGAGGATGTGAGTTTGTTGATATCTCCGAAAAGCTTGCAAC
Organism: uncultured Clostridia bacterium; assembly: GCA_964633415.1. GTDB lineage: Bacteria > Acidobacteriota > Aminicenantia > UBA2199 > UBA2199 > CAZNLS01. The sequence goes on along the minus strand of CAZWFY010000018.1, from coordinate 13,198 downwards.
GACAAGAGCAAAGGAACTCTTTAATGCGGAATATGCAAATGTTCAACCTCATTCCGGAACTCAGGCAAATATGGCTGTATATATGACGATGCTTGAGCCCGGCGACACAATGTTTGGAATGGATCTTTCACACGGAGGGCATCTTTCACACGGTCATCCCTTAAACTTTTCCGGAAAGTTTTATAACATCGTATTTTACGGAGTGAACAGAGAAACTGAGACAATAGATTATGATAAACTTGAGTCTCTTGCAAAAGAGCATCATCCGAAACTTATTGTAGCGGGAGCATCAGCCTATCCGAGAGTTATTGATTTTAAAAGATTCAGGGAGATTGCCGATATGGTCGGGGCAATTCTTGTCGTTGATATGGCTCATATTGCGGGACTAGTTGCTGCGGGAGTTCATCCTTCACCGGTTCCTTATGCGGATTTTGTGACCTCCACCACTCATAAAACGCTGAGAGGTCCGAGAGGTGGAATGATACTTTCAAAGAAAAAATATCTGAAAGAGTTGAGAAAAGTTGTATTCCCGGGAATTCAGGGAGGTCCTCTCGAACATGTAATTGCCGCTAAAGCAGTCTGTTTTAAACTTGCAATGGAGAGTGAATTTAAAGACTACCAAGAACAGACGGTAAAAAATGCAAAAGTCCTTTCCGATGAACTTCAGAAAAAAGGGTTGAGAATTGTTTCCGGAGGGACGGATAATCATCTGATGCTTGTTGATGTTACACCGCTTGATCTGACGGGAAAAGATGCTGAAACGGCTCTTGATATTGCAGGGATCACAGTTAATAAAAACACAATTCCTTTTGACCAGAATCCCCCGATGGTCAGTTCCGGTATCAGACTCGGCACCCCCTCTCTTACTACAAGAGGAATGAAAGAGACTGAAATGAAGAGAGTGGCGGAGCTTATATTTAAGGCACTGGAAAACAGAAACGATGAGTCTGTTCTTCACTCAGTCAGATCTAAAGTAAAAGAGTTGACTTCATCATTCCCGATCTATATCGATATCATTGAAAAATATGAAAAATTGATAAAATAGTTACGGTTTAAAGTGAAACTTTTAAAACAGAACAGAATTAGTAAAGAGTTTATAAACTCGCTCCCCGTGATAAGATTTGAGGGAGAGGTTATTGTCGTTGATTCTTCGGAAGATGCGGATAAGATCTTAAAGAAATTGGGAAAAGAGAAGATACTCGGATTCGATACGGAGAGCCGTCCCTCATTTAAGGTCGGGGAATCATTTCCTATTTCACTTGTTCAGATTGCTACTAATAGGAAAGCATATCTTTTTCAACTTAACGGGAACGGAATGATACAGAAACTTTCACCTCTTTTAACATCAAAAAAAATAAGCAAGGTCGGAGTCGGGTTGGAACATGATATAAGTAAAATGAAGGGTTTCAACGGAATTACTTTGGCGGGACTTATAGATCTGAGTGCTCTTGCACGGGAAAAGGGGATCATTCAGACGGGTGCTCGCGGGCTTACCGCGAGATATCTTCAAAAAAGGCTTGTTAAAACAGCTCAAACTACAAACTGGGCGAGGCGTGAACTTTCCGAACGGCAGAAACTCTATGCTGCAACCGATGCCTGGATCTGTCTTAAAATATATCCGAAGATGCTCAAAGATAAAACTGATTACAGAAGATTTAATGAAGAGAGTGAAGAGAATAACGGATAGATCTTCTTGAAGTAAAATTTTTTGTGTTTTTAATGAAAATAAAGTCTTTTAAAATTCCCGACAACTATTTCTTTAGTGAAATATTAACAGTTATCTTTGAATCTTTATATTCCGGAGGAAGATCAATAATGATCGGGAATGAAATGTTTTTTGTATAAAATTCTCTGAAAATTCTGTTCCCGATAAATATTTGAAAAATAGAATAGTTTTTTATCTTTTTCTCAAAAGCCGGATCAGGAACTATCCTGAATGATGTTTTGTCAAAGAAATAAACTTCCTGCTTTTGAGAAAAGCGGTTGAAAGTTATTAAGATAGAATCTCTTATCTCTTTATATTTTTCCTCTTTTAATTTCTTAAAGAATTCATCTTCTCCTATAACTTTTTCGATCTTAAAAAGACGCCAATACACATCTATAAGCCCGGGAGATATTTTTTCAACTTCTTTCAATATGTCAACGGATCTTGTCAAAAGCCGTGAAGAGATATAGCTGTCCGCAAGCAGAAGGAGGATCTTGCCGTATTGATCTATATGTTCCCTTTTAAGAAAAGCAAGAGATTCCTTGAATCGTTCCAACTCGGTAATGATTTTTGAAAACTGTCCGGAGGCAAACAAAATCCTATATTTTATCAACTGCCGGTTAAGATCGGAAGAGTCGAAAAAACCGGTTTTTGACAATATTTTTTGAAGATCATCAAGGTTCCTGATAGTGTTAAAGCTATTGATGTAATCGTTGAGATATTTAAAGATTTCCGTAGAAGAATTTTTACTGTTTTTAAGGCTGTTTGTTATTAAAGAAGTTAAAACCTCCTTTTTAAGTCTGTTGAATGCTTTTTCCCTGAAATTACTGTTTTTTATAAGTGAATTATATCCTATGAATCTGTAAAACAGTTTTGAATATAGTATTTTTAATATTTTCAAATCGGATATTTCTTCTTTTTTAAATTCATTATAGTTTTTTTCTATTTTTTGTAAGGTTTTTATCTCTTTTTCGGCAAGAAATTTTTCTCTTACATCTATTAAAAGTTGTTTTTCCCCGAGTAGTTTTATAGTTTCGTTATAATATCTTTGAGCAGGATTAAAAATTGATTGTAGAAATTCTTTGTCCTGAGAGTATAAACCCCATATTTCAATTATGGATTTAAATGTATTCCCGTCTATTTTCTTGATGGACTTTTTCATTAGATTTTCTGTGAATAATCTGTCTTCTTTGGAGAGGAACGGCCACATGGAGAGGTATATCTCAAGCGTATTTGTATTTACATTTGAGCTGAATTTTCTTATAAAAGATGATCTTCTGATTGACATTAATCCGTTTTTAAATATGTCGGGATCGGAGGATTCAAATTGCATTAAGGCATTTCCGAGATAGAGGAATGAAAAATAGTTCAGTTGATTTAATCTTATTGAATATCTGAATAGATCAATGCTTTTTTTTAATTTATTGAGATCGCCGTCTTTTTCAAATGCAGAAAGAAGTGAATAGGCATGGAGAAACCTGTCCTCGGAGGAGAATGGGAATATTTTATTTCCCGCATCGTAGAATTCGATAGAATTTGGAATATCTGAACTCTCTCCTTTTATCAAAAATATATCGGAAAGAAATTTTAAACCCCAGAAGATAACGAGAATGAATATAAATATTTTAAATATCCGTCTGCTCCTCATTTGAATCTCCGTTTTGAATATGCGGAAGGTTTCATAACAGAACCGCTGTTTGTAAAATCTTTTTTATATGTAACAAGTTTTATTCCTATGAGCATTATAAGAGAGAAGATCAAAAGATTTGATGGTATTCGAAGTGAGAAATCAAAAAAAGAGTGGAACATTACCGTAAAAAGTGATGTTAATATTCCGATTCCCAATATTCTTATTCCCGGGTGTCTCCTGTTTCTCCACATTCTTGCTATTGAAAATATAATTGCTCCGAGAAGAAGGAAAAGAGATAGAGAACCGAGTACGCCTCCTTCGGTCAACCCTTCTATATATTCATTGTGTGCGTGTGTCGACCAGACACCTGACGGATCTGTATCATAGAGATAGAATGTATATTTATATGTTCCGAAACCGGATCCGAAAACCGGGAAATCCGAAACTATTTTAAGAGAGTTTGGCCATCTTAAAAATCTTCCGGAACTTGCAAAACTGGTTTTCATGAATTTATCGGTAGTGTTTTTAATTCCGAGAAAAACGGCAATAATTGCAATGGCAATAAAAATATATTTTATTTTTTTTCTTATTGATCTTGAGCGTTTCAGATATATTGAGAGAAGCGAAAATATAAGAAGTGATATTATTGATGTTACTATGCCTGATCTTGAGCCGGTTAACAAAAGTGAAACGAAAATAATTCCGAGAAGAACAAAATTTATTATTATTCTCCTGTCCTGATTAAATGCAGAGATAAGTTTTTCTCTTAAATTTTTCCCCGATTCGAAAAATCCGATATCATAGAATATGAATGCAATTAGAAGAGGGATCGTCATTTCAATATAGAATGCAAAATGATCGGGATTTCCGATAGTTCCGGTGAGGAAACCATGAGAAGCACCATCTTTCATCTTATGAAAAAAGATGAAAAAGTTGTTACTTTTAAGAGAATATTTTATCAGACCGAACAGAGATTGAAAAGATACCGTATAGATTATTACTCTGATAAGTGATATCAGTTCGATTTTGTTAAATCTGATCTTCAAAAAAACAAGAAAAAAGATGAGAATTGATATAAATCTTATTGTAAAGAAAACGGTCTCAACCGGAACGAGGGATATTGAGAGAAATCGGGCGGGTGAGGATGTAAGCGAGTCTGAAATCTTTAAAGTCTCAGGTGATATGATAGAGATAAGAAATCTCGGGAAGGGGATTATTTGAAATAAGAGAAATGATAGAAAAATAAAAAGGAAAAGTCTTATCTCCCTTCCATATGCAATTGCAGGACTTAAAAGGGCGTTTGGCTCTGTTTCCGACTCTTTTTCACAACACATTCCCGCAAATGATAGGAAAAGCAGTGACAGATAAAATAGCGGTAGATATACCTTTCCGACACATCCGAACGGCAGTGGTGATAGGACAATGAATATTTTAATAAACTTAATATATGTTTTTTTGCTCATTTTTGTTTTTTGAAGATCTGAAATATAGATCTTTTTACATTGGGATTCTCAATAATACCAATGTCCGGAACTGCTCTGTTCCCGATTATTGCATCAGGGATATCTTTAAGGAACATATCTATCTTTTCTTTTTCAAAACCCGATAGTTTTTCGTAAATAAAGGAGAGTCCCGGTATTCTCTTATCTTCATTGTGACAATCCGATGCGATCATATGGACCATATTTAATTTTAACAATTTATAAGCGGTTGCGGAAGCATCCGATCCGAAATCTCCTCTGAAACTTCCCGCATCAAGTTGAGAAAGAGCACCGGTCATCATAAATCCGTATAGGATCCCCGGATTTTGCTGGATCACGATGTTCCTTTCGGGATGGCATATGATAGGAATGAATCCTTCGTTTAAAATATTAAATATAAATTTATCAGATCCGGGGAAAATAAATCCGGGAGGAAATTCCAGAAGAAAATAGTCTCCTCCGTTTATCGTGATGATATCTCTGAATTTTTTCAATTTTTCACTTAATCCGGTTGTGAAGTAAACTTCGCCTCCGCTTATTATTTCAACTGAAGAGCCTGAATTTATTACTCTTTCTCTGAAATCCGAAAATATATTTCTGAATTTTTCTATCTCCTTCATTTTCCCTGCGGAACTGAAAATATGAGGTGTTGCAACCATAGTTTTAATCCCGTCATTTTCCGCTATTTTAAGCATATTTAACGATTCCGTAAACGAACCGGAACCGTCATCCACTTCGGGGATTATATGGGTATGAATATCAATCATTCCGATCTCTGTTAAAAGTTTTGCCTGTCTTTATATTTATAGCTGTAACCATAATTATAGCTGTATGTATAGCTGTAACTGGCATCACTCTTTTTAAAATCTATTTTGTTGAGAACAACTCCGAGGATTCTGACGCCGAATCTGTCCATCTCTTCCTTTGCCTTCTTTAATATATCCGTTTTTGTTTTTCCGCCCCAGTTTACGAGGATCATTCCGTCCGAATGTTTTCCTATAAGTATAGGATCTACAATCCCTATCAGAGGAGGAGTATCGAGGAATATAAAATCTACTTTTTCAAGAAGTTTCTTAAGGACGAGTGACATCACTTCGGAATCGAGAAGTTCTGCCGGGTTTGGCGGGATCGGTCCGGATGGTATCACAAAAACATCTCTTATATGGGTTTTTAGCAGGATATCGGAGAGTTTTGCCCTTCCTGTCAAAAAAGTGGAAAGCCCGATCGTATTTTTGATCTTAAATATTTTATGAACTCTCGGTTTTCTGAGGTCGGCATCGATTATAACGACCTTTTTACCCAATTGTGCAAATGAGACTGCCAGATTTGTAACCGTAACTGTTTTTCCTTCGCTTGGCAGTGCACTGCTTATACTTATGATCCTCGGGGGTGATTTCGGTGTTGAGAGTTGAATTGATGTTCTGATGCTTCTGTAGTGTTCGGAAAAAGGACTCTCCGGATCACGAAAGTTTATCAGCTCGATATTTTTTATCGTTCCCTTTGTCTCCGCCTTTTTTTTACTCCCGTAATGGTAGGAATAGTATGACAAGCCCGATTTACCCGTGCTTGAGGGAATGATACCGAGAGTTGGAAGATTGAGAAATGTTTTTACATCTTCGGGATTTTTCAGTGTTTTATCGAGAAAGTCGAATAAAAATATAAGACCGACCCCAAGCCCTGCACCAAAGAAGAGAGCCATGATTATCGACCTTGTTGTTCTTGATGACATGGGAAATTTTGGAACTTCAGCCCTGTCTATTATTCTGATATTCGTAGTCTGGAGCCCCTCCATCTTTGATGTCAGAAGAGATTCTTTCTGTTTTTTAACAAGATAATCAAGAAGGCGCCTCATTGTGTTTACCTCTATCTGGAGCGAGTTGTAATATATTGCATTTGTCTTACTTGTGATCATTGTCCCCTTCTGTTTGTTTAACAGACTTTTAAGAGAATCTTCCTCTTTTTTTGTCATCAGATAGTTAGTCTGAGCCTCTTTTAAGATTTTTAGAGCTTTTGCCTTTGTCTCTTTTTTGATCCTGTCTTGAATTGATTTCATCTGAGATTCCATCTGTTTCATCTGAGGGTATGACTTTTTAAATATTTGAGACTTTTTCTGATATTCCGATTCAAGCTTTGAATAATCCGCTTTTAAATTACTGATAAGCGAATCCTGTTTGATATCGGGATAATCTTCAAATTTCATCCCTTTTAGCTCTTTATATTTTGCCTCTTTATTCACCCTGTTTATCTGTGCCCGGGTAAAGGCTTTATTCAGATCGGAAAATTTTTCGACAACCGTGCTGTCTCTTCTTGAGAGATAGAAAAGATCTTTCTTTTTCCCGTATGACTGAAGCTCCTGCTCCTTTTGGGCAAGACTGTTTCTCATATCTCTTATCTGTTTGCCGATGAATTCCGATGCTTCCATTGATGATTGTGTTTTTGCTGCAAGGTTGAATTCTATAAGTTTGTTAAAAAGTGTATTTATGATCTTTGCCGAATTTTCCGGGTTGCGATTCCTGCACGAAACACTCACAAGTCTTGTCATTTCGATAGGAGATATGCTTACTCCGGAGGGATATACCCCGATCTCTTCATAAACCGATTTTGCGAGTGATCTGCTCTGCAGAATCTTTATCTGAGTGTTAAAATATTCATTTCGAAAATCGCTGTATCGAAAACCGCCTGTAAAATTTATAATATTTTTTTCCTGCTCGATCATCAACATTCCGCTCGACATATACATGGGTGTTTTCATTGAATTTTTTACAAAGACAAACAGTGAAAAAATAATTGCCAGAATGATCGGCCAGTGTATTTTCGGCTTTACAATCTTCCAATATTTTTCTATCTGAAAGCTTTCATCAAGTAGGGGTTCGAATGACTCCATAATCTGCTCCTTTTACAGAATACTCTCGGGAACATGGATTATATCATTATCCATCAGGATAAAATCGGTTATTTTCCCTTTGAGGATCTTTTTTGCATTTATTTTGATTTTTCTCTCTTTTCCATCAACTTTCCTTTTTATCAATATTGAGCCCTTCCTTGCTCTGTCGGTAAAACCGGCTGCCTGAGCAATCGCCCTTAACAGAGTGTTATTCTCATCTTTTATCATTTTAAGATGACCCGGTTTATTCACTTCTCCGAATATATAAATATTCATAAATCTTTCAACGGGGATATTGACAATATCTCCCGCTTTCAGGGGGATGTTTAATTTGGGGTCTCCTTTAAGCATCAGGTCGTCGAGTTTTATCTTGAGTGAGATGCTGTCCCCGCTCTTCAATTTCCTTATGATTATAATGCTGTTAGAAGCATCACCTGTTAATCCTCCGGCGATGGATAAAAGCTCAAGTATGGTCTTTTCACCGAGCAGTTCATAATTCCCCGGCTTAACAATAGCTCCGATAATTGAGACCATTTTGCTCTGGTATTCTTTGATAAAGACCGTAACCTGAGCATTTTTAAGATATTTTTGCTCAAGAAGGGAAGCGAGATGTTTTTCGATCTCAGCCCGGGTTAATCCTTCTAATTTTATATTTCCGAGAAGAGGCAGTGTGATTGTCCCGTCCTCTGCAACTCTTACGGTAATATTCAGTTCCGGAACATCAAAAACACTTATGGTTATAAGATCTTTTGCACCTATTTTATAAATGTTTATATTTTTATCACTTCCTGAAGTTGATCCTGTGGTAAATGCTGAAATCAGTAGTGTTAAAACTGAAAAAACTAATATTTTTTTAAAATTCATGAGTGATGTAACCTCCAATGAAACTGTAATTCCTGACAAAATCCAAATTCGTCGATCTTCCTGAAAAATTTGTATATTTAATTCCGAATCCGAGATTCCTTTTTATTCTGAAAACAACCGTTGCATCCGAACTGACCCAGCTGTCGCTTCTTACCAATGACTCATCCGAGATCAATCTGTATTTATTGTTTATGTTGGAAAATCTGTATCCGATCCGAAGGAATCTCGTAAGATAAAAGTTTGTGCCGATACTGAATGATCTTGTGTCGAAATAGGCATCGGATTGCGAGAAGGAGTAGTGATTATCGATAGTGTAACCGAGCAAAAGATTTAATTTTCTGAATAGTCTTATGGAAACATTCCCGCTGCCAACAGGCTTGAGATATTCCTCTGCATCCTTTTCACTCGGATTAAAATATTTCATACCGATAGAAAATCTACCCTTAATAATTCCTATTTCCGGAAATTCAATTTGTGTATATGCCTTCCGTCCGAAACCGTTTCTTAAACTATTATTAAGAAAATTATTGTCAAAATAATCAAAATGAAATGATATATGAGTTCTTGTAAATATCGGGATGTTAACGGCACCCCCGATGGTATTTGCGATCCTATCCATTGTACCTGAGAGGTCATAATCGTCGAGATAGTTTATATCTTCGAATAAGATCCTGTTGTTTTTCAGATAAATAGTGAAGAATAGTGAATTTTGTCTGCCGAGATCAAGGGAGATATTATGGGAAAGATTACGTATTACTGTTTTTGCTCCGAATTCCGATGTGGGTCTTGTCTTGAATCTTCCGCCTGAATATGAATAGTGAATGTTGATATTGCCGAAATATGTGATTAGGTCGGCTTTTAATCTGTTATTAAAATTCTCCTGTTTTTTATTGTGTAGGTAGAAAGAGTAGTAAGGTGTGTCGGTTACTCTTATTATAAATCTGTTTCCCAGAATAGAGGAAAAAATAAATGAGGCTCCGAGATCCGCCGTCCAGTCAGGGTTTTTTGACTTCTCATATGAATAAATGTTTGAAGAGTATCCTACATCACGGATCATAAGTGACGGTTTTATGTAGATAAATCCGATCTTTCTCCATGAGCTTTCTTCAATACTTTCTTTTACCTTAAAAAAATCTTTGGCAAAAAAAGGAGAAAAGAGTCCCAATACGGTTGATAATATTAAAATATTTACAAAATTAAAGGATTTAATCTGCATTGGGATGATTATATGCTATAACACAAAACTTTTCAATCAACTGTTCCCGTTTGGAACGGTAACTATTTAAAAACCGGGCAGAGAATGAAGACTATTTTATTGTGGCACTTGCTTCTTCGGGTGGTTTATATTTTGTGACGGCTTTACAGACTGCTGTTCCTGTGATTATCCAGGCGATCGGAGGAATTGATTTTTTCCTGAGTGAAAAGGAGATGAAGCTTGATTTACCACTAAAAATTTTAATTATAAAATCAACTTTTTTTATTTTATAGAGCTGGTTTCTTACTTTTATCGATATTTTATATGTTGCCGGGAGTATCCCTTCTATCTTATAGTCTCCCTTCTCACCTGTCAGTTCCGAACGGAACTCTTTTTTTTCACTTTTATCTTTCTTATCTTTTATTTCGGTAAGAACTATCTGGACATTTTTTACCGGAGTTTTCATATCTTTTGCATAGACAAACCCCATCATTTCTCCCAAAGCCGCATCTTTAGTTTGTGCTTGAGTATAGAGTGAAGAAAAAGAGAAAATAAAGAAAAACAGGCTGACTAAAACCATTACTCTATTCATTTTACAAATATACATATTACCTCCGTTTCTTCTGAAATAATTTCAGTTCAAATTTAATGTTAGTGCAACTTTTTTAAATTGTCAAGGTAAAAATAAGTTTTTTTATATAAAGGATTGATCTTTATAATTTTTTTAAAAACTTTTTTTGACATTTTAAAACTATTGGCTTTGTAATAATATTCTCCCAATCTATAAAGGACTTCAAGATTTTCCGAAGGACCGGATAATACAAATTTTGAATTTTTTAATATCTTTATTGCATATTTCAGGTCATTTTTTCCGGAAAAATAGTCCGAAGCGGAAAAAACAAATCCGATCTCATAAACCGGAGGGTTTGCCAATGTATAATCAACCATCTTTTTTATCTGTTTAATTCCTATATTTCCTGATTTTATCACTCTTCTGAAAATATCTCTCGGGATAAAGCTGTCCCCTGCAAACTTTTTAAGGGTTTCTTTAAACATTTTTTTATTGAAAAGTTCGCTTGCATTTTTCCCGACCATATTTTCTCTTAATTTTTTAACCTTATTAAGAATATCCGATAGTTTTTTTTTCAGATCCTGTTTTTTCACTTTCTGATAAAATGCTATGGTTTGACCGTAATTTTTTAAAAAATAGTTTGAAAGAGAGAGAAAATAGCATACATCATCGTTGAGGTCTTCCTCTTTGTGTTTATAGACCGGAAGCAGATTTTTAACCGCTGTTTTATAATCGCCTTTCCTGAAAGCGAGGATACCCTTAAGCATCTTTGTCCGTATGTCTCCTCTTTTTAATTTATTTAATTTTTTTATTCCGGTTGCAGTTTCTTTGAGAAGATTAGAGTCAAGGTAAGCTTTGACCTCGGCAAATTTCAGAGCGAATATTTTTTCATTATCTCTCTTTGATCTCTTTTTTATTTTTTTTCTCTTATTATCTTGTTTAATATTTGTACCTTTTAAAGTTATCCGGTAGTTTTTGAAAACAGCAGAAAACATTAATTCAAGATCATTTTTGATGATCTCCGGCATCTCTATATCTTCGGCTCTTTTAACACCGTAAAGATCAAGCAATTTATCCGATATCTCGACTACCTTATCACCTCTCTTCAATTTAAAATTTGATAATGCATAGTATAGATAGAGCTCTTTTAAAATCTCAGGGTTATCCTGGAGACCGAAGCTTGCAATTCTCAGATCTTTTGCAGACTCTTTATAGTTACCGGAAAAATACATTTTTTTACCGGATTTAAAAAGTCTTGTATAAAAGTCATCACCTTTTGCATTGGAAACGGTAGTTGTAAAAAAGATGAACATCATTAAAAATATCAAGCTAAAATTTTTTTTATTTTTCATTTTTTTCCGTTCAATTAAATATTGCTTATCTTTGCTATTGAAATATATAACAAATTCGTTAATTTATCAACTTAGAAATTTAATTAATATATAATATTATAACTTTGATAATGTCCTATTCTACTGTATAATAAAAATTAAAAAATTCACACTTTTAAGGAGTTAAAATGGATTTTATAGATTTGAAAAGTCAGCAAAAGCTGATCAGAGAAAAGATAGCTGAAAACATTGAGAAAGTGCTTGATCACGGAAGATATATTATGGGGCCTGAAATCGGAGAGTTAGAAGAGAGATTGGCACAATATTGCGGAGTTAAACACGGTGTTGGTGTTGCAAGCGGAACGGATGCTCTCCTTATCTCATTGATGGCATATGATGTCGGACCGGGGGATGCAATATTTACAACTCCTTTTACTTTTATTGCAACGGCGGAAGTGATAAGACTCCTCGGAGCTACTCCGGTCTTTACGGATATTGACTCAGATACATTCAATATTGACTGCAATAGACTCGAATCGGATATAGAGAGAGTGTTAAAAGAGAAAAAATTAAAACCCAAGGGGATCATCCCGGTTGATCTTTTCGGGCAGCCTGCCGATTATGATGAGATAGAACGAGTTGCAGAAAAATACGGGATGTTTGTTCTGGAAGATGCGGCACAAAGTTTCGGAGCCGATTATAAAGATAAAAAGGCATGTTCTTTCGGTGATATTTCCGCTACAAGTTTTTTCCCGGCAAAACCTCTCGGTGCATATGGTGACGGCGGGATGGTCTTTACCGATAGTGATGAGATTTTTGAGAAAGTTGTCTCAATAAGAGTTCACGGAAAGGGTTCGGATAAATATGACAATATCAGGGTGGGGGTCAACGGAAGACTTGATACTATCCAGGCGGCGATCCTCCTTGCAAAATTTGATATATTTGCAGAAGAGGTTAAAAAGAGACAGAAAGTTGCAGATAATTATAATAGATTGTTAGAAGGGGTTGTGAAAACTCCGGTTGTTAAAAGTGACAGAACTTCGGCATGGGCTCAATATGCAATGCTCTCTTCCGAAAGGGAGAAGATATTGGCTTCTTTAAAGAGTAACGGTATTCCCGTTGCGATCTACTATCCCATTCCTCTTCATCTTCAAAAAGCTTTCTTCGCACTCGGTTATAAAAAAGGTGATTTCCCTGTCAGCGAAAAATGTGCCGATGAGATATTCAGCATTCCTTTCCACCCATATCTGAAACAGGAAGATCAGGAAAAAATAGCCGACACAATAAAAAAAGTAATATAAGTACTTACTGGACTTGTCATTTATTTAATTCTCAATTTTGAATTCTAAATTCTTAATTAAGAGGTAAATAGTCGAAACGTCGAAGTGTCGAAAATTAAGGAGCTATTGGTGAGGGGTTAGAGGAGAGTTTTTAGTGTTAACTGTTTAGTTTTAAGTGAATTCTTTTGATCTCTTCCGATTTCTGACTTCCGGCTTCTTGCTTCTGACTTCTTTTACTTTGTGAACTCCGGCTGACT
>CAZWFY010000017.1:0-47183 GCA_964633415.1 uncultured Clostridia bacterium | reverse complement strand
GCTACCGCCGTTAACATTTCGCAACTAAAAAAAAAATTATTTTTTTTCAATCCATCCAATTTATATTACCGATAGAATTAAATCAATATTAACAAAAAATAAATATAATTTAAAGATAAAACATTAGTGATTCAAGAATATATTTAATTCTATTTTTTATTATCAGTATTTTTATTTTTCATTAAAACAACTACTTTTTCATTTTTTTTCATCAACCATAATTTCTCTTTAGCTCTTTTCTCAAGTTTCAATGGATTTTTTTTCAATTCGCTGATCTCTTTTATCAAACTCTCTTTTTTTGCTTCGAGTTTTGCTATATCTCTTTTAAGAGAATCAATTCTTTTTCTTGATCCAACAATCTCAATTATCCCATTGTCTCCAAAAAAAAATGTTAAAACTAAAATAAAAATAAAAAATAAAATCAAAAAATATAGACCTTTTCTTTTAATCCCTAAAGTCTCATTTTTCATTGTTTCCGCCTAAAAAATTATATTTTCTATTTAATAATAAATTCATTTCAATAGAAAAATTCTTCAATATATCAACTTTTACCATAGTCAAATAATTTAAACAATAAAACTTCATAACTAATTTTGACTCTTTTTATTTACTTTGAAATTTTTTTTACCTATCAGTATATTATTGCTTCTAACAATAACCGTCCATTCGCCAATATTCTTTTTAAAAAAATCATTTTCCAGTGAATCCCATCCGATAAAATATTCAAGATATTTTTTTTTTATATTAACACTTATTTTTTCTGAACTCTTCACCAATTTTTTTGAAGGATTATACCACATCCATACAAGATCAAGCTTAACTCCAAGATTTCTTACTTTAATAACAGCATAAATTCTGTTATCTTTTATACTTATAAAATCATCTTTAACAGGTTTTACAAAATTATAATTCTCATTAACAGTTTTTACTATGGAAATATAATCAAGAATGAGATCGGGTTCTGAAGGAATATTTATATTAAGTTTAATACATCCTAATTGGATAAACAATAAAAGAGACAAAAAAATATATGAAATTTTGAAAGAATATAAATATCTTTCACCTTTATAGCTAAAACCGATAAATTTAAAACGGTAAAAGTGAATTCCAGCCATTAGGTAAAGTTTTTGCAATATCATTGATTATAACAAAAGCCATTAAAAGAAGTAATAGAAAGAATCCGGTATTTATCAAAGCTGCTTTTACTTTCATACTGAATTCTTTTCTTGTTATTGCTTCTATCATATATATCATCATATGCCCTCCATCCAATGCCGGGATTGGAAATAGATTAACAATTCCAAGCTGAAGGGATATAAATGCTATTAACATAAAAAAATCCGAGAAACCCGAAGCCATTGCTTTTTGTGAAAATTTTGCTATTTCAATCGGTCCGGATAAATTTTTTGCCGAAAGTTTCCCTATTATCATCTTTCTAAAAGCATTAAAAACCAACATTGTCAATTTATAAATATCCTTAAAACTCTTCTCAACCGACCCGATCAACCCATATTGAACTTTTTTTACCGGAGAATATCTAATAAGATGAACCCCAATTTCCCCATTTCCCTTACTATTCTTTTTCGGAATAACAATAGTTTCGAATTGTTTTCCGTTTCGTTTGAGTATGAATTTTAATTGCTTATAAGGATTTTTTGCAATAATATTAAAAACATTCAATGGATTTATTCTAATATTGTTAATTTTTTCAATCAGGTCACCTTTTTTAATCCCGGATTTACCCGCGGGAGAACCCGGAAGAACATCATATATTTGAACTTTAAAATCCCAGTATATCCCGATCTCTCCTATATTAAATTTTTTATCGCCTACAACATCTACACTTGCTTTGAGACGTCTGTCCCCACGTTTAAAAACAATATCAATTTTACTATCGGGATTTGAACCTATCTCTAATTCAAGATCTTTCCAATTTGCAACTTTATTACCATTAACTTCCAGAATAAGATCTTTTGTCTTTAATCCGGCACTATCTGCAGGTGACCCTTTTTTTACAATACCAATTCTCGGAAGATCAAATTTATAACTCTCGATTTCAACACCATTCAAATTAATTATAGTTAAAATAAATATTGCAAGCATCACATTCATAAGAGGTCCCATAAAGAGAATGAAAATTTTCTGAGCTCTATTTTTTGAATGAAAATCATAGGGCTTTGGATCTGATTTATCATAATCATCTTCGCCGGAAAGTTTTACATATCCCCCTATAGGTAAAATGCTTATTCTAAAATCCGTATCGCCGAATTTCCTTCCGATAATCCTCTTCCCCATTCCAAATGAAAATGTTTCAACTCTAACTCCTACAATTCTTGCTGCTATGAAATGGCCAAACTCATGAACAAGAACAATGATTCCCAACACAACTGTAAAAGCAAAAAGTGTATATATTAAATTCATATATTTATCTCCCTCATAAATATGCTTTTTCCACAAACTCTTTTGTTAGAATTTTTACCCTATCTATTTCAGACATTATTTCTTCAACTGAATTTAATTCTACAAAATCAATTTTTTCTAACATATTTTCAACTATTTTAAATATATCTAAAAAAGAAACCTTATCATTTAAAAAATATTCGACAGCAACCTCATTTGAGGCATTCATTATGAGTCCGGAACTTTTTTTATTCTTTAAAACTTCAAAAGCTATTCTTACAGAAGGAAATTTATCAGTATCAACTTTATAAAACTCCATCTTTTGAATAGAAGCAAAATCAACAGATTGAAACCCACCGACCGCCCTTTCCGGATAACTTAATGAATACTGAATCGGCAATTTCATGTCCGGGTAACTAATCTGAGCAAATATAGAAGAATCAACATATTCAACCATTGAATGTATAATACTTTGCGGATGAATTATTACATCTATCTGATCACTTTGTAACTCGAAAAGATAGAAAGCCTCAATTACTTCAAGTGCTTTATTCATCATAGTAGCAGAATCAATAGTAATCTTTGCTCCCATTGACCATGTCGGATGTTTCAATGCATCATTTTTTTTAATCTTTGAAAAAGATTTTTTTTCAAATTTGAAAAATGGTCCACCGGAAGCGGTAAGAATAACCTTTTTTAAATTTTTCCTCTCATTTCCACATAAAACCTGAAATATTGCACTCTGCTCACTATCAATCGGAATCAATTCGGAATCCGATCTTTCTAATTGTGAATTAATAAATTCTCCGGCAGCAACTAATGTCTCCTTATTAGCAAGACAAATTCTATGCCCTGCTTCTAAAGATTTCACAGTAGCATTTAATGCGACGGTTCCGGGTATAGCTTGAATAACAGTATCTACCTTCTCATGCATTACAGCTTCATTAATTCCATTCTTACCGGAAAAAACAGTTGTTTGCGGGAAAGACAATTTAACAGATTCGGCATCCGCTCTATTCTTAACACTTACAACCAAAGGAGAAAATTCTTCAATCTGTTTTTTTAAAACTTCTATATTTTCTCCACATACAAGGCTAACAACATTGTACAAATCTCTATGACGTCTTATAACTTCAAGCGAATTCATTCCAATTGAACCCGTTGAACCTAAAAGTGCTATATTTCTTTTCAATTAACTATCACTTTTCCCTAATTTACTTCCAAAAATATTTAATGACATAATATAAAAAAGGTCCGCAAAATATATAACTGTCCACTCTGTCAAATGCGCCTCCATGCCCAGGAAGAATAGAGCCCGAATCCTTTTTCCCTGAAGCTCTTTTAAAAAGAGATTCAACCGGATCGGATAGTTGTGAGATAAGTCCTATTAGTGCAGCCGTTAATACTGCAATATAAACATTAACTTTAATCGGAAAAAGAAGTAACGATATCCAGCCTGTAAATCCCGCTGTGATTACGGCGGAGATTATTCCCTCCAAAGATTTTTTAGGCGATGCAACGGGATATATCTTATGTTTTCCAAAAGGTCTTCCTAAAAAATATGCTCCCGAATCACCAATAGCAATAACAAAAAACAGGAATATAAGATAATTTCCCCCTAAACTTCTCAAGGAGAAAATAAAATATAAAGGAATAAACAGATATACAATAGCAAGAACATGAATTCCGAAATCTCTTACAAATGTTTCAAGCTTCGAAGCATCTTTTATTGAGAAAAGAAAAAATAACCCGAAAGAAAAAATTGAAATATATATAACATCTGCAACTGAAATTATTTTAAAAGTAAATGAGACAGCAACAAGAACTCCATTCAAATAAATTAAAAATTTTGAAAGTACATTCGGTTCTGTTAATCTGATAAATTCATATACGCTTACGGCAATTATTATATATAGAAAAACAGAAAAAAGCGGGTCTGACAAATATTTGATCGAGAAATATGCCAATAGTACTAAAAAAAATGCCGTCGTTGTTCTTTTTATAAATTCTTTCATATTTTTCCATATCTCCTTTCTCTTTTTTGGAAATCAATTAACGCGTAAAACAACTCTTTCATACGGAAATCCGGCCATAATGTTTCAGTAAAATAAAGTTCGGTATAAGCAAGTTGGTAAAGTAAAAAATTTGATATTCTTATCTCTCCCGAGGTTCTTATCAGTAAGTCCGGATCAGGAATATCCGAAGTATACAGATAACCTTTAAATAATTTTTCATCTATTTCTTTATAATCTTTTACATCTTTGACTATTTTTTTTATTGCATAAAGTATCTCATCCCTGCTTCCGTAGTTTATTGCTAAAATAAGATTCAAACCTGTAAAATTCTCAGACTTCTTAATTGTCTCTTCTAATTTTTTTTTTAGGAATCCCGGAAGCTTTTCCATATTACCGATCAATGAAAGTTTTATATTATTTTTTTCCAAAAGGTCACTCTGTTTTAAAAGATTATCGTAAAGCATCTTCATCAAAGTATTGACCTCTTTTTTAGGTCTCTTCCAATTTTCACTTGAAAATGTAAAAAGAGTCAAATATTTAACACCCAATCTTGCACAATATTCCGTTATCTTTCTTGCAGATTCGGAACCGACCCTGTGTCCTTGAACTCTATCGAAACCTTTCGATTTTGCCCATCTTCCGTTTCCATCCATTATTACGGCAATATGATCCGGAATCCGTGAAATATCAATATTATTAAGTAGATCATACTCTTCGGTCTTTTCTTCAATTATTCCGGTAAATGAATCCAACATTAAAAAATTATAATTTTTATACCAATCAAAGTCAAGATAGTACAAAACGAAATTTATTTCTTAATTTCGGACTTTAAAAGATTAAACTTGAAAAATCAGAGATATTTCGGTAAAATTTTTTATATTAAAATTAGGAGAAGAAAATGAAACAATTTTTACTTACTGTTTTTACTTTAGTTATACTCACATTTACAGTCCTTCCTCAGAATTATGATAATGCAGGAATGGATTATACGAAAGCTCTTTTTGAGAACAAAACCACATCTTCAAGAATTAAAGCTCTAAAATCTTACATTCAAACATATACCGACACAACAAATAAATTTGTTAAATTAGCATATTACCAGCTTTCATTAAACTATTTTGAAGGAAAAGACTATACAAATGCAATAAAATTTGGTGAGAAAACATTATCACTCGGTAAATTGGGAAATGGAGAGGAAGCTAGATTAAACCTTGTTCTTGCCAACTCATACGGAATAAAATCTTTTTCGGGTTTTAATAAAGATAAAGCTCTTAAATATACAAAAAAAGCTATTAAACTCGGTAAATTAGCCGGTGATGACAAAGTTGTTTCAACTGCGAACAGATTAAAAAGCAGTCTTTCGGGACCTCCTCCAAGGAAACTTTCTCCGGAACAGAAGATCAAAAAACTCTATTCTGATGAAGATTTCAGAGGAGTAATAAATACTTTTTCCTCTTTTAGCGAATCTATTAAAAATAAAGAAGAGATTTCAAAAATATATGGCTATGCATTATTTAAATTAAAGAAATATGATAAAGCATTAAAGCAATTTAAAAATCTTTATTCAAAATATAAGAAAGGAACATATGCTAAATATATTGCGGATATTTATGCAAAGAGATCCAGATATGATAAAAGTCTCTATACACAAGCAGCAATTTTTTATCTTGATGCAAGCATACTGTACAAAAACGAGGGCAGCTCTTCAAACAGCAAAATAGCAGCAGGAAAAGCTAAAGTTATGTTGGAAAACAAATATGGATATAAATCAAAATATATCTCATATCAGAAAGAGATAAAAAAACAGCAATCTTCTTCTCAGAAGCATACATCGGAAATAAGAAACACAAAGAAAAAAATAAGAGATTTTAAAAGATATATGAGAAAAACATACAGAGATGTACAAGCTCCTCAATTTGAATATGATAAGCTTAGTAAGCTTGAAAAAAGATTAGAAAAGCTTGAATCCGGAAGCAGTAATTCCTCTTCATCAAATAAAACCGGTGAAGCTCTTGTTAAATTAAGAAAAAAGATAGACTCTGAATATGAACAACTATTAAAATCTTCTAAAGAAAAATTTAATAATAATTAAGTTTTTTTTTTGTTGAAAATCCTTTCAACTTATATTATTATATAATCAAAGGGAAGGAATTAATTAAAACACAAACGATATGATCGAAGATTATATTAATATTGATTTTTACGGTGGGAATGACAATTCTCTTGGAATCAGTTCAATTCAGGACTTACTTTCTGAAGATGATATAGAAGTATCAAAGAATGGAGGTGAAAAGATGCAAAAAAGTTTATCCGACAACTTAAATGAAACATTAGAAACTTTGGCGGGAATTTCCGGTTTCATTGCTGCTGGAGTTTATAATGGGAGTGGCGATATTCTTGCTACAAATGATAAAAAAGGGTTTAAATTTGATGAGATTGGAAGTTTAGCTCTAGAACTCTATAAAGATGCAACCTCCATTAGTGACAAAATGGGACTTGGTCTCTGTAATTTTATTGAAACACACACAAAAGAATATATTTTCATTCATATGTGTATTATTCCCGGGAAAGGAGCGATAGGAGTCCTTTTAGGTTCTGATGGTAACATAGGACTGGCACGTCATCAGATGAGGAAAGAAGGAGAACGTTTAATACCTGATTTCAAGTAAATCCGGATCTTACTCTTGCATAAAGAATTAATTCAATTCATTCTTTTAATTATTAAACCTTTTGTCTTTAACTCCGTATATTTAATTTGTGATAAAATCTAATCATTTTTAAAGCTTCAGGAGAGGTCATGAAAAAATTTAAGTTAGTAATATTCATAGCATTTATTATTTTACTTTTTACGGCAGTATTCTTTCTGTTTTTTAATAAAGAAGAAGATCAGGGGACGGAGATAATTAAATCCGATAAATTAGATAATTCAAAAAATGCTTCGATAAAGACATCTTCCATACCTGTAAAAGTAGTAAAAATTCTAAAAGGAGATCTCCCTTTAAGATTAAAAATATCCGGTTCTGCACAAGCAAGAGAGAAAGCAACAATTAAATCTGAAGTTTCAGGAAAAATTTTTAACATTTATATAAAGCCAGGACAAAAAGTAATTAGAGGTCAACTGTTAATTAAAATAGATGATACTGAAAAAAAATTGGAAGTCGCTAAAGCTGAGGCAAACAAATTAAAATGTTTAGCACAATATCTGATTGACAGTGAATTTGAAGATGCGGTAAGCACCGATAAAATATCTCCTCAGGAAATAGAGATGTTTAAAAAAGCCAAATCTGCATACTTAAAAGCTATCACGGATTTTAATGCAGGAAGAATTACACAGGAACAGTTTGATAAGATAAATAATAGATATGAGAGGATAATGGTCTCTTCGGGTTCTTTAAGACAAGAGATTAAAAAGGCGAATGATGGTCTTGCCGATGCAATCATTTCACTTAAACAGGCTAAAATCAATTTAAAACGAACTTTTATTCGAAGTCCTTTCGATGGAGTTATTTCCGATCTTAAAGTCAGTAAAGGAGAGAGCATAAACAGCGGTCAGGAACTTCTAAAAGTAATTAATCTTAAATCGGTATATATAGAGGGATTTGCACTCGAATCCGAAGTGAAAAATTTGAATGTATCCACCAAGGTAAGAATTAAATTTGATTCTTTTAATGACAAATATATTTACGGCAGAATTGATTCTATCAGTCCTGAGGTAGACTCCACAAATAAAACAATCTCAATTTTTGTAAAAATTGACAACAGTAATAGTAAAATTCTCCCAGGTATGCATGCTGAAATGGATATAGAATATAAGATTTTTAAGAATGTTTTTAAAGTTCCTAACAAAGCTATTATCGTAAGGCAGGACAGACCTTTGATATTTGTCGTAAAAGGAAAGATTGTTAACTGGGTTTACGTTGATCTCGGACCAAAAAATGATGAAGAACAAGGAATTATAAAGTTTTATTCCGAAGTAAAAGAAGGAGATCAAGTTGTTATTGAAGGTCATTCTACTTTAGCACATCAATCAAGGATTAAAATTATAAAATGAGTATAATTAATCTTTCAGTAAAAAGACCGATAGGAACTATTATGTTCTATATCGGATTGATACTCCTCGGAATTATATCACTCACAAAACTATCTATTAATCTTCTTCCCGATCTCAGTTACCCTAAAATTTCCGTTGTAACGGAATACCCCGGACTCGGTCCCGAAGAAATAGAAAGATTTTTAACAA
Organism: uncultured Clostridia bacterium; assembly: GCA_964633415.1. GTDB lineage: Bacteria > Acidobacteriota > Aminicenantia > UBA2199 > UBA2199 > CAZNLS01. The sequence continues at coordinate 38,528 of CAZWFY010000017.1, read as the reverse complement.
CCGAACTTGAAGGACCTCTATCCTCAATTTCAGGTTTAAAAAAGATCACTTCAATTTCGAAGGAAGGAATTTCCATAATAACACTTGAATTTCATTGGGGAACAGATATGGATTTCGCTCTATTACATACCAAGGAGAAAGTCGAGGAAACCAGAAATAAACTTCCTGAAGATCATACATCTCCGGTCATTCTGGAGTGGGATCCGGCTTCTTCCCCGATAATCACAGCTATTATTAAAAGTAGTAAAAGGAGTATTAAAGAGCAGAAGGAGACAGCTAAATTTATTATAAAACCCAGACTTGAACAACTTGAAGGTGTATCAAGAGTCGAAATTAGAGGAGGAGATGAAGAAGAGGTTTCCGTTGAAATCGATCCTGAAAAAGCTTCAAACCTCAATATTACACTGAGTGAAATTTCCGCAGCTATAAAAGCTAACAATGAATTTTCTCCGGGTGGAACCGTTAAAAAGGATAAATTCCGCTATACATTGAAAATTGAAGGGGAAATTAAAACACCGGAAGATATTAACAATATCGTTATAAAAAAGTTTAAAAACAGAACAATTACAATAAAAGATATCGGGAGAGCTTTTTTCAAGAACAAAGTTAAACAAGGGAACATAAAATTTATCATTGCAGGAAATAAAGTAAAAAAGATTAACAGTGATTCAATCGCTCTTCTTATTTACAGAGAATCCGGAAGTAATACCGTAAATGCTACGAAAGAAATACTTAGAACTTTCGGATTGATGGAAAAAGAATTCAATAATGAAATAACTTTTACAGCAATCCAAATGGAGGCAGACCTAATTATTTCTTCAATTAATTCTTTAAAATCTTCTTTAATACTCGGGGGATTTCTTGCATTTATTATTTTATTAATGTTTCTTCAAAATTTCAGAGATCCTCTTCTTGTTTCAATTGTTATACCTATATCAATTATTGCAACATTTGTTTTAATGTATGCTTTTAACGTTAATATTAACATAATGTCTCTCGGAGGACTTGTTCTCGGTGTCGGTATGTTTGTTGATAATTCAATAATTGTTCTTGAATCAATCTTTCGTCATAGGGATGAAGAAAATATGTTTAATTCCGTCATTAACGGAACAAAAGAGGTAAGCGGTGCAATTACAGCTTCAACTTTCACAACAATTTCTATCTTTCTTCCGGTTATCTATCTTTACGGTATCACAGGGAAATTATTCAGGGATCAAGCACTTACAGTCTCTTTTTCACTTATCTCCTCACTATTTGTGGCTGTAACTTTACTACCTGCCCTATCCGCCTTTAAAACAACATTTAAAATTGATCATATAGTGGAAAATATCGCTTTTAAAAGAGAAAAAACTATTATTGGAAAAGTTTTCAGAGGAATTAATTATATTATCCTGATTCCCTTTAAGATCATCGGATATATTATTGCAGGCATTACAGGGAGCATTTATATTTTAATTAAATCAATTCTAAAATATTCATCATTGATTCTAAGTAAAATATTAAATCCGTTATATTCTGTTTTCAATAAAATATATTCTGATTTCGACTATTCTTATCATAAAATGCTTGAAAAGATCTTAAATAAAAAATCAATTGCTTTCTTTATTGTTATTACAATTCTTATTTTAACTTTCCTTACTTATCTTGCTCTTGACAAGGAATTATTGCCAACTCCGGAAACATCGAAATTTGAAATAAAAGCCGAGACAATTCCTTCATATGGTTTTGATGAAACAAATAAAATAGCAGATAAAATTGAAATTCGTTTAAATAAAATCAATGGAGTGGATTTTGTCTATTCCGAGACCGGATCTGTTTCCAAAGAAGCTGCTCGCAGTGAAGATATTTCAGTTAATAGCCTTCACTACATAATCAACTGCAAATCAAGTAAAATAAGAGAAAAAGTAATGAAGAAAGCCCGAAATATCCTTGAATATTCAGATCTTTTGAATTATTCAATTTTTCTTGAGAAAAATACACTTTCCAAATATCTATCCTCCTCGGGGGAAAATTTCCAGATTAAGGTTTTTTATGAAGATATCTTAAAAGGGAAAAAAGCAACGGAAATGATTCTTAACAAAATCAAGAAAATCAAAGGACTTTATGATATTAAAGCTGACATTGCTTCAGGGAAACCTCTATACAAGATAGAGTTTAAGCAAAACCTACTCGATCAGTTAAACATTACAAAATCTCAAATTTCAAACTTTTTGAATCAAGCGGTTAAGGGAGGTGAAGCAGGAACTTTAAAACAGATACAAAAAAACTATGATATTTTCGTTAGAGTTCCGGTTAACGGCATTTTGGATGCAAAAAGACTGCTGAAGCTTCAATTCCCGTTCAACGGAAAAACCTATTTTATAAGTGACCTGATTTCAATCAGGGAATACCCTTCAATAAAAAAGATCTCCAGAGAATTACAACAACGATTTTTTTTGATCTCGGCTAATGCAAAAGGAGTTCCTCTTTCCAAATTAATAGATGAAGCATCTGAAAAAATTTCCCATTTGGATCTACCTCAAGATACAAGATATAATTTTGCAGGAGAAGAAGAAGAGAGAAAAAAGGCTTTCAATTCACTTACTCAAGCAATATGGCTTGCAATTCTTCTTGTTTATATGATAATGGCTGCTAAATTTGAAAATATCCTTCAACCTTTAATAATTATGTTTACGGTACCAATGGGATTATTAGGAGCATTCATCTTTTTACTTATAACTTCCAACAGTCTTAATATTATATCCGGTATCGGTATTATGGTCCTTATAGGAATAGGTGTTAACGATGCAATTGTAAAGTTGGAATATGCGAATCAGATGCGAATAAAAGGTGATACACCGAGAGAAGCTATTATGAAAGCTTCAAGAGTAAGATTAAAACCGATACTAATGACTACTTTCACGACCATTTTCGGTGTTTTACCGATGGGGCTTATACAAAGGTCGGGTTCGGAACTTCAGCAACCTCTTGCACTTGTTATTATCGGGGGATTACTTTTTACTACTTTCCTTACGCTTATTCTCATTCCGGTATTTTATGAAATATTGGAAGATTTTCTTGATAAGAAGAGAATCCGGAAAAAGAGCAATATCTAATGATTGAAAAAATAATAGACCGTCCTGTTCTCGCTATAATATTTTTCCTTATCATTATCCTTTTGGGATTCTACTCCTTTAACAACATGACCATCGGATTAGTTCCGGATCCCGAACAGGGACTTCCTTCTTTAAATATTATTTACAATTGGCAAGGTGCATCACCTGATATGATACTGCAAAAAGTTCTAATTCCTGCAGAATCTGAAATAATGAAGGAAGTTAAAGGAATATCTAAAATAAGCAGCAGAGCAACACTTGACAGAGGAACACTCGAAGTTGAATTCAACAGAAGTGTTAAGATGAATTTTGCAAACCTTGTTTTAAGGGAAAGATTGAACAGACTTCAAAATGAATTACCAAAATCTGTTATTCCTCCGGTTATCTCTGAAAGAATCCCTGAGAATTTTGCACAAAAACCTCTTTTTAGTATTGGAGTATACGGAAAAGATTTTAATGTATTTACTTTAAAAAAAATAGCTGAACGTGAAATATATCCACATCTGAGAGCAATCTCCGGGATAAAAGAAGTTGATCTGCAGGGAGGAGTGGAACCGGAGATAGAGATAAGGACAAATTTAGACAAACTTAACCGAATGAATATTTCTATATTTGACATTCAGACAAAGATCAATCAATATTTTTATACAAATCAATCAATTCTTCTTAATAAAAATAACGGTGAAATAACACTTTCACTTACAGAATCACCAAAAAGTATAAATGAACTAAAAAAGATCTACATCAAAAATTTTGGAAAAGAGAAGATTTTTATGGAAGATATTGCCGATGTTTATCTCGGTTATGCTGAACTTAGATTTGAAAAAAGGTTCCAGGGAAGGTCATTCCTTGTTTTTGATATTTACAAAGAATCCGATTACAGTCACCTTGAAATGGCAAAAAAAATCAGGAAAAAATTAAAATGGATCACAAACAGATTAAACGGAAAAATAGAATTTATTATTCAAAGTGATGACAGTAAAGCACTTAGACACGAACTTTTCAGATTAAGCCGAAATGCAATTATCATCCTTTTCATAATTTTCATAATCCTTATAACCATAGTAAAGGATATAAAAGCATCATTTTTAATTTTTTCTTCGGTATTCTTTTCCGTATTTTCAACTCTCATAGTTATCCATATCGCGAAAATCCCTTTAAACCTTCTAACTTTATCAGGTCTTGCTCTCGGTTTCGGTCTTTTTGTAGATAATGCCGTTGTTGTTTTTGATTCAATATTACGATTCCGTGAATCCGGGATGAATAAAAAGGAATCTTCTATAAAAGGAGCTAAAGCTGTCATTTTACCGGTTTTTTCTTCTACATTAACAACAATAATAGTTTTCTTCTCATTTGCAATCCTTTTTAATGAAAGATTAAAGATATACTATCTCCCTTTAGCTTATATAATTGCCGTTTCCCTTCTTTCTTCCATAGTAGTCTCATTTATCCTCATCCCTTCAATGAGTGCAAGACTTACCATAAAAATTAAAAAGAGAAAAAAATTCTTTAAGAAAGGAAAATTTTTCCCTTTGATTCTTAAATATCCTATGATAATTATTATTCCGGTAATCTTAATTCTTGTATTTTCTTTTTTAAATTTCAAAAAAGAGGTTTCTTTCGGAAGTTTTTTTTCATGGTACTCTCAGGAGCAGGTAGTTGTTTATCTTAGATTTCCTTCGGGATCTGAATTTTCAGAAATTCAGAACACAATATCAAAATTTGAAAAAATAGCTCTTTCAAAACCCTATAAAAAAGAGATAAATACTACAATTAGCCCCGGAATAGCCTATATGAGAATTGCTTTTCCTCCGGATGTAGAGAACAGCCCCTACCCTCTTCAATTGAAACAAGAGCTTGTAGGACTTGCTACAAATCTGGCTGGGATCGGAGTCCAAGTAATGGGATTTGATCAGGAACCCTATTTCTACAGTCCTACCTCGGGAGGATATCTTCCGTGGGAGATCCATATTAAAGGTTATAGCTATGATAAACTCATTTCCTATTGCAATAAAATAAAAAAGGAACTGCTAAAACACAGGAGAATAAAAGAAGCCGCAGTGCAAACAGATATGAAGTTCTGGTGGGGAGGTAAGGAAAAATATTTTTCTCTTAAACCCGATAAAGATAAATTAAAGATGTATGGATTAGAACCAAGATATCTCTTAATGCTTCTCTTCTCGACACTTCGTGAAAGTGCAAATACACAGAAAATAAAATTTGATGAAAATGAATTGTCAATCGAAATAAAGGTTGAAGGAGTAAAAAATATTGAATTAGATGAAATACTAAATGCTCCTCATATTTCTCCCGATAATATTCCATTTAGAATAAAAGACCTTGTTAAAGTTGATTTTTCGACACAAAAAGGAGGAATTACAAGAGAAAACCAGCAATATGAGGCAATGATACAATGGGATTATCTTGGTTCGAATAAAGCTGCAGATAGGTTTCATCAGACAATCTTTAACAATCTTGAAGTTCCTGTCGGATTTACAAAAAGCCTGAAAGAGAGGAGTTTCCGACTTACAGATGAAGAGGAGAATCAACTTAATCTGGCAATTTTCCTTTCTCTCGGATTAATTTATCTTATACTTGGAATGTTATATGAAAATATTTTCCAACCTCTGCTTATAATGCTTTCAATACCACTTTCCCTTATCGGAGTATTTATAGCTTTTGTATTAGCCGATTTTTCTTTTGATTCCACAGCTTACATCGGAGTTATTCTACTTTCGGGAATTGTAGTGAATAACGCCATATTGCTTATTGATAACATCAACAGACATCTTAAAATAACAGACAATATCATAAATTCAATTATTATGGGAACAAAAGAGAGAGTCAGACCTATATTTATGACAACAATGACAACTGTTTTCGGAATGCTTCCTCTTGTCTTACTCAAGGAATCCTCTGCAGGAAAATCCGACATATGGTCTTCACTTGCATTATGCACAGTCGGAGGATTAACCACATCTGCCATTTTAATACTTGTAATACTTCCGATCTTTTATTATCTGTTTTTTAAACTTCAAAAATTTATTTTTGGAGACAATAAAATGAAAAGAATTCTATCAGCATTTTTAAAGCATAATTAATAATTTAATTCTTTATTACCGTTTAACTTTCTCTCTTTTTTAAAACTGAAAGTTCATTTCTTAACCTTTTCAGAATCTTCCTTAGTTTCACCTCATGACCCTTCTCCTGCTCTGCAAGATCGGTGAAAAGTTCATTTGAAGGACCTGATCTAAATTATTTTACAGAGTTCAAATAAAATTTCCTTGCAGAAATTTCTCTCGGTATTGAAATCAAAACAATTTCTAAAAAAAAAAGAGGGAAATCATTAGATTTCCCTCTAAACCTTTATTAATTATTAAAACTATTTGTTAGTCCAGAGACCGTGAAGATTACAATATGCTCTAACTTTAACATCGGATGCTTCTGTAAAAAATGTTACTACCGGTTCGTCATTCGGCTCTAAATATTTAAAATATGACCTTCCGTCTCCAACAAGTTCAATCCATTCAATAAAATGTTCACTGCTCATAGGATGAATTACACTTCCGACTGTCACTTTATAACCACGATCAATTTTTTCAACAACCGGAACATGCTTTTCCGTTGCTGCATCGGTTTTATTCTCCGGTATTAATACCATCGGTTTATCACAGCAAACAAGAGTTCCTGCTCCTCCATGCAAAACCGTCGTTATTGCTCCGCAAACTTCACATTTGTATATTTCATTTTTTTTGCTCATTTTATTCATCTATCCTTTTACAACGACAAACATATCTTTTCCAACCCCACATACGGGACATACCCAGTCATCCGGGATATCTTCAAATTTTGTTCCCGGTGCAATATCACCATCAGGATCACCCAGTTTAGGGTCATAAATATATCCACAAGGTTCACATTCATATTTTTCCATTTTTCCTCCTTTTAATTTTGTAATGATTACAAATCAATAGTATCATACAAAGATTTTATTTACAACTATTATTTTTTAATATTAATTTTCTTTAAAAAATTCATTGTCATAAATTTTTTCAAAATGAAGTTTATGCTTTAATTCTTCCTGTGAAAGTTTTGCAAATATTTTCTTTAATTTTTGATCTTCTACTTTTTTTTCAAGATTCGAATATAATCTGTAGGCAGCTTCCTCTCTTTTCATTGCAATTATAATTATATCCTGATATGTCATTTCCGAAGAAGGTTTTGAAGCAACAACATAATCACTTATAAGAAGATTTTCAACTTTATCATCTAATTCTACAGTTCCTACCCCACCATCTTTTATTGATTTCAAAGCCCTTGCATGTCCTTCTTCCATTATTTCATATTCATGAAGAAGTTCCTTCTGATTTTTAAATTTCACTACATCCTGCATGTACCTGTAAAACTCAGCTGCCTCTTTTTCACGTTCAATTGCAAAATCTATTATTTCATTAAAATTATCTAAATTCATTGTTAATTCCTCCTTTTTAAAATTATATATTAAGCTCTTGATTTTATCAATAATAAAAAGTTTTATTTTTATAAACAATTTGTTTTTTTCATTGCATTATAGTCTATTTAAAAATAAATTCATCTATATGTTTTCTTGATTTTTAACATGATATATGTTAATTTGAAAATTAATCTAAATCGGAGAATTATATGATAAAAAGGACAAAATTAAACAAGGCTCATTATGAATTAAATGGTAAAATGGTTGATTTTTTCGGTTGGGATCTTCCTGTTCAATATTCCGGTATCTCCTCGGAGCATATTGCAGTGAGAACTACCGGCGGACTTTTTGATGTCAGCCATATGGGAGAAATATTTTTAAAAGGTGATGAAGCTCTTGACGCCGTTCAATATATAACATCAAACAATGCATCAAAATTATCTCCCGGTAAAATTCAATATTCCTGTCTACCAACTGAGAACGGATGCTTTGTTGATGATCTATTGGTTTATATGATCTCCGAAAAAGAATATTTACTTGTAGTTAATGCCGCCAATCTCAAAAAAGATTTTAAATGGATTTCAGACAACACTGCTAAATTTAATGTTGAAGCAATAAATGAGAGTGAAAATTATTCACAGATAGCTGTTCAGGGACCTTTGGCATTAAAACTCCTCTCCTCTTTTACCGATACCGATCTAAATGGAATCGGTTATTATAATTTCACTTTCGGGAAGGTAAATGGAATTGATTCAATAATATCCAGGACGGGATACACCGGAGAAGACGGTTTTGAGATCTATTTTATTGCCGATGAAGATAAATCTTCTCAACTCTTCTTAGATCTTGTTGGAGAAGGGGGAAAAGTCGGTATAATTCCTGCGGGGCTCGGATCCAGAGATACTCTTAGGCTCGAATCGAAAATGGCACTATATGGAAATGACATAGACGATTCTCATACTATTCTTGAAGCTGATTTAGGGTGGATCTTAAAGTTTAAGAAAGGAGAATTTATAGGTAAATATGCTCTTGAAAAACAGAAAAAAGAAGGAATAAAAAGAAAACTTATCGGTTTTGAAGTTATTGATCGAGGAATTGCAAGACATGGATATGATGTATATTCCGGATCTGAAAAATATTCGATTGTCACAAGTGGAACTTATGCTCCGTTTTTAAAAAAATCAATAGGTTTAACATATCTTCCGAAAGAAAAATGTGAAGTCGGAACGATTTTTCAAGTCGATATCCGTGGAAAAAAAGTTAATTGTAAGGTTGTTGAAACCCCTTTTTATAAAAGAATTAAATAGTCAATAAAAATAGATTGTTTATATGGAGGAGTATTATGGATTTAAATTCATTTAAATTTACAAAAGAGCACGAGTGGGTCAAACTTGAAGGAGATATCGCTACTATAGGAATATCCGATTATGCTCAAAAAGAGCTTGGTGATGTTGTATATATTGATCTTCCTAATCCGGGGGATTCTCTATCCAAAGGAGATGTTTGTTCAAATATCGAATCTGTTAAAGCTGTTAATGACATATATACTCCTGTAGGTGGAGAAATTGTGGAAGTAAATTCTATTCTTGAAGATTCACCGGAAACAATTAACCGGGATCCTTACAACAATGGATGGATCTTAAAAATTAAAATTTCAGATAATAATGACCTGAATGAAATGATGGATAATATTACATATGAAAAATATTTAAAAGGACAATAAGGAGATTTAAATATGAGATTTTTTCCTCTCACAGATTCCGATCGAGAAGATATGAAAAAAGAGATCGGTATTTCAGATATCAAAGAACTTTTTTCAGACCTTCCTGAGAAGAACTCCTATTTTCCACTTGATGATATTCCACACTTATTAGAAGAGAACGAACTTATAGCAAAATTCGACGAAATAGGAAAAAAAAACAGTTTTAAAGAATATTTAAGCTTTCTTGGTGGTGGAGCTTACAACCATTTTATTCCAGAAGTAGTTAATTATCTTAGCAACAGAGGTGAATTTGTCACTCCATATACCCCTTATCAGCCTGAAGTAAGTCAGGGAAGTCTGCAAGCTATATTTGAATATCAGACAATGATCTCAATTCTTACCGGCCTTGATGTTTCAAATTCTTCACTTTATGACGGAGGCACTGCTGCAGCAGAAGGATTGCTTCTTGCAATAAGAAAAACAAGAAAAAACAAAATCTTGGTTGCAAAAAACATTCATCCTGAATATTTTGAAATTATAAAAACTTACACTCAAAATCTTGAAATCTCAATAGAAGAGATAGAATATGATCAAATCTCCGGTAAAACCGATATAGAAGATCTTAAAAAAAAAGTTGATGAGAATACAGCCGGTTTGTTATTTCAATCCCCAAACTTTTTTGGAATCGTTGAAGATTCCTCTGATCTATCTGACATAATCCACAAATCCGGAGGACTATCAGTACAGGTTATTTCCGAAGCATTCTCTCTCCCCTTTCTTACCTCACCCGGAGACAATCAGGTTGACATTGCTGTAGGTGAAGCACAAAGTTTCGGACTACCATTATCTTTCGGAGGACCATATCTCGGTTTTATGGCTGCAAGAAAAGAACTTGTAAGGCAAATGCCCGGTAGACTTGTCGGAGAAACCGTTGATTCCAAAGGCAGAAGAGGTTACGTACTGACTCTCTCCACAAGGGAACAACATATTAAGAGAGAGAAAGCTACCTCAAATATCTGTTCTAATCAAGCTTGGTGTGCTTTAAGAGCAGCAATATTTTTGTCAGTATTGGGTAAAGATGGAATGATGAAAATTTCAAAATCAAATCATTTAAACGCAGCTTATTTTAAAAAATTGGTATCAAATTTTGAAAAGATAAAGATTAAATTTTCCGGTGAATTTTTTAATGAAATTGTAATAGAATTAACGGATATTGATGTCACTGAATTTCTTGATAAAATGAAAAATAATAAAATTCTTGCCGGTATTCCACTTAAATGGTTCTTCAAGAACATGAAAAATTCAATTTTAATTAATTTTACAGAACTTCATTCAAAATCGGATATTGAAAAATTTGCAAAATTGATAGGAGAATTATAATGTTAAAGCTACCTGAATTGATCTTCAATAAAAGCAGAAAAGGGAAAACAGGATATTCATTCTCCGCTAATGATATTTCGGAGGACATCATATCTGTCGGTAAAGATAAACTCCGTACTGAAATAAAAGATTTTCCGGAACTTTCGGAAGTTGAAGTTGTAAGACATTTTATGAACCTTTCAAAACTTAATCATAGTGTTGATAACGGTTTTTATCCACTCGGTTCATGCACAATGAAATACAATCCTAAAATCAATGAGAGAATTGCAAACATGACATCATTTTCCTGCCATCCCTATTCTCCTACAGAACTCGTTCAGGGCAATCTTGAAATACTTAAAAGTCTGGAAGAATGGTTAATAAAATTAACAGGAATGAATTCCTTTACTCTGGTTCCGTCCGCTGGTGCTCACGGAGAACTTGCAGGAATGATGACAATAAGAAAATATCTAAGTTCAAAAGGAGATCCGAGAAAAATCGTACTTATCCCGGATTCCGCTCATGGAACAAATCCTTCATCATCTCATTTTGCAGGATATGAAGTCCGAGAGATACCCTCAAATAAAGATGGAATAATAGATATTTCGGAATTAAAAAAACATCTTAATTCCGATGTTGCCGCCCTAATGATGACAAACCCGAATACTCTTGGGATTTTTGAGAAAAATATTGAAGAGATTGCTAAATTATTACATTCTAACGGATCACTTTTGTATATGGACGGAGCGAATATGAATGCTTTCTTAGGTATTTTAAAACCCGGAGAACTTGGAGTAGATGTAATTCATCTTAATCTTCATAAAACATTCTCAACTCCACATGGTGGCGGAGGTCCTGGTTCAGGTCCTGTCGGAGTCTCAGAAACTTTATCCGCTTTCCTTCCGGTTCCTGAAGTAATGAAAAAAGGTGATAAATATGTTGTTAAATATTTTAATACAAAAGGAATAGGAAGAATAAAAAACTTTTATGGCAATTTCCTTGTAATCCTTCGGGCATTAGTTTATTTAATGTCACTTGGAAGAGAAAATATTAGAAAAGTTGCTGAAGATGCGGTTTTAAATGCCAATTACATCAGAAAAAAACTTGAAGGACATCTTGATCTTCCATTTAAATCAAAATCTCTGCATGAAGTTGTGTTCTCTGACAAGGGGCTTAGTGTGAGGACTCTGGATATAGCAAAAAGATTACTTGATTATAACATTCACCCTTTTACAATATACTTTCCTCTGATAGTTCACGGTTCAATGATGATAGAACCTACGGAAACGGAAAGCAAAGAAACATTGGATTACTTTATAGAAACAATGATAAAAATACTTGATGAGTCTGAAAAGGACCCGGAGTTTGTTAAAAACTCTCCTTATTCAACACCTTTATCCAGACTTGATGAAGTTTATGCTGCAAGAAAATTAATACTTAGATGGGAAAATGGAGAATTGAATTGAGCTTTCAGGATATAATTTTGAAATTAGAAGAATTCTGGACACATAACGGTTGTTATCTTGCCTCCGGTTATGATGTCGAAGTCGGAGCGGGAACAATGACTCCCGATACTTTTTTTAAAGTTTTAGGGAAAAAGCCATGGAGGAGTGCTTATTGGCAGCCTTCTCGGCGTCCTGATGACGGTAGATATGCAGAAAACCCAAACAGAGTCCAGAAACATAATCAATTTCAGGTTATTCTCAAACCTGCCCCCGCAAACGGTCAGGAACTTTATTTAAACAGTTTGAAATTTCTTGGAGTTGATACGAGAAATCATGATATAAAATTTGATGAAGATAATTGGGCATCTCCTTCTCTCGGAGCTTGGGGTGTAGGTTGGCAAGTCATGTGTGATGGACTTGAGATAACTCAATTTACATATTTTCAGCAAGCAGGTGGAATAGAATTAAACCCAATATCATTAGAAATAACTTACGGCGTTGAACGTCTTTGTAGTTTCCTTGACAATGAAAATGATATTTTTAATCTCAATTGGAGTAAAGATACTACCTATGGAGATCTTAGACGCAATGAAGAAGTTCAATTCTCTAAATATAATTTTGAGAGTGCTGATATAGATCTTCTTCGTCAACTATACTCTCTTTATAAAATGGAGGCGGAAAGATTAATTGATTTAGACCTCTATCTACCCGCTTTTGATTATGTTCTAAAATGTTCTCATGTATTTAATATTCTGGATGCAAGAAAAGCCGTATCAGTCGCCGAGCGAACATCATTTCTTGCTTCAATGCGAACTCTCTCTTCGGGAATTGCAAAAAAATATCTGGAATTAACGGAAGGTAAAAATGAGTGATTTTCTTTTTGAATTAGGGGTTGAAGAAGTTCCTGTGTCTTATATAAAAAGCATTAATACTCAACTTAATGACTTTTTTATAGCTTCATTGGATAAAGCTGAGATAGATCACGGTGATCTTGAGATTGCATCTACAAATCGACGTTTCACTATATATATAAATCAGATGGCTCTTTCTGTAAAAGATTCAAGGAAACAGATTATAGGTCCTTCTAAAAGTATATCTTTTAATGAGAAGGGTAACCCCACAAAAGCTCTTGAAAAATTTATGGAAATCAATCAAGTTACAAAAAAGGATCTCTTAGAAATTGAAACTAAAAAAGGACAGTATATAGGTATTGAAAAGCTCATTGAAGGAGGAAAAACCTATGACCTTCTAAAAGAAATCATACCGGAAATTTTGTCAAAACTTTCATTCTCCAAAGCAATGGTTTGGAATTCTTCAAAAATTCCGTTTGTCAGACCTATAAGAAATATTCTGGCAATTTTGGATGGGGATATTGTTGATTTCGAATTTGCAGGTATAAAAACTTCAGCTTTTACAACCGGACACCTTCTTTTATCCGAAGGAAATCTAAAAATTAAATCATTTAAAGATTATTGCGAATTACTTAATAAAAACTTTGTGATTTTTAGTGAGAAAGAGAGAAAAGATAAAATAATAGATGAGATTAAAGATTTTGAAGAAGAGTTAAATGCAAAAATTAAACTTGATCAAAAAATGTATGATTATTATGTTTATAACAATGAATATCCGGTTGTTTTTTCCGGAGATTTTGGAAAAGAATATCTTGAATTACCTTCAGAGATAATATCAGCTTTTATGATAAATGAAAAAAAATTGATGCCTCTTTATGACAAATTTCAAAATCTTACAAATCATTTTATCGGAGTTTCTAACATACCGGACGAAAGTGGAATTGTTTCGGAAGGAAATTCTAAAGTTATTAAAGCTACTTTTGAAGATGCAAAATTTTTCTGGGAAACCGATAAGGAAGAAAATTTCCCCGAACTCAGAGATCAGCTTAAAAATGTTATGTTTCATAAAAATCTCGGTTCCTATTACAATAAAACCGAACGACTGATTGAAATATCAAGGTTTATTTGTAAATTAACCGGTAATGATTCTCTTACAAAAAATATTTCGACAGCGGCAAAATTGTGTAAAAACGACCTCATAAGCAGGATGGTAAGAGAGTTTCCGTCACTTCAGGGTATTATGGGAGGATTATATCTTAAAGAGATGGATTATGATGATTCCGTCTGGAAATCCGTCTATTTTCACTATGAACCAAAAGGATTTGTAGAGGATGAACTTGAGGACCTTGGGGGTGGAATATTATCAATTTCAGATAAGGTAGACAATATTACCGGATTGGTTTCCAAGGGAATAAAAATATCAAGTTCCAAAGATCCTTATGGTATCAGAAGAGACGCCTCCGCAATAATTAAAATTATTCTTGACTTCAATTTAAATATAAATATTTCCGATATAATAAAATTTTCAGCCGAACAGTATAAGATCACGGATGAACAATTACAAATTAATATTTTTAAAGAGATTAAAAAGTTGTTTTTAGGAAGAATGGAGTTCTTTTTAAAAGAGATTTTATTTTTTCAACATGATGTAGTTAAAAGCGTTTTAAATTATAACGATCTTAATCTTCATAAAATATATTTAAAAGCAAAAAGTATTTCAGAGATGAACAAAACTTCAACAATTGAGCATCTTGTCATCCTTCACAAAAGACTTAAAAATATAATTAAGGATTCGGATGTTTTTAGTATTAATAAAGATCTATTTGAACTTAATGAAGAAAAACTGCTCTTTGATATATTTTCCGAATCAAAAGAAAATATTGAAAATCTCATCTATGAAAATAAATTTGTACAGGCCTGCTCAAAGATTCTTGAAATGAAACCTGTTATTGATAATTTTTTTGATACCGTATTGGTAATGCACGAAAAAGAGAAAATCAGGAAAAACAGGATCGCTCTTCTCCAAAACCTTGATTCTTTACTTTCAAATATTGCAGATTTTTCTATTCTTACAGATGTAGTATAAATTAATCTTGTTTATCTAATGACTCATAAAAAAGAGTTTGAATGTGTTGAATGCGGATACCAGAGTCCTATTCTATACGGGAAATGTCCACAATGTGGGAACTGGAATTCAATGGTCGAAATATCATCATTTATTAACAAGAATAATATAGTTGATCGTGTAAAAAAGGAACCTACTCCCACCCTTGAAGATATTGATATTAAAGAACTTTCAAGAGTTAAAACAGGCATTGATGAATTTGACAGAGCTATGGGAGGAGGAATAGTTACAGGTTCTGTTATTTTAATCGGTGGTGAACCCGGAGTTGGAAAATCTACACTTCTTCTTGAAGTTGCAGGAAAAATTGCTGATTCGGGAGCAAAAATCCTCTACTATTCAGGGGAAGAATCACCCTCACAGATAAAATCACGCTCAGATCGCCTGGGAATAAATTCTAAAAACATTTATCTTTTAGCAATGGGTAATCTTGAAGATATTAAAGATACAATAGACAAAATATCTCCAGGATTTTTAATTATTGATTCTATTCAGACTGTTGATTCTGAGAACTCTTCCGGAATTGCAGGATCTATCCAGAAAATACGATTTATAACTAATGAATTAAGACAAATTGCAAAAAAAAATAATATAACTATTTTCATAATAGGACATATCACAAAGGAAGGTCAGTTAGCCGGACCGAAACTACTTGAACATATGGTTGATACTGTCCTATACTTTCAGGGGGAGTTACAATCCGATATAAGAATACTTCGTGTTGAAAAAAACAGATTTGGTTCGGTAAACGAACTCGGCGTTTTTAAAATGACAGAGAAAGGTTTAACCTCTGTAAAGAATCCCTCTGAAGTTTTTCTACCGGCACATGATAGTTTAAATCCCGGAACTGCGATAATTCCATCTTTAAAAGGGAAAAGATCTATTCTAATTGAGATACAGTCACTTGTTTCCGAAAATCCTTTCGGAGGAAACCCTCGCAGAATAACAGTCGGGTTCGATCCGTTTCGATTATCTATGATAATTGCAGTTATTGAAAAAAAACTTAGATTACCGTTCTATAAATCGGATGTATTTCTTAATGTTACCGGTGGGATTAGCATTAAAGAAACCGCCGGTGACCTTGCCGTTTGTTCTGCATTATTGACAAGTCAAAAAAACATTACTCTTCCACCTGATCTAATAACTATCGGTGAGATCGGATTAACCGGTGAAGTTAGAAAAGTAAATCTCATTGAAAACAGAATAAACGAATCAATCAGACATGGTTTCAAAAAATTTATTCTGCCTAAAATGAAATTAAAAAAACAAGATAAAGAAATCTCTTTTTTCCAAGTAAAAAATATAGCCGAATTCTTTGAAATGATAAAAAATCTTTCCAAAAAAGAATAGTCAACTACTCTATATTTATATCTAACTACATCCTTTAATTTTTGTTTTTAATTTTTCAAGAAAATCATCAGTGATTTTTACACCTTTATTATCAAGAATAAGAATATAATACTTCCTATGATCTTTATATAATTTTGAAAAATTAATCTTATTCTTTTTAAAATGGGATAAAAATATTTTAAGTAAAGATTTTTCCTTAAAACATGAAACAATAAGAATTGTTCTGTTATAATCTCGCAAATATTTATATTTAAAAATTTCAGACCTCTTCTTAGGGCTATTCTGATATAACGATATCAAACTCCAGCATAATCTTATAACTTCTTTTAAAACCTGGAACTCAACTTCAACCCTATATAATTCATCAAAATTAAAGAAAATATCCCTTATAAGACTTGAATCAACATCGGGAAGATTTTCAATCAATCTGTTTAAGATCCCTATATATATATCTCTCAATCCCTGATCAAAATCTCTTATTTCTCCGAATTCAAAACTAATTAAAAATTTAAGTTTATCAAAAATTTCCTTTATAGATGAAAATTCCGAAAGATCAATATTAAGTTTTAAAATATCAACCTTAATACTCTCTCTATAGATTTTTGTCGGAGTGAAGGAGCTTATTTCAATACCGGATATATTATCAATCTTAGGAATTAAATGTGAGAGCACTCCTGTATTTTCCAGCTCCCTGACAATTATTATCTTCAATTCAATATTAAAATCAGTTTTATTCAAAACATTTAAAAAAACCTGTGTCAATCTTGTATTTTCAAGTTCATCCATTAGAAATGGGATTATGGCTCTAGCAAAATGTTCAAAACCTCCAACTGATTTAATCTGCTTGAATTTTGAACTCTGTGTTGAGATTATAATTCTTTTGAGACTATTCTCAATTGATTTAATCAATACAGGATCAAGCGGTAATTCAAGTCTGTTTACAATTTCCAGCCTATAAACTAATAACCCATCCCTTGTTACAAAACTTTTATGGTGCTTAATAATATAGTCAGGAACAATATATTCAAGCGTTTTAAGGAAATCTTCAATAGAAATAAGTAACTCTTTACAGACAAATGTAATTCCGGTTAATTTTTCAAAATAAGTTTCAAAGTTTTTTATCCTGATAACCTCATTGCCTCTTCCATCCCTGATAAACTTTTGACACTTATAATTTTCTATAACTAAATCCGCGAGATCTCTTATCTTTCTCTCTTCAAGATATTCCTTAGATCTTGATAGAACAAATTTTAAAGCTTCTCCATTCTCGCCGATTAGAGCATCAATATTTTCTCCTTTATATCTTTTCTTAATATTTTTTACCAATTTATCAAAAATTTCAAACTTTATTGTTTCTTCATCTAAAAGTATGAATTTACTGATACTGCCAACAGAAGCTGTATGGATTTTTTTTATTAATGTTTTCTTTTCTTTTACAAAATTTTCATATTCAATTTTATCATCTATTCTAAATGCTAATATCACAATTCCTATTGTTTTTTCCTTTTTCGGAATAGTAAATCCTTTAACAAAAAGTACATTCTTTGAAATATGATGAATGATACCCAATATTGAATTTGACATACCCGGCCAATCTTCAGCAAGAACACCGAGAACAATTATCGCCGGTAAATTCCCCTTATTTACTTCCTCAAGAATAATAACCTCTTTTTTTTTTGTATTTTTATAATTAGTCAATAATTTTATAAGTAATACCCTCTGTTTATTCAAGGGAAAAATTTCTTGCGAATTAATAATAAGCTCAAGTTGAGACTTTACTTCTTTCAAAGGAATATTAATTTTTTCAGATTTAATTATTTCACTAAAACTTTTAACTTCTTCTTCATTCAACTGTAATTTCATAGATATGATTTTATGAATAGTAGTAAAAAAAGTCAATCTGTTTTTTTTATATAATTTTCTTGACTTTGGTTTTCAATTTATTTACAATTTCATAAGGAGGGACAGAATGAACAAGACCGAATTGGTTAAATCCATATCAGAAAAAGCAGAATTAAAGGTTGCAGATACTGAAAAATTGGTAAATGCATTTATAGAAGCCGTATCAACGGAATTAAAAAAGAAAGGTAAAGTAACCCTGGTAGGTTTTGGTACATTTTCAGTTGCCAATAGAAAGGAGAAAATCGGAGTAAATCCGAAAACCGGACAAAAGATAAAAATTAAAGCAAAAAATGTTCCGGTTTTTAAAGCCGGGAAAGCTTTAAAAGAAAAAGTTAAATAATTTTACTGTTTTAGATAACTTTAACTTTCGCATCTATAGGACGTAAAGTAAGAGATTTTCTTTTATAAGTCGCATAAATATTATTCAATTTAATTGAATAATTCCCCTTTTGTTTAAATTTTATTTTAATTTTTGCAATATTTCCAAATTTCAAAGGTTTGTCAAAAAATGAGTACCCAAGATCAAAATTACTACCATTGATGCTTTTTAACACTTTAACCGATTTATCCTTAATTACATCCGTAGTTAGTTCTTCTATTAAAAAGTCCCCATCTGTTACAACTCCTGAAAAAGATAACGTTGATACCGGCTTTTCCGAATTAATCCCGATTAAAAATGTTGCAGAATTATTTTCCCTTACACTTCTATTGTCAGGGAGAATTCTGATATAATTACTATTAAATTTTGCCGTTGGATTATTGAGTATTTGAGGATTGATTCTTTTACTTTTAAATGTTGAATTGCCAGAGTGGTTTTCCGTATCAGACCAGATAGGTTTTCTTTTTTCATCATCAATTTTAATATTTCTTATAAATCGTGGAGTTATGGAAAAAATAATATCCGTCTGTCTAATAGTATCTTCTTTACTTCCGAATAGTCTACCGATAATAGGAAGTCTTGAGATAAACGGGACTCCATCTAACTTTCCTCTTACTTCATCTCTTATAAATCCTCCGATAATACTACTTTCACCTTCTTTAAGTCGTATTGTATTCTCAAGTTCTCTTTTTCCAAGTACTGGGAATTGCTCCGTATATGTTGTCACAAAATTAATGGTCATTTTTATTTTTACGGTAACCTCTCCATTTCTATGAATGAAAGGTGTTAATTTAATCTCAACTCCGACATTCTTATACTGGTATGAAGTGACAGGACTACTCTCTATTCCTCCGGCAGCAATTGATTGAAAAGTAGTCTGAGGGATCGGTAGCTCATCTCCAACCATAAATTTAATTTCTTCTCCGTTTACTCCGCGTAAATTCGGTTTAGCAATTATTTTACTATTATCATCTGTTCCAAGTATATTTAAAGCAACAGTCGGAAGAGTTAAAAAGAAATTTGAGTTTTTAAGATTATTTACATTAAAAGTTGAATTTATCGTTCCATCTTCCTCTGTTTGACCGATTTTCATTGTAGAAAATGTTTTACCGAATTCAGTCCCTATTCTGTTTAGTACTGTTCTGTTGATCTCAAGTATCTCTACATCAAACTCAACTTCACTTTTCGGAATATCAATTTTTGATAAAAACCTTTCTATTTTTCTTAAAGTACTTTCACTCCCTTTCACTATTACCGAATTTAGATTTACATCCTCTTGAATCA
Source organism: uncultured Clostridia bacterium (assembly GCA_964633415.1). Lineage (GTDB taxonomy): Bacteria > Acidobacteriota > Aminicenantia > UBA2199 > UBA2199 > CAZNLS01. Next base: position 18,586 of record CAZWFY010000017.1, on the reverse strand, counting down.
TAATACGTTCATCCCTGAACATTGGGATTATAAGTTTTTTTGCATCTTCTCCCGATATATTCGATAAAAAAAACACTTTTACACCAAGTAAATCGAAATTTCTCTTTTTAAAAGAAGTATTGGGATAAATCAATACGGATGACTGATCTACAATTCTACTTTTTGAATTTGTAACAAGGCACAATTGTTTTAAAATTTCAAAAAACCCGATATTTTCTACTTCAAAAGTATATGGGAAATCCCTGAAATCTTTATCAAATATGAAATTTACTCCATATGATTTACCTACGATATTAAATATCTTTTTTATCGACGTATTTTTAACACTTAAACCATCTATCTTTTGATTATCAATATTCAACATAACAGGAGATTGAATTTCGGATTTAAACACAGGTTTGGCAATTCTTCTATTTCTATTTTTATATGAATAAAATTCCCTCTTTACACCACTGCTTTTCGGAAATAAAGCAAGAGCCACTCTATAATGTTTAAAGGCTTTCTCATACAATTTACTTTTCACTAATTGTCTCGCAAGAGAAATATGGTAGTAAAAGCTTTTTGTTTTTGCTCTTAAAAGAAGTGCCTTTAAATTTGAATTCTTCGGCTTCTTCACAATGAGATCTGAATAATACACTACTGCTTTATCATACTCTCCACTATTCAATAATTCAATTCCTTTACGCCTATATAAAGAGTTAACACTGCATCCTATCGAAAAAATAATGAGAATTATTAAAACGAAAATTTTAAACAGATAAATATCTCTATTTTTATTCATCGGTTTCTCCCTTTTTTAAAATATCTACCTTTTCCGAATCAGTTGAAACTATTATTTTATCTTTTACTATATCTATTATTTTGATTTTTTTTAAAACTACATCTCCTTTTTCAACAATATAGAATTCTCCTTCGACATTTATCAATGCAAGCATTCTTCCGTTTCGTTTCAGACTTCCTTCATATCTTATAGAACTTTTCAATTCACTTTCTATGTCTGTTTTTTTCTTTTTAACAGGGATATTATCTTCTTTAATTATTCTGACAGGGTTTATACGAATATGTTCCACTCTTTCTTTTATTGTAAAAATATCTCTTTTAAAAAAAAAAGAGTTTTGAGTATCAACTATTTTTTTAAATTTAAAAATATCTGCATTTAAAATAGCAACAGATGATAAACTCAGCAATAGATATAAAACTATTATTTTCAAATTAAATTTATTGAACAAGGATAACCTCCAAGATAAAATTTCCGGATATCAAGTCATCATTTTGTTTTGAAAGAGTTGCTTTTTTTATAAATACAAGTTTATCGATCTTTAATACTTCAAAAATCAATCTTTTAATATTTTTATAATTTCCTGAAATTTTAAAAATAATTGATGCTCTTATAAACTCTCCACCTGAAATCTTCCTGTAACCTACTTTCAAACCCCTCTCATTTAATCGCAGCTTCACAAAAAAATCATTTAAATCATTTCTAAATTTTGAAAATTCGGAAAATTTCATAAAATATTTTTTCTTCCCCTCTTGATAAGACGATTCTACAGTATTCCACTCTTTCAGTTTTTTTTCTTTAATTCTGTTTTTTTTCAGCAACTCTTGATAATTTTTCAAATTCAGATCAATATTTTTTAATGAATTTTGTTTTAAAGGTGTATATATCAGAGAGAAAATGAATATGCATAATGATAGAATGAAAAATATCAGAAAAACAGCTAAAATATAATTAATTTTGTTCATTTTTATATTTTATTCTCAATCTGGCCTTATAGAGATTGTCAGATTCATTTTCATTCAAAATAATAAGATCATAAGAAACCAGATCCCTATAAAACCCATAGAGTTGTCCGGTTGATCCTGAAATAACAGACATATTAATGTAACCTGAAGCAGAATCCGTTATTGAAATTTCCGAAATATATACTGACTTTGGCAATATCTCCTCTATAAAATTCAATATTTTTATCGGATTTGAACGAGATCTTATTTTAATTGAAGCATTTACGAATTTCACCTTAGGATCCCACTTCGAACGGATTTGTTTGATTTTTTCATCAATCTCTCTCATCCTCTTTTTGATCTTTTGAGATTCATTCCTGTAAAAATTTCTTTTAGCTATCTTATCCGATAATCTGTTATTTGTAGAATTGATATTTTCAATCCCGAATATAAGCAACAATATGCTGATTATAGTCATAGAGATCATAGGGATAACTGTTTTTGAAATATCAATTTTCTTTTGCTCTGAAATATTATAGTTAATTCTTTTCATTCTCTATTTCGGAAAAAAATTTTCGAGTGAATTTACATTCAATTTATCAATACCGTGAATTTTTTCAATAAAATTACCATTTCCGACTAATCCCGGAGGAAGTAAAACAGAGTATGATCTTATACTCTTCTTATAATTATTTTCAACAAATTCAATTGTCTTTGTAACTCCCTCTTGACCCTCCTTTTGATCCGTAAAACGAATCTTTCTTATATAATATGGAATATGTTTATCGAGAAATACCATTGTATACTGATCCGTATTATCCTCAATAAAAAAATCCGGCGAAATTTTACTGTATTTAAGATTATTAATAATTTCAAATGTTGAACATCCGAAGTATATGCTCTTTTTCTCGGTTTCTCTAAATTTTATTTCAATTGTCTTTTTAATGTCATTACTTATAAGTATGGAAAGTATTGATCCTGCTGACAATTTGAAATATTCATGATGATAATTCCCTATAATGTCTGGGAAAAGTTTTTGTATTTTCCAATTAATCAAATCTTCTCTGACTTTTTTTTTAAATGGAATTTTTTCAAATAACAGGAGATTATAAATGAATTCGGATGAACCGACTACTACTCCTACCTCATCTCCCTTTACTTTACTTCTTATGATTTCAACAAAATTTTCTCCGATATCATTAATGGAAAAAGCTTTATCATTATAGATCAAATTCCATTTTTTACCGATATATCTGCAAATTGAAAGATTATTACTTCCAATAAAAACAAATTCATCAGGTCTTTTATAACTGATAAAATATTTTTCTAAACCCATTCTTTTATAGTCACCCTGTTAAGTTCATCTACAGATGTAATTCCCTTCTTTAGTTTTTCTATTCCGTTCTTTCTAATAGGAATCATTCCCTGTTCAGTTGCAACCTTTTTTATTTCAGATAACGGTTTTTTTACAAGAAGCATCTCCTTGATTTCATCAGTCAATTCAAGAACCTCCCCGATTACGGTTCTTCCTTTATAACCAATATTAGAACATTCGGGACAACCTACGGGTTTGTAAACAAAAGTATTAATATCATTAGTAGATATTCTGCTTTCCTTGAGTTCATCTTTACTCATTTTATATTTTTTTTTGCATTCCGGACACAATTTTCTGACTAACCTTTGTGCAACTATACAATTTAATGCGGAAATAAAACTATAAGTATCAATTCCCATATGTATAAATCTACCTAAAACATCAAAAACATTATTCGCATGAACTGTAGTAAATACAAGATGACCGGTAAGTGCCGATTGAATCGCAATCTGAGCAGTTTCAGGATCTCTGATCTCTCCGACCATAATCTTATCGGGATCGTGCCTTAAAATTGATCTCAAACCCTTTGCAAAAGTCAATCCTTTCTTCTCATTAACCGGAATCTGAGTAATATCATTTATCTGATATTCAACAGGATCTTCAATTGTTATTATCTTTTCTTCAGATTTTTTTATCTCATTAAGTGCTGCATATAAAGTTGTAGTTTTTCCACTGCCGGTAGGTCCGGTTACAAGAAACATTCCATAGGGCTGATTGATATAAAATTTTATTTTATCAATCAAATAATTTGAAAATCCCAACTCTTTGATCTTCAATTCCTTAATATTCTCAGTTATCATCTCCCTGTCCAGTATCCGGATTACAGCATTTTCGCCCTCGATTCCCGGCATTATGGAAACTCTAAAATCTATGGTTTTATCATTTATTGCCAATCTGAATCTCCCATCCTGTGGAATTCTTCTCTCGGCAATATTTAATTCGGATATAACCTTTAACCTTGTTAAAAGCGGAAGATGAAAAACCTTGTCAAGCGGTTCCATTACTTGATTCAAAATCCCATCTATTCTAAACTTAATATTTATTGAATCGGTTCGTGCTTCAATATGAATATCGGATGATTTTTTATTTATTGCAGTAAATATAATATTATTAAGTAATTTGATTACGGAATCATCTTCTTCGGTCAAAGAGTCAAAAGAGAGAGAATCTCTGACATCCTTCTCTGTCTCTTTCTTTAAAAAAAAGGATTCTGATTTATCGGTAAGAACTTTAGTTACAACATCACTTTTCTTAAGAAGTTTCTCTATATAAGATCTTTCAGCAGACTTTGGGAATATTTTTTTTCCTACATAGTTCTCTATTATTGTTATTTTATCAAAATCATTAACATCCGGCATAAGAACTTCCATTCCATTACTTGATTCTTTTAACGGAAAGATTAAATTCTTAACAAGAAATTCCGGGGGAAATTTTTTTAATAGTTCATAATCAATTTTTATCCTTTTCGGAATCAGATCATTTTTCATAATATCAACCGTTTAACCCCCGAATTTCCCTACATTATCAACAACATTTACAAGGTTAAATATCGGTAGGTATATAGATATTAACATAAAAGCTATTACTAATCCAAGTATCATAATCATTATTGGTTCAATTAAAGAGATAAGCGAATTTATCTTAGTATTTATAGTATTTTCATAATAATCCCCATTCTTTTCCAAAACTTCCACCAAACTTCCCGATGTCTCGCCTACTCTTATGATCTCAACCATTATTCCGGGAACAAATTTTACATTTTCAAGAGTTTGTGACAAAAGCATCCCCTCTCTGATTTTATCAGGAATACTCTCTATATTTTTAAACATATACCTATTTGAAAATGTATTTATAGCTATTTCCGTTGATTCGGGGACAGGAATCCCTCCCGATATCAATATTGCAAGTGTTCTTGAAAAAACTGATAGACTATTCTCTTCAACTATTTTTCCGATGTATGGAATTTTAGTTATCATCTTATCAAAAATAATAAAACCAAATCTTTTTTCCAATATTTTAAGGAAAAAATATATCAATAAAAAAAATAAAATTATTATTAAAATATTATTCTTCAACCATACGGAAAATCCGATTAGAATACCTGTCATTTTAGGTAAATCGGCATTAAATCCACTGTAAAACTCTTCAAATTTCGGTATTGCAAAAACAAGAATAAGAAACAACATTAAAAACATAAAAACCAATAAAATTACCGGGTAAGCCAAACTGCTGAAAACCTTTTTTTTTAGATTAGAGATTTTTTCTAAATATACATTGAATTTTTCTAATAGAACTTCAAGATTTCCACTCTTTTCTCCGGCAAGAAGTGTTGCTCTGTATATATTTATAAACGGTAATTGATTAGATATAAAAGCATCGGATATCTGAACACCGTTTTTTATATTATGATATACTTTTTTAAGTATTTCCTTGAAATTACCTTTATCGGTATTGCTCAAAATTATTTCCATAGCTCTTATGAACGGCACTCCCGATTTTAAAAGAGTTATCAATTTTTGATTAAAAAGAAGGAATTCCGTATATTTTATTTTCTTCTTAAATAGATCAATATAGGTAATACCTTTGAAGAGATTTCTCCTGATTGATATTAACTTTTCATTTGAATTAGCATTTGACTTTGTTAACTCACTTTTACTGTCTGCAAAAACTACCTTTTTTATTACACTTCCATCATCAGTAATATATTTACAATTATAAAACGGCATTAAAGATAATCTCTGTCAAAATATTCTTTTAAAATTTCCGGAACTTTTATCCTTCCGTCTTCCGTTTGATAATTTTCCATAATTGCCGCTACCGTCCTTCCCACAGCCAGCCCCGAACCGTTCAATGTATGTAAAAATCTACGTTTCCCCTCCCGTGAAAAAAACTTTATTTTACCTCTTCTTGCCTGGAAATCTTCAAAATTAGAGCAGGAAGATATCTCAACAAATTTTCCTCTCGACGGCATCCAAACCTCAATATCATATGTTTTTGCCGAAGAGAAAGACAGATCTCCGGTGCACAAAAGAACAACTCTATAGTGAAGTCCCAGTTTTTTTAATATTTTTTCAGCATCAGCAGTTAATTTTTCAAGTTCACTATAAGAATCATCCGGATTGGAAAATTTCATAAGCTCTATCTTATTAAACTGATGCTGTCTGATTATCCCTCTAACATCTCTTCCATGTGACCCTGCTTCACTTCTGAAACACGGAGTATATGCAACATATTTTTTAGGTAATTCCGATTCCTTCAGTGTCTCGTCTCTATGAATATTTGTTAAAGGAACTTCCGCAGTAGGGATCAGATAATAATCATATCCCTCAAGCTTAAACAGATCATCTTTAAACTTCGGGAGATTTCCCGTACTTACAAGACTTGTCTCGTTTGCAATAAAGGGAGGAACTACCTCGGTATATCCGCCTTCTCTCGTATGTGTTTCCAACATAAAATTTATCAAAACCCTCTCAAGCTTTGCCAATGATCCCGTCATCAATGAAAACCTGGCACCTGTAATCTTTGCAGCCCGAGGCAAATCTAAAAAATTGTTTATCTCACCCAATTCCCAATGGGGTTTTACGGGAAAATCAAATTCCGGCTTCTCACCCCATTCTCTTAATATTTCATTGTCCTTCTCATCTTTTCCAATAGGGACAGAATCATTATGTATATTGGGAATATTCAATATAAGAGTCATGAACTCTTCTTCCGTACTTTTCAACTCTGTTTCAATTTTCAAAATTTCTTCAGATAGTAACTTAGATGACGACTCAAGATCTTTAGTATCTCCATCTTCCCTTTTCAAGAAACCTATTTTTTTTGCAATTTGCTTCTTTTCAGATCTTAAACCTTCCAATGAAGTTATCAGTTTTCTTCGCTTTTTATCTGTATTTCTTATCAGATCAAGATCAATTTTAACATTTTTATTAAAAGATCTCTCTACTACAAATTCTAAATTATCTCGTAAAAAATTAAGATCAATCATAAAAAAATTATAGCATACGGACACTTCTACTGCAAAAACCATTGAAAATTTAATTTGCAAAAATTTTTTTTTATTGTATTATTAATTTGTTTATAAATAATTTAAAAAAATATTAAAATGACAAAGAGAAGAAGCGAAATATGGGCAGTCGGTGGAGGTAAAGGGGGTGCGGGAAAAACTTTTGTGATAAGTCAGATTGCTTCATATCTTGCATCAATTAAAAAAAAAGTTATTGTTATTGATACCGATTTCGGAGGAGCAAATCTACACTCTTTTTTTGGTATTACCGCAAAGAAAAAAACTATAAGGGATTTTTATCAGGATGAAACTTCCTTAGATGAAATAATAGTAAAAACAAAAATAAAAAACCTTGAGATAATTCCCGGAGATATCAATACTACTATTTTTGATGAGATCAGATATAGTAAAAAACTAAACCTTTTTCGTGAAATAAAAAAATTAGATGCAGATTACATTCTTCTTGATCTCGGAGGCGGATTTAATAAAAACATTGTAGATTTTTTTCTGCTTGCCGATAAAATGGTTGTTGTAACGGTTATGGAGATCACTTCCGTTGAAAATCTTTTCCAGTTTATAAAAAGTACTTTTTTTAGAAAACTTAATTTTCTTCTCGGGATTTACGGACTGAAAAATTATGCAAAGGAAATTTGGGAAAACCGGAAAGTGCATAATATCTCTACAATATTAGACCTAATCCAATTTATCAAAGCTAATACAGGTGAAATCGGCGAAGTCACTTTTGATGAACTTTCAAAATTTACAATAAACATTATTCTTAACAAAGTTAGAGATTCAAGTGAAATTAAAGAAGGCTTTTCTCTAAGAAGTATCTGTATCAAGTTAATTGGCATTAATGCACTCTATTCCGGATATATCGAATATGACGACCACTTTTGGAGAAATTTAAGCATGGCTCAACTATCTCATGATATAAACATCTCTCTTAAAACTAAAAAAGATATTAAAAGAATTGTCAACAATATAATTGATGGTAATCAATTGAAAATAGAGAAGCTTAAAAATGAATAATATTGAACTCGACAGATGTTTCTTTATCCTTGAGATAAATAATAATGCTTCATTTCTTGAAATGAAAAACTCATATATACATTTGAGAAACTTATATTCAAGTAAAAATATCGGTCTTTCACCTCTTATTGAGAATCTTTCCAACAAAAGACAAAAACAAATTATTAAGGATATTGACGAAGCATATCATATTCTTGAAAAATATTATATTGAAAAAAAAGATCAAAAAATTATTGAAAAAAGAGAAAAGTTTGCAAAAAGCAATATTCCTGAGTTTGAAACAATTGGCGGTGATTCGTTAAAATTAACAAGAAATGTTCTGGGACTTGATCTTGAAGAGATTGCTTTTTTAAGCGGAGTTCCTATTAAACATCTTATGAATATTGAAGAAGAGAGATATAATCTACTTCCCCCCAGAATGTATGTCAGAACTTTTGTAAAAAAATTTGCAGAACAGTTATCTCTTAATCCATTAAAAGCATCTGAAGATTATATAAAAAAGATGGAAGATTTTTTCACAAAAAAAAAGAAATAAAATAGAAAAAACATTATTTTATTATAATTGTAAAGTTTAAAATCAAATATGAATTATTTTTTAAAATATCTTATTAATGATAAAAGAATGTGGGTCAAGCTGTTAATAATAGTAATGATCACATTAAGTATAATTGATCTTTTATCTTATTCTTTTCAAAGTCCTGGGATCTTTAATCTTTGGATATTAAAAATAACGTTAATCCTGTTTTCCTCTGCACTTTTAATCTTTGCTTTCAAAGGTTCCTTAAAAGAAAAAAAATTAAAAAAAATCAAATCGGACAGTAAAATATTTGAAAGGATCAAAGAGAAAGAGATAAGAAATATAGTTGGTAAGGATCCGGATTTCAATACATTCTGTTTTGAATGTATATATTTTAATTCCGAAACAAAGGGATGCAGAAGGGACCGTATATTCGAGCCTGTAAAAGAGATAAAAATCGGATACAAAACTTACTGTCTTTACTGGCAAAAAAATATAAATTCCAATTCATAAGTGTCTTCGGGTTAAGTTTTATTAAGCTTCAGTATCTCTAAATCAGGCTATTTGAAGATCAAAAAAGATAATCTGTAAATAATAAATGATACAACCCATGCTACAAAAATTGTATAAAAGATATAGAATTGAGTCCACTTCCAAGAGCCGCTTTCTTTAAAAAAAACAGTGGTCGCCGCAATACACGGAACATACAAAAGCACAAAGATCATTAGTGCAAGTGCAATGCTTTTATTTATTTTCCCATCGGCACTTAATCTTTCGGACAGCTTCTTTGTTTCATCGGCTTCCCCAAGCGAGAAAATTGTTCCCAGAGTTGAAACAACAACTTCTTTTGCAGCTAAACCCGCAACTAATGAAACTCCTATTCTCCAATCAAATCCAAGCGGTCTGATAACCGGTTCAATAAATCGTCCCAATCTTCCTGCAATTGAATATTTTAATTGCTCCGAATTCCGATTCATCTCCATTCTTTTTATCTGTTCCGATACGTGTAAGTTTGATATATCAGTTCTCAATTTAATATTATTTATTTTTAAATCAAAATCATTGTCAATTTTTTCACTCTTAGGAAAATTACTTGCTCCCCAAATAAGTATCGATGCCAGAAGTATCACAGTTCCGGCTTTCTTTATATACATCTTGACTTTATGATTAGATTGATATAAAAGTGATTTTACAGTCGGCATCCTGTAAGGAGGAAGTTCCATAACGAACGGTTCGGATTCCCCTTTGAAAAACGCTTTTTTCAATATCTTTGCAGATAAAATCGCAATAAATACTCCGAAGATATAGATTCCAAACAGAATATTACCAGCCATTTTTGTCGGGAAAAAAGCACCGATAAGCAAAATATATACAGGAAGTTTTGCACTGCAACTCATAAACGGGATGATCATCATTGTAACGATCTTATCCGATCTGTTTTTTAATGTCCGGGTTGCCATAAAAGCCGGAACGGAACAACCGAAACCTGTAATCATCGGAATAAATGATTTACCATGAAGTCCTACCATATGCATTACTTTGTCAATAACAAAAGCTGCTCTCGACATATAACCTGTTCCCTCAAGTAGTGCAATAGAAAGAAAAAGTAAAAAGATATTCGGAAGGAAAACAAGCACTCCGCCGACTCCGGCAATTATTCCGTCAATCAAAAGAGATTTAAATACACCATCCGCTAAAAAAGATCCGAGAAACACTTCCGAAATTTTGAATATTTTATCGATCAACTCCATAATAGGCTGACCGAGAGTAAAGGTGAATTGAAAAATACTCCACATAATTAGAATAAAGATCGGAATGCCTAAAATTCTATTTAGGAGAATGGAATCGATCTTATCTGTGATTGTCCTTTTCTCCTCTCCTGAATTTGTAACCGTTTCTTGTATAGCACCTTTTATAAACGAATGTCTGTCTTCGGTTATACACAACTCGGAATCCGATTTATACAACGTTTTGCAGATAGATATTGCATCTTTCAACTCTTTTTCAACTCTTATCCATATAGGTCTTTTTTTTAAAATTTTTAAAACTATCCTATCATTTTCCAATAATTTAATTGCCATCCATCTCGGGTTATAAAACTCCGTCAATTCAATATCACTGTCAATTAAACGAGCAATATTTTCAATGATCAATTCAATTTTCGAACTATATGTCAGCTTATTTTTTTTTATTGAGATCTTACCTTCATACACTCTTACAATATGACTCATAAGAGATTTTATTCCTTCTCCGGATATTGCAGATGTGGGAATAACATGTGAACCGAGAAGCTTCTGGAGTTGTTTGAAATCTATCTTCATTCCTTTTTTATTTACTTCATCATTCATATTGAGTGCAACCAGAAGATCTGTTTCAAGTTCCATCAGTTGAGTCGTTAAATAGAGATTCCTTTCAAGATTTGTGCCGTCGATAACATTAACAACCACATCCGGTTTTTTCTCAATAATATAATTTCTGGCAATAACCTCTTCCGGAGAATAAGCCATTAGCGAATAAGTCCCCGGAAGATCTATAAACTTTATATTATATTTTCCATACTTAATTATTCCCTCATACTTTTCAACAGTAACGCCTGGAAAATTCCCGACTCTCTGGTGTGATCCTACAATACTGTTAAAAATCGAAGTTTTCCCCGAATTCGGATTTCCCATAAGTGCAACTGTGATGAGATTATCGGAAAAACGATCTTGTCTTATTCTCTTTTTTTGAAATGAATATGGCGAAAACAGAGGACCGACTTTTCTCATAGGTTTTCTATCTCCGATATGACCCTTTAAAAATACTTCTATCTCCCCTGCCTCCTCCATCCTTAACGAGATAAAAAATCCTCTTACTTTAATTTCTATCGGATCACCAAGAGGAGCTACTCTTATAACTTTAAACCTTACTCCGTCAACCAACCCCATATCAAGGATTCTTCTACGGATATCTCCCTTCGCATTTACTCTGCGAATTTCTCCTTTATCACCTATTTTAAGTTCAGATAATTTCAATGTTTATTCCAAAAGTTAGTTAATTAAATATTTTGTAGTTTAAACTATACATTCTTTTTTGTCAATATGATTTTATTGACTTAATGATAAAAATTATTATAATCTCTAATATGCTTAAAGATCTAATTTTTAAATCATTGTTTGAAACTTTAAAAATCGGATCCATTATCCTTGTCTTAATGATTGCCCTCGAATATATCGAAATAAAATATAATAAAAGGTTAAAAAATTTTTTTTCAAAAAACAGATTTATAAAAATCTCTTTTTCATCACTCTTCGGAATAATACCCGGATGTATCGGTACATTTGCAGTCGATTCTCTCTATATGTCCGGTATTATAGGATTCGGTGCTATAAATAGTGTTCTTATAGCTACTTCGGGAGATGAAGCATTTGCAATCATTGGAATGGCATTCACTCAAGGATCAAAAATAACCGTATCAACATTGATACTGCTCTTTTCAACTCTTTTTATCCTGGGTATTATAGGTGGATATCTTGCTCTTCTTTATAAAAAAATTTTCAAAATCTCTCTATGTACAAAATGTACTATAATTCATAAAGAAGAAGAAAAGGAGAACAGACCTGACCTAAACCATTTTGTAAAAGAACACATAATAAATCATATTATTAAGAAGCACTTTATTTCACTTCTTATGTGGCTTTTTGTTTCAATTCTATTCATATCCTCACTTGATACTGTTTTTAATATGCAAAAGATCTTAACACATAACAAATCAATTCTTCTTTTATTGGGTGCATTTGTAGGAATATTACCGGTTTCCGGACCCAATCTGCTTTTTGTCACTCTATTCTCTCAGGGAATGATCCCGTTTTCAGTCTTATTGACCAACTCAATTGTTCAGGACGGACACGGATCTCTCCCTCTTTTAAGCTTTTCAGTTACGGATACAATCAAAATAAAAATGTTTAATCTGTTGTTCGGTCTTACAACCGGAATAATATTAATGATATTGGGATTTTAGAATACAATTTTGGAGGAAAATATGAAAGGAAAAGTTGTCTGGCAGGAAGGTCTTACATTTGAAGCCGATTTAAACGGATTTAATTTCATTATAGACGCGGAAGAGAGTGTAGGTGGAAGAAATCTCGGTCCTGCACCAAAAGGTTTAACACTTATTTCTCTTGCCGGTTGCACCGGAATGGATGTTATTTCCATATTAAAAAAAATGAGAGTCAATGTTGATACTTTTGAAGTTCTTACAGATGCTAAATTAACCGATGAACATCCTAAAAGGTATACGGACATTAAAGTTATTTATAAACTAACCGGAGAAGATATACCTTATGAAAAGGTTAAGAAAGCCGTCTCGTTATCAGAGGACAGATATTGCGGTGTCTCGGCAACTTTAAAAGGAACGGTAAATATTGAAAATGAAATATACATTAACGATAAGTTAGTAAATTAACTCAATGGATAAGCCTTTATCCCCGGTAAAAATACTGGAAATTATCTCTAAACAGGTTAATCCGTTAAATCCCCCCGTTAAAAGTTTTGAAAAAAGCATCAGAACTTCCCCGTTCAGAATACTGATCTCGGTTATGTTAAGTGCAAGAACAAAAGATCAGGTGACAATGGAAGCCTCAAAAAGGCTTTTCAATATAGCGGACTCTCCTGAGAAAATTGTAAAATTGGATATAAACAGAATAAAAGAATTGATCTATCCTGTTGGATTTTTCAAACAAAAATCAATAAATATTTTAAAAATTTCAGAGATTGTATTAAAAAACGGTGGAGAGATCCCAAAATCTTTTGAAGAGTTGACATCTCTTCCGGGAATTGGGAGAAAAACTGCAAATCTTGTCCTTGCTTTAGCCTTTAATATTCAATCCATCGCAGTTGATATTCACGTTTTCAGGATTTCAAAAAGATTAGGTTGGGCTCACTCCGAAACACCGGATAAAGTTGAATCCGAGTTAAAACATCTTTTTCCCGAATCTTCATGGAGCAGTCTTAATCAGATCTTAGTCGGGTTCGGACAAACAATATGCAAGCCCAGAAATCCTTCCTGTTCCATTTGCAATATCTCTTCTTACTGTCACTATTCCAAAGAAAAAAATTCATCTATAAACAGGGCAGATTAATTATGCTTGAAGTTAAAAATGTTAATGTTTCTCTTGGAAAAACAATATTATCGGATATCAGTTTCAAAATAAATGATGGTGATTTCTTATTAATACTCGGACCAAACGGAGCCGGAAAGACAACACTTTTAAAATCAATCACCGGAATATATGATTATCAAGGCACTATTCTCATTGACGGTTTTAATACAAAAAAGTTAAAAAGAAAAGAACTTGCCAGATTAATTTCATATCAACCTCAAAGAGAAGATTTTCCGCTTCCCTTATCGGTCAGAGATATTTTAATATCCGGGCGTTTCCCCTATAAAACACTTTTTCATGCTTATAATAGAAAAGACACTGTTATTCTAAACAGAGTCTCTGATAAATTTATGCTTTCAAATCTTCTCGAAAGAGATATAAACACATTGAGTGGAGGAGAACGCAAAAGAGTTTTAATTGCCTCTGCTTATGTTCAGGATGTAAAAACATTTATGTTCGATGAACCGCTCTCTTCACTTGATCCTAAAGAGAGTTTGAATATAATAAAGGTTTTAGGAGAGTTAAAAAGCGAAGGAAAAACAGTAATAATAGTTACTCATAATATTTCTCCTTTTTTTAGAATAAAGACAAAAATCGTAGCTATTAAAAACGGAAAAATTGTTACCGCTGGTGATACGGAGAATATTTCATCACTATTATTTAAAACTTTCTCTATAAATTTTAAAAGCATAACACATTCAAAAGGAGACATATTTATTCCCGATGAAACAGAATAAATTAAACATGTCGCTTTTATTCATGGCAGGAGTGACTGTTTTACTGTTTGCTCCTTTCATCGGACCGAAATTTATAAGCATCGGTATTCTATCGAAAGACCCTTCATTAAAATTCATCTTCACTCAATTGAGAATACCAAGGACAATTCTATCATTTATTGCCGGTGGTTCATTATCACTCAGCGGATTGATATTTCAAAATCTTTTTAAAAACAAACTTGCAACTCCCTATACCCTGGGAATCTCTTCCGGAGCAGCAGCAGGTGCTTTAATTGCAATTAAACTTAATCTGTTCGGATCAATATTCGGGTTCGGTTTTTCTTATATTGCAGGTTTTTCCGGGGGCCTATTATCCGTACTTATTATAATGGCAATATTAAGAATTACAGGAAGTTCCTCCGTATATACTATTCTTTTATCAGGAGTCGCAATTAGTTTTTTCTTTTCAGCTTTTATCCTTCTCATTCAATACCTCGTTGACATGACTCAAAGCATCTCTGCCATAAGATGGTTGATGGGAAATCTTTCCGTATCCGGATATAAGGAGATACTGATTTTAACTCCTTTTTTTATTATTTATATTGTAATTATACTTCTATTACAGAAAGAACTTATCTTGATATCAGGCGGTGATGAATTTGCCGTTTCAAGAGGAATGAATGTAAAAAAATTCAGAATCTCAATTTTTATTCTCGTTTCACTGATAACAGGAATGATAGTTTCCGTGACAGGACCCATAGGATTTGTAGGTCTTATAATTCCGCATATCATGAGAATATTTATTAACAACAATTACAAATTATTAATTATTTCCTCAACATTTTTCGGTGGTGTCTTTCTTGTTTTGGCAGATATAATTTCAAGAACTATAATTTCTCCTGCTGAAATACCTGTTGGAATTATCACTTCATTTTTTGGTGCTCCTTTTTTCATTATCATTCTTGTTTCAGGTATTAAGAGTAACAAATAGTACATTTATTGACTTTAAAAAATTGCTATGATAAAAAAATAAATTAATAGAAGGAGTGCAAATGGCCGGAAGAGGAAATTGGGGTTCAAAATTAGGTTTTGTTCTTGCTGCTGCCGGATCGGCAGTAGGTCTTGGTAATATTTGGAAATTTCCTTACATTACCGGAGTATACGGAGGAGGAGCCTTTGTTCTGGTTTACCTCTTCTTTATTTTAATAGTCGGACTTCCAATTATGTTGTCGGAATTAATAATCGGACAAAAAACTCATAAAGATCCAGTCGGAGCTTTTAAATCACTTGACGGTGAAAAAAGTCCCTGGCAGTTCGCAGGATGGATTGGAGTTGCTTCCGGTTTTATTATTCTATCATTTTACAGTGTTGTCGCCGGTCAAGCAATGGCATATATATTCAAATCCATATCCGGTTTCTCAGGAACCGCTATAGAGATCAGATCACAGTTTACCGCACTTAAAACCAGCCCTTCACTCTCCATACTCTGGCATGTACTATTTATGGGACTTACAATCGGCATTGTAATCGGTGGAGTTCATAAAGGAATAGAAAGATGGGCAAAAATATTAATGCCCTCTCTTGTAGCCATCCTTCTCGGTCTGACAATTTACGGACTCTTTTTTATTGGAGGAGGTTCAAAAGCCTTACAATTTCTATTCAAACCTGACTTTTCCAAACTATCTTCAGAAGCTATACTATCGGCATTGGGGCACGCATTTTTCACTCTATCGCTTGGAATGGGTGCAATGATAACTTACGGCAGTTATATCGGGAAAAAAATAAATCTACAGAAAGCTGCTCTTACAGTCGTAATTATGGATACGGTTATTGCACTTCTTGCCGGAATCACTATTTTTTCACTTGTTTTTGAATATAATACAAAGATAGATTCAGGTCCCGGACTAATATTTGAAACTCTCCCTGTTCTTTTTGAAAAAACAGGTCCGTTAATTTCCGTCCCGTTTTTTCTACTGCTGACATTTGCAGCTTTAACATCCACCATTTCACTACTTGAGGTGGTTGTATCATATTTCATTGATGAAAAAGGATGGAGCAGAAAAAAATCAACACTTATAATGGGAGGAACCATAATGCTTATCGGATTGCTTCCTGCCATTGATAAAATAAAAATAATGTTTATGGGGAAACAGCAGTCATTTTTTGATATTTTTGATTTTATTTCAACAAATTATATGCTCCCTGTCGGCGGATTATTAATCAGTCTTTTCGTCGCATGGAAAATGAAAGAAAAACTGATCGTTTCCGATACTTTTAATAAAAATATGCTTATATATTCCATATGGAGAATAATACTAAAATTTATTACACCGATCGCCGTTACAATAATAATTCTTCATGGATTAAAATTGATATAAAAAAATTTATTTAGTCAGTTTAAAAGAGAGTGCTTCTTTAAGCTCAAAAAAATCACTCCCTTTGGGTACATTTCTTAATTTTGTTAATAACGTTTTCTCTTCTATAAGTTCTTTGAAAGGAACTGCAATAATTGAAAAATTATCCGATACCGATACCATACTGTTAAAGTCTGACTTAAGAAATATTTTATACGCTCCAAAACCAAGCATACTCCCGAGAACGACATCAAAACTAATGGGAGGAATATTTCTTGTTTCATATCCTATCTGTTTATATATAATTTTTTTATCATTTCCTGTTTTATCTTTATATAATTCAACCACCCTATCCCGTATAATTCTACCCACTTCTGCTTTTGACATAGAAATATTACCATGTTTATCCATATCCTTCGGTCTAATATCTTCGGGAAGCTTGGATACCAATCCTTCCGCAATACAAATAACTCCGTAATACTTATCTTTTTTCTCTCTACCGATTATAGTATCCACAATTTCCATGGCAATTTCATCTATATTCATAGTATCTTGTTCAATATCTTCCGATGAAATCATCATAATAGCTTCACCTGCAATACCTGCAGCATAGGTTATCCACCCTGCTTTTCTTCCCATCAATTCGGCAATAAAATATGAATTAGTACTTTCGGAATCAGCTTTTAAATTTAAAATAGCCTCTTTAGCCGTCTGTACACTGCTCCAGTAACCGAATGTCCATGGAATACCGAAATAATCATTGTCAATAGTCTTTGGTATATGAATTACAGGGAGTCCCATTAAACTCAAATAATTTGCAGTTTTCAGAGTATCATCACCCCCGATGGTAATCAAATATCCTACACCAAGACTATCAAGTGCTTCCAGAATATTCATAAGATTTGTATTCTTTTCAGGATTATCAAGATCGGCTCTGCCTTTTATTAATCTTCCCGGATTAGCTCTTGACGTTTTTAAATATACTCCTCTGCGATTTCTTATTTTAGATATTGATATGCTGAGTATTTCATAGTGAATATTCTCAGAAAGAAAAAATCTGTTCTTTTTATCAAACTTTTCAAGAAATTCAAATCCATAATAAATCCCGAGTATAGGAATCTTGGCATTAATAAAATTTAGTGCGACTGAAGAGATAACCGCATTAGCCGAAGGAGCCGGTCCACCGGAGAAAACAATAGCAACTTTTTTATTTCCTTTATATCCATCCATATATTAAATAATATTCCAAGAATACAATTATGTCAATCAATCCATACCGGAATGGTTTTAATACAACTTTTTTATTTATCATAATATACACTCCCCGGGATTTAATCTATTTAAATAAAATTCTCTCCTTATTAAAAATCGACTTAAAATCATTAATATTTACAAATCCATAAATCAAGGAACCGTCCCTGGTTTTTCCTAAATCAAGCCACCGTCCCTGTTTTCATTTTGCAATAAAGAGAATTCCCGCATCTTTCTTTTGATTTCGTATTGATTTTTTAATCATTTGTCTTTAAAATTGGCTTATAGCAAAATTGATTTCCTTATCAATCAATTAGGTTTATAAAAATGAAAATTACTATTTTTGCACTTTATTCAGTTGTTACACTATAAGAAAAACGGATTAAGGTAATGCCAATCAAAGTTAATATATCAGGGATAAGAGGGACTTACGCTGAACTCAACCCTACAATGATCGTAAATTCGGCTCAAG
>CAZWFY010000016.1:0-50510 GCA_964633415.1 uncultured Clostridia bacterium | reverse complement strand
GACGTAGAGACGCGACGTAGAGACGCAATGCATTGCGTCTCTACAAAATCATATCAAATATTTATAATTTTAAAATATATTTAAAATTCGGCGTTTTTCGGGGTGCGGGGGAATGGGATGACATCTCTGATATTTTTCATTCCGGTCAGGTACATGATGACCCTTTCAAAACCGAGACCGAAACCGGAGTGGGGGACAGACCCGAACCTTCTAAGATCAAGATACCACCAATAATCACTCTCATTAAGTTTTAATTCATTTATCCTTTTTTTCAGCAGATCGTAATTTTCCTCTCTCTGACTTCCTCCGATTATCTCGCCGACTCCCGGAACAAGCAGATCCATTGCAGCAACTGTTTTTCCATCGCTATTCTGCTTCATATAAAACGCTTTTATCTCCTTCGGATAATCTATGACAAAGACCGGTTTTCCGAATTTTTTCTCCGTAATATATCTCTCATGCTCCGTCTGAAGATCGATTCCCCATTTTACCGGAAAATCAAATTTTTCACCCGAATCTTCAAGTATCTTAATTGCTTCCGAATAAGTTATTCTCTCAAAATCCGAATTTATAATTGCGTTGATCTTCTCCTTTAATCCAGGTTCGATAAATTTTTCAAAAAAGTCCATCTCTTCCGGAGCTTTTTCCATAACATATTTGAAAACAAACTTCATCATATCTTCTGCAATATTCATATTGTCGTTAATATCGGCAAAAGCCATCTCGGGTTCTATCATCCAGAATTCCGACGCATGTCTCTGCGTATTTGAGTTCTCGGCTCTGAAAGTCGGACCGAAAGTGTAAACATTCCTGAATGCCCAGCAGAAGTTTTCAACCGCAAGTTGTCCCGATACCGTAAGATTTGTCTCCTTTCCGAAAAAATCTTTTGAAAAATCGACACCCTTTGAATCATTAAGAGGCGGGGCTTTAGGATCAAGAGTCGTAACTCGAAACATCTCTCCTGCGCCTTCCGCATCGCTTCCGGTAATTATCGGTGTGTGAATATATACAAAACCATTTTCATTAAAATATTTATGTATAGCAAACGCAAGAAGACTCCTTACTCTAAATACGGCAGAAAAAGTATTTGTCCGCGGTCTTAAGTGAGCAATGGTTCTGAGATATTCAAAAGTGTGTCTTTTTTTCTGAATGGGAAAATCTTGAGAAGCTACATTCATGATCTCAATAGATTCCGCTTTAAGTTCACTATCCTGTTTTTCTCCCGGAGATTCAACAATTTTTCCTTTGACAATGATCGAAGATCCTATTGATAATTTTGTAACCTGTTCGAAATTTGACAGTTTGTCATCAAAAACGACCTGAAGAGTTTTAAAGAATGATCCGTCATAAAGAACGATAAATCCAAACCCCTTTGAAGATGTTCTGATGCTTCTTACCCATCCGGATACTTCTACATCTTTGTCTAAATATTTTTTGCTATTGCCGAGTATATCTCTGATAAGCTCCATAAAAATTTCTCCTGAAGAAGATTAATCAATTTCAGACTATTCTATATAAAAAGCTCTTTTAATTCAAGCAGCTGTTTTTCAGATATTTAATTTGAGGTCTTTTTTAAGCTGATTGAATATAAATTTTGCCATCATGAAATATCCTGCGGGAGAAGGATGGATGCCGGGCAAAAGATCTTTATTTCTACGAAAAAACGAGTTGATATCTATCAATTTCAACTTTTCCTTCTCGGACATCTCTCTGATTGCGGGAACAATTTCATTTTCAACTCTTTTTACAGACTCCGTACTGAAGGTGTTCAGATCAGTTACAAAGATCGGAGGGATGGTCATAATGAATATTTTTACCGGATCAGGATTGTTATTATCAGTATCTCTGATGATTCCGATTATTTTTTTCATATTTTTTTTATAGATATTTGTCGGCGTATTATCTCCGTCGATTCTAACATCATTTGTACCAAGCATTAAGATAACAATATCCGGATTCAGTTTTTTAATAGGAGTTTTACTTTCGAGATAGCGGAGATATTCACCGGAAGTATTTCCCGGTCGTCCAAGGGAAATTACTTTAGCATTAATTTTATTTTTTATGAAAAATTTTTGAAGATGTAAAGTGTAGTTACCAAACCTGCTCTCTGTAAGACTGTCTCCCATACAGACGATTGTCAAAGGTTTTCTTTCGGTTTTAGTGCATGAAAAAAATAAAATGACAATAATAAAAAAGAAAATAAATTTAAATTCCTTCATCTTTTTTTGAATTGAGGGTTAATAAAAATTTCTCTTCATTGATAATTGTTACACTAAGCTCCTTTGCTTTTTCTAATTTTGATCCGGGATATTCTCCTGCAAGAAGAAATGATGTCTTTTTTGAGATAGAAGTTGAAACTCGCCCTCCTCTTTTTTCTATCTCCTCGGCGGCTTTTGATCTGGGGGAAAATTTTTGAAAACTTCCGGTTATTACCCATGTTTGTCCCTGAAATATTTGAGGGACCTTTTCTGTTTTATCTTCTTTTATTCTCGTATTTAATCCGAGCTTTTTAAGCTTATCTATCATTTTTATATTTTTTTTGTCTGAAAAATGTTTGATTATCAGTTCAGCTGTGGTTTCACCGAATCCCTCTATTTTTGAAAAGGTCTCCGTATTGCCTTGTAAAGCTGCACTGATTATCTTGTCAAACGAGTCAAAGCC
The DNA here is from genome assembly GCA_964633415.1 of uncultured Clostridia bacterium. Classification (GTDB taxonomy): domain Bacteria; phylum Acidobacteriota; class Aminicenantia; order UBA2199; family UBA2199; genus CAZNLS01. The sequence continues at coordinate 47,849 of CAZWFY010000016.1, read as the reverse complement.
GTTCCTAATAAGCTCCTTTGCCGCAAAGATGCTTAATCCTTCAAATCCAAGGGATATCAATAATCGTTCAAATGACTTTTTTTTGCTTAATTCAACACTCTTAATAATATTTGATATCTTTTTCTCTTTAAAACCCTCTTCTTTTAAAAGTTTGTTGTAATCGAACATGTATATATCGGGAATATTTTTAACATACCCCTTTTTAAAAAGAAGGGATATGGTTTTATCGCCGAGAGTATCAATATCCATGCAACCTTTTGAAACAAAAAATACTAATTCTCTTCTCTTTCTCTCCGGGCAGTCTCTATTTTTGCAAAAATGGTGTGCTCCGTCTTTTATAAGTTTTGATCCGCAAAACGGGCATTTGGAGGGCAGTTTGAAAACAGTAGGATTCTCTTCACTCTTTTCAACAACATTTTCAACTGCCGGAATAACATCCCCTCGCTTTGATATTGTTACTTTGTCACCGATCCCGAGTTCGAGAATATCAATATACTCTTGATTATGAAGAGTGGCTCTTGAAACTATGGAGCCGGCAATTTTAACCGGAGAAAGTATTGCGACGGGAGTTACTCTTCCGTTTCGTCCTATCTGAACTACAATATCTTTTAGTATTGTTGCTCCAAGCGGGGATTCAAACTTAAAGGCTATTGCCCATTTCGGGTGATGGGCCGTCATTCCGAGATTTTCTCTTGCCTTTTGCTCATTTACTTTAATAACAAGCCCGTCTATCTCATATTCAAGACCTTCTCTCTCTTCTGTTTTTTTTCTTATATAAGCATCCATATGATCGGGTGTGTCGGCTGATATATACGGAAACTGATCTTTTACCTTCTTTAATAACCTTGTATTTTGTGAAAAGAATCCGAAACTTTCATTTATCTTAAAACCTAAATTTTTTAATTTATATAAAACATCAATATGGTCAAATTGTTCTGACAAATGTCCTTCATATGCGAACATTTTTAAAGGAACTTTTGCAACTACTGATGATCTTATATTTCTCAGAGATCCCGCTGCGAGATTTCTCGGATTTGAATATCTGTTATCAAATATCTTGTTGAATTTTTCAAAGTCACTTTTTCTGATGAAAATTTCACCTCTGACGATAATATCGATCTCACTATTTAAAATAAGAGGAATGCTCCTTATGGTTCTGATATTTTCGGTAACATCATTTCCGGCAAAACCGTTACCCCTCGTTAAGGCACGATGGAGTTTTCCCTTTTTGTAATAAAGAACAATAGATGCCCCATCCATCTTTTCCTCAACAATAAATGCAATTTCTTTCGAGATGTTTTTTTGCAGTTTTTTTGTCCATTTAAGAATACCTTCAACCAAATACTCCTTATCAAGACTTAGAACGGGAATTGTATGAGCAATTTCCGGAAAATTATTATCCAGATCCGATCCGACTCTTTTTGTTGGAGAATTATTTAAAGCAAAGTGAGGATATGCTTTTTCAAGCGAGAGAAGTTCGTCATAGAGTCTGTCATATTCGAGATCGGATATTTCAGGCTGAGTGAGAACATAGTAGCTGTGTTGGTAGCCGAGTAATTTCCGGGAGAGCTCCTCTATTCTTTTTTTTACATCCATATGTCTATTATATCCTTTCCTGATAATCTTTTTAAGTACTCTTTTGCTGATTGACATGATCCTTTTTTTACTGAATAATTGATTCTGTATTCAAAGATGAAATTAAAAGAGGTGTTTAATGGGTAAAAAAACAGTAAGATCTCATACAAAGATCATCTGTACAATAGGGCCTTCTTCTATTAATAAAAAAGTTCTTAAAGAGATGATACGTAAAGGAATGAATGTTGCAAGACTCAATTTTTCACACGGTACATATGATGATAAGAGAGAGGCCATAAAAAATATCCGGAAAGCATCTGAAGAAGTTGCAATTCCCGTTGCTATCCTTGCAGACTTGAGCGGTCCTAAGATCAGAACCGGAATTTTAACAAATCCTGTTGAAGTGAAAAAGAATAGCTTGATTGATATTGGTGTTACTTTAAAGAGCGGTAAGAAGATCTATACCGATTTTCCACAGTTTCCCTTGATAGTGAAAAAGGGAGATAAAATTCTTGTTGATGACGGTTTGATTGAGTTGAAAGCCGTTTCCGTTCAAGAGAGTTTTGTTACTGTAAAAGTCTTGAATTCCGGATTAATAAAATCACACAAAGGTATCAATCTTCCCGATGCAGACCTTAGTATAGATGTTTTTACAAAAAAGGATAGAAAAGATCTTTCATTTGCATTGGAGAACGGTGTGGATTTTATTGCAATGAGTTTTGTCGATTCTCCGGAAAACATTAAACCTTTGAGAAAGGTAATGAATGATCATAAAATTGATTTACCGGTTATCGCAAAAATAGAGAGACCTGCTGCATTAAAAGATCTTGAGAGAATTGTTGATGCTTTTGACGGAATTATGATAGCGAGAGGAGATCTCGGTGTGGAGGTTCCACTCGAAGATGTGCCGTTCATACAAAAAAAATTGATAAGAATGGCATCTGAAAAAAAAAAGATGGTTATTACCGCCACCCAGATGCTGGAATCAATGGTTAATAATCCAATGCCTACAAGAGCCGAAGTGTCCGATGTGACAAATGCTATTTTGGAGGGAAGTGATCTTGTGATGCTGTCCGGTGAGACTGCTGTCGGGAAATATCCTGTCAGAGTTGTTGATACGATGGAAAAGATAGCAAGGACAACGGAACTTTCACCGCTCTATCATTATGCTTTGCAAAATGCGGGCAATAAAAATGAGTATAATGAATCAATTGCCAAGGGTGCTGCGGAAATGGCTCTGGATCTTAAAGCAGATTCGATAATGGTTTTTTCATTTTCAGGAAATACTGCATTTTTACTTTCAAAGTTTCGTCCCCCCTGCCCGGTTTATGCTTTTTCACCAAATATGGATGTTATATTTAAAATGGCCTCATACTGGGGAATAATTCCTATATATATTGAATTCACTTCTCATACTGATGAGATGATTATGCGAGGGGAAAAAGTTTTAAGGGAGATGAGGTATATTAAAAAAGGAGATACATTAGTTGCTGTTGCGGGAGAAACACCTATGAAAGGAGCGACAAATATGATTAAACTTTTAAAAATCAACTGATTGTGTTTACTGATCCGCACCGCAATAGATGCATTTTTTCATCTTTCTCGGCATTGTTTTTTTACAATTCCAGCAGATATAATCCGTTCGGCTGTTTCTGGCCTCTATTCTAGTCTTAATATCTTTGATATCCGCAATGTTGTCTCTCTTTTTATTATCCATTCTATCGAGATCATTTAAAAGTTCTTTTACCGATGAATATCTTGTTGAAATTCCGGGTGAGAGAGTCTTCATAATAATTGCATTCAGTTCGGATCTTACCTCCGGTCTCTTTTTAATAAGTGAAGGAAAGTCTCCTGCCTTTGCACTCTTATAGATCTCGACCGGATTGGCTTTAACTACGGGCGGAAAGCCGGTTACCATCTCATAAAAAAGACAACCGGAAGAATAGATGTCGGAAGCATATATGGCTTTGCCTTCAAATTGCTCCGGAGCCATATAGGGGGGTGAACCTATCTTTGTTGTTGCATGATTTTTTTTATCAAGAAGTGTCGATGTTCCGAAATCCGTTACTTTAATTATATCCTCACTGCTAACAAGCACATTGGAAGGACGTATATCCCTGTGAAGAATTTTTTTACTGTGAGCATATTCAAGAGCGGAGAGAATTTGTCTGAAATATTTTAAAGCTTTTGATACGGATAATTTGTTTTCCGAATCGATGATCTTTTCAAGATCCGTACCGTCAACATATTCCATTACCATCACGATCGTTCCGTCAATAATATCAAGTGTTAGGAGTTTTACAATATTTTGATGATCCAATAATTTTGTCTGTACAATTGATTCGTCAAACAATTTTTCCTTTTTTGTTTTAAGACGATGAGGTATTTTTAAGGCTCTGATGCTCTTTAAAATTGTATCTTCCGCCATATAGACTGTTCCGAATCCACCGCTACCGAGTTTTTTCAGTATTTTATATTTCCCGATACTTCCTTTTATCTCAATCATTTTTTTAACATTGTCTTAAATAGTTTCATTATGGCGGCGGCTGAAATAGCGGCAGTTTCCGATTTCATTACAGCATCATTTATGTTTATATCCGTAAAACCGTTTTTTTTCAAGTTTTCCTTTTCCATATCGGTAAAATCACCCGGGGGACCGACAACGGCAATAGCAGGGAAAGAGAGAGAAATTCCGTTTTTAGTTCCTTCAATGTCAAATATTATTCTGGATTTGAATTTCGCAGATAAAGATATAATCGAATTAATATTTACAGGCGGGAATATTTCAGCAGGCCATAGTTTCCCGTTGACCTTTAAAGATTCAATAGAAATTTTCCTCCATCTTTTAAGAGACGCTTCTTTGAATTTAACATCGGTTCTTGAAAATATTACAGGTCTTATCTCATCAATCCCCATTTCACTAAGTTTTTCCACTAACAGATCCATAGCTTTTCTCTTTAATATTGACGGACATATAACTGTTTTTGTTTCAATCTTTTCGAAACTGTGCCTCTCTTTAATAACTACAACGGCACTCCCTTTTTCAATATTAACAATTTCACCAACGGCTAAAGTCCCCATCGCATCGAATAGTTCGATTGTGTCTCCGTTTTTTTTCCTGAGGACTCGTGTTAGATGGTAAAATTCATCCGAGACAACACTAACGCTATTTTTTATAGAGATGTCACCGGCAAAAAATCTCCTGATATTCATTAGTTGAAGAATCTGCTCTTTTCAGATGAGGAATATTTTTTTTCCTCTTCTATTTTTTTTAACTCCAGAAAAAGTTCTTTTTCCCTTTTTGACAGTTTTTGAGGTGTTAGAATTGTTAAAACAACAAGCAAATCCCCTTTGCCCCATCCGGAAAGACTCTTAAATCCCTTTCCTTTTATTTTAAGGACGGTTCCTGTCTGAATTTCTTTTGGGATCTTTATCTTCTCTTTTCCCCAGAAAGTGGATATTTCTTTATCATATCCGAGAGCAGCTTGTGAAAATGTTATATAAAGATCCAGAATCAGATCATTTTCTTCTCTTCTAAAGTTTTTATCGGGTTTAACGTCTATTTTTATATAGAGGTCTCCGGATCTTCCGCCGTTTGTTCCTTCCGAGCCTTCGCCTGAGACTCTCAAGCTGTTCCCGGACTCAATTCCGGCGGGAATTTTAAGGTTTATTTTTTTGCTTTCAACAATTTTTCCATTTCCGTTACATCTTTTGCATGGGTGTGTAATAATTTTGCCTGTCCCATTGCAATATCGACATGTGGTTGCTATTGAGAAGAAACCCTGCCTCTGTCTTATCTGTCCTGATCCGCCGCAATGATTGCAAGTTTCTGGTGATGTTCCGGGTTCGCTTCCCGATCCGTTACATTCGGGGCAGTTGACTTCCCTTTCTATCTCTATCTCTTTTTCCACACCTTTATACGATTCTTCAAGAGTGATTGAAATTTCCGAACCTATATCAGCCCCGCCTCTTGCCCTTGTGCTTCTACTTCTCCCGGAAAAACCTCCACCTCCAAATCCGAAAAAACTTCCGAATATATCTTCAAAATCGGAGAAGATAGAGTCTGAAAAAAAAGAAAAATCCGAAGCACTTCTACCTCCGGCACTTAACCCGTCAAAACCGTAACGGTCATAAATATCTCTCTTTTCCTGATTCCCCAGCACCGAATAGGCCTCAGATGCTTCTTTGAATTTTTCTTCCGCTTCCGGATCATCCTGATTTCTGTCCGGATGAAATTTTAATGCAACTTTTCTATATGCTTTTTTTATCTCTTCGGGAGATGCACTTCTTGAGATTCCCAGAATTTCGTAATAGTCCCTTTTTCCCATTTTAATCCTCAAATTCAGCCATGATTATCATATTTATCTTTAGTCTTATATCGCTGAGTTTTTTATAGAGTTTACTCAACTCTCTGATATCATCGGAATCTATTATTTCATCAACCTGAAGTAATATTTCATCAATATAACTTCTCTCCTCTTCCGAAATTTTGTCTGAATATCTATCCACAAAAAAAGCAACCGAACTATACTCCTCTTTTAAATTCGATCTCAATTCATTTAATCGCAGAAAATTTCTATCTTTCTCGGCAAACTGTTTTGCCTCTTCGATAATTTTTTTTATCTCTTCTGGAGATAGACCTCCGGCGGGTTGAACTTTCATGCTTTGTGATAAGCTTGTCTGTTTATCGATAGCTGAGACTACAACCATTCCGTTTGCATCTATTTCAAAAGTCACTTCAATCTGAGGAATTCCCTTCGGAGCCAGAGGAATTCCGACAAGGTTGAAATATCCGAGTGATTTATTTTCCGAAGCAATCTCTCTTTCCCCTTGAAGTACATGGATCTTAACTGTCTGCTGGTTGTCGGAAATTGTAGTAAAGATCATCGATCTTTTAATAGGAATTGTTGAATTTCTCTCAATTAATTTTGTGAATTTATCACCTTTTGTCTCAACTCCGAGGGAGAGAGATGTAACGTCAAGAAGAAGAAGATCCCTTATTTTCCCTTGCATTAATTCTGCCTGAATGGCAGCCCCGACGGCTACCACTTCTTCGGGATTAAGATCTATAAACGGCTCTTTTTCAAAAAAGTCCGTAAGTTTTTGTGAAACAAGCGGCATTCTGCTCTGACCGCCGACAAGAATAATTTTTTCTATATCTTTTCTGTCAACATCTATCTCCTCAAGGGATTTTTTTACAAGATCAACTGTTTTTTCAACGAGATCAATTGTTTTCATTTCAAGGATTTCACGAGAAAGTTTCCTGTTAAAATGATATATTCCGTCATTTTTTGTTCTGTATAGGTATGGAAGTGAGATAAGAGCATCTCTATTGAAAGAGAGTTCCACTTTTGCTTTTTCCGCAGCTTCAAGAATCCTCTGATTAACTTCTTTGTTTTCGGATAAATCCGTTTTAATCTCATCTTTTATTTCATTGAATATCCATTTTGCAATTCGCTCATCAAAGTCGTTTCCTCCGAGAAATGTATCTCCGGATGCCGAAATAACTTTGTAAATATCGTCTTTTACTTCAACTATCGAAATATCAAACGTTCCTCCGCCGAGATCGTAAACAGCATACATTCCGTTCTCTGTTATTTTATCCCTATAGGCAATTAATGCAGCAGTAGGTTCGTTGATTATTCTTGCGACCTTCAGTCCCGCAATCTCTCCGGCAGTTTTTGTAGCCTGTCTCTGAAGATCGTCAAAAAAAGCAGGGACTGTGATCACTGTTTCATTAAGATCCTCTCCGAGGTAATCCAATGCAATTGATTTCAGATATCTGAGATAAAAGGAGGTGATCTCTTCCGGAGAATAGATTTTCCCGGCAAGTCCTATATGTGCGTCTCCGTTCTCTCCCTTAACAATTGTATATCCTGCCATGTCCCGGACTTTTTTTACCTCTTCCGAATCATATTTTCTTCCTATCAACCTCTTTACACCCCAAACCGTATTATTTAAATGTGTTATGAATTGTCTTTTTGCCAGGTTCCCAAAGATCATTTTCTCATCTTTATTTAATGATATGATAGAAGGTATTATTCTTGATCCTTCGGGATTGGGGATTATTTCGTGAGATTGCCCTTCGAGATAGCTTAAACATGAGTTTGTTGTCCCGAGATCGATTCCCAGATTCTTAGCCATCTTCTGTTATAACCTCCTCTTTGGAAACAGAACTTACATCCTTTTCTTTAGGAATTGCAACTTTTGTCAACGAGGGTCTTAAAAGTCTGTCATTATACATAAATCCCTTCTGATAAACTTCAACTACCGTCGGAATATTAACTTTTTCATTCTCAACTTTGGATAAAGCCTGGTGAAAATTGGGATCAAATGGTTCATGTAGTGATTTTATCTCGATCACATTGTTTTTTTTCAATAGATCTATCAGTTGCCTGTATATCATTTCCACGCCGGAAATGATTGATTTTTCGTGATGTTCACCGTTTTTTGCTTTTAAAGCCCTTTCCAGATTGTCAAAAACTTCAAGCAGTTCCTTTAAAAAATCGTAAAGAATATATTTTTGAAACTCCTCTTTCTCTTTTTTTACTCTTTTTCGATAGTTATCCACTTCTGCAAGACTTCTCAGATATTTATCCTGAAGTTCATCTCTTTCCTCAACTGTTTTCTTTAAAATTTTCTCTTGCAGTTTTATTTTGTTTTGGAGTTTTTTTATTGAGGATATTTTTGATTTCGAGAGCTTTTTTTCAGGATTTTTTGCAGATGGATCCTCAGTATGATTCCCCGCATCATCAGGAACATAACTTACTTTAATGTTTTTTTCTTCATTTTCAGACATTTAGACCTCCGTTCGCGATTCGGATAAAATAGTGGAAAAATAGGAAGAGAGTGATTTTACCTGGGATATGGATTCGGAATATTCCATAAACTTAGGACCTATTACACCGAGTTTCCCGAGTGGAGATTCGAGAATGTTAAAATTTGAGATAACGAGCATAAACTCCTCCAATTCGGATATTCCGGAATCTTTTCCGAAAGCTACTATAGGATTGCCATCTTTTACATTCAGCAGATCCTTCAAAAAACTTGCAAACATCTCCTTCTTTTGAAGAGTTTCCACTACTCTTTTAAGAGATTTCGGATCAAAAATATTGGAGTCTATCAGATTGAGAACACCTTTGTAAATCAGATCGGCGGTCGAGAGATCCTTTGATCCGAGCAGAAAATAGAGTCCTTTGTATATGTTCATATATTTTTCTTTATATCTGAAAAGCCTGTTTCTTATAATTTTAAAAATAGTCTTTAGAGATCTGCCGATAAATTCCTGATTCAATATCGATTCCCATTTTTTTAATTCGGGGTCAGAATAGTTCTTGTCCGTTTGGAGCACTTTTGAAAAAACCCAGCCGTTTGTTGAATCGATTATAACCATGAGTCTTGCCTGTCCGGTTTTTATAAGTTTAATCTTTTTAAACGGAAGTTCAAAAATCGAATCGAAATATATAAAGCCGATATTATTTGTTTCCGAAGAGAGAGTATCAGCACTTTTATTGGATAAGTCGTTAAAATTTTGACCTGAAATCTGCCTGTAAACCGAATGTTTCAAACTATTATCGGATTCGGGATTAAGCTCTTTTAAATAAAGCTTCAGTCCCCTGTCGGAAGGAGTTCTTCCGGAAGACACACTACTCTTTTCTACAAAACCGTATGATTCTAATTTCTGGAGCTCTTTTCTGATCAATGATTCCGACAACGGTAGAGATTCAGATATGTTTTTTGAACTGACAGGCTTCTTGCCTGTTATATACAGTTTTATTAGAGTATTAAGTATAGCGGTATCCCTTTTGCTTAGCCACATTTGAATGATTTTATAATATCAGGAAAATAATGTCAATTTTAGATGATTTGAAATTATTCTTTATATGTTTGTATCAATCAATAAAATTTTTATTTTATTATTCAAATCTTATTTCACATTGCTTTACAAAAGGAGATAATTCTTTTTTAATATCTGTAAATTCATTGTAGGAATAAGGTTTTTCCTTTTTGAGTTTTTTATCAAGAGCCGTATCGGGATTAAATTTTTGTAAACAATACTTTTTTGCACCGTTTATGAGATTTCCGCATTCTACAATATCATTTTTGCTCAATAGAGAGCGAATTAAAGTTGTTCTGAATTCATATTCGATTTTTGATTGAGTAATAATTTCAATGCTTTGTTTAATTCTACTTGTGTTAACTTTTTTGTTTACAATTTTACTGTATTTTTTTAGTGGTCCTTTAATGTCCATCGCAATATAATCCAAAAGATTCCGCTCTAATAATGTTGATATAATTTTAGGATTATATCCGTTTGTATCAAGTTTTATTGAAAATCCCATAGATTTAATCTTCTTAGCTATTGTAAAAAGATTATTCCACATGGTAGGTTCTCCTCCCGAAAGAACCACTCCGTCCAATTTCGCAATTCTTCTTTTTAAAAAACCGTAAAATTCCTCAACAGGAATTAAGTTATTGTTCTTGTTTAACAGCCAAAAATTGTGGCAGTAAGAACATTTAAAATTACATCCTTGGAAAAAAATAACGGCTGACAATTTTTTCGGATAATCGATGAATGATAATGGTCGAATTGCTGCAATTGTCATTGTTTCCCACCCTTGTTTTTTTCGAAAAGCTTATTGAGTGTAGTCTTATTGTCTTGAATATGAAAAGTTTTCCTTACTTTAAACTCTTCTGATTTCCCTTTATTCCATTGATTGACAGGTCTGATATATCCGACAACTCGGGAGTATACCTCGCATTTTTCTTTACATTCGGGGCATATTTTTACTTCTCCGGATATTAACCCGTGATTCGGGCAGATACTGAAGGTCGGTGTTATTGTGAAGTATGGGAGATGATATGTATCGCATATTTTTTTAACTAAATTTTTTACACTCTCTTTGCTTATATTTTTTTCTCCGCAAAAAATATGTAAAACCGTACCGCCTGTGTATCTTTTTTGTAAATCATCCTGCAAATCCAAAACATTAAATACATCATCGGAAAAATCAACAGGTAAATGAGTGGAATTTGAGTAAAAAGGAATTTTATTATCCTGATAATCTTTCTCGTTTGCACAAACTATATTTGGATATTTTGTTTTATCCAATAGTGCCAGTCTGTAAGCGGTTCCTTCTGCAGGTGTTGCTTCCAGATTATAGTTGTTACCAGTCTCTTTCTGAAAATCAACAAGTATTTCCCTCATAAAATCCATAGTTTCTTTTGCAAAATCAACACCAGCTTCGGAACCGATATTTTCTCCAAGTAAATTTTCCAATCCTTCGTTCATCCCGATAATTCCAATCGTAGAAAAATGATTTTTCCAATACTTCCCATATCTCTTCTTAATGTTTCTCAGATAAAAGGATGTATACGGATAAAGATTATTTGATGTTAATTTTTCAAGAATTTTTCTTTTTATCTCCAAGCTGTTTTTTGACATTTCCATAAGTATTGCAATTCTATTTAAGAAATCTTTTTTGTTTTTTGCCAAGTATCCAATTCTCGGTAAATTAATTGTTACAACGCCTATTGATCCGGTCAAAGGATTGGCTCCGAATAGTCCTCCTCCTCTGTTTTCCAATTTCCTTGTATCCAGTCTTAATCTGCAACACATAGACCTTGCATCTTCGGGATTAAGGTCGGAGTTAATGAAATTGGAAAAATAGGGAATTCCGTATTTAGCTGTTGATTCCCATAAAATATCCAAAACCGGATTTTCCCAATCAAAATCTTTAGTTATATTATATGTAGGAATCGGAAATGTAAAAACTCTACCTTTGGCATCTCCGCTTTTCATTATTTCAAGGTATGCACGGTTAAGCATATCCATTTCTCTCTGGAATTCGGAATAAGTTTCTTCTTTGAATTTTCCTCCGATTACAATAGAGGTATCTTTTAGGAGTGGAGATACTTTAAGATCCATAGTGATATTTGTAAACGGACTTTGAAATCCGACTCTTGTAGGAATATTTATATTGAATATAAATTCTTGCATTGCCTGCTTTACTTCATCATAGGAAAGATTGTCAAATCGAATGAATGGAGCCAGAAGAGTGTCAAAGTTTGAAAAGGCTTGTGCACCGGCGGCTTCGCCCTGCAATGTGTAGAAAAAATTTACAATTTGACCTAATGCTGTTTTAAAGTGCTTGGGAGGGGTACTTTCAACTTTTCCGGAAACACCTTTGAAACCTACTAAAAGAAGTTCTTGTAAATCCCACCCTACACAATAAACGGAAATACTATTGAGATCGTGAATGTGAAAATCACCATCTTCGTGAGCCTCTTTTATCTCTTTCGGATAAATTTTATTTAACCAATATGATTTGCTGATTTCCGACGAAAGATAGTTGTTTAATCCTTGAAGAGAAAAGGACATGTTGCTGTTTTCCTTTACTTTCCAATCAAGTTTTCTCAAATATTGATCAACCATATCTACATTTGCTGTGGAAATCATTTCTCTGATTTTTGAATGTTGATCTCTATAAATGATATATGCCTTTGCCGTTTTCTTATAATTAGAGTTAAGAAGAATATCTTCCACAACATCCTGAATTTGCTCAACCGTTGGGATTTTTTCACTGATAAATTGATTTGCAACCGTCAAGACTCTCAAAGCAAGAGTTTTAGCAGCATTCGAATCGTATTCTCCTGTAACCTTTCCTGCTTTATTCAAAGCTTTGATGATTTTTGTGATTTCAAATTTTACCTGCCTCCCATCCCTTTTTTTGATTTTTTCAAACATAATTTCTCCTTTTAAAATTTAACATTACTATTTTTGGTTTAAGGGAAATAACAGAAGAAAAAGAGTGTGAAAAAATAGTTATCTTTTTCCTGCCTCCCGCAGAAACAAAAATAATATTTTAAGCAAGATAGGTCTTCCGACTCCCGACAATCTTTAAGACCTTCCCACCTTCATAGGCAGTGGTTTTATTCCTAAAGACTTTTCGGACTAATTCCGATACGGTCACGGCAGCGGGGGCTGTGGGGTTATTATCCCTCTTCCCTTGAATCCTGCTCTCAATAAAAGTTTAAATCCATATTATGAAATTGTCAATGTTTTTTTATTCTTTTTTAAAGGAGTCTTTTTGATCTTTCTCAAATATAGTAACTCTGTTTCTCCCTTCCGATTTTGATGTGTAAAGAGCAACATCCGCATTTTCAATGATCTCTTCCACCGAGTCGCCGTGCTCGGGAAAAGATGAAATTCCTATTGACAGTGTTATTTTCTTCATAGGCTGGGTCTCCATTCCTGCAAATTCCGTGTTTCCGACCAGTTCACGGAATCTGTCCGCAGCAAGTAATGCCCCTATCTTGTCAGTATCCGGAAGGATCACGACAAATTCATCACCTCCGTATCTTGCGGAAATGTCAAAGTCTCGAAATGAAGAGGCAACCATTTTCCCCACTTTTTCTATTGCAGCGGAACCCTTCAGGTGGCCGTTAGAATCATTATAATTTTTAAAATTATCAATATCAAAAAGAATGAGAGAGAAAATATTCTTATATCTTTTTGATCTTTTCAAAAGCATTGACAGCTGTTCGAAAAAGTATCTTTGGTTGTAGAGACCTGATAGATTATCCGTAATAGATAGTTCTCTTGATTTTTGAAGTAATTGTTCTAACACTCTCTGGTTCTCTCTTGAATTTCTTGAGATATAGGAAGATGCGAAGAATGATAAAATTATTATAGACAAAATTGATATAAGTTTTACGATATTACCGGAATTAAATACGTGAACATCGGCAAATGGCAGAATTATCAGGAAAAATATTAATATCAAAGTGTTTTGAAAATGTTTGCTTTTTTCAACGATAAATGCTGAAATCATAACATAAAGAATTAAAAAATAGACAAGATAACTGTTTATCCCTCCCGATACAAAAATAATCATAGTCATAATTATAAGATCAAAATCAAGCTGGAGTCTTGAGAGAGAGAACAGCTCTTTCAGAGGGGGAGAATCGGATCTTTTTTTCATCAAAGATCTCAAAGTGAAATGAAAGAGTATATTCCCTATTTGAGCAAGAGTAAAAATTAAAATGAGATCTTTTAATGTGATTATCTCTTTTAAAAAAAGTCTTTTGCAAAACAAAAAAAAGATAAGAAAAAAAAGAGAAAACAGAATTCTTGCTTTTATGATCCACCGGTTATTTTTTGTGTTCAGGTCAAAAAGAAGAAGTTCGGGCGTACTCATATGATTAGTCTTTTTATTTGGCATATGTGTATAAATTAATATTTTTGTTAAAAAAAATCAATCAAAATCTTGCAGGGTTTTAATTTTAGTATTAGAATGAAGCATTATTATTCTAAAATAGGAGGTTACATTGTATAAAAGGACAAAATTTTTTGATCTAAATTATTACAAGTTTGTAGGTTCCTGGGCATGGATTTTGCACAGGCTTGCAGGACTTGCATTAATATTTTATCTTTCTGCCCATATATGGGTTATTAATACTCTCGCAAAGGGAGCAAATGAATTTAATGCAGTAATGAAAGTATTAAACTCTCCTCTTTTTAAATATCTTGAGGTTGGATTGTGGGGTGTGATTCTTTTTCATGCTTTTAACGGAATCAGAATAGTTATTGTGGATTTTTTCAAAGGGTCACTGTATCAGAAAAAGCTGTTTTTTATCATGATTACACTGGCATTTATTTTATGGGCTCTGGGAAGCTATATGTTGCTTTCCCATATCCATTAGGGAGACTGAAATGGGAAAAAACTTTAAAGAAACTTCTAAAACAGGGGGACTTTTGTGGCTTTTTCAGAGGATATCAGCTGTTATTCTTTTTATTCTCCTTCTGGTTCATTTTATTACATATCACTTTATCAGTGAAGGAGTGATCACATATTCGGCTATTGTTGATAAGATGAAGACTCCCTGGTTCAATCTTGTTCAATTTCTTTTTCTTATAACTGCTCTTTATCACGGGATAAACGGAATATGGATGATAGTTGAGGATTATACGAAAAGTAAATTCTGGAGAATTGTGTGGTATTCGATTCTTGTAGTAGGCGGTGTGTCTCTGCTTTTTGTAGGGATGCTAACAATTTTCAGGGTCGGAAGCCTAATCGGAGGATAATAATGAAGATAGATGAAGCTAAAGTATTTCATAAAATTGATGCCGTTGTTGTCGGTGCCGGACTTGCCGGATTGAGATCGGCACTTGAACTGGCAAAGAACGGTCATGAGGTCGCGGTTGTTACAAAGGTTTACCCGACCAGATCTCACTCCGGAGCTGCACAAGGTGGAATTGCGGCATCACTTGCCAATGTTGCCGAAGATTCCGAAGAACTCCATATGTTTGATACAATCAAGGGAAGTGACTGGCTTGGAGATCAAAATGTTATTGAGCTTTTCGTATCGGAAGCGAAAAAGACTGTTTATGAGTTTGAGCATATGGGAGTTCCTTTCTCAAGAACTGAAGACGGAAGGATAAACCAGAGACCTTTCGGAGGCCATCAATCTCCGAGAGCATGTTTTTCCGCTGATATTACAGGGCACGTTCTGCTTCATACGCTTTACGAACAGTGTGTAAAAAACAATGTGCATTTTTACCCTGAATTTCAGGTATTTTCCCTGTTAATAAAGGATAATATTGCAAGGGGTGTAGTTGCATGGGACATCAGAAACGGTGGTTTGCATACTTTTCACTCCAAAGCGGTTCTTTTAGCGACCGGAGGATACGGGAGAGCATTTAAGATCACATCCAATGCTCATGCGAATACAGGAGACAGTCTCGGAATGATTCTCGAGAACGGTCTTCCTCTCGAAGATATGGAGTTTGTTCAGTTTCACCCGACAGGTCTTTACAAACACGGACTTCTTCTTTCCGAAGCATGTCGTGGAGAAGGCGGATATCTTACAAATGGAAAGGGCGAAAGATTTATGAAGAATTATGCCCCTGATAAAATGGAACTTGCTCCGAGGGATCTTGTTTCCAGATCGGAACAGACCGAAATTAACGAAGGGCGAGGCGGAAACGGAGAAGATTATGTCTATCTTGATATGCGTCATCTCGGACGTGAGAAGATTATGGAAAGACTTCCACAGGTTAGAGATATTGCTCTTAACTATCTGAAAGTGGATATGGTAGAGACTCCTGTTCCTATTCAGCCTACTGCACACTATTCCATGGGAGGAATTCCGGCAAATATAAATACGGAGGTTCTATATGATCCTAAGGGAAATATTGTAAGAGGTCTGTATGCGGCCGGTGAGGCATCTTGTTTGTCCCTTCACGGAGCAAACAGACTCGGGACTAATTCTATGCAGGAAGCAGCAACATTCGGAAGAATAATGGGTAAGTCCGCTTCAGCCTTTCTTGATGAAAGCGGATATGAGCCGATTCCCGAAAATCATCTTGATAATGCAAGGGGTAAAATATCCGCACTGACTGAAGGTAAGGGGAAAGAGAGACATGTCAACATAAGAACCGAACTTCAGGAAAATATGACAAAACTTGCCGGAGTTTTCAGGAATGAGAAAGATCTGAAAAAATTGAAAAAAATAGTGAAGGATCTTCAGGGACGATACAAGAATGTTACAATAGATGATAAAGGTGAGGCATATAACCTGGACCTTTTCGAAGCGTTTGAACTTGGTAATTTGTTGAGTTTCGCTGAAGTCGTTGTAGAAGGTGCAATTGCAAGAAAAGAATCAAGAGGAGCACATTTCAGAACCGACTTCCCCAAGAGAGAT
Organism: uncultured Clostridia bacterium; assembly: GCA_964633415.1. Taxonomy (GTDB): domain Bacteria; phylum Acidobacteriota; class Aminicenantia; order UBA2199; family UBA2199; genus CAZNLS01. Next base: position 31,568 of record CAZWFY010000016.1, on the reverse strand, counting down.
GATAAGAAATGGATGAAACATACATTTGCGTGGAAGACCGATAAGGGTATTAAACTTGACCATACGAGAAAAGCGGTTATATTTATGGATAGATTTCCGCCTCTTGAAAGAAAATATTAAGGAGTTTCGAAATGGAAAAAGATAAAAGATTAATAAAAATTTTAAGATATGATCCGGCTGTTGACAGCAAGCCTCATTGGGAAGAGTATGAGATGGAACTGGATCCGGAAGCAACTATCCTTGATGTCTTAAATGAGATCCATTGGAATATAGACGGAAAACTAGCATACAGAAGATCGTGTAGAAGTGCTATTTGCGGATCATGTGCAATGAAAGTGAACGGCCAGAATGTTCTTGCATGTGAAACTCCGATCCATCGGTTCAAAGGTAAAATAAAGATCGAACCTCTTCCGGGGTTCACTATAATCAAAGATCTTGTTGTGGATATGGAGAGTTTCTTTGAAAAAATGAATAAGGTAAAACCGTATCTGATACTGGATAGACCTGTTCCGGATAAGGAGTTCAAGCAGACGCCGGAAGAATTCGAACAGATAAGAGAAGCAGCTACATGTATTCTTTGCGGAGCCTGCACTTCATCATGTCCGAGTTTATGGGCGAATGAAAATTATATGGGACCTGCGGCTCTTCTGAAAGCTTACCGTTATATTTTTGATACGAGAGATGATGCGGCAAATGAGAGGATTGATATTGTTAATGATAAGAATGGGATCTGGAGATGTCATACTATATTCAACTGTATGGAAGCATGCCCGAAAAGTATTAAAATAACCGAATATCTTTCAAGATTAAAGGTAAAAGTAACTGAAAATTCTATCTGATAAAGTTTTGTAAATTTTTTATATGTGGATTCTTGCTTAAAAGAGAATTCACAAATATAAAAAGGGGTGACTTCAAAGTCTCCCCTTTTTTTTTATTTTTTTCTTTGTTGACATGTGGAAAATATTAATTTATATTAAAAAATGAGAGATAGCCGTTTCAAGTTTATCGGACTTATTTTGTCATCTCTTCTTTTCATAACAATAATTATACTTCCTCCGTCCGAAAATATGATAGATTCCGGATTGAAAGTTATTTTATCTCATTCGGATAGTTCTGTTTTTGAAGAACTGAAGATAAAAGATTTATCGGATGTCGGAGTTGATAATTTAAATGATATTAAAAAAAGAGCAAAAACCATATATATTAAAGTTCCAAAAGATTTTTCAAAATCATCAATTAAGGGAATAACTCTATCGGATAAAAAAAAGGAGACACTTTATAATCTTTTTAAAATTCAGGCAAATGCAATCAAATCTACTGTCGCAATTGCCGTTCTAATGGCTCTTTTATGGATCAGTGAGGCTATTCCTATTCCCGTAACATCTCTGCTGCCGCTTCTTCTCTTTCCTGTTTTGTCAATCGCAAGTCTGAAGCATATATCTTTTCCCGGATTTTTTAACCCGGCTCATCCTTTTATGCACTATCTCATAATTTTGTTTCTTGCAAGTTTCACTATTGCGGAAGCTATGAAAAAATGGAATTTACATAAAAGGATTTCACTCTACTTCCTGTCTAAAACCGAGTTTACACCATATAAGGTTATTTTTTCATTTATGCTTATCTCGGCATTTTTGTCAATGTTTATTTCAAATACGGCAACAACGGCAATGATGCTTCCCATAGGCATAGGTATTATCGTTACCGCAACGGGAAGTGAAAAAAAAAGTAACTTCGGCAGAGTTTTAATGCTTGGAATGGCTTATGCTTCTTCGATCGGCGGGATTGCTACACTTATAGGAACACCTCCCAATGTGGTTCTTGCAGGTTTTGCGGATACTCTGCTTGGAGTAAAGATCTCTTTTTCAAACTGGATTGCGATAGGATTTCCAATAACGGTTGTTATGCTCCCATTAACATTTTATATTCTTATTAAAGTTTTTCCAATTGAAGAAATTGATATTAAAAACTCAAAAAAAAAGATAAGGGACGAATTAAAAAAACTTGGGAAACTTAGTGTGGGAGAGAGGAATACTCTGATTATCTTTGTAATAATTGCTCTTCTATGGATTTTTGAAAAGTGGATTAAAGGGATCTTGAATATGGCGTGGATAGATGATGCGGTAGTTGGTGTTTTCGGAATATTTTTGTTTTATCTGTTTCCCGTAAAAATAAAAGAGTGGAAGTTTACAATGGATTGGAATTCAAACAAAAAACTTCCATGGGGAACTCTTCTTCTCTTTGGAGGAGGGTTATCTCTCGGAACAGGTCTTGACAAAACAGGAGCTGCTTCATATATTGCCCGCTCTCTTATATCTTTAAAATCACTTCCATTTATCTTTTTGTTGTTAATGGTCGTTGCTTTTATGGTTTTTCTGACTGAAATTACGTCAAATACGGCATCGACAAATATGATGCTACCCATTCTTTTTACGGTAGGACTCACAACTTCTCATAATCCTTTAATTTTAATGGTAGCCGGGGCTATTGCGGCATCAATGGCTTTTATGCTCCCTGTTGCAACTCCGCCGAATGCACTTGTGTTCGGATCGGGGTATGTGAAGATAGGAGATATGATAAGGGTGGGGATATATTTGAATATTGCAGCTATTTTTATTATAACTCTTTTCGTCTATATCTATCCCTATCTTATTCCGGTTTTTTCATTTTGAGGCAAAAACAATTTAAGTATTTTAGGGATTAATAATTTTGACAATCTTTTTCAACTAATCTAAAATTGGAAAGTGAATAAAAAGATAAAATTATTATTGGAAGCAGCAAAAAAAGTAAAGAAAAATTCTTATGCACCCTATTCGCAATTTCATGTAGGAGCCGCTGTTTTATCGGATAAAGGGAATATCTATTCCGGATGTAATGTTGAGAATTCCTCTTACGGTCTTACTATATGTGCGGAAAGAAATGCTATCTTTAATATGGTTGCATCCGGCGAAAAAAGAATTGAAAAAATATTAATAAATGGAGAGACGGAGGATTTTCTTCCTCCATGTGGTGCATGCAGACAGGTTATCTCCGAATTTGCCGATGAAGATACGGAGATTATACTTGTGAACGGGAAAGAGGAGATAAAATTGATTCCATTTAAAGAGATAATGCCTTTCCGTTTTTTTCTTAAGGGAAAGGGTGATTCCATATAGGTTTTATATTTGAGCCGGGAGTATTAATTAAATGAAAACATTAAATATGTATGAAATTATTTCAAAGAAAAGAGATAATCAAAAATTGGATAGAAAGGAGTTGGAGTTTGTTATTAACGGATATACAAAGGGAGATATTCCCGATTACCAGATATCCGCTCTACTTATGGCGATCTATTTTAACGGACTTGACCATTATGAAATGGAGTGGTTGACAAAATTAATGCTTCTTTCCGGTGGAACAATCGATCTAAGTAATATTTCCGGGAAAAAGATAGACAAACATAGTACGGGAGGAGTTGGAGATAAGGTTAGTTTTATTGTCTCTCCTCTTGTTGCAGCTTGTGGTGTTAAAGTTCCGATGTTATCCGGAAGAGCTTTGGGACATACAGGTGGGACCCTTGATAAGTTAGAATCTATCCCGGGAATGAATGTTTTTTTGACTAAAGATGAGTTTAAAGAAACTCTGGAAAAAACAGGAATGGCAATCTGCGGACAAACAGATGATATTGTCCCTGCGGACAAAAAACTATATGCCTTGAGGGATAGTACAGCCACCGTTAACAGTATTCCTCTTATTTCAAGCAGTATTATGAGCAAAAAACTCGCTCTTTTATCGGATGGGATTGTTCTTGATATTAAAACCGGTCGGGGAGCCTTCTTGCCTTCTCTTGATGATTCCAAAAAGCTATGCAAAACAATGGTCGGGATCGGAGAAATGAATGGCAGAAAAACTTTGGGACTGATCACGGCAATGGATCAGCCTCTTGGAAATTCCGTCGGAAATTCTCTTGAAATAATCGAATCGATAGAGTGTTTAAAGGGGAATGGACCGGACGATCTTATGGAAGTAACTTATGCAGTAGGATCGGCTATGCTTGTAGCAGCCGGGAAATTTGATGATCTTAATAATGCTGCAGATGCCTTGAAAAGTGCAATAAAATCCGGAACCGGTCTTGATATCTTTAGAAAGTTTATAAAATATCAGGGAGGAAATGAAAAGGTTTGTGAAGATTATAATATGTTTGAAAAGAGTAAAAATGTCATTGAACTTAGAGCAGATCAAGAGGGATATATCTCTCTAATAGATGCTTATGAAGTGGGAATGGCTGCAATTGATATCGGTGCCGGCAGGAGAAGCAAGGAAGATTCAATTGATCATTCTGCAGGATTTGTTTTTAACAGTAAAGAGGGAGATTTTGTGGAGAAGGATGGGTTGATTTTGACGGTCCACACAAATTTATCTGAAAATATCGATGCTGTTATTCTTCGGCTGAAGAATTCAATTAAAATTGTTTCAAATAGAGTTAAAACGCCTGAACGTGTACTTTTTTTTGCAGATAAGAGCGGACTTTTCAAATGGAGAGATCTATTTTAAATAATTTTTAGCCTCTTCAACTATTTTTATACCGGCACTTGCTCCGATTCTTGATGCTCCCGCATCTATCATCGCCTTCAGATCACTGAAGGATCTGATCCCTCCAGCAGCTTTAACTTTTATCCCTGACTCTTTGACGATATTACTCATAAGTGTTACATCTTCTACTGTTGCTCCGTGAGAAGCGAATCCTGTAGAGGTTTTCACATAATCGGCACCTGCTTTTTTTGTTAAGTTACATGCAACGATTTTCTCTTTATCCGATAGAAGTGCTGTCTCTATAATAACTTTGGATAATACGGTTTTATCTTTGCATATTGCACAAACACTCTTTATGTCGTTGTAGACAAGATTTTCATTACCACTTTTAAGGGCTCCGATATTTATTACCATATCAATCTCTTCCGCTCCGTCCAAAATGGCTTTTAATGTTTCTTCGACTTTAATTACAGTGAGATGGGCACCGGATGGAAAGCCGATTACAGTACAGACTTTTATTTTAGTTCCTTTGAGTTTTTCTGCCGCAAGATTGACATAAGTCGGGCTGATACAAACTGAGGCAAAACCATACTCCTCTGCTTCGCTGCAAAGTTTTATTATATCTTTATCGGTTGCATCGGGCTTAAGCAGTGTATGATCGATCAATCCGGCGATTTCTTCCATATTATTCATTGTTTCCTCTTTTATGTTTAAACTTATATCTGTTTTATTCCTATTAACTCATCAGCACTCCGGCAAGAGTTGCCGTCAAAAGTGTGACCAAACCTCCTCCTAAAACCGATTTAAGACCTAGTGCGGCAATATCCTTTTTTCTGTGCGGAGCCATAGGAGCAAGTCCTCCAAGTTGTATTGCAATAGAGGAAAAATTGGCAAATCCGCATAGTGCATACGTTGCCATTGTAATTCCTTTAGTTGTCATTGCACCCTGTTTGATCAGCTCTACCATATCAACATATGCAACGAATTCATTAAGGACTATTTTTGTTCCGAACAGTTGCCCGAAATTAAATGCGTCGTGAACGGGGACTCCGATTCCTATAGCAAGGTATTTGAGAGGCAGTCCGAGAATGAGCTGCATGGATAAAGGTTGTCCGAATTTTGAGATAAGCCAACCGTTAATATGGAGGATATTTCCAAACCCGTTAAAGAGATAGTTAAACATATATATAAATGCAATAAAAACGATTAGCATTGCTCCGACATTCAGTGCAAGTTTAAGTCCATCCGCAGCACCGTTTGCAGCAGATTCTATTACATTGGAAGCATTTTTATCAACCTTTAATCTTACCTTCCCGAGAGTAACCGGTTTCTCTGTCTCCGGATGAAGGATTTTTGCAATCACTATTGAAGCGGGGGCAGCCATAACACTTGCGGTAATCAGATGAATGGCAAACTGGATCTGTGACTGATCTACAGGTATTCCCTTAGCGGCAGCCCATGCATGCCCGAGCATCTGGATATAACTTGCCATTACTCCTCCGGCAACTGTTGCCATACCTCCTATCATAATCGTCAATAGTTCGGAGTTTGTCATTGTCCCGAGATAGGGACGGATAAGTATTGGTGCTTCGGTTTGTCCGACAAATATATTTGCCGTGTTGGAAAGTGATTCCGCTCCGCTTGTTCCGAGTAATTTAGACATGATAAAAGCCATTCCCTTTACAATCTTTTGAAGTATCCCGAGATAGTACAGAACGGCTGTTAATGATGCGAAAAATATAATGGTAGGAAGAACCTGGAATGCAAAAAAGAATCCGAGTGATCCCTTTGATCCCGGTCCGGTTGCCAGACTTCCGAATACAAATTTAGAGCCTTCCGCGATGAAACCGAGTATGGAAACTATAGCTCCCCCAATCCAGTTAATTATATCTTTAGGCCAACCGAGAATAAAAAACCATGATCTAAAAGTTTCTCCGTGAATGATGAACATTGCAAATATAAGTTGAATCGAAAGGCCGACTCCTACAAGTTTCCAACTGATTCTTTTTTTATTATTAGAAAAGATAAATGCGATTCCGAGGAGAAGCATAATTCCGAATAATCCTCTTAGAATAGTTATAATATCCATGATTTTTTTTCTCCGTAAAAAAAATCAGCTTTTCAAACCGAATTTTTCCTCAATTTTTGAATAATAATTTAATATCTGTCTTACATATCTTCTCTTTTTCAAATATGATCCGTGAAAAAAACTTCTTTTAAATCCATAGATCACAAAATCCTTTAACTCTTTCGGGGATATATCAAATGTTTTAACGGCTTTAACGATCTCATCGGTAACAGTGGTAGAAGAAACCGTTCTGTTGTCCGTACAGAAGGTCACGGAAAGACGTGCATCTTTCATCTTTTTGAATGAATGTTCTTTTAGATCATATATATCGGGATTTGTTTGTAAATTTGATGTCAGGCAAACTTCAAGTGTGATCCTTCTATCGGCAATATATTGAGCAAGATCATTCACATATTTCTCTTTATCTTTGATCTCCGGGCTGGTTATCATATCGGCGTTGAAAAGGTGGACACCATGACCTATTCTGTCGGCATGCAGTTCTGTTATGGCTTGAAAAATACTTTCCGGTCCGAAAGCTTCTCCCGCATGGACTGTCTTTTTTAAAAAATGCCTGTGGGCAAGGTTGTATGCATATTTATGGTCAACTGCCGGATAACCTTCTTCCATTCCCGCAAGATCAAATCCGACTATCGGGATATTGTGATTGTCCCGTGCTTCAATGGAGGCTCTAACGAGTTCCGTTGAAGCTAATGAAAAAACCCATTTCCTGTCCGAATATTTATGAATTTCTAAAAATGTATCAAAATATTCTGAAAAACCGGTGTCAAACATTCTCATTGCACATACAATAATACCGTAATCAAATGGTGGTTCTCCGGAAGAGACCACCTGATCTTTGGAATTAAACTCATCTGCCGCTCTTTTTAAACCGGAATTTACGGCGGTAAGTATATCTGCAACGCTAAAATCTCTACGCTGATGAAGTTGAGGAGCGAATCTCACTTCAATATATCTCACGCCTTCGTTAATGTTATCCATTGCCAGCTCATATGCAATCCTTTCAATAGATTCCGCATCTTGCATAACGGAAACCGTATAAGCAAACCCGGTAAGATATTCTCCGAGAGAAGAGTATTGTTCTTTAAAAACTTTCTCTTTTAATCCTTCTTCAGTATAAGATGGAAGGTCTATATTTTTATTTTTTGCAAGTTCAATCAACGTATTGATTCTCAAAGATCCGTCGAGATGTAAATGCAGATCTGTCTTGGGTATCTCCTTAATAAATTCTCTTGATATTTCGGTTTTATTCATTTTACTCCTTCAATTATTTTTGAAACGAAAGGTTTGTTAGATAAAATCTCTTCTTTAGTTAATCCGTCAAGTTCGTGTGGGAAAATAAGCCATTTTTCGGTCTCATATATATAATAATCAGGGAAAAAAGATGCTTTACGATTATTCGGCTTATAATATACTGTAGCGACCCTGATATCCTTGGGAGTATTTCTCCTTGCTTTATTCCTCAGTTTTTCAATAATGGCTTCGATGCTTAAACCGGTATCAAAAACATCATCAACAATTAGAAGAGAATCATTATAGTTAATATTATTAATAATATAGTCAAATCCATGTACTCTTATTGTTCTTTTTCTTTTTTCTATGCCCTCATATGAAGATGTCCTTATTGAAATATGATCGGTTTTAATTCCGAAATAGTCTAATAGCTCCTGAACGACTATCCCGACCGGAGTTCCACCACGCCAGATGCCTACTATAAAATCCGGTTTAAATCCACTTTCAAAAACCTTAATGCCAAGTTTAAATGAATCTTCAAGTAATTGTTGTGCTCCGATAAATAATTTTTCAACCATTTTTTTTTAATCTCCTTCTTCTTTTACCTCCGGAGTTTCCGGATTTGTTCAAGTGGTTACGAATCAATGAAACTACTAAATTAGTTGAAACCGGATTTTTACCTTCCGGAATTATTATATCGGCATATCTTCTGCTCGGTTGAACGAATGCAATATGCATCGGTTTAACAGTTTCAAGATATTGATTGATAACAGAGTCCATTGTTCTCTTTCTCTCTTTTATATCTCTTTTCAGTCTGCGGATGAATCGGATATCACTGTCGGTATTGACAAAAATCCTGACATCCATCAGATCCCGTAGTCTTTTCTCCATAAATATCAGGATTCCGTCAACTATTATTACATCAGCCGGCTTCTTTATAATACCGCGATCTTTTCTCGAATGAGTTGTGAAATCGTATACGGGAGTTTCGGTTTCTTTCCATTCAAGAAGATCTTTAACATTTTTCACGAGAAGTTCGGTCTCAAGAGCATCGGGATGGTCATAGTTAATTCTTTCCCTTTCAAGAAGAGGAAGATGATTGTTATTTCTATAATAAGAATCATGTTGTAATATAACTGCATCGAGAGGACCCAACTGATCTAATATTGATTTTATAATTGTGGTTTTTCCCGAGCCGCTTCCTCCTGCAACTCCGATAACAAGCGGTTTGATTTTTTTCGTAGTCATTTTTTAATAACTTTACAGTTATACGAAGAAATTTGCAAGTTTTAGAGCGTATTAAAAAGGATGAAAACTATATTTATATTAACTCCAATCTCTCCTTATAACACTTTCTGCATACCGAAGTATATTTGTCATTTCCTCCGATCTCAATCTGTTTCCCTTTATTGACCGGTTTTCCGTTCTTGAATTTTATAAGCATTGTTGCTTTTTTAGTGCAATACCAACAGACCGCTTTAACTTCTTCGATTTTATCGGAAAACAGCAGGAGTGCTTCGCTTCCTGAAAAAAGTTGATTTCTGTAATCGTTTTTTAATCCGTAGACAATAACGGGAATGTTTAGTTCGTCCACAACATTTGTCAGAGTTATTACCTGTTCCCTTGACAGGAATTGTCCCTCGTCAACAAGAATACAGTGAGGATTTTCAATTTTTGCGAGTTTCATTATGTCGGTATCTTTGAAAAGGACAACAGCTTTCCTTTGGAAACCCATTCTTGATGTTATATTTCCTTCACCGTATCTATTGTCTATGGCTGGAGTGAATAAAAGAACTTTTTTATTTTGCTCTTCATAATTGTGAGCTATTTTTAATACTTCGGTTGATTTTCCGGCGTTCATTGTTGAATATCTGAAATAAAGTTGTGCCATATTATCTCCTTATTTTACGAAAAATACTCTCTCTTTCTCTATTTTTGAGGGAATAACCGAAATCATTTGTATGTAATCTTTTAATATTTTGAATATTGAATAGGGTAACACGGTTTTGCTCAGGACATCCCCTTTGAATTTGTAGAATTTATTAAATTCATAATCAATAAACGCTACTTTATAATATTTATTTCGTTGGAAAAGCATCTTGTCGGGAAGGATTAACTCTATCTCTTTTAAATTATGTCCGGGACCCTGTAAGAGCTTGCATGTCAAACCGGAAAAGTGGAAAGCTATGTTATTATTTCGCCGGAAATTTAAGAGAAGGAAATCATGTAGTGTCTTTCCGGATATTTTTACCGTTATAACTCTATTATCCTGTAAATGATCAAACATCCCGGATATTGCCTCGGAAAAAACAGCTTTTCCGGATTCAATTTTGACTCCCTTTCTAAGCAGCCTTGTAGGATAAATGGAAATATCTGCTTCTGAATAATTTCTTATTGCATCACAAACTAAATTACCTGATGTCGAATTTTTATTATATTTATCGTCGTTTGTATAAATATCAGCTTCGGTTCTTCCTATCTTTTCAAGTTTTCCTCTGAAAATCACAAGATCTCTTGCTCTGACTATATTATTGTAATCCGGACTTTCTTTAAGGTTTTTAAAGTAATCAAGCATAATGTCAACCGTTTTCATATTGAGAGATACACCCGGATCTTTATGTGAAAATTTGTATGATGTGACTATATAGTTGTTTAGACCGACATTAAATTTTCTGTTATTGTCGATTTCTTTCCCATCCGGTCCGAAAAGCTCGACTGCAATTACTCTGTTTTTAAGATCTCTGACAACCCTGTAGGATATTCCCGAAGAAATAATATCAATCCCCTTGTGTGCAATAAAGTCGTTTTTTATCAGATCTTTAATTTCGGCACTATCCATTAAAATTTTAATAATATAGTTGCCGAACGGATGCATTGAATATATATCTTTTATAGTAACATTATCTGATAGTCTGTTTTTTCTTATGCCACCTTTGTTATAAAAAACAATGTCAAGATTCAATCTTTTTCTCAAAGCATCTGTTACAAGAAGACCAAGTTTTCTCCTTCCCGATATAGGATGTGCGAGTTTAGCAATTATTTTGTTAAGTACCGGGTTATTGTTGAAATGTTTGACAAGAAGATCGGTCTTTTTATCAGACAAATGTACTTTTGATAAATTTATTAATTTTCCCTTTTTAGAAAGGATTTTGTTGTTTTTAATTGTTATATCCACTCTTCCGAGATATTTTAAATATGAACCTGCTTGAACTATCAGAGTTCCGTTTATTTCTTTGGGGTTTTCAATTACCGTGTGCGAATGACCTCCGACAATAAGGTCTATTCCTCTTGTCTGTTCGGCAAGTCTTATATCACCTTCAATTCCGAGATGACTTACAACAATAAAAATATTTGTGTCTCTTTTTAGATAGAGAAACTTTTTTACGGTTTCTATTCCATTTGAAAACTTAAAACCATTTACTTTTTCGGGAAGAGTACTTGGTATTCCCGTATTTTTTTCAATTTGGACTATGCCGAGAAAAACAATCTCCGTTCCATCCTTTTTTTTAATTAAGTAATATGGATAAGGTTTCGGAAAACTGTTACCTTCAAGGATATTTACATTTGCACAAAGTAGTGGAAAATGTGCTTTTGATATGAAACGCTTAAGGATTTTTTGACCGTAATCAAAATCATGATTTCCAAGTTCTTCAACACTGTATTTCAGCCTGTTCATCAGGATCAGCATCGGTTCTCCTTTCGGATCGTACTGATCGACAACCGGATTTCCTGAAAAATTATCTCCGGCACTTACAAGGAAAGTATTACTGTTTTCTATTCTCTCTTTTTCAACAATAGCAAAAACTTTTCCCATATTGTTAATACTGCCGTGCATATCGTTAGTGTGAAAAATTGTAACTGTTTTTAATTTTGGAATCGAGTCGGTCTCAGAGAATAATTTTCCGTTGGAAATCGTAAGAGAGATAAAGATAAAAAGTAATATAAATTGTCTATATTTTTTCATAAAAAAATCTCCTTGTCTATTTTGACAGATGTATTATACACCTGTTCGAGTTGCGTAAAAAACTAAATATAAGTTATTTTGCCAATTTATCCAGCTTTTTCGGTATAGATAGGATAGCTCTGACGACATCAATCGTAAGGAATACAAATACGAAAACTATGTATCCGATTAACGGAAACAGAGCAGCTCCGGCAACGGTTACCATGTCTGACTCAACTCTCATCCACGCAAAAGATCTTCCGAAACCTTCTTTGAATAATCCGAAAGAGTGAATGAACATAAGAATTGTACCTATAATGATCCCAAGTCCGAAGATTACGGGAATTAACTTCATAAATATTTTTAGAAAGAAAGTTACAATTCCGATCGCTTCCTGTCCTGCCGAAGTGTCTTCGCCGATCTCGACGGTAATAGATTTCGGATTAAGCGAAAGTAGTGCTACCAACTCAAAAAATATAAAAGCGGAGAGTCCCTGTATGAAAGGGGCAAAAACACCTGTTTTTATAGCGAGATAAGTGTAATATAGGAAAATCAGTGCACCACCAATCATGGTCAGTAATCCAATGCTGTCCGGAAATGCGGAAGAAGCAAGGCTCGTTCTGTTATTGGATATTAGTTTATCTCCGGCATTTGCAAATTTAACGGCAACGAATTGAAGAATGAAGAAACCTAAAGCATATGCGAAAGCTGTGGCAAATATTCCAAATGAATTTAATCTGATTGCGGCGATAATCCCAATCAATAAGGCAAGACCGGAAGCAAAATAGAAACCGCAATTTCCGAAAATAAGCAACCATTTCTTCAGAAAATCAAATAAATTTACGCTTAATATTTTCCTCATTGATTCGAGAAATTTAACAACAAACCTGAAAATTATGAAACAACTCTCATTTTCAGACTTAACTTTTTTCTTTGCAGACATATTCCCTCCTGAATAAAAAATGATACTATATTTTTATTCAGGAAAAAAATATTGTCAAGTATGCATTTTATCTGCGAAACCAATATAGTTTGTGGTAATCCCAATATCTCTTTGATATAATAACCATATGTCCGACCTGAATGAAATATCAATGATATTCAGAAGTAGTATTAAATTTACGGAATTTTCCGTTATGGTTCTTAACTTTTTAAAAAACAATCTATCTATTCCGGAAAATGAGGCTTTTGAAATTGAGATATCATTAAGGGAAGGTGTAAACAATGCTATTTTACATGGAAACAATTCCGACTCTGCAAAGATGGTTAATATAATTTTTTCTTGGAAGAAGAATTTTATCAGGATATGTATATCGGATGAGAATGATAGTTTTGTTGATATAGATAGTCTGGGAAATAGAAAAGAGAGTGAAAATCTTCTTTCTTTTAGCGGAAGAGGTATTTTACTGATGAAAAATTATATGGATAGTGTTATGTTTAAAAAGAATCCAAAAGGAATAACGGTAATTATGGAGAAATCTTTTTGAGTACTATTCTTTCCATAGATACGACTTCGCGGGATTGTTCTATTTCGGTTTGTGAAGATAAAAAAATAGTTTCGGAATACAGATTATCATCAGGAATACCTCTGTCATCATCCCTTATACCAAGTATTGATTTTATTCTAAAAAATTTGAACTTATCGTTTGACAATATCGATATTTTCGGTATCTGTATTGGACCGGGACTTTTTACGGGAGTGCGGATAGGTCTCTCTACATTAAAGGGAATGCTTGCCGGAAAAGAAAAACCTGTTATTCCCGTAACCTCGCTTGAAGCGTGGGCTTTTAAACGGAGGGATAAAGAAGGTAATATTGTTCCTTTGATTGACGGCAGAAGGGGTGAGGTCTACATGTCTGAATATAACGGCTCAAGCAGTTCCGGACTGCTTATTGAAGTTTTACCTCCGATGCTTACAAATGTTGATCTTATCAGTGATTTTTTACCGCAGGAGAAAAGATATATTTTTACAGGCAGCGGAGTTTTAAAGTATAAAGAAAAAATTTCCAGAAATTATGAATCCTCTGTTTTCGAATCGGACAAACCTTTTCTTTCTTATGAAATATCTCAAATAGCTTTACTAAAATATAATTCGGGAGTCTATTTGAATAATTCCAATGATTTACTTCCTCTTTATATAAGAAAGCCGGATGCTGAAAAAAATTTCAAATAATCTTCAATTGATTATTGCCAAGCAAAGGCATATAAAAGATATAGTCGCAATTGAAAAAGAAAGTTCCCCCCACCCATGGACGGCTGAATTTTTTATTTCCGAATTATCTACAAGAAACTCGTTTTTCTTAGTTTGTGTTGATAAGAATGATAAATTACCGGTCGGTTATCTGATATTTAGAGATCAGATTGATTTTTTTGAGATTAATAATATAGTTGTAATTGAAGAATTTAGAAAAAAGGGAATCGGAAGAGGTATGATGGATTACCTCTTTGAATTTTCAAAAGATAAAGGAATCAATGAGATTTTTCTCGAAGTAAGAGAATCAAATACGGGAGCAATAAAATTTTACAACCGTCTTGGTTTTCAAGTGATTTCAAGAAGAGAATCCTATTATAAAAATCCTACCGAAGATGCTTTGATTTTAAAAAAAATTATTTGATTGGATATCAAGAGGGTTATTTTTAAAACTCTTCTTAATTTCAGCACTTTCCTTTTCCCATTTTTTAAGATCTTTTTTAAAAAAAGCATCTATAACCTTCGGATCAAATCTTACACCTTTGTATTTTTTCAACTCTTTAGCAGCTTCTTTGAATGTTAAAGTTTCCCTGTAAAGCCTTTTCGAAGTCATTGCATCAACCGCATCAGCGACGGCGAATATTCTTGCTCCCAGCGGAATTTCTTCACCTTTCAGTCCTTCGGGATATCCGGATCCGTCAAAATTTTCATGATGGTGAAGAACTATTCCGGAAGCATCTCTTAAAAAATCTATATCCCTGAGAATTTTATAACCTATTTCAGGATGTTTTTTCATTATCTTCCACTCTTTGCTATTAAGTTGTGAAGGTTTTCTTAAAATAGAATCCGGAATACCTATTTTCCCAATATCATGCAGAAGAGCTCCATATTCAAGATTTTTAATCTCTTCTTTATCTTTTATCCCCATCAATTTAGCAATTTTAGATGAATAGTGAAGGACTCTTAAGGAGTGACCCTGAGTCTCTTCGTCTCTCATATCAAGAGCTGTTGCCAAAGCCTGCAGTGTATTCTTGTATGTTTTATCAAGCCTTTCGAGAGCAAACTGGAGTTCGCGTGTCCTCTCTTTGACTTTCTTTTCCAGACTTTTTTGATATTCTCTGTTCTCAAGGATCAGTCTTCTTTTCTCAAGCCCTTTTTCGATTACAAGTTTAACCTGTGCAAGCTTAAAAGGTTTTGAAACATAATCATAAGCTCCCTTTGACATTGCAGAAATAGCAAATTCAATATCTTTTACAGCAGAGATCATAATAAATATTACATCTTCATTTATCTGCTTTATGTCACTTAGCAGATCAAGTCCTGTTCTTCCCGGCATTCTGATATCCGACATAATAAGACCTATATCTTTTCTGCTTTTAAACAGATCTAAAGCTTCAGAGGCATTTTTTGCAGTTTTGACTTTATATCCGATAGAATCAAGGAATTCGCTTAGGAGTGATCTTATATCCTCTTCGTCATCAACAATAAGAATCCTTGATTTGTTCATATTGATAAAATGTAAATTATATATTAAAAAACTTTTTTATCGCATTGACACGGTCTATGTTTTCCCATGAGAAACCATCTCTTCCAAAATGTCCATATGAGGCGGTATGTCTATAAAAAGGTTTTTTTAGATCTAAATCCCTTATTATATCTGCAGGTTTTAACGGGAATTCTTTCCGAATTAGTTTTACAATTTCAGATTCATGGAATTTTCCTGTCCCGAAAGTATTCACATTTATCGAAACCGGTTCCGCAACGCCTATCGCATAGGCAAGTTGAACTTCACATCTGTTTGCAACTCCTGCTGCAACAATATTTTTTGCAATGTATCTGGCAACATAAGCACCCGATCTGTCTACTTTGGATGGATCTTTACCCGAGAAGGCTCCTCCTCCGTGTCTTCCCATACCTCCGTATGTATCAACTATTATTTTTCTTCCGGTCAGCCCTGCATCGGCTTTGGGACCACCGAGAAGAAATTGTCCGGTGGGATTGACAAAGAACTCGGTATCCTCATTAAGCCAGTCTCCGAGAACCGGTTTTATTATTTTCTCAATTATATCTTTTTTGATTTCGCTGTGAGAATGACCGGCAGTATGCTGGTTGGAAACCACTACAGTTGTGATTTTTTCCGGTTTCCCATCGTTATATTCCACAGTTACTTGTGATTTCCCATCAGGACCAAGGTATGGAATAGTTCCGTTTTTTCTTACTTCCGCCTGCTTCATTGTAAGTTTATGAGCCATATGTATGGGAAGCGGTAAATAGTTATCTGTTTCATCGGTTGCATAACCAAACATCATTCCTTGATCTCCCGCACCTTGCTCTTTATAAATACCGTTTCCTTCCGTAACACCTCTGCTTATATCCGGTGATTGATTTTCAAGATGTACAAAAACAGCACAAATATCAGAATCAAATCCAAACTCGGATTTCGTATATCCGATCTCCTTTAATTTTCCTCTTACTATATCGGGGATATTTACATATCCTTTAGTTGTCAATTCTCCTGCAATTACAACTGCACCTGTTTTGATAAGGGTTTCCACGGCAACTTTTGAGTTTTCATCCTGCTCAAGACATGCATCTAAAATTGCATCGGATATCTGGTCGCAAATTTTATCAGGGTGTCCCTCGGTAACAGATTCAGAGGTGAATAGATATTTTCCTTTGATCATTTTTCCTCCAAAAAATAGAAAATTGATAGTAACAAAAAAAAAAATCAGTGTCAAATTAGAAGATTAAATAAAAAAATATGTTTAATGGTTCGGTTAAAACGAATAAAAACAGCTTATCAGGTTGAAATTTTTTTTATATAGTTTAAAATATCCATTAATGAGAAGTATTGGGGAGTTTTTACGGGATAAAAGAATAGAAAAAGGTATAGGAGATGAATATTTTCGAAAAGGATATACTTTGAATATGAGAATTGTTAAGGCTCTTGAAAGCGATGATTATGCTTTTTTTAAAGGTTATTTCTATTTTATTAATTTCCTTAAAGATTATTTGAAAATGGTTGGGGTTGATATCGAAGAGTTTAAAGCAGAATATAAAGAGGAATTGGAGTTCATAAAAGAAAATAGTTTTAAAGCTGGAATATATTTTCCCGGCATGAGATATTCAAAATTTAAAAAAAAGAGTGTTTTTTTACAAGTTGTATTGCTTCTTTTTATATTATTTTTATTTTTTTTGTATGTAAACAGGGAATCTCTTTATAGAAATTTTTCAGACTGGCAAGGTGTGAAATCCTTGAAGATCCCGGAAACTTTTTATGGATATTTTGGAGATAGGGTCGTAGATAATGATTTTTCTTTAATTAACCTGTCTTTAAATTTTACTGAGAATTGCTGGATTAGGGTCATGAGAGGAGATGAGATTGTTTCTGAGAAAGTTTTTCATAAAGATGAAACATATGAGATCAATGGTTATGATATCACCTTGATTATAGGTAATCCGACTGTAGTAGAAATTAATGTTAATGGAAATATGATAGAAAAATTCAGAAATCGGACAAGCTTTACAAAAATAAGATTAAATCCGGATACACTTGAGAATATTTTAAAATGAAAAGTAAAATATCCCAAAATCCTTTATTGCAGAAAATATTGGAAGGTGATGCCAAATCGGATCTTCTTGAACTTCTTTTTCAAAAAAATTTACCGTTCAGAGAGGATGAATATCTTGAAGCTTATACATCTCTTATTCCCGATGCAAAGTATGGCAGTCGTGCAAAGGAATCTGCGAATCAAATTCCTGACAGGATAAAACTTGATTATATAAAGCGTCGTGAGAACATAGACAATGTATCCTTTTTTATTGTCAGATATGCTTTGTATGAAAATAAAAAAGATATAATTCAGGAAGCTGTCAACAATCAAACTCTCTCGAAAAAAATTCTTGAAGAGATTGCTCGGAGTGGTACATCTGAAATGCTTGAATTGCTGATTCAGAATCAGATAAAGATGATTGCATATCCGGAAATTCTCGATATTATTGAGCAGAATGAAAATCTTAACAATTTCGTATCCGGAAAGATCAGTGAGTTGAGAGAATTTTATCTTTCGGATGAAGAGATAAATACACTTTCCGAAGATGAAGTGATGAAAGAAGTTAAAGCAATTGTTTCAAAGCTGGAATCTAAAAGTATAAGTGAAAAGAGTTCCGATGAAAGTTTTTTAGATGATTCCGATTTTGAAATTAAAACTCAAACCGCTATACAAAAAATAAACGGTTTAAAACTTCCTCAGAAAGTAAAATTGGCACTCGAAGGAACAAAAACCGAAAGGATGATTCTGATGCGGGATAGCAATAAACTTGTTGTAAAATCAGTTCTTGCGAGCCCTAAGTTAACTGAAGAGGAAATTATTATTTTTCTTAATATTAAGAGTGTAGATAAAAATATCATAGAAAAAATAGCAAAAAGTAAAGAGTGGACAAAAAAATATACTATTGTGCTTGGACTGGTAAACAATCCTAAAACTCCTGTTAGAGAGGCTATGATTCTTGTAAAAAAACTTCACACTCGTGATTTGAGACTTTTATCGTTAAATAGAAATTCAAATCCGGTAATAAGAAAATTTGCTTCAAATCTGCAAAAACAGCGTGATAGAGTCGGTTAAGTCTGCTTTCAGGAATTAAGCTCCTCTAAAAGCTGAAGCATAAAATCCCAAACCATACCTATAGTATCAACTTTAATTTTTTCATCAGGGCTGTGAGGATATTTAATTGTAGGACCGATTGATATCATATCCATCCCCGGATATTTATCTCCGATTATTCCACATTCCAATCCTGCATGAATAACTTCAACAATCGGTTTTTTATTAAACATTCTTTCATAAAGTTCGGTACTCCGCTTTAACAGTGGTGATTCCATATTCGGCTGCCAAGGAGGATATCCTTCACCGCTTTCAACAGCAGCACCGGCGAGTCTTGATATGGCTTCTATGCTGTTTGTTAAAGCATCAAGTCTGGAGATAATGGAACTCCTCTGACTGGTAAGGATTTTTAAAGAGTTATTTTCAATCTTGATGTTAGCAAGATTATTTGAAGTTTCCACCAGATCTTTAATATCGGTAGACATTGCGAACACACCATGAGGAAGAGCAAAAAGGAAATCAATTGCATTTCTGGTGGAAGTTGATGTCATTACTTCGGAAAGTGAAGTTTCCTTATTTTCATTCATAGAAATAAAAAGGTCGGGATCAGTATTTTTGAATTCGATTTTTATTAATGATTCGATATCATTCAATATATTTTTTACTTTATCGCTGTCGGAACCGGAGATATATATAGTTGCTTCCGCATCTCTCGGAATTGCATTGTGAGCACTTCCTCCCTTTATAGTGGATATTCTCAGATCAATGTCTTGTACTATTATATAGTCAAGTGCACGTGCAAGAACTTTGATAGCGTTTGCTTTTCCAATAGCAATATCAATACCCGAGTGACCTCCTTTCATTCCGCCTGCTTCAACTTTGAAGCTATTATAACCTGATGGGACAGATTCATATTCCAACGGAAGGTCCATATTTGTATTAATGCCACCGGCACATCCGACGGTAAAAACACCCTCATCCTCAGAATCGACATTAATAAGTATTTTCCCCTCTATGAATCCGGGTTCAAGGAAATTAGCACCGGTTAACCCAGTCTCCTCATCTACTGTAAAAAGAAGCTCAAGTGGAGGATGTTTGATAGATTTATCATCAGCTATTGCAAGTGCCATTGCTATTGCAATTCCGTTGTCTGCTCCGAGGGTCGTGTTGTCAGCTGTAAGCCATCCGTCTTCAAAAACAAACTTGATCGGATCTTTTGTGAAATCATGTGTTGAATCAGGTGTTTTTTCGCAAACCATATCCATATGACCTTGTAAAATGGCAGTCGGGGAATTTTCATACCCCTCTGTAGCAGGAACCTTTATAACAATGTTTTTTACTTCATCCGTTTTATATTCAAAGCCTCTCTCTTTTGCCCAGTTGCTTAACCATTCTGCAATCTTCTCTTCATGCTTAGAACATCTTGGGATTTTATCGATCTCTTCAAACCACTTTAAAACCTCTTTTGTTTTTTCGTGCTGAGTTGTATTCATGAATTTCTCCTTTTGTTTTAAAAATTAAATATAGAAAAAAGATTGTGATATGTCAAGAAAATTTTAATTATTATTTTCCATACTTTTATTTTGTTGTCAAATCAGTATGATTGCTGATTGCAAAACCGATATTTCAATGATAAAATAAAACTTATGAATCTGAAATTAATACAAAAACCGGTTGCCGATACACTTATTCAAACAGATCAAATTTTAAAAAATGCAGTCGGAAATAATGCCGGATTTGTCAAAGAAGTTGCCGGGTTTATTCCCGTCACAAAGGGGAAGAAGATCAGATCAACACTTCTTTTTCTTCTTTTGGGAATGTCTGATAAAAAATTCGAGTTGTCTCCCACGATAGCCGCCTCGGTAGAATTATTTCATATTTCAAGTCTGATTCATGATGATATTTTGGATAGTGCCGAGCAGAGAAGAGGAGCAACAACCTTGAATCATAATTTCGGCAATCTTATATCCGTTCTGGGTGGTGATTTTCTTTTTATTAGCTCTTTGGAGTTGATGAATAGTCTTGCGGACAAGAATTTTTTAAGTATATTAATCAGTTCGACTAAAAAAATGATTGAAGGTCAATTGCTTGAAATTCAGAATAATTTTAATTTTGATTCAAAGGAAAAAATTTATATGGAAATAATTGAAAAGAAAACATCAGCACTTTTTGCAGGAGTGACAATGATGGCTTCACATATAATAGACGGATCTGAAGAATCATTAAAAGAGTATTATGAATTCGGCATTAATTTTGGAAATATTTTCCAATTAAGTGATGATCTCCTTGATATATTTTCCGATAAATCGGGGAAGGATAGATTCCGGGATCTGCAGGAGGGGAAAATTACACTTCCCTATATTATTTTGAAAGAGAGGTACGGGGAGCGGATCGAAGATCTTTTTTCCGCTGAGGATAAGGATGAACTGTTAAGAAAAATAGAAGAGTATGATGTTGAGACAGAAGTAAATAAGAGAGTCGATTATTATTATGAAAAATGTATCGATTTTGTAAAAAAATTTAAGCAATCCCAATATTCCGAATCTCTCTTCAGATTACTTGATTTTATAAAAAAAAGAGAATTTTGACCGGGTTTTTTATTCTTGCGGGTGGTTTCGGTAGAAGGGCAGTTCCATTAAGTAATTGTCTTCCAAAGCCTGTTTTCCCTCTTTCGGGGAAGCCTTTGATTTTAAGAATAATTTCTCAATTAAATAATTTCGGTGTTTCCGAGGGATTTGTTAATCTTCATTATCTTGGTGATAAAATCAAAAATGTTGTTTCAAAAAACAACATCTCTTTTATCCAAGAGAGTAAATTATCCGGGAGTTCGGTATTAAAAAGAATTTCCGATATATCGAGTGATATTATTTTTGTTGTAAATGGAGATATTTTTTTGGACATTCCCTTTGACAAGATGATTGGCAAATTGGAATCCTCGTGTGCGGATGGAATTTTACTTGTAAGGAACAAAGATCCGAATTATTCCTCTTTATATTGTGATGGTGAAAAATTCAAGGGAGTTTCCGCTTCGGGAAGCGATGGGGATTATATGTTTTCCGGAGTGTCTCTTTTTAGAAGATCGCTTTTGAAGGAATTCAGAGATATCAATTTTTTTGACACTTTTAAAAGAGTAAATCCGGATATAAGAATAGTCGAATATAAGAATATCTGGCTTGATATAGGAACACCGGAGCTATATTTTAATTCGGATCGAAAATTAAGAGAATATTTGAGGGTAGATTCTTCGAATTCAGTTTCATCAAATGTATATATAAGCGGTAGTGCTGAAGTAAAAAATTCAATTTTATGGAGTGGATGTAAGATTGAAGGTTATTCCGTTTTAAAGAGTTGTATTGTTTGTGAGAATGTTAAAATAAATAAAGGAAACTATTTTAAAAAGATTATTACGAAAGAAGGTGTCTACGACTTAAAAGTTTAGGACAATTTCTCTCTGCCGATTGGCATTGTCATGCAGCGGCATCCACCTCCGCCTCTTGCCAGTTCGGATCCGTCAACGGTTATAACATATCTGTTTGAAGTATCAAGATTTATATCCTCTTTCAAAAAATCTGAGGCGGATATAATTTCAAACCCCTTCTTGCTAAGGGCTTCGATCGTATTTATATTCCTATCGTATCCGATCACTTTTCCTTCCCCGAATGCAAAAAAATTAGCTCCGCTGTGCCACTGTTCACGCTCCTGTGTCCATAGATCTTCACTTCCTCCGCATAAAATCGGTTCTAAGTTCATTCCAAGTTTTTTGAGAACGGTTAGTATATTTTTTTCATGGCGAATAAAATCTACTTTTCCGTTGTCAAGTGATATGTGAACAGTCTGGTATTTATTGGGTTTAATAACGATAGGTTCATAAACCATACATTTGTCTCTGTCAAGCATTGTAAAGACCATATCAAGATGAATAAATGATTCCGGATTTAATGGAAGTTCTTGAACAATTATCTCACATTTCTTTTTCCTCTTATTTAATTGATCTATAATAAAATCAACTCCCATTGATGATGTTCTTGCACCGACTCCGATTAAGATTATATCTTCCCTGATAATAAGAATATCTCCGCCTTCGATCGAAAATCCCGGGTCATCATATTTTTCGTATACAGCTGCAACGGTTGAAGTGCTGAACAATGGATGATAATCGAAAATTGCTTCCATTATGAAAGATTCTCGGCTTCTGATTTTATTTTTCATATTGCTTATCAGAATAAAGTCCGAGACAGTTACGGATGCATCTCTGGTAAAGAAGAAATTATGAAGAGGTTTTAGAGAATATCTCTCTTTATTTAAAAATTTTGTGAGATTATCTTTTCTCATTACAACACCCTCGATTAATGCATCGGACAGTTTTGATGGAGATGTTGACATAAGAATATCTTGCTGATCCGCTATATCTTCATAAAATACTATTTTTTCAATTAAACTCTCTTTTACTTTTTCATTTGAAAGAATAGTTTTCAGTAGATCTCTTACCTGAAAAGTTCTTGTGACTTTTTTTAAAACTTTTTCAAATTGTTCATATTCCTTTCTTGCAACAGACAGGTTGAGAATATCGCTGTATAAGGCTCTTTCAGCATTTCCCGGTGTCATATTCTCCACTTCCTTGCCGGGAGTATGAAGAATAACTCCGTTTAATTTCCCTATCTCAGAATCAACTCTGATATCAAATTTCTCTTTCATGTAAACTCCTCTATTGATTTTATCACTTAAAACGAAATTGAAAAAGAGAATTTTTTTTTATGATCTTTTAAAGTTTTTTTATTTTTTCGATAAGGTTGATTGCTTTATCCCTGAGCGGTGAATACATATTTGCAAGTCTTCCGAGTTCTTTTACCGATTCATTTTTTTTATTTAGTTTTAATAGGGCTATTCCTTTATACAAAATTGATTCATCAAAGTATGAAGGGTCCATTTTTTCCAATATCTTGTCAAAATAAGCGATGGAATCTTCCGGATCGTTGTTAAGTAGGTGGAGGACACCTTTAAAAAATAGAATTTTTGGTATTTCGGCATCTGTTTTCATAATGATCTTTAAAGCTCCGGAAAAGTCCGATCTGTTATAATGATTCATAGCATTTTCAAAACGGATATTATAATTATTATCCCTTTTTTCACTTGAAATGAAAAGTGGAGGTGAAAAAGAGGATATGCTGTCTATTTTTTTTTGTTCGTTTCTGTATCCGATAAAAAGATAAGTTGAAAAAAAGAGGATAACTATTGAGAATATGGCAAAAGAAGGTTTGAAAATGGGGCTCAAAAAACTCTTTTTCCTGCTTTTTAATACAATAGAAACTTTTTTATCATTAAGATATTCGTGGAGTTTTAACTGGTAAAAACAGCTGTCGCACGAGAAGTAGTGTTCTTCAAAAGCTTCTTTTTCCTTTTTATGCAATGATCCGGTCAGATATTTTTCAATATTCAATTCAAACTGTTTATGATTCATTTTTTCCTCATTTACTAAATAGATGTTTCTGTTTGAATATCTCACTTTTTAGTTTTTTTATAGCTCTCTCTTTTCTTACGCTTATATAGTGTTTTGGTTTTCCGGTAATTATGGAGATTTCCTCCAAATCTTTTTCAAGAAAAAAATAGTTCTTAAGGATTACTTTATCAATCTCTTTAAGATTTTCTATCAAAGAATTGATTGAAGTTAATATTATTTCGTTTTCCATTCTATCTGCTTCTACAAAATCAAAATAGTGTTTGCTTTCCAATTCAACTTTCTTTTTAATATTTTCCTTTCTGTTTTTTTTGTAAAAATAGCTGAAAACAATTCTTTTTGCGATTCCGAAAATAAAAGGGGCAATATAAATATCTTCTTTTATTTTATTTTTTCTGATAGCATCAAAAAATGAGACAAAAACTTCCTGCACAAGATCTTCATAGTTGTCTTCACCCTTTATACGAAATTTGAAAAAGGTAAATAGTCTTGTATTATAGCTTGTGTAAATCTCTTTTTCTGAATTTTTATTACCTTTAATCAGATTTTTTATTAGTGTATCTTTCCCTTTCATTTTATTAAATTTCTGTCTTAATTAACCGGTACAAATTAATTTTAAGTTAAAATCATATTGATTTCAAACTAAAATTGCAAAAAATATCTATTTCTTTTAATATTCGATCTATGAGGCGGTTTTTTTTTCTTGTTCTTTTTGTTATTTTTATTACACGGCTCGACATATTCTGCTCGGGAAAATATGATCTGTCAGGGAACGGGAAAAATAGAAAAGAAAAAATAAATGATCTGCAAAAGGCTATAATTTCTGAAGAGAAAGAAGGCGATTTTTCTGCTCTTGAAAAAGATTATTTTACGCTTGCAAAAATTTCTCTTGAAGAAGATGATTATTTAAATTCTTTAAGTCTGTTTTTTAAAGCAAAAATATTTTCGGAAAGGATAGACGGTCCTTTGCGGGGAAAGATATATTTGAATATTTCGGAATTGTTTAGAGTTATGGGACGAGTCGGTGTATCTAAAAAATATTTAAACAGTGCATATGGTTTTTCCATGAAATCTAAAGATATAAGGCTGAGGATCAAAATATATAACCTTTTTGGAGATATTGCATTTGATGACAAAAGATTTAGCAGGGCATTAAATTATTATAAGAGTGGGGCATATTTATGTGTTGCGAATGGATTTTTTTCGGAAATGGCTGAAACGAGTTATAGAATATCCATGGATTTATTGATGCTCGGTAAAAAATTGATCGGAATGAAGATACTGAAGGATGTCATTGATAATTTACTGAAAAAAAGATATACAAAGGATCTTCTTCCAAAGCTTTTTCAATATGTGAACAGATTGATTAATTCAGGGAAAATTGATAATGTTTCGGATTACTTGAAAACCGCATTTTTATTTTTTTCACCTTTTGAAAAAGAGTATTTTTTCCTTGATTATCTTTCCGGAAGATTGGCTGAGAATAAAGGAGATAGATATAGAGCTTTGAAACTTTACAGAAGTGCTCTGTATCGAATGGATGGTTTTTTTGCAGGGATGGGAGGTCATATTCTTTATAAAAATAAAAATACAATCAAGGATATCTATTCCGGAATTGCGGAGTTCTTTTTTAAAATGTTTGATTGGACTAACAAGACCGAATATTTAAGGCAAGCGGTATATATAAGTGAAGTAAAAAATTCTTACATATATAAGTGGGAAGCTTCCGGGGAAAATAAGTATAAGTTTATCAAAACGGAGTTAAAGCGGATTGAGAATGATATTAATAATCTTGTTAAACGCACGAAGGGTTTCTCTGAAAAAATAGCCGGAACATTAAGTATTGATGAACAGTTGAAAAAGCTCAGGGATTTATATTCTCAAAAAATGGATATTTCGGAATTCTTAAAAGAATTGAGAATAAAATTTACAAAATACAAATTAAAAGACCTGGATCCGGTAGGACTTATGACTTCTCTTGATAGAGATTCCCTTATTCTTAAATTTGTAGTATTGGGAGATCATATATATGTTATTGTTATAGATAAAACATCAATCGGATATAAAAAGATAAGTGTATCTGCAGAAAAGATATTCAAAGAGATAAATTCTTTGATGAGACCTGTTTCGGATTTTTCAAAAGGGAAAGTTGATCTTTTACATGTAAAATACAATATATTTTTATCAAAAAAAATTTACAGAGACCTTATTTCCGATGTACTTGAGTTTCACAAGGATAAAAAAATACTTTATATTATTCCTGATGCTATGTTATTTTTGCTTCCGTTTGAAGCACTTGTAACAGAGATAAGGGAAGATAAAACAAGTAACAATATTTACTTTTCAGAATATAACAGGGCTTCATTTTTAATTGAACGTTATTCAATTTCATATTTTTTTTCACTATTTCAATTTAAAAAAAGAAGGAGTATAAGAACAAAAAAATTCAAAATTTCAGTATTCGGAGACCCTGAAATAAACAATGATCTTTTATCCGGATCGGATCTCTTAAATCGGTTGAATTATCTTGGAAATATTCCTTCGGTTGCAGAAGAGATTAGTGAAATAAAAAAAATATTCGGGAATATTTCAGGGAAATATTATACAAAGGAAAATTTTACTTTAAAAAATTTTATAAGAGATGCAAATAAATCTAAGATTCTTCATATTGCTACTCACTATATTGCAAACAAAAAATTCCCCGGTTATTCATCGATAATATGTTCTCCCGGAAAAGAGAATGTTCCGCTGATCTATACGTCGGATATTGCAAAACTGAAACTTAACAGTGATCTTGTTGTTTTAAGTGCTTGTGAAAGTGCCGAAGGAAATCTTAGAGGTGAACAGAGTATTAAGGGGCTTGCCGCTTCATTATATAAAGCGGGAGTAACCTCTTTGATAGCATCATTTTGGCCGGTTGACCAGTTTAATTCAAAAATAATTCCGTTATTATATAAAAAGATCGGAGAGGGAAATATCAACCCGGAAAATCTTACAAAAATATTGAGAGATGTAAAAATTGATTTCATGAAGAAAATCATCAATATAAACGGAAGAATAAATATTTCTCTTCGCCACCCGCTGATATGGGCAAATTTTGTTTTATATAATTTTTATATTTGATTTTTTTTGAGATATTTTTATAAACTACATATATACTTATTTAAGGAGTGTTGTATGATAAAAAAAAGAGTATTTTTCTTTTTAATGATTTTAACTTTGGTTTTATATTCGTCGGGTGATCAGATAAATTATAATCCCCCTCAGATTCATGTTGGTGATAATGTGGCATTTTCGGTTGTTCCGATTAATCCAAGTATAAATTTTACATTCACATGGAATTTCGGAGATGGAACTCCTCAGGTTGTTAATGCAAATCCAGTTCACAGTTTCAAGGAACCCGGAACTTATAATGTGACTTGTGAAAAAAAGAATGGAAATGATATCAATAATTTGTCGGTATCAATCACAGTTACTGATATTAGGCAGGTAAACGCAACGGGAAGTAATTTTAAAGTGGGTGTACCTGTTGAATTTGAAGCACATCATTTTGGTGATTCTAATCTCAGATGGGACTTCGGAGACGGTATTGTAGAAAACGGACCAAAAAATCGAACTCATATATACTCATCTCAGGGTAATTATAATGTTAAAGTAAAAGATTACGGCGGTAACTCTAATACGGAGATAATCTGTACTGTAAATATTGCTCCCGACAACAGGGAGATAACATTTACACCGGCTTCACCAAGAGCAGGTCAGGAAGTGAATTTTGAAGCACACAATTTTGCTTCTACTAATCTTAAGTGGGAGTTTGGTAATGTGACCGAGAATGGTGGTGCATCAAAAAAACATACATTTACAAATCAGGGGAATTTTACAATCAAAGTTACTGATATGAGTATTGGAAACAGCAGCTTTGTAACAAAAGATATTACAATACTTCCCGATAATAGAAATATAACTTTTTCTCCGCCTAATCCCGGTATATATGAGGAGGTTACCTTTACGGCATTAAATTTTTCTTCCCCTAACATCAAATGGGATTTTGACAGAGGGCAAGTGAAAAATTCCGGATCATCCGTAGAAAAATTTACTTTTAATAATACCGGTCAATATCAGATCAAAGCAAAAGAATCGGGTTCCGATATGTCGTTTAAGACAATTACTCTTAATATTTCCCAGGATAAAAGAAAAATTGTCATTACACCTCCATCGGTAAAAGTCGGATCTCAGGTAACAATAAAACTTGAAAATTCATCGGTTAATACTGTTAACTGGATTATAGGGCAGGAGAGAAAAAATGGTTCGCCGAAACAGATCCCCTTTCAGTTTAAAGACCCCGGAAACTTCACGATAGTTTCTGAGATCACCGGGCAGACTCCCGTGACAAAAAATATACTTGTCAGTGATAACCGGAAAATTATTATGAAAAGAAGAGTTGCATTCAGCGGGAGCGAATTAACTTTTAATACTCTTAACTTTAACACTCCGAATTTGAAATGGGATTTTGGTGACGGAACTATTCTGAATGCAGGAAAGAGTATCAAACATAAATTTATAAATCCCGGGAATTATTCGGTTAAAGTTTTTGACTTTAACGGTCAATCGAAAAAACCTGTAGAATTGAGAGTTAATGTAAGAGCGGATAACAGATCTATCGGTTCAAATTATGAAGTGCTTTTTACTAAAGCTGAAATAGAGTTCAGTGCAAAAAATTTTGGTGATAACAGAGTTAAATGGGATTTTGGTGACGGAACTATAAGAAGAGGCGGTGCCAGAATGAAGCATGTTTTTAGAAGTCCGGGATCATTTAGGGTTTCCGCGGTTGACTTTGACGGAACCGACTCAAAAAAAATTGAGAAAATGTTTAATGTCGGATCCGACAGAAGATCTCTTAGTATAACCGGAGAAATGTTAACAGGCGTTCCCGTAGATATTGAACTTAAAAATGCGAGAGGTGGAAATTTTGTATGGAAAATTGCAGGAGGAGCAGGTGGAGGGGGTGTAGGACCTTTGCTTAATAATGCCAAATTTGATACTCCGGGGAACATGATTGTTACGATTATTGACAGAAGTGGAAAATATCCTCCTTTTATAAAAAAAATAACTGTTATTCCTGACCCTAGAGTTCTTAAATTAAGTATGGATAAGGTTTTACCCGGTGAGAAAGTGAAACTTACTGCATTTAATTTCCGAGGGAATGGTGTTGAGTGGAATTTTGGTGACGGAACTCCTCCGGTAGTGTCAAGCAAAGTTATAACACACAAGTTTAAAAACACAGGTGTTTTTAAAGTTGTTGTTAAAGATCTTGCCGGAAAAGGGAAGAAATTGTTTGAAAAATCCGTAAGGGTTTCCGAAATATTACCTGGATTTGATATCGGAATATTGGAATTGTTATTTGATAATGGTAAATATTATCGAGTCATTCCGAAAAGCAGTTCTCCTCCTTCATATAAAATTAGATTTAAAGCAAAGGGTAGAGGTTTATTGAGAGGGAAATGGCTTCTTGACGGGGATACTTTCGGGCAGTTTTCAATTATGCTTTATGAAAACAGTGTTGCAGCTTTGAAGAAAAGCGAATTACCGAGACTTCCCATAATTGATTTGGGTATTCATGAGTTGACATTTAAATTTTTAAATTATAATTATGGGAAAAGTGTCCCGATCTTGAAATATTTTGTGTCAAACGGGTCTGCAATAGAAATAATTTCTCCGATTAGGGGTAGTAAATTGGTTGCAGGTGAAAAAGTTACTTTGAAATGGAGGCTGAAAAAGGAGAATCAAAAATTTGAAGTAGCCGTTTCGCAGATTCCTTTTAGATTTATTGAAGATAAACAGGTACACTGGCAGAATGCAGGTCATAAAAACAGTTTTGTACCGGACTTGTCCCAATATAAGAAAGGGCAGTGGATATTTTGGATGGTAAGGGTTGTAGATAGTAGCGGAACAATGATAAATAGCTCTGAAACAGCGGAATTCAAGATTTCAGGGAATTGAAATTTGTTCTAATGATTTTGTTAGTAGGCAACCCATTTTTTTTAATGTGGAAATGTGGTTAAAAATAAATTTTTTCTTGTAAAAAACTTTATTTTATTATAAAAATGTATTAAGGAGTGAAGAAATGAGAGAGAGAGTATTATATTTTTTATTGATTTTTTTATTATCTATTTTTTTTGTTTCAGGAGAGCCCTTTACTTTTTCCAATTTTTTGCCGAGAGTTGTAAAGGGAAATAAAACAATAACTATTAATGTCAGTACATTGAGCAAAAGCAAAGATTTTTATATTTATTATAAAACGGAAGGCTCGAAAATATATCAGGTCAGAAAGATGTCTGTTAAAGACGAAGGGAAAATATATTATAGAATCCCTGTTGATAATCTTTATGGCAGTAAATTAGAATATTTTATTGTAGATGGAAATGATAACAGGAGTAAAATGTCTCCGGTTTTTACGGTGACTGAATTTACCGTCAAAGAGTCACCGGAAATATATTTTATGGACGCAAACGGGGGGTCTTCAACGGCAAAGAAGAGGAATCCATTCCTTAAATTCAAACCCTCTTTTTCTTCAACTTCACAATTGTATGATAATGCTGAATATCCGGGCAAGAAATATACTGCATCCGGAAACCTGAGAATGTACAGGAACATCTCTGATAATGATACTCAATTTGATTTTGATACAAATTTTTCCTATATGTCCCAGATATCTTCGACGGAAAGCCATATTAACCTTACCAGTATGATGATCAGATTTAAGAAGGGGAGTAATAAGTTTGAGATTGGTGATGTTTCAATATCCAATACGGAGCTTACAACTTCATATCTGTCAAGGCGGGGACTTAATTATGAAATGAGCGGAAAAAAGATATATTTGAATGCGTTCATGACAAATTCTCAGCAGAAGACGGGTTTTGACGGATATGGAATACCTCCGACCGATTCAAATCTTTTCGGTGCAACCGCAGGTTACAATTTTGGAAGAACATTCAAATTAAGAGCAATGTTTTTAACCGGAAAGGATACTCTTGATAGTAAAACCGTTGTCTCTACTTCAGATGTATATCGTGAAGGAAATCTGATATCAACATGGGGGGAGTTATATCTCTTTAAAAATGAGTTGACTCTTAAGGGGGAAATTTCAAAAAGTAATTTTGGAAAGGGAGCAAATAGTGAAAGTGTAGTTAAAGAAAATGGTAATGCAATGAGGGCAAGTCTTAACTATAATCACAAGATTCTCTCTGCAAGTGCTACTTATAATAAAATAGGAAGTAAGTATAATTCCATTGCGAATCTTTTTCTTACAAATGATAAAGAGGGGTTTACCGGGAATATAGGTCTGAATGGTAAATCACTCTCGTTTTCAACATCATACAGAGATCAGAAAGATTATATAGATAATCCCAACCAGAATATGATGCATACCAAGGATTTAAGCTCAAACTTCGGATGGTTGATTGCAAATCATCTGAAAATCGGAGTCAGGTTCGGATTGAACAATCTTGATTATGATAAGTCAACCGGATTGCAGAGTTCCGGAAGCG
>CAZWFY010000015.1:9446-55183 GCA_964633415.1 uncultured Clostridia bacterium | reverse complement strand
TCGTATTTAACCGATATTAAAATAGGGCCGCCCCTGATTTGGGGCGGCTTTTTTTATTTAACGGTTTTGTTATCTAACAGAAATTCTGCTTACGGATGTCTCATTATGGAATTTGAGGTTCTTCATCCGATTCCGGTTTTTTAAACGAGAGTTTTATTGAAGATATTACAGATCCGCCTTCAGGATTAGAAACTTTGAATTTTATTTCTACACCGTTCCCGAGCGAATAAGCGAGATCAGTGGAAATAAACCAGATTATTTCTCCGGTGTTTTCATCAAGAGATATATCTTTATCAGTTGGAGAAATCAGCGTAAATACCAATCCTGAGTTATCTATAAAATCGGGTGAAAAATCTTCATCCTCATTCTCTTCGGCAGAATCCGATGATTCTTCTCCCGGAAGCTTTGCATCTATTTTATATCTGAATTCTCCCGGAATAGTTATATCGGGAATAGGTGACAGATTGAGAATAGGAGTCGTACCCAGAATTCTTATATATTTACTTTTTACTTCAGGTGTTTTTGTTTTTAAACCGATAATCTTTACTTTGCAGAAGACCCAGTCTCCACTTTTTATAAATTCCTTTGGAAGTGTAGCCGAATTATTGTCTTTTATAATCTTATCGTTGATAAACCAGTTATATGAAAATTCTATATCTTCAGAGGGAATGGAAAGATGAACATCTGCTTTCAGATCATGATTTTCAAATGGTTTCCCTGTAAAAGTTATCGCTTTGATTTCAGGAATTCTTTCTCCTGTATCGTCGACTTCATAATTTGAAAATTTTGTCATATTTTTTTTTGCAACGGATTTATCGGTTTTAATTTTATTGTCGATATTTTTAATTTTATCTTTACTGCTGCCACAATAAAATAACAGCAGTAAAAAAGATAACAATATTGAAAAGAATACTATTTTTTTCATCTTTTACTCTCAATCCAAAAAATAGGTCCGAAAATACCTTCAAGATCAATCTCTTTCTGATCCTGAATTGCCTGACTTCCGATCTCACCTTTTCCTATATATATTTTAAATTTTCCACCGCTTAAAACACCTGATCCGAGAATTCTTCCACTATCAACGCCTGTTTGCCCTATCATAGTTGAACCTCCGGAAATTTTTAACTTAAATTGATATAGAAACAGATCTCCGGCAGGATTACATGTTTCTCCTCCCGATGAACCGCTTGCCGGCGGAAGGTATGTGTTAAAAAAGATCGTATCTGCAATATAGATTGGAGTCGGCTCGAACATCTTCTCTCCTGATCCGTTAAGGAAATTAAAATAAATTCCTTTTTTAGACGGATTTAATTGGAAATAGTCTGACCATGGTTCCACAGCCGGATAACTATATTCATCATTCGGATCGGTTCCGGCTTCATTCTCCTGAACATCAGTATATCCATCGCCATCAGAATCCGTAGTATTGATTCCGGACTGAATATAAGAAGATATGTCTTGTAAATCATCTGCATCATATCCTCCGGAAGGATACAGATTATCATCTCTGAATGCGAAAAAATGTCCCGTATGCGACTGGTCATTTGGTTTTGATCTGTATCCGGTCCCTGCGAAGAGCCATATATTATAATCTCTGTCATAACCTACGGTCGGCTGGATGAAGAAAGGTTGACTGCTTATTCCTTCATTAATTGTACCGGATGAATTGAATATAATTTCAGGCTTCCATGTTTTTGAATTCTTAGATGTAATGTCGATTTTCCAGATATTTCCTCCGATATCGGATTGGTAAATTGAATCTATCTCTCTGTCATTATTTGTGTCAACAAGAGTAGGAGTGGCAACAATTGAATATTTCCAACTGTTGTTTCTCCAGAATCCGGTTCCATTCGCTGAAGTTGCACCATAGAAAAAGTGTTTGAATTTATTTCCGTTCCATGCATTTACTATTACAAGATATTTTCCCGTGAGGCTGTCGGCACCCGCTTTTTCAAAAGTATCATATCCTCCGGGAAGTGCTGCAGTCGGTCTGTCATCCGAACCTTTTTCAAAAATTCCAACCGCAGGTTTTGATATTGTATGTCCGAACATAGGATCTGATTTTAATTCAGTTGTATTCCCGTTTGCTTTAATAAGAACCGTTGTGTCGGAATGACCATCATAAATCCCATTTCCAACTTCCCATCTGAAATGCGGTCTGATCGGGTTTGTTATATCAAGGCAATAGTATGAGTTTCCGCCGTATCCCAGACCAAAGACGATTATTGTTCTCCAATCCCTGTAATCGCCATATGTTTTCCTGAATCTGATATCCTTTGCTACAGCCTGACCGTCAACAAAATAGTTATGCTTGTCATTAGTAGCTATGGCATTAAGGTTTTTTAAAATAACCGGAGGAATAAATGCCCATAACTCTTCTCCGTCCTCTGCGTTAAAGCAGTGAAGCATACCGTCATTTCCACCGACTATTACCACCTCTTTTCTGTTTTTATGAGTATCATAAAAACTCTGATATGAAGGATCGAAACTCCCTAACCATTTATTGGGAGAGCCGACCATTACCGGATTAAAGTGAAATATATCACCGAGTTTATAACCGTAACCATTAGGATCTGAAGTGCCTCTGATGACATCAAAAATATTTTCCCTCTCAGTATTCGTAGCAACTCCGAGATCCTCTTTTGTTATTAAGTTGTTTGTCTTTACAAACATCTGAAGATTGTCGTGAAGCCATGTGAAAATTGCTCTGTCTCCGGATCCTGTTGCAGGAGTAATACTTCCTCCGGTTCCCGTATCTGTTCTTGCATTCAGCTTTTCAGCTGCATCCCATATCATTGCGGATTGGTTTAAAACTCCGTTGACATCAACGGGAAAGTTGCCGTTATCATCAAGAGGGAATGCTTTTAAATGACCTTCCCATAAAGCTTTAGTTGATTTCGGGATAAAATTTGCAGTAAATCCTCTTTTTCCGAATGTCGATTGTTTGGGAGCGGCAAATTGTGAAAAAGACATAGATTTCTCTCTGATCCTTCCCATTATAGTTGCAAATGCATCAATAAGTTCCTGAACATTGTTTGCCGTATGAAAACTTCCGTTACCGTTTGTGGCAGTATTGCTAAGAAGATTGTTTGCCGTATCACCTGTTGTAAATCCGATTGTATAAGTTTCCACATTCTGATTCTCTTGCAGACCGGGTTTTGCATCGTGGTTATACATATAGTAAGCGACATCATCGAGATAGTCTGTTCCGTTACTATCGTAATTTCCAGGGTCATCACCGTCACCGTCATGATCACCTCTCAACGGATCTGCTCCTCCATAATACATTGTATCCTGAGTGGGTTCACCGTCTGTCATTATTATTACAAAGTTTTTTCTGCAATATAAATCGCATGGTGATGTAAATGTTCCCGGATTGTTTGGATAAAAACTGGGATCGCCTTTAAAATATCTCCATATTTCTGCAAGTGTTTCGGCAAGCGGTGTCCATGTATTCCCTTCGGTATTGGAGACAATTGCTTTAAGATCATTTCTGTTTGTTCCTTCGGCAAGATTTTTTATGGATGATCTTAGACGTCCTCCGTCATCAGAGTTAAAGTTGAAAATGCCCATTCTTACATCTTCCCAGAATTCGTCTATTATTCTATTGACGGCCTTCCTTGCAACTCTTATTCTGACCCTGGTATCCGTATAGTTTGTGTTATCAGAGGTGTCAAAAGTTCCGTAATCGCAAAAATGGGAGACCTCTTCTCTCTGTTGGTCTGTAGCATTGTTAAAAAGCCACTGGTAATAGTCCGATATATATCTGATCGTATGACCATTGTCGGATCCACCGTATATTTTTACAATTCTTATATCATATCCTCGGGAATCAATGTCAAGGTTAACTCCAATAGCGAAAGTACCCTGCCTCTCTTCAAGCTCAAGCCATGTTCCGCTCTTCGTTTTTATCTTCGCAATCGCCGTACCGTTGGTGTTTATGATCCAGTCACCCTCGTGAAGTATTGTATCTCCGTTTCCACCGCACTTTATCTTGTCCTCACCGTCCTTTTCATAAACTCCAGTCCAGTTGTTATGATTGTAAGAGTTCCCATTGTGATACCATCTGGCAAACCATCTTGAGCTAGATCTGTTTCCGGGGTTGCTGCCGAAAGTTCCATGTCCGTCACCGATTGAATAATCGGGATGGAAGATGATCGTGTTCATTGAACCGGAATTATCAAAAAGTATCATAATATTCGGTTTTACCTTTGTATAAAAAAGTTCTTCATCATCCCATGCATTTAAAACGGATGATAATGATGTAAACATTATAAGAATAAAAATCAGTATTAAAATTCTTTTATTCATTGTAATCTCCTTAAGATTCATTAATATTCCGAAAGAAGTATAGCTATTGTTGTTGTTATTTCTCTTTTGGATTTCGGGTAAATTGAAGTGTCCGAAGTGGAAACGGAACTTTCGGCCGTGACAGACAATTCCCATGATGTCAAAAACAGTCCCATATTAGGATCAAGTGTCATACCGGTAGGCGGTGGAGAAGGGAATGCCGTGAAAGGTGTTACATATTGAGGGGAATTAATAAGATGTCCGTATCTATCGTACAATTTGCCGCTTCTGAAAGTACTCAAACCCGATGTCACAGGACCAAAAATTATTGTTGCCGGATCAAGGCTGTTTCTTAAATCGTTTTTCCCCTTATTCAGTCCGGTTTCAGCCGCAAAAAAAGCGGTTTTTTCAGAATAAAAATTTCTTGATATTGTTATCTCTGTTTTAGATTTATTCAGTCCCATAACTCCTATCAATGAAAGAATTACAATACCCATCATAACAAGAATAAGGACCGAACCTTTCTGAACGTTATATTTATTCATATTGATCTCCTAATAAATAATATTAAAATTACGTATCATTACCTCATAAGTGAGATAAGTGTAATGAAATCTCCCGGCTGAGATTATTTTTGCGGGAACATCTCCCATTCTCGGCTTTTTGTATGTCCTTGAATCTCCGGAATTTGCTTTTCTATGTTTGTCTTCTGTCTTAAAAAGAGCAAAAACCCTTATTGAAGCAATGTTTTTATTGTTAATATTCTGAATAAAACTGACACAATCAGGATTTCCTGCGGTTGAGCAAGGATCCGTATGTATTGAAGTGGAAGCGGGAGTTGAAGCCCAAATTTCAGGTGGATTATCCTTCGTGATATATTCAAACTGGATATCTTCTATATTCGGAATTATCGGGATTGCTCTCGTAGAATTTTCCATTCCGTTTGCCAATATATTTGCAACTCCTTGTGTATCCGTTGTAAGTGTAAGTGATGTGGATCCGTCCGTTTCCGTTTTTACAAGAAATATTGAGAAATAGTTTAATCTGATAACAGGACTTCCGGTGACATAATTTCCATTGTTTCCCGAAGTGCCCAGATGGTTTGAATCGGCACTGTAGTCCCTGTATTTCCCGGGAACATTCAGTAATCCCGAATAGTATACTGGGGTTGTTCGGATGGTAAGAGAAGTAGCTCCGGTTGTAACAGCTCCGGTGACTTTGAATAGATAATATCCGTCACTTCTTATAACCATTCCGGTGTCATTGATAGACCATGCAGGGTTTGATCCGTCCGGTAAAAGTGTATTCAGGACGGAAATTGAAGTAGTTCCCGGACTGAAATCCGATGTGAGTTCGGTTACACCTCGGTAATCTCCCGAAGCAAGAATAATCCCGTCCGGATAGTTTACATTATTTAAAGGATATATTCCGACAAAAGGTGATGGTGTTCCGAGGAAACCGGGAGTGTTCATCAGAGAAAGTATAGAACCTGCATTCCTTATATTTTCACAGAGAACTTCATCGACTGCTCTTGCAGCCTGATTCATATTTGTCTTGTTTTCTTCAGAGAGTTGTGTTGCTTCGCTTGAAATAATAAGAGAGTATAGAGCGATAATAACGAATACAAGGATTACCGAAGCTGTTAAAACCTCCAAGAGTGAAAAACCGCTGTTTGAACTTTTTATTTTTATCATTATCTTGTCCTCATTACCGTAAGGGTTATCGGTGGACCTCCGGAGTTTTCTCTGGCTTTCCAAGTTACGTAAGCTGTTATTGTCTTATTGTCTAAATCGATCGTGTTAATTGTGACGGATCTTGTGAAAGTGGGAAAATTTTCAAGTTCACCTTCCGTAGATGTTTCACCGGAAAGAGTATCAAAGTCTTCCCTTAATTTACGTTCGATAGCTTCTTCCGCAAGTTTAACTGCTTTTGTTTTATTTATCTGATTAAAGTTTGTTTTTATGCTGATGGTTGTCATTGTCATAACTCCTGCAATAGCAAAAAGCAGTATAGTTACCGAAACAAGTGTTTCAATAAATGTAAAACCTTTTTCTTTCTCAGGCTTACTATCAGTGACTGCGGATTCAGAATGTTGAATATTCATTGTAATCCCTCCATGTGTTTTTTGATTTTATTCCACCATAGGAATAGACTCTAATTTTAATTCCTTCTTGAACGATTGGAGAATTCCCCACATACTTAACGGAATTCATTGTGATTAAAATGTTTCCCTTAATAAGAAAAGTGTTTGGATCAACAATGATACCTCTTGAATTAATAACAATTGTTGAATGTCCGGTAATTAAAATAGCTGTCGGGACAGTTCCGTCAGGCTTGGAATTATCATTAATATCCGGATACCATGCACCGTTTTCGAAGACATGTTCTTTGTATGAATCCGAAGTAAAAGTAATAGCCACAGGTCTGTTTTCTCTTGCTGCTCTTCCTCTGACTTTATTTATTTCTCCGATAAGCTCATTTGCACTACCTTTAAGAGCGGCACGTCCTACCTGCTCTCTGCTGAATCCAAGGATCATAATCATCATAATTGAGAGAATGCCTATTCCGATTAATAATTCAACAACGGTTACTCCATTTTTATCTTTCATTTTTTTCCCCATAAGTGCATTATGCAATATCCTTGCCACAAAAGGAAGCTTAAACTACTGTATTGTTGAATAAATAGAATGTTTTCCGTGTAATATTTTTACATATATGTAGTTTTGGTTATGCAAGTTGTCCTATTGATATTGAGTATGACTTGGATATATAATTAACAGATGAATCTCAGGAGTTTTTTTAAAAAATCACTTGGAGATGATATTGATAAAATTATTGTCTCGGGTAAGGACAGGGATTCTCTTTTTGAGGAGATTGAAGAGAGACTTGTACTTGCCGATATTTCTCTTGATCTGACGGGAAGAGTTTTAGATAGTGCTCGAAGGAAACTCGGTTCTACATTTGCAAAAGACGAATTTATAAAAATTCTTAAGGATGAGATGGAATCTGTATTGGAAAACTTGAATAAGGAGAGAAATTTAACAGACGGTATTCTGCCTCTTCATTCTCTTAATCTTAATAATAATAATTCGATTGTAGAAAAGAAGATAATTTTCCTTGTGGGCGTTAACGGTAGCGGAAAAACAACAACGGCTGCGAAGCTTGCTTATAAATATAATAATTCCGGAAAGAGTGTAATTCTCGCGGCAACGGATACTTTTAGGGCTGCCGGAAGTTCTCAATTGGAAAAATGGGGAGAGAAACTCGGAATCCCTGTTGTCTCGGGAGAAATGGGTGCGGATCCGGGATCGGTTTTGTTTAATGCTCTGAACTCATTTAAAGCTAAAAATTATGATATTTTGATTGTTGATACGGCCGGAAGAGTTCAGTCAAAAGAGAATTTGATGAGAGAGTTGGAGAAGCTTGCAAAAATTGTGAAAAAATTTGATAAAAAAGGTCCTTCGGAAATATTTCTTGTTGTTGATTCAACTATGGGTCAAAATACTGTTGATCAGGCTAAAAAGTTCAGAGAGTTTGCCGGAATTTCAGGTATAATTTTATCTAAAGTTGACGGAACGGCAAAAGGAGGAACAATTTTAAGAATTGCCGATGAACTTGGAATTCCGGTTAAATATATAGGAATGGGTGAGAGTGAAAATGATATTGAAGATTTTTCCTCTGCAGAGTTTGTAAATTCTCTTTTAGGCGAGTGATAAGGTAGGGATGGAAAAAAGCATTTTTAATCGAAAAGATTATAAGTATATGGAAATTGCTCTTAATCTTGGTATGCGTGGAATGGGATTTACGGAACCGAATCCGATGGTTGGTGCTGTTGTAGTTGGTAACGGGGAGATAATATCAACAGGTTTTCATGAAAAATATGGTGAAAAACATGCGGAAAGATCAGCACTTGAAACAGTTAATGTTAAAAATACAACTATATATGTTTCTCTTGAACCGTGTGCTCATCATGGCTTAACTCCGCCTTGCACCGACATTATTATAAAAAAAGGGGTCGAAAGGGTTGTGATACCTATGAAAGATCCGAATCCTTTGGTCAACGGAAAAGGGGTGGCGATTTTAAGGGAAAACGGGATACAAGTTGATGTTGGTACTTTACGAACTGAAGCTGAAAAAATTAATAGGCACTATATAAAGCATATTACAACTAAAGTTCCTTATGTGACTGTTAAAGCGGGTGTTTCTATCGATGGTAAACTGACTGATAAGAATCGGAGATCTCAATGGATAACAGGTGAATTGTCGAGAAAGATATCTCATGGTTTGAGAGGAGAATTTTCGGCAATTATGAGTGGAATCGGAACAGTTGTTGCTGATGATCCTAAGCTTACTCTCAGAGAGGAAGGGTGGGATGGGAAGAGTTTTTCACGAGTTATTGTCGATACAAATAATATTATTAAAAAAAACTTGAATATCTTTAAAGATGAAAATATTTCTCCTCTTATTATTTTCTCAGCTAAAGGAACGGAGAAAAACGGGAAAAAGGTTAAAGAACACTATTTTGTAAACAGGAGTGATGAAGGTGTTGATTTGAATGAAGTGTTAAAAATTCTTTCTGAAAAAAAAATATCTTCACTTCTTGTTGAAGGAGGAGGCGTTCTTATCGGTTCGTTTTTAAAACACAGGTTGGTTGATGAGATCGTCCTATTTATAGCAGGACGAATAATCGGCGGTTTCGATTCGGTTCAGCTGTTTAAAGATGGATTCGGTCTGGATAATTCACTATTACTGAAAGATAGGGAGATCGTCGAGTTGGATGACGGATTTATTCTAAGGGGGTGGTTCTGATGTTTACAGGGATAATAACTACTCCGGGGAAATTTGTCTCATTGAAAAAAAGTGGTGATCCGCTCTTAACAATAGATACGGTTTTTAAATCTCCGGTGAATCCCGGAGATTCGGTTGCAGTAAATGGAGCGTGTCTTACTCTTGTTGAGAATAAAAACAGTGAGTACACTTTTAATGTAAGCGGAGAGACACTTTCGAAAACCAATCTTTCCGATTTGAAAAAGAGTGAAATTTTAAACTTAGAATTGCCTGTAACACTTTCCACCATGCTCGGCGGTCATCTTGTGAGCGGTCATATTGATGGAACTGCAAGAGTAAGGCGAATAGAGAAAAGCAGGGGAAGTGTCAGATTTTCTTTTACTTTTACAAACAGAGAATGGAGGAAATTTTTAATACAGAAAGGGTCGGTTTGTGTGAATGGTGTTAGTCTTACTATTTCAGAAATCTCTTCATCTTTTTTTTCCGTTGAAGTAATTCCGATGACATTGGAAGAGACAAATTTGAAACTTCTCAGAATCGGTTATCGTGTAAATATTGAGCTTGATTTAATTGCGAAATACATTTATAATTTCGGCTTTAACAGATCTGATCCTTTGAGGCTGATTGATTAAAAAAACCTTTCCGGAATAATTCAGGTCTGGAAAAACTATTTTATGACATAAGGGGAAAAATGAAAAATTTTAAAACGATAGATGTTGAAAGAGCCGTCGAAATAATCAAACAGGGTAAAATGGTTATAATTGTTGATG
Source organism: uncultured Clostridia bacterium (assembly GCA_964633415.1). Classification (GTDB taxonomy): domain Bacteria; phylum Acidobacteriota; class Aminicenantia; order UBA2199; family UBA2199; genus CAZNLS01. Next base: position 45,335 of record CAZWFY010000015.1, on the reverse strand, counting down.
ATGAAGATAGAGAGAATGAAGGAGATCTGATGATAGCATCTGAAAAGGTGACTCCCGAAGCTATAAATTTCATGGCAAAAAATGCCCGCGGGCTTATTTGTGTTTCATTAACCGAAGCAAGGAGCAATGAACTTGATCTTCCCCTTATGGTGGATAGAAATACATCAAAATTTGATACCCCTTTTACAATTTCTGTGGATGCAAAGAGAGGGACAACAACCGGAATATCCGTTTTTGACAGAGCTGCTACTGTAAAATGTTTGATAGATAAAAAAGCCGGTCCCGATGATCTTGCAAAACCGGGGCACATATTTCCTTTAAGAGCACAAAAAGGAGGGGTGTTGGTAAGAGCAGGTCAAACGGAAGCATCTCTTGATCTGACAAAAATTGCCGGTCTTTACCCGTCCGGTGTTATATGCGAAATAATGAAAGATAATGGTGAAATGGCGAGAATGCCGGATCTTGAAAAATTTTCCGGAGAATTTGATATTCCCATCATAACCGTTGAAGAGATCATTAAATACAGAGTAAAGAAGGAAGCACTTGTTGAAGAAAAAGCTGAAGCTGAACTCCCGACGCGATGGGGGGTTTTTAAAATTAGAGCATATGTTGACAGTCTTCACAAAGAGACTCATATTGCTCTGGTGAAAGGTGATATCAATCCTGATGAGCCGACTCTTGTCAGAGTTCACTCTCAATGTCTTACCGGTGATACTTTCGGTTCCTTAAAATGTGATTGTGGGAATCAGCTCGATAAAGCGATGAGAATGATTGAAGAAGAGGGAAAAGGAGTGCTTCTCTATCTTTTAAATCAAGAAGGACGTGGTATCGGGCTTATAAATAAGATAAGAGCTTATAAACTGCAGGAGTCGGGACTCGATACCGTGGAAGCAAATCTTGAATTGGGACTTCCTGAAGATATGAGGGATTATGGAATCGGAGCACAGATATTGAGAAAAATCGGGTTAAGAAAATTAAAATTAATGACGAATAATCCGGCAAAATATATTGCTTTGAAGGGATATGGGCTTGAAATAGTTGAAAGAGTTCAGATTGAGGAAGGATTGAATTCAGTCAATAGATTTTATTTAAAAACAAAAAAAGATAAGATGGGTCATATCCTTAAGAAAGTCTGAATTACTTTTTAGATTTGGATTGAATAAATATTATCAGTTGTTTAAAATAACATTGTTTTCAGAACATAATAATCTTAAATGGATCGGGAAGAAGAAAAAATCGGAATTAATATTAATGATGCCGAAGTTTTACGATTCAATAAAATCATTAATGATAATCTTGAATATATAGAGTCAAAATGTTTTTTTATTGTAAATTCAAAAGGTTATTTTCACAATATCAGATCTGATTCGGAGAATGAGGCCATTGAACTTTTTAATCTTGTTATTTCCGAATTAAAAAAGAATAGTTATAAAGCTATAAGATCATTCAAAAGGAATTCAAAGTTTTCAACTTATCTTTCCGGTATCATCTCTTTTACATATGTTGATTATATAAGGAGGAAGAGAGGTAGAAAAAGTCAAAAAAACAGCAGGGGAAATGCTGTATCCATCATAATGCCGTCTATATCGGGTACTGTTGTAAAAGATGGATATATAAAAGGAAAGGACAGAATCATTGAGATCCCCAACGGTAATAATGGTCCGGAAAAAGAGATGATTGAGGCGGAACAAGAAAGGATTAAGAGAGAGGCTTTGAGAAAAATCTCTGAAAAACTAAAAGGAGAAGAGAAGTTGTTATTAAAAATGAGATTCCCTTCTGAAAAAGAGATTGATCCGATTTCAGTCAAGGATATATCAAAGATACTTGGAATATCTGAAAAAGCTGTATATAAAAGGATTAAAAAGGCATTGCAAAAATGCAGATTGATTTTAAATGAAGTCGGTATTTCGGTAGGAGATATTTTCGGGGAGAAAAAATGAAAATATGCCGACATAGCTCAAAGGAACGAATGTTATGAAAAATATTAAAGATCCAGGTTCACTTTTTTCGATGATTAATGATCTTGATGAAATTCCTAAAGGGAGATGTATAGATGTAGAGGATCTTGCACTGTTCCTGGAAAAAAAGACAGACAAAGTTAAGAGTGAATATATTGCTGACCATCTATCAAAATGCGAGAGATGTTATGAGGCATTTCTTGTTGCTTCCGAAATATATAATAGTGAAAAGAAACCTTTCCTTCTGAAGTTTCCCGTTAGGGCAATCGCTGCTACAATTCTTGTTTTCTTTTTTTCGGTCTATCTATTTTTTCGACTGAACGTAAAATCTCCTGAAATGCTTGAGGATCATTCCATAGGAAAAACTATTACCGGGAAATACTCCGAAGAGAAAAATATCAAACGCCCTGTTATGAAGAAGTTAAAAAAAAATTTCTTACAAAAGAAGAAATTGTTATCAAAAAGAGATATTTCAAGGAATGAAAGTGATAAATCGGATTCGTTTAATCCACCGAAGAAAATAACAAAAATAGAAACCGGAAAACGCCCTGTTGAAAATAAAAAAGATGGTGTAATTGGCTCCGGCTCTTTAAAAATTATGAGTGAAGCAAATTCACAATCTAATGAAAAGGGAGTAATAATAAGAAAACCTATAGGAAGAATAAGGGCAAAAACCCGATCAGCTAAATTAAGAATATCATATTTACCGGTTGTGATTACTTCAAAGATAATTGAAACGGTTGATCTGAAGTTGGAAGGAAAGAAAATAATTCCGGGAAGAGTATCTGCTGTTTTGGAGATAGGAACAGACGGTTGTGTGGGAAAAATCATATTTATAAATGTCGAAAAAAATATTGAACATTTAATAAGAGAATCTTTGAATAAATGGATATTCAAAGGTTCTGGTATCAAAAAATATAGATTTAATCTTTTTGCGGAATATGATTCCATGGGTAAATGGAATATAAAAAAGAATTCCGGTAGAAAAACAGATAACTCTTCCGACAAATAGTTCGAAAGCAAATTTAAGGAGTGTAAAATGAAGAAAACAAATGTGATTGTATCGTTATTAATGACAGTATTAATGTTGACAAGCGTAATATTTTTAAATGCAAAGACAAAGAAACCTTCTGTTGAAATTGCAATTCTGCTTGACACAAGCGGTAGTATGGAAGGGCTGATCGATCAAGCTAAAACACAACTTTGGAAAATTGTAAATGAGATGGCCACGGCAAAAAGAGACGGAGTTGCACCGGAATTAAAAGTTGCTCTGTATGAGTATGGAAAGAGTTCTCTTCCTGCATCCGAGGGATATATGAGAATGATAGTTCCACTGTCAACCGATCTTGATCTTTTATCGGAAGAATTATTTAAACTTAAGACAAACGGCGGAAGTGAATATTGCGGAATGGTTATAGGGAAAGCCGTAAAGGAGTTGAAATGGAGTAAGTCCAATAAAGATTATAAAGTTATTTTTATTGCAGGAAACGAACCTTTTACACAGGGCAAAATTGATTATCGGATGACATGTAAAAATGCGATAACCAACGGGATAATCGTGAATACAATATTTTGTGGCAACTTTGACTCCGGAATAAAAACAAAATGGAAAGACGGGTCTGATCTTGCGGATGGAACTTATATGAATATTGATCAAAATAAGAAGATTGCTTACATTTCAGCTCCTCAGGATAAAGAGTTGATAAAGTTGGGAAAGAGATTAAATGAGACCTATGTCTCTTTTGGAAGTGTCGGAGCGAAGATGAAGGAGAGGCAGAAAAAACAGGATAAAAATGCATTGTCAATGAGCCCCGGTGTTATGGTTCAAAGATCTGTCGCTAAATCCTCCGCTCAATATCGAAATGAATCATGGGATCTTGTTGATGCAGAAGGAACAGGAAGGGTAAAGGTGGAAGAGTTAAAAAAAGAGGAACTTCCTGAAGAGATGAAAAAAATGAGTGTCAAAGAGAGAAAAGTGTATCTGCAAAAGAAATCGGAGGAGAGGAAAAAATTACAAAAGGAAATAAAGAAGCTTAAATTGGAAAGAGATAGATATATTGCAAAAAAGAGAAAAGAGTCAACGGAAAAGGATACTCTTGACAGTGCAATTATCGGAGCGATAAGAAAACAGGCTAAAAAGAAAAAATTCGAGTTTGAGAAAAAGTAATTATATTCCGGATAAGTCAAATGGAGATAAAGATGAATAATAAATTCAGAATAGTATTAATACTTCTGTTTTCAATATCTGTCTTAGGTAGTATAAGGCTTTTTTCCGATGGATTCATAGTGATCAGACCTAATCCTGTTTTACGTCCGGTTCATAGTTTCAGACCGTTTCCTCTCGCTGTTAAATATCATCGTGTGAATGTAAAAATCTTTAATAATGTTTCTGAAACGTTTATTGATCAGGTTTTTTACAATCCAACTCGCAGAATACTTGAGGGCTTTTATATTTTTCCCGTTCCGGATGGAGCTGTCATAAACAGATTTTCTATGTTTATTAACGGGAAGGAGACTGAAGCTGAACTGCTGGATGCTAAAAAAGCGAAAAAAATATATACGGATATCGTCAGGGAAATGAAAGATCCGGCTCTATTGGAATATAGCGGAAAAAGAATGTTTAAAGTTAGAATTTTTCCTATTGAACCAATGTCGGAAAAGAGGATAAAAATATCTTATTCGGAAGTTTTAAATAAAGAAGGAAAAACCATAGAGTATATATATCCGTTAAATACTGAAAAGTTTTCATCACAACCGATAAAGGATGTCACTATTAAAGTGGATATAAAATCAACCGGAAATATAGGAAATGTATATTGCCCGACTCATAAGACCGAGATCATCAAAAAGAGTGTCGGGAGTGCGGTTGTTGGATTTGAGGCTTCTAACGTCAAACCCGACAGAGATTTTAAGGTCTATTTTGATTCCGGAAAGAGTGATATGAACTTTTCTCTTAAAACCTTTGGAAATGGAGTTGACGATGGATTCTTTTTTCTAAATATCACACCGGCATTCGATATAAGTCGATCTGAAATACTTCCGAAAGATGTTGTATTTATTCTCGATGTTTCCGGAAGTATGGCGGGGAAAAAGATTGAGCAGGCAAAGAGAGCTTTAAAATTTTGTATAAACAATTTAAGCTATAAAGATAGATTTAATATTATTAAATTTTCTACGGAAGCGGAGTCTCTGTTCACGGCGTCAATGACGGTAAATAAAAAAAGAGTTTCCCATGCTATTGATTTCATTGATGATCTAAGAGCTATCGGAGGAACAAATATATTCGAAGCAATTGAACTCGGACTTAAAAATAGAGGGAAAGATGTTCCGCCGAGAACTATAATTTTAATAACCGACGGGAAACCAACTATCGGTTTGACAAATGAAAAAGAGTTGATAAAAGAGATTGAGAAAAAAAATAGAGGCGGAACGAAGATTTTTACTTTCGGAATCGGAAATGATATCAATACTCATCTTCTCGATAAATTGACTTTTATTTCCGGAGCTTTTAGAAGTTATATCAGTCCGAATGAAGATATAGAGGTGAAGATATCAAGTTTTTTTTCTAAGATTGAATCACCTGTTTTGACCGGTCTGGAATTAAAGATTGATTCTCCGGTGAAAGTCAGAAAAGTATATCCTGAGGTTATACCGGATCTTTTTAAAGGATCGTCTGTTTCGTTGATCGGCAGATTTTCCGGCGATGGAAATGCAAAAATCATATTAAAAGGTAGAATCATGAATAGGTCAAAGCAATTCGTTTTTTCAGGAAACTTTAAAAAAATTGACCATTCATCTGATTTTATACCTAAATTATGGGCGGCAAGAAGAGTTGGATTTCTGCTTGATCAGATCAGACTGAACGGGGAAAATGATGAATTGAAGAACGAAGTGATAAGAGTTGCAAGAAAATATGGGATTGTAACACCATATACGAGTTATCTCATTGTCGAAGATGAAAAAAGATCGGTTACCAGACGTCTGATAAATGAAAATGACCGACTTTTAACTCCCTCGGTTTTTTCAGCAGATAGATTTAAGGAAGAGTCAGCTCGCAACCACTCCTCTATGAAGATGAAGAGCGGATCTTTAAGTGTAAGAGCAAGCAGGGAGATTCAGCAGATGTATTTGGCTTCCGATTATTCTCAGATTAATCAAGGTATTAAAAGAATTCCTATGAAAAATGTCGGTGTAAAAACTTCGGGTGTCCGATCTGTTGTACAAAACATTAACGGAAGAGCTTTCTATAATAACGGGAAATTCTGGGTTGATTCTCTTGTAAGAGTAAAAAAAAGTTTAACAACAGTAAAGATAAAATTTTTAAGTGAAAAATATTTTAAATTGCTTGAAAATAATCCGTCTGTCTCAAAATTTTTGTTCCTCGGGAAAAATGTAAAATTTATTTATAATTCCATAATCTATGAAATTTCCGAATAGAATAGTTTGACAATAAACAAAGACAAGGAGGAGTGATACGATTCACTCCTCTTTTTTTTATGTAGTAAAAATTTTGAAACTTTCCGCTTCTTTTTTATGTCTAAACAGATGAAAATAATTTTGGAGGTAGAAGGATGAAAGTTTTAAAAAAAAGATCAATATTATTTGGAGTTTTGCCGATTTTAATCCTGCTGTTCCTGATTTCAATTGGTAACGTTAACGGGGAAGAGAAAATCGTTAACGAAAACGGAAAGGGATTTCTCGGTGTTAGAGTTGAAAAAATGTCTATTGATGATCGTGATGAGTTCGGAGTGAAATCCGGAGTGCTCGTTGTTAAAGTGCTTAAAGATACTTCGGCGGAAAAAGCCGGATTAAAAAAATACGATGTGATCAGATTTTTTGACAGTGTAAAAATTCATCGTCCTGAGGATCTTACGGAAGAGGTCAGGAGATCTAAGCCGGGATCAAGAGTAAAATTGTTGATTGTAAGGGACGGAAAAGAGAAAGGAATAAAAGTAACAATCGGAAAGTTGGATAAAAGGGAATATGGATTTAAAGATTTCGGGGAAAAAATATTCAGGTCATTTGGAGGTGGAGCATTTCTCGGTGTAAGAATTCAATCTCTTAACAATGACCTCGCTTCATATTTCGGGATTAAAAAAGATGGAGGAGCTCTTGTTATAAAAGCGGATAAGGGTACTCCTGCGGAAAAAGCCGGAATAAAAGCAGGTGATGTTATCATAATGGTTGATAAGGAAAAAATAAAGAACGGCGATGATCTTTTAAAAACCATAAAAAAATATAAACCCGGAAATAAAGTTAAATTAACTATTCTCAGGCATAAAAAACGTATCTCTTTAATAGCCGTTCTTGATAAGGGGAGATGGGAAGGATTCATGAACTTTGTCAGGTTCCCGGAAAAGGGTGTTTTTCATATAGATGCTCCGGTTTTTGATAAAGATGAAATTATGATATGGAAAGATAAGCATGGAGAGGAGCTAAGGCGAAAAATGATTGAATTAAAAGAACAATTAAAAGATGAGAATATTATGTTGAAAAAAGAGATGAAAGAAAAAATTCTAAAGCTTAAAGAGCATTTGGCCGATGAAAAATCTAGAATGAAACCGGAAAAGGAAAGAGTAAAAGCCAAGGCTCGGTTTATCGAAGGGAAAAAGGAACTTATGCAAGAATTGAAGAAAAAAATGGAGTTGGAGAAAGCAAGAAAATATATTTATATTTAACATCTCTTTTAATATAAAACCGGCGGGAACGGATATAAATGTTCCCGCTTTCCCAATTATAAAAATTATTATTCCATCCTAAACAAATTTATTATAACTTTCTTTTTTCGGAGGCAAATATTATTAAACATGATAATTGTCAAGGCTCAAAATAGTTAAAATTTAATTATTTAAATATTTTTCTTGAATAATTAAACCAAATGGGTTATAATAGCCATGGCTATAAATTGTACATATAACTATAAGCCGGAGTTTTAAAGTGAGGAAAAGATGATTACGGCTAAAACAAAGGTCAAAACGGCTATTGAGAATTATCCGGAAGTAAAAGAACATTTAATTAATATTTCACCGAAATTTAAAAAACTAAATAATCCTATGGTTTTTAAAACCGTTGCCAGATGGGCGACTATAAATGATATTTCAAGGATTGGACATATCCCTATCTGTGAATTACTTCATAAATTAAATAAGATAATCGGAACCGAGGAGGAGCTTTTAAAAAGTTTTCCCGAGTGTATTAAAGATAAGATGGATATTGAGGAGGAAAACGGATCGTGGATGGATGATATTGACAGATTTTCCACTCTTGATGTGAGAAATAGAGATGATTTTTTTATGCCTGAAATACTTAAAATGCTGAGTGGAATGAAAGATAGAGAAGGTCTTAAAGTCATAAACTCTTTTGACCCGATTCCACTTAAAAAAATGGTTAAAGAGAGGAACGGGAAATATTTTACGGAAAAGATAAATCCGTATCAATTCAATTTATATCTTTCATCTGTTTCAGTAGAAGATGAATTGATCGAGGATGAAGATAAAGTGATATCGGAGACAAGTTGGAAGGAGAGGAAGGATGAATTTGAAGTTCTTGATGTCAGAGGGATGAAAGAAGATCCTTTTTCCTTGATAATGAAAAGAGCATATGAAACAGAGCAGGGAAAGGGGTTTTCTCTTGTTCAATCTTTTCGACCCGATCCTCTGATAAATATGCTTGAGCCTATGGGTTTTGAACATTTGACCGAACAGATAGGACCGATCAGATATAAGATATATTTTTATAAAAAGGAGAGTGTTAAAAACAAAAAGAGTGTTTCCGGATCGGGAAAGATACCTCTTGTTATCCAATCTGCAACACCGATTGCATATCCGGTCATAATGAGGATGCTGCAATCCGAAAGACTTATGTCTAAAATTGAGATCGAAGAATTAAAAGTATGGAGTGAAACCGAAAAACATCTCGGTTGGATAGTTTCGGGAAGAGCGGATATCAGTTTCAGTGCTGTTTTTGCCGCATCCAAACTCTATGCAAACGGGACGGATATTAAATTTTTATCAGTTGATATATGGGATAATTTTTTTATTTTAACGAGAGGTTATAAAGCGGATTCTTTTGAAGATCTGAAAGGCCATACAATTCATATGCCACTATTTAAAGGTGCACCCCCTTTTGCAATCACAAAATTTCTAATGAGAAAAACCGGATTTAACGAAAATGATTTTGATTTTGAATTTGGAGAACCTTTCGGCAGACCCGAAGTAATCAAGGGAAAATTTATAAGTGGAGAATATGATACGGTTATGCTGCGTGAACCTGAAGCAAGTTTTGCTTTGTATGGAGCCGGCAAAGATGCTCACGTATCACTCTCTTATATTGACATATGGAATAATATTAACCCTGATGCTGGAAGATTGCCTAATGCAGGTGTGGTTGTAAAATCTTCTATAGTCGAAAAATATCCGGAACTTGTAAAAATATTCAGTGAGGAGTTGGATAAAGCTATAAAGTGGGTTAAAAGTCATCCCCGGGAGTCGGCAAATCTCAGCTATGATATTATGCGCGAGGATCCGAAAGCGGTTGAGCTGTTTATCCGGAGAGCAGGATTTGAACATGTTACGGGTGAAAATGCGAAGAAAGATATAAGAAACTATCTTGATGTTCTTGTTAAAGAAAAAGTACTTGCTCTAAAAAAGGGAGCTTCCGTTGATGATGTTTTAACGATGTTTGATATTTGAAATCAAGAAATAAATATAGTTGTTTTAATTATTATAAATGTAAAGTTTACAGTTTTGAAAAAATAAAAAGTATGTTACCATTTTTATTTGAAAAATTAAAAACACTATGGAAAAGGGGAGGTTTTTATGAAAGAGATTACAATTGAAAATGCAATGAAAGTAGATCGTCCTAAAATGGGAGGCGATATTCCGGTTGGGCTTTTCAGGTTGGTAAGGCTTGTTGCTTTTGAAGAGATTCTTGGAGAAGGTGCTGCCGGATTGGCATTTCAAGCCGGGGAGAGGCTTGGGAAGTCTCTGGGAATAAAAGATTTAAAGGGGCTTGCTAAAGCCTGTGAAGATCTTAAAATCGGAGATGTGAAAATTTCGGAAAGGAGTGATAATAAGATTCATGTCGATGTATACGAATGTGTAACGTGTAGCGGTATGGAACCTGTCGGACGACCTATCTGTCATTTTGAAGGCGGATTAATTGCGGGTGCAATTAACACTATTTTAAATAAAAAAGTAAAAGTGAAGGAAGTGACCTGTATAGGTGGATTGGGTGATGAAACCTGTGGGTTTGATATTGATGTTTTATAAGGAAAAGAGGAAAAATAATTATGTATAAACAATTAAAATCATATTTAAAAGCATTGTTGGAAGTCGATGGTGTCATGTCTGTAATTCTAAATAGTCCTGACGGAATGGTTATTGAGCATGTTAATAACGGATTCGAATCTGATCCGGATATAACCGGAGCACTGGCTGCAGGTATTTTCGGAATGATTAAGAGGTCTATGTTGAGAGTTTCCGAGGAAGAAAAAAAATTCGGCGGAGATGTAAATCAAGTTTTGATAGAGATATCGGATGCTAAAATAATGTCCGTCAGTGTTACCGATGGAATTCTCTCAATCGTTTCATCAAAAGATGTTAATCTCGGGATGTTGCGGCTTGTTTCCGAAAAGGTTGCAAAAAAAGTTTCAACCGTGATGAACGGAATCAGCGAATAAAATTTCTTTTGTAATAAAAGTTTGAAAAAATCAGGGGTTCAATAAAAATGAACCCCTTCTTATTTTACTGAAATTTTTACTTGGTTACTTCAATTTTTCCTTCGGCAATAATATTACCTGAGGTCAGGACAATCTTATAAACCCCCGGTTTAACGAAAGGCGATCTTCTGTCTCTCTTGTTTTTTTTCAGATCCCACTCGAAAAAGTTAAGTCCCGATACACCTTTAATTTTTATATCTTTAACACTTTTCCCTGAAGAATCAACTATTTTTATTCCGACCTCACTTTTCTTTTTTAGATAAAAACCGATATTCCCGTTAATTCCCCCTGTCCAGAACCACCACTTTCTTTTCGGAATCTTTGCTTTTTCGGATTCAAACAGATAGATGTCCTTATCCATATTCCGCCCGGCAAGTTTTTGAAGGAAAGTTACATCCATTGCATACATTCCTCTTCCGTGAGTTGCTGCAACTAAAATATTTTCGGTAGGCTGGATTACAAGGTCATGAATATAGGTGTTCGGTAGGTTACCCGGAAGTGAATACCACTGTTTCCCTCCGTTAAGCGTTACATAAACACCATAATCGGTTCCTACATAGAGTATATTTTTATTAACAGGATCCTCTCTTATCACATTAACCGGACCGCAGGGAATATTTGAAACAATACTTTTCCATTTTCTTCCGTAATTAACGGATTTCCAGATATATGCTTTAAAATCATCATCGCGTTTTCCGTTTTGAGTCATATATACCGTCCCTTCGGAATATTTTGATGCGATAATTCTTGAAACCCATTTTCTGTATGGAAGTCCCTTGTCAATTTCTTTCCACTGTTTTCCACCGTTCTTAGAAACATGAACTCTTCCGTCATCGGTCCCGACATATATGAGGTCTTTTTTAACAGGTGACTCTGAAATTGTAAATATGGTTTGATACGGGATATCACCTTTCATATATGATAGGTTATAGGTCAAATCCGGGCTTATTTTTTGCCATGTTTCACCTCGATTAGTTGATTTGAATAAAAAGTTTAATCCGAGAAAAATTTCTTTGTGATTATGCGGTGAAATAATAAACGGAGCAAGCCATTGCCCTCTGTAGGGTTGTTCTCCCTTTGCTTTTTTGGGAAAAATATCCTTTTGATTTTTTGTCTTCATATCTGTTCTTGTGATATGACCGTAAAATCCGGCTGAATAGACTGTGTTCGGGTCTGTCGGATCCGGAGCATGGTTGCTTCCCTCTCCGCCCGGTGCCCACTCCCATTTTACTGCGGGAATGTGATTTCTTCCTTTACTGAGGTCTACAGTGCATCTGAAACTCCCATGATCCTGAACGGAACCGTAAACATGAAAAGGTTTTGCCGTATCATTCATCACATTAAAAAACTGAACAAGCGGCATGCTTTTAATATAAGTTCTGAAATTTTTCCCGCCGTCATATGAGATTGCGAGTCCGCCGTCATTTACATTAACAAGATAATTTGTGTTTTTCGGATCTATCCATAATCCGTGATGATCACCATGCATTCTGCCGATGGTTTTAAATGTCTTTCCACCGTCCTCCGAGATATTCAGAGCAAGTCCCATCACATATATTTTATTTTCATTAACGGGATCAACCCTTATCTGTCCGAAAACCCAACCGTATGTTGAAGACAGATGCTGCATATAATTATTGTCTTTGCTGACCTGTTTCCAGTTCAATCCGGAGTCGGTACTACGATAAATAGTTGCACCTTTGATTAATCCCATTTTCGGTCTTCCGTAGGAGTCGACTTCATCTTTATTCCATCCTCTGACAACCTCATAATTATCGATTAATGCATAAACAATATTGGGTTTGGATCTGCAGAGATCAATTCCTATTCTCCCTCTGAATTCAGGTTCGGGAAGACCTCTGTTTATCTTTTTCCATTTTTTTCCGCCGTTTGTTGTTTTGTATATTCCGCTTCCACTATATCCTTTTTCATTTCTCGGATCGTTCCATTTTTTTCTGATCCTTTGCCAGAAAGAAGCATATAACACATCGGGATTATTCGGATCCATCAAAAGGTCTATAGCTCCTGTTTTTTCATCAACATACATAATTTTTTTCCAGTTTTTTCCACCGTCAACGGTTTTATACACACCTCTTTCCCTGTTATTTGTCCATTCGTGTCCGCATGCAGCCACATAAACAATATTTGAATTCTTCGGGTTAATAACAATTCTCGAAATTGTATTTGTATCTGTCAGTCCCATGTGTTGCCATGTTTTTCCCGAATTCACGGATTTATAAATTCCACTTCCGGCATTTGAGCTTCTGAAAATATTTGCCTCACCGGTACCTACCCAGATAGTGTGTTGATCTGATGGATCAATTGCAATATCGCCAATTGATGCCGTTGCCTCTCGGTCGAATACTGGCGTCCATGTTGTTCCCTCATTTTCTGTTTTCCAGACTCCTCCGGTAGCACCGGCAACATAAATGGTGTAGTTTTTCCCTTTAGGTTGAACGACTGCAAGATCGGTCATTCTTCCGCTGATATTTATCGGTCCCAAAAATTGCCATGGAAGTTTTTTAAACAGTGAACTTTTCTTCATCTTCATATGAGTATTGAACCATTTCATTCTCAATTGAGGTGGAGTTTTTTCAACCACATTCCCTTGTGCAATAATGTAATTTCCATTAAAAACAGTAAAAATTAAAGATAAAAAAATAGTAGATATAAAATATTTGATTTTGCGAGAAATTTTCATAAAACCTCCTTTTATTTCCGAATGTAATTATAAAACTCAGAAAAAAATTATCAATAATAATGTGATAAAAACCGAATTAATTATCGGAAATATATGCATTTTCAAAAAGTATTTGAGAGTTTAAATTGAAGTTGATATTTTTAATATTTCGAGAATGAATTATCATTGCTCTTTGATAAAAGAGAGAAATCCATGGGAGATCGGTATGAATGATCTCCTGTGCTTTAAAGTACAATTGTTTTCTTTTTTTTTTATCCAATGTTTCTCTTGCTTTTAATAAAATATTTAGTAATTCCGGGTTTGAATATTTTCCGAAATTTGAATTCCCCTTTATATTTGTGAAATTGGAAAAGAAATAAAGATCGGGATCGGGTCCGGAAACCCATCCCCGTATGGCGATATCAAAATTATTATTCTCCAGTTTTGTAAATAGCTTGTTTAAAGGCAACGGATCTTTAATCAGAATAATCCCGGCTTTTGCCGTCTGTCTTCTAAATGTTTCAAATATTCTGTGTTCGATTTTATCATTTGATAAAAATGAGACGGAACATTTAAATCCGCTTTTTATTCCTGCCTGTCTGAATAAGGAAATTGATTTTTTAATAGAGAGTTTATAGTCGGTTATTTTTTTGTTGAATTCAGGGAATGTATAGGGAATAGGTGTTGTAGCGGACTGAATAAAATCTTGAAAAATTGTTTTGATCATCACTTTCTTCTTAATCAGGTGAGCAAATCCTCTCCTGAATTCCACTCTGTTGAACGGATATTTTGTTGTATTAAATACAATAAAAAATATTCCTCCCGGCGGGCTTTGAGTAATAATAAATTTTTTAAGTCCGAGAAAATTTTGATATAATTCAATGGATTTAAGTTCCATTACGTCTGCCTGACCGTTTTTTATCATATTTATTGCGGATTCCTGATTTCTGTATATTTTAAATATGACTTTTAATAACTTTACGGTTCCATTCCAATATTTTTTATTTCCCATTAATGAAATAAATTTACCTCTTTCCCATTTTTCGAATATAAAAGGACCCGTTCCTACAGGATAGAAATCCTTGGATAGATAGGATTTAGGATGAACAATATATGCTATGGGGAACGTAAGTAGTGTTAAAAACGGAGCATATGGTTTTTTTAAAATTATTTCAATTTTATATTTACCGGAAGAAGTTATACTGACAATATTGGGAAATGAAATTTTCCATTCCGGATAATCCGTGTTCATCTTTTTTTTTCTAACAAGGAAAGAGTGTAATACCGCAGAAGAGTCAAAGTGAGTTCCGTCATGGAAAAAAACATTTTTTCGTAAATAAAAATTCCATTTGAGCCCATTTTCGGATGATTCCCAGCGTTCTGCAAGGCATGGAGAAATTTTATGGTTTTTTAAGTCATATTTGACAAGTCCTTCAAATATATTTGATACTATATCTGCAGAATAGATAGTATGAACTTTTCCCGGATCCAGAGATGTGGAATCAGCCGCTCTTAAATAGATAATGGAATTTTGATCGTTTGAGAATATTGAAAAAGAAATTAGGAAAAAAAAGAGAACAATAAAAATTGTCTTTTTCATTTTACTATCATTTTAAATTAAATAAAAAAAAATATCAAAATTATTTGAATTATAAAAAAAAATAAAAAAAGTTTGGAAATCGGATTGAATCCGTGCCGTTTATATGTTAAAAAAATAATTTTTTGCGGAGGTATTTTGGAGATTGATAAAAAATTGCTTATTCTTGCTAAAAAAAGGGAGATGGCTCTCCTTGGAGGCGGGGAGAAAAAGGTTGAAAAGCAGCATAATAGAGGAAAGCTGACTGCAAGAGAAAGATTAGATCTACTGCTTGATAAAGGAAGTTTTGAGGAATTTGATATTTTCAAACTTCATCAATGTCATGATTTTGAAATGCAGAAAAAGAGACCTTTTTCCGATGGAGTTGTGACAGGATACGGAACAATAAACGGTAGACTTGTATTTGTTTTTTCGCAGGATTTTACGGTTTTCGGAGGATCTCTTTCCAAAGCATATTCTGAAAAAATCGTTAAGATAATGGATATGGCAATGAAAGCCGGTGCACCTGTCATAGGTATCAATGATTCGGGTGGTGCCAGGATTCAGGAGGGTGTGGATGCATTGGCAGGATATTCGGATATATTTTTAAAAAATGTTCTTCTTTCCGGTGTTGTCCCTCAAATATCACTTATTATGGGTCCCTGTGCAGGTGGTGCTGTCTATTCTCCGGCAATTACGGATTTTGTCTTTATGAACAGAGATAATTCATATATGTTCCTGACCGGACCTGATGTTGTAAAAAAGGTTACGGCAGAAGATGTTACTTCCGAGGAACTCGGAGGTCCGGATGTACATTCCTCTTTGAGTGGAGTTGTTCACGGTGTGTTTGACAGTGAAGAAGATGTTATTGATGGTGTTAAAGAGTTGCTCTCTTTTATTCCTCAGAATAACAGAGATAAGCTTCCGATTGTTACTACTGATGATCCCGTAGAGAGGGTATCCGAAGATTTAAACTATTTAATTCCTGAAGATCCGTCAAAACCTTATGATGTTTGTGATATTTTTAAAATGATTTTTGATAATGGAGAGTTTTTTGAAATTCAGAAAAATTTTGCAAAAAATATTGTTATCGGATTTTCAAGATTAAATGGAAATCCCGTAGGAATAGTTGCCAATCAACCTTCATGGCTTGCCGGAGTGATTGATAATAACGCTTCTATAAAAGCTGCAAGATTTGTCAGATTTTGCGACTCTTTTAATATTCCTTTAATAGTTTTTGAAGATGTTCCGGGTTTTATGCCGGGAACAAAACAGGAACACAACGGAATAATAAGAAACGGGGCAAAACTTCTTTTTGCATTTGCGGAAGCAACTATACCCAAGATCACGGTTATATTAAGAAAAGCTTACGGAGGAGCATATTGCGTAATGAATTCAAAACATTTGAGAGGAGATGTTGTCCTTGCATGGCCTACAGCTGAAATTGCCGTTATGGGTCCTGATGGTGCAGCGGAGATCCTTTACAAGGATGAACTGTCCGGTTTGGATGATGAAGGGAGAAGGTTGAAACTGAAGGAGTTGAAACGGAAATATGTTGAACTTTTTGCCAATCCCTATAAAGCTGCGGAAAAAGGCTATATTGATGATGTAATAGTCCCGGCTAATACAAGAATGAAACTGATTAAATCTCTGCGGATGCTGAAGTGGAAAAAAGATGTGAACCCTGAAAAAAAACATGGGAATATTCCGTTATAGAATAAGATGAATTCGGGAATTCTTTCTACGGGAGTTGAAATATCAGTTATAGGGATTTTAATGGTTTTTTCCGGACTCGGGCTGATATTTTTTATGGTAAAGTTGTTCTCTTTATTTCCATATATCACTAATTTTTTTAATCGTACCGGTAAACAATCGGAATCGGAACTTAAAAAGAGTGATTTTGAAACTGCGGATCCTGAAATAGTTGCGGTTATCTCAGCGGTCATTGATATAGAATTAAAGATGAAACATCTGTTTTATCAGGGGAAGTTTACTTTTAAGCAATAGGTTGCGGAGGATGAAATGAAAAAATATCTCTTATCGATCGGTGAGAATGAATACAATGTTGAAGTAAAAGAGCTTGATGATGAAAAAGCCGTAATTTTTGTAAACGGTAAAGATTATAAGGTTGAGCTTAAACAGATCGGAGATAAGGAGCAAATATCGAAAATATCAAAATCTTCATATGCGAAAAATTTTCGGAGAACGGATAGAAATATTACCGAACGAAATAGTAAAAAGAATCCGGGAACTCCCGAGAGAGGAGGAGCATTGTCGCCACTACCCGGAACGATTATAAAAATTCATGCCGATGAGGGTGAACGAATCAAAGCCGGTGACGCAGTTGTTACATTAGAAGCTATGAAAATGGAAAATATTATTAAATCTCCATATGACGGTACGGTAAAAAAAATATTTTTTAATGTTGGGGATAATGTATTGGAAGGCGATCTGATAGCGGAAATATGCAGACCTATGATGACAACTCTTTAGAATAATTATGAAAAAGATACTATTTATATTTTTTATTTTTTTACTTCCGATAATGAATATTAATTTGTCTGCCGAAGGAAAATTATCTGCCGATTTTAACAATAAAATGTTTCTGATAATTGATTCCGATTCTTCGGAAATTCCCGATCTGATAAAATTCGGATCAGATAATGGTAATTCCGTATTGATGAAGAAGATCTCTTTTTTTAATGGTAGAAATATTTTTGTTAAAACAGAAAAGCGATCCGAAAGAACTTTTTTTGAATTCAGTCGGATTGGAAAAGATGTTTTTACGGATAATAATGGAAGAAAATTTGAATTTGAAGTTTTAGACGGGGAAAAATATTTCTTGATAAAAGCCGGAAAAGCCGATGTGTTAAAAAAAGGAGCAAAGGGAAGGATCGTTACAAAAGAGGGTGTCGTTATGCTGTTTTTTAAAAACAGTTATATTTTCAGAGATATTATCATTGCAAAAATAACCAACAGGGTTCCCGGTAGTGAAATAAAAAAAAATATAGAATACTGTGCATCTTATCCTTCTCTGATAGAAGAGATACTTTCGGGAACGGGTTTTGCTAATATTACCTTCAAGAATATTTTAATGATTATCATAGGGATATTTTTTATCTATATTGCAATAAAAAAGGAGTATGAACCGCTTCTTCTTGTTCCTATAGGATTCGGGATAATACTCGGTAATATTCCTATTCCCATCCAGCTTTTTAACAGTATTTCCATATACATGATAGATCCATTTACCGGAAGCTATTCGTTCAATACTGCCGGTAACAGTGTAATGGGAATAATATATTCCGGGGTACGTTTCGGGATATTCCCGCCATTAATATTTCTGGGAATTGGAGCAATGACGGACTTTTCCGCAATGCTTTCAAATCCCAAAGGAATTCTGCTCGGAGCAGCTGCTCAGACGGGAATATTTTTAACATTCATAGGTGCACTAGCATTAAAATTTTCCCCTCAAAGTGCCGCATCAATTGGAATTATCGGAGGAGCGGATGGTCCTACTGCAATATTCTTATCTTCAAAACTTGCTCCGGAGCTTATAGGACCAATAGCAATTGCGGCTTATTCCTATATGGCTATGGTCCCTATTATTCAACCTCCGATAATGAAATTAATGACAACAAAAGCGGAGAGGTTAATCCGGATGAAACCATCACGAAAAGTTTCAAAATATGAAAAAATAATTTTTCCCGTTCTCGGATTTATTCTAACGACAATGGTTGCCCCCGGTGCGATTCCGCTACTCGGGATGCTTTTCTTCGGAAATCTTTTAAAGGAGTCCGGAGTTACGGGGAGGCTTGCAAAGACCGTATCGAATTCTCTTATTGATATCTGCACAGTACTGCTTGGAGTTGCTGTCGGTGCATCAACTACTGCTCAGGTTTTCTTAAATAAAAGATCTATAATGATATTCTTTTTGGGAGTGATCTCATTTGCAATTGCAACTTTTTCCGGCATTCTCTTTGCAAAATTCATGAATCTTTTTTTAAAGACTAAAATAAATCCGCTTATCGGTGCAGCCGGAGTATCTGCAGTTCCGGATTCCGCCAGGGTTGTTCATAATCTTGCAATAAAGGAGGATCCGGGAAATTATCTCCTGATGCATGCAATGGGACCCAATGTTGCCGGTGTTATCGGGTCTGCAATAGCGGCGGGAATATTTTTAGGGATCTTTTGATCAAATATAACTTAAGGAGAATATTATGGAAAAAATAGTTTCGGTCATCCCAAACTTTTGTAACGGAACAGATAAAGAACTGATAGATGAAATTTCAGAAAAGTTAAAAAATATTAAGGATCTGGTTTTGATGGATGTTTCAATGGACAGTACACGGAATAGAACTGTTTTTGCATTTTCAGGGACGGAAGATGCGATTTTCAAAGGGGGATTTTTTCTGTATGAAAGAGCTTTGAAAGATATTGATATGAGATCTCATAAAGGTGAGTATCCACGAATAGGAGCTCTTGATGTTTTTCCTTTTGTTCCGTTAAAGGATACTCCGATTGAAGAGTGTGTGGTTCTGTCGGAAAAATTTGCAAAGGAGGTTGCGGAAAAATTTAATATTCCGGTTTATCTTTTTGCCGAGTCGGCAAAATTATCGGTAAGAAGAGATCTTGAGAATATAAGAGATTGCGAATATGAAGGAATTGAAGAGAGGTTAAAAAAGCCATCATGGAAACCCGATTTCGGTCCTGACATTTTCAATGCAGATTTTGGTGCTACTATCATAGGGGCAAGACATCCGCTTGTAAGTTTTAAAGTAAATCTTGATTCAAGAGATTTAAAGAAGGCTAAATCAATTTGCAGAGATGTTCAATATAGTTCGGGTGGATTAAGATATGTGAAAGCGTATGCGGGTTTGATTAAAGAGACGGGTTTTACGGAAATAACCATATCAATATCGAATTTTACTTCAACTCCTCCGTTCAAAGTAATAGAGATGATCAGGGTTATGTCAAAAAGGTTTTCGGTAAATATTACCGATATTGAGATGATAGGATTGATCCCCGAGAGGGTTTTTATAGATGCGGCACAATTTTATATGCAGATTAAAGATTTTAAAGATGAAAGAATTTTGGAGAAAAGTCTTAAGGACCATTTCACGTGTTTATAAGAAAAACGGTTTAAGTAAAACTTATAGATTTATCTGAGGTGAGGATGCCTCACTATTTCCCCGTTAATAAGATAGATAATATCTTCTGCAATATTTGTTGCATGATCTGCAATTCTTTCAAGATGACGAATAATATGAATATGTTGAATATATAATTCCGTATTGTCAGGGTCATTCTTAAGAGATTGAATGAGTGATATAGTGATATCTCTATTCATTTCATCAACTTCATCATCTGTGTCAAGAACGATTTTTGCAAATTTATCATCTGTTTTTACAAGTGAATTTATACTCAGTTTAAGCATAAAGAGAACCTTATTGGAGATTTTTTCAATATCAATGTTAAGGGTTTTTTCTTTTTTCTCAATTATTTTTATCACATGCCTGCTTATATTTTTTGAAAGATCTCCGATTCGTTCAAGATCGTTATTAATTTTCAGGATGACTATAAGTCTTCTCAGGTCAATTGCAACCGGTTGGTGTAAAGCAATTATTTTCAGGCATTCTTCTTCAATATCGATCTCTTTTGCGTCAATTTTTTTATCATTTTCAATTACTTTCAGAGCAATATCGGTATCTCTTTGATACAAGGATTTTATTGAAAGTTTTACGCTTTCTTCAGCTATAGAGCTTAAAAATATAAGCTCTTTTGTAAGATTATTTAATGATCTTTCAAGATGTAATGACATTTTAACTCCTTAACCGAATTTTCCGGTTATATATTCTTCAGTTTTTTTCATTTTAGGTTTTGTGAAAAGATTTTCAGTAGGTGAAAACTCTATAAGTTTACCTTCATAAAAAAATGCCGTATTATTCGAAACCCTTGCAGCTTGCTGCATGTTGTGAGTAACAATAATTATTGTATAGTTTTTATTAAGTTGACCTATCAATTGTTCGGTTTTCTCCGTAGCACTCGGATCAAGTGCCGATGTCGGTTCATCCATTAAGAGTATCTCAGGATTAACCGCAAGAGCTCTTGCAAGGCAAAGCCTTTGTTGTTGTCCACCGGAGAGACCGGTAGCATTTTGATTCAGACGATCTTTCACTTCGTCCCATAGAGCGGCTTTAATCAAACTCTCTTCTACGATCTCGTATAGTTTACTTCTTTTTTTTGTAAAATGAATGGAAGGTCCGAATGCAACATTATCAAATATTGATTTGGGAAATGGATTCGGCTTTTGAAATACCATACCTACTCTTTTTCGTAAAAGAACCGGGTCAACCTTTTTCCCGTAAATATTTTCCGTGTCAAAATTCAGTTTCCCTTTTGTAAAACATTCCGGAATCAGATCATTCATTCTGTTTATGGATCTTAAAAATGTACTTTTCCCGCATCCGCTGGGACCGATTATCGCGGTTACTTTTTTGCGTGGAATAGAGATGTTTATTCTTTTTATTGCTTCAATTTCTCCGTAAAAAACGGAAAAATTTTCTGCTTGAATATGTATATCTGTATTATCTGCTTTTACATTATTATATGTATTCATATTAACCTCTTAATTTTTTCGATATTCTTGCTCTTAGAATAATAGCAGTGAAATTTAATAAAAGGACAAGCATTACGAGAGAAAAAACCATTCCGTATTGTACGTGTCTGATAAGTTCAACCGATTCATGTTCTGTAACAAGATTATATATATTCCAGCTAAGAGCGGGAGTAGGTTGAGAAAGTGTTTCCATAAATGTGAGAGGGCTGCCGACACTTACTGCAGCTGTAAAAATAATAGGTGCCGTCTCTCCTGCAGCTCTGCCGATACTGATCACTATCCCTGTAATAATTCCCGGTAGTGCGGCGGGTAATATTACACGGAAAATCGTATAGAGTTTCCCGGCACCAAGACTTAGAGCAGCTTCTTTAAAAGTTATGGGAACCGTTTTTATTGCTTCTTCGGATGCACGAATGATTGTAGGAAGAACGAGTATGGCAAGAGTTAAAGCTCCGGCTATTACACTTTTTGAATTTGATATATGTATCTTGTTGATAAAAAAAGCGAGACCGAAAAGTCCGAAAACAATACTGGGTACACCTGCAAGAGTGCTGATGCTTATACGGATAAGTGTAATTATCCTTCCGGGTTTTGAGAATTCCGCAAGATATATAGCTGATACGACACCTATGGGAACGGAGAAAACAATAGTCCATATAACAAGATAGAATGTTCCGGATATTTCAGGTCCTATTCCGCCGAAAAAATGTGAATCAAATGATCTATCAAATAAAAACCGCCAATAAAATGTCAACTTTGGAATCATCATTTTTTTAAGATTTTTTTCAAGATAGGGAAACAATTTTTCTAAAACGGTACCCTTGAATTCGTTTATCCTCGGAGTAAATACTTCAATTCCTATTTTTTCAGGATTGTTGTAATTCCACTTAAGAGAAAACAAAATATCTTTTTTAATATCAAGAACTCTGTCCCATCTTGAAGCACCGAATTTGTCTCTCATAAGTACCGGAGTTTCTTCATCCGGATTCGGACCGAAAAGAAGTCGAATATTTTCCTTTATTTCATTAAAACTCTTCTCATATTTATAACTGTTAATAATATCTCCATTTTCAATCCGCTCCTCAAATTTTTTTATCAGGTCGTATATATATTTTCTATATAAAGCACTTTTTGTTATCTCTTGTTTCAGATCGATTTCATTACCTCTCCGGAACTGCTCATAGTTGAATTTTCTGAATTCAATTGTTCCCTTAAAAACAAAGGCCTTCATACCGTTTATTATTATAGGAAGCAGAAGGATGAGAAGAGCTGTCGAAAGAAGTATTACAGACAAATATCCCATTCCTACAAAAGATTTGTCGAGTATCTTTCTCGTATGAAGTTTCATCTAAAGCTCCCTGCTTTTTTTGATCTGTTTTTTATCCACTCGCTTATCAAGTTGCTGAAAAATGAGAAGAGTAATAACAGGAGAGCCATAGCAAAGAGAACATGATATCTTGCAGATCCGGTTATCTGATCGGCTTCACCCATATCTCCGGCAATTGTTGCGGTAAGTGTTCTTATCGGTACTGTTATATTGTAAAATGGCTTTGGAATCTGAGCTGCATTTCCGGAAGCCATCCATACTACCATTGTCTCACCGAGAGCACGCATTATTCCAAGAATTATTCCCGATAATACTCCGGATTTTGCTGCAGGAAGAACTACTTTTGTTATTGTCTCAAATCGTGTTGCTCCGAGAGCGTAACTACCCTCTCTTAATTCTCTTCCAACCGAGAAAAGAGTATCTTCGGATACACTTACAATAGTAGGGGTTGCCATTATTGCGAGTATTACCGATACATTTAATATATTAGTCCCGCTTGAGATATTAATTTTTATCAATAGCTCATACAGATAATGAAGAACAATAATATTCGGAGTTAAAATAGTTAAAAATATTAACCGTATTTTAATCTTGGATTCCTGAAATGAGAGTTTAACGGAGACAATATCGGTCAGTATCATTGTGGTTATCAGTGCGACTGGAAATCCGATAATCAATAAAGCAAGCCCGAGAAAATCTCCACCTCCTTTTTGAAGATATGGAGCGAATATAATAAGGGCAAAAAACCCGAATGCTACCGATGGAATTATGGAAATTATTTCTATGACCGGTTTTGCGATCTGTCTGATTGAAAAAGGAAGAATATCAGATAAACTTATTGCGGAAAGAAGAGAAAGAGGAACTGCTATCAAAGTTGAAAGTGTTGTTACAAAGAGAGTCCCGTAAATAATAGGAAGTGCTCCGAAATCCGGATTCTCAGCTGAAGGATACCATTTAATGCTCGTAAAAAATTCTTTTATTCCCCGTAACTTGAAAAATGGTATTGCATCTTTTGCAATAAAAAAAATAATAAAAAATACTGTAAGTACTGAAACGGATGTTATCAGAAAGAACATAGAATTTGTGAAAGAAGAGACAAGTCTCCGAAAGAGACTTGTCTTTCCACTTAATAATATCGATCTGTTTTTACGGGGTTTCACTTTATCTGTAATTGGTGACGGGAACAAATCCGATCCTTTGTACCATTTGCTGTCCTTTTCTGCTTAGATAAATTCTTATAAAATTATAGAGATGACTTCCGAGTTTCGGATAACCGTCCGTAAACATAAACAGAGCTCTTGCAATAGGATATTTTCCTGAAGTCACGGTTTTCTTTGAAGGATATATTCCGTTAATCTTAAGAGCTTTAACAGTTCTGTCAACAAAACCAAGTCCTGCATATCCGATTGCATTAGGTGTGTTTTGAACTCTTCCTTTTACAGCACCGTTGCTCCCGACATATTCGCAGTTTCTAACGATTTTTTGTTTTTTCATCACCATTTTATGGAAGGTCTCATATGTACCGGAATTTGTATCTCTGCTTATCATAACTATTTTTTTGTCCGGTCCGCCTACTTCTTTCCAGTTGGTGATCTTTCCGAGATATATTTCTCTTACCTGTTTAATAGTTAAGTTATCGACAGGATTACTCGGATGAACAAGGATAGGAAGCCCGTCAAGTGCCACAACATGAGCAACCGGCATAATTCCTTTATGAATTGCCGCAGCAAACTCTTTTTCTTTCATAAAGCGTGACATATCGGCTATATCACAATCTTTATTAAGAAGACTTTTCGCACCGTTTCCGCTTCCGGATTCACTGACGATTACGTTAACATTCCTGTTTAATGTCATGTAATATTCGGCAAAAGCCTTAGCTATGGGACCTACGGTTGTTGATCCGTCAATAACTATTTTTGATTTTGCAGATAGATCCGTAACATTCATTATCAGCATTAGAGCTGAAATAACAATAAAAAATTTTTTCATTATTATTCTCCTTTTTTTTGTTAAATTGAATTATAATTTCGGAGGGTTAATAAAAAACGAAATAATTGTTAATTTAGTGTTAATTCTTTTTTTTAAATACCGGAATTTCAATGATGAACTCTGTTCCGCCTTTGTCTCGGTTCATTACTGTTATATTTCCATTGTGTATTTGCACTACATGTTTTACTATTGAGAGACCAAGCCCTGTTCCGCCAACTTTTTTAGAGCGGGATTTGTCAACAACATAAAATCTTTCAAATATTCGTGAAAGTGATTCTTCGGGGATATTTGGACCGGTATTTAAAATTTTAAAAATGATTAATTCCTTCTTTTTAAAATAGCTTAATTCTATATCAATTGATCCTTCATCCGTGTATTTCATAGCATTATCAATAAGGTTGATAAACATCTGCTCGAGTTTAAATTTTTCACCTTTAAATTTCGGGATCTCTTTTTCTATTTCAATATTCATCTTAAGACTTTTTGAAAGAATTTTTTCCTCAAATATTCTAATTACACTCATTAATATTTCTACAAGATTTACTCTTTCAAATTTAAGATTTTCTCCTCCCTCCTCAAGTTCGGAAAGAGTGAGAAGATCCGAGACGAGTTTATCCATTCTGTCTATATGTCTCTTGATTATTTCTATATAATTCTTGTTTTTTATTTCCTCTTCATCCTCAAGTGTCTCAACAAATCCTTTGATTGCAGTTAGAGGAGTTTTTAATTCATGCGTAAGATTAAGTACGAAGTCTCTCTTCATAGTTGCCAGATTTTTAAACTCCGTTATATCTTTGAAAGTTATTACTAATTTATTGCTATTTCCGATTCTGCTTAATGTGACAAGGTAGAATTTCCCCTTTAAATTTATCTCATGGAACAATGTTTCTTGTTTTAAGAAACTTTTTTCGATTATTTTTTCAATTTCCGGGAGTCTGATGAGTTCCCAATAAAAATTTTTATCGGGTAATGAAATTCCGAATGTTTTCTTGAAACTATCATTCGTTAACACTATTTCCCCATCTCTGTTGATAACGAGAAGGTTCTCTTCCATTGAGGATAGAATCGCCGTTAATTGGCTTTTCTTTTCTTCGAGTTCAGAAAACAACTTTTGCTGTCTCTCAACCATATTGTTAAATCCTTTTGATATATTGTCCAATCCGGACCTCTTTTTAAAATGAAGTTTTGCGGAAAAATCCCCTCCTGCTAATTTCTCAGTAGCTAAAATAATCTCTTTAAGAGGAGTATGGAAAATTTTAGTTAAATACCAAGAAAAAAACAGAGCTATCAGAAATTCAATGAGAATTATTTTTGAAAGATCATTTCTAAGTTTTTTTGAAAAATTTTTAATATTTTTCAAATAGAGACTTAATCTGATAACAAACTTTACATCTCCGTCTACAGCTGAAGGATATGCCACATACAGCATATGATTACCAATGGTTGTGCTGAATCTAATTGAGTATCCTGTTTTACCTCCGAGTGCTTTTGAAACTTCGGGTCTGTCTTCGTGATTCTCCATTTTTGAGGGGTTCTTCTCAGAGTCTGCCAAAACTTTTCCGTCCGGATTTATAACGGTTATTCTTGATTTAAGTGCTTTACCTTGCCTGTTTATCCATTGTTCCAAACCTCTTAAATTGTTTCCGGATATAAATTCATCTGTTTTCGTTTCGAGAGCTTTGGATATTTTGTAAAGATTATTCTTGAGATTTGATATATTAAAATTTCTAATAGCCTTTAGAGAAAAAAAAATTATTGTGATGTTTATCAGAAGTATAAGCAGTGAAAAACCGGCAAGCATTCTTATAAAAAATTTATCTTTTACTATTGTTCGTATTTTATTTAAAATGACCATTGTTATTCACAATCAATTTTGTAGCCTACTCCTCTTATGTTCTTAATCATCTGTCCTGCGGATCCGAGTTTATCTCTAAGATTTTTTATGTGAACATCAATTGTTCTGTCAAATACATCTTTTTCATCTTTCCATAGAATGTCGAGTAGCTTTTCTCTTGAAAATACCCAGCCCGGTTTTTCACTGAAAGTTTTTAAAATATAAAATTCAGTTGTTGTCAGTTTTATTTTTTCTCCATCTATTTTGACTTCAAATTTATCGGGATCAATTTCAATCATATCACCGATATTTATAATATTGTTTTTTTTGCGGGAAGGTGTATTTCTTCTTAAAACAGCTTTAACTCTGGAGGAGAGTTCTCTGACGGAAAAAGGTTTTACTATGTAATCATCCGCACCTATTTCGAGTCCGAGAACAACATCTATCTCGTCTGATTTTGCAGTAACCATGATTACCGGTATATTGGAATACTTCTCATCTCTTTTTAAGATTTTACATATTTCAATTCCATCAATATCCGGAAGCATTATATCCAGAAGTATTATGTCCGGTTTTTTTAATTCCAATGATGAAAAAAGCTCTGATGATCCGGTGATTTTTTTGGTTGAGTAACCTGCTTTTATAAGATTAATGGAAATAAGTTCGAGAATATCTTCTTCATCTTCAACAATATAAACTGTTTTTTTTTCATTCATTAGTTAAACCTCTATCAAAACCTGCTATTTAAGTCAAATTATTCTTATTATCCATTATATAGATTACAATTAACAGCGAATGAATAGTATGTGAATTTTCAGTTAATTTTGCGATGGATGTTTTAACGAAAATTTAACACTTATTTTAATTTAAGTTAATAAAACCACTTCATAATCGGTATTGAAAAAAAGGAGGAATACAGTGGATTTAAAAAAAGTATTATTAATTCTTATGACTATTTTGATTTTTACGTCATCCGTGTCGCTTCTTGCGGATGATATCAGGGGTTATTTTATTCCCGAATATTATGTTGTTGCTTCAAATAATAGTGAAGAACTTTCAGATCAACACGGTTTCTGGATAAGGAGGCTCTATATAGGATACAACACTGATTTGGGTGACGGATGGTCTGCAAGAGTAAGGCTTGAAATGGACAGTTCTCCATTTGAAAAAGATTCAATAGTTCCTTATTTAAAAAACCTTCATATTAAGAAGAAACTTTCTTCGGGAGTTTCTCTTATTTTAGGGATTATCGAACCTCCGAGTTTTGATAAAATTGAGAAGTTCTGGGGATTCAGATATATAGAAAAAACTCCGCCGGATTTTTGGAAATTTGCATCTTCAAGAGATTTCGGTGTTGCTCTCGACGGAAAAACAAAAAGGGGAATTGTCTATACTCTTATGTATGGGAATTACAGTTCCAACAAGGGAGAGACAAACTCAGGGAAAGCCGTATATGGAAGAGTCGGTTATGAAAGGAGAAATATATATGTTGAGATAAATACTCATTTTGCCGATGATGGAGGTAAAAATAAAAACTTTGCTTCGGTTTTTGCTGGTCTGAAAGGGAATTGGGGAAGATTTGGTGCCGGATTTAACTATTACAGTGAGAAATCGGTTGATTCCGAGAAGAAGGATAATGGGATTATTTCTGCATTCGGAGTTATAAAACTTTCAGAGAAGAGTCGGATCTTTGCAAGATATGATCTTTTATCCGATCTTAATTTTAAGGATATCTCAGGATATCTTCCTGTTCCTGCATCAACAAATCTTGCCGGATTATTTATTGCAGGATTAAATATTGATATTTCAAAACATATAAAGATATCCCCTAATGTAAAATATGTTCACTATTTAAATAGTGAACTGAAGGGTGAATTTTATTTAAATCTTACGGGGAAAATTTTCTTTAAAACAAAATTCGGTAAATAATTTTATTTTTTAACTTCTATAAGGGAGTGCATTTGTACTCCCTTTTTTCCCCCGTTGTCAATCCGGTGTGATCTTGAAACAGTGGATAATTAAGGTTATACTTTCCCGATGATCAAAAATGATAAAATATTGGGTTCTGTTCTATCTCTCTTTTCAGCTATATCAATATCTCTCGTATATATAGTTTCAAGATCCGTACAAAATTCAATGAAAACAGATCTGTTTATTTTATGGTGGTTCTTTTTTGCGGGGATCTGGGCATCTTTTATTCTTGTTTACAAGAGGAAAGATTTTTTGTGTTACATTGAAACTGTAAAAAAGCACAAACTCTTTTTCATATATTTTACATTATCGGAGACTTACGGAGCATTTATTTTTTTTTATCTGATCAAGATCATTAATCCTTCGGTTGTCTCTTTCCTCGGTAGTGTAACTCCTCTTTTTGTTGCTATTATTGCATTTTTTTATATAGGGGAGAAAATGTCCGCAAGGGAATTATTGGGAGGATTAATTTCAATGGCCGGAGTTTTTCTCATAACTTATGTCTCACCCGATGTGAAAATAATCTATGTCTTAATGATATTGTCAACAGTCCTTATCTATTCATTTAACACTGTTCTCGTTAAAAAGAAGACGAAGGATATTCCGCCGATATTAATTACTCTTATAAGGATATTTTTTCTTTTTCTTGCATATCTGTTCTACAATATAGTAAAAGGCGGAATAAGATTGCCTGATCTAAGAGAATTCATTTTGATTGCGGGCGGGTCCCTGCTCGGTCCTATACTCGGGATGTTTGCACTATTTTCAGCATTTAAATATATTAAGTCCACCGAGGTTTCCCTGATAAAAAACAGTCAGCCGTTTTTTGTGATTTTACTTTCGACTGTTTTTCTCGATATAGGAATAAAAATTGAGCAGCTTGTTGCCGGAATCTTAATTGTAATCGGAATATCTTTTATTATAAGTGAAAAGAGGCTTGGGATAAGAACGATATTAAACAGATTTATAAAAAATTAATAGCTTTAGGATAAAATAATCTAACTAAACAAGAATTGTTGATAAAAGCCGGAAATCGAATTTCGATTCCGGCTCTTTAACTATTCTATTTTAAAATAATCGGTTTATACGGCTGATATAGAGAAAATCCTGATCCCTTTAAAATATCCCAGAATTTTTTTACATCTTTTTCAAAAAAGCCATTAAATTCATCAAGGAATTTTCTACTCTCTTCTTTTGCATTTTTAAAGTTCAATTCAGTAGATTGCGTCAGAGGTTCAAAAGAATCTTCTACCTGGTTGGAAGCATTACCGATTACCGATGCAAGTGTTTCAGATTCATCATTAATCCCTTGAACATTTTCTTTTCCGATTGTCTTTTCTTTAAAATATTCAAACTTTTTTTTGATCTGTAAGGCAAGAGCTCCTAATTTTTTTTTATTTTCAGGTTTAATGTTCCCGAAATTCTCTGTTACAAATTTTATTTTTGCTCCTGTCGATTCCATGATCTTAGCTGCAGATAAAACTTTTTTTATCCACATTCTGATGGTTTTTGCTTTTTTAAAGTTTTCCTTTAAAACCTGAGTGTTAATCTTTAGTCTCGGATCCGAATTAACTGTGAAATCTCTTATGATTTTATTTTCTCCTAAAGTTACTTTCACTTTATATTTTCCGGGCATAACCAAAAGACCCGGTAATGATCCTCTTCTTGAAACGAATTTCGGAACTTTCATATCCTTTCCCCTGAAATCCCATGCGATTCTATTGAATCCCTTTTCCGGTTTAACTTTAAGTTTTTTAACAAGTTTATTGTCTTTATCGAGGATCTCAAATTTCAATTTTTTCTTTTCTTTTTGTGCTTTGGAATTTCCATTGTCATTATTATTGAAAAACAGAGTGAAAATAGCACGGTAATCTTTATTCTGCCCGACAAATTCACTATCTCCCCTGGTGCTGTAAGATGAAGATCTGCCTCTTCTGTATATATTGAAATTTTCAGGAGCAGACAGATTAACGGTCTTTGCAAAAAATCCATTATTGATATCTCTTAGAAAAGAGATATCATCCAGAATGTAGATAGAGCGTCCGTATGTACCTATTATCAGATCGTTTTCTCTCGGATGGATCCGGATATCTCTGACGGGAACCGTTGGAATTCCTGCTGTCCATTTCGTCCAGTTCTTTCCTCCGTTAAAGGATACGTATAGACCGAATTCAGTTCCGATAAAAAGAAGATCTTTATCTTTATGATCCTGTTCTATGACATGTACAAATCCGTCTATTTCAGGTGTAACGATACTTTTCCAGTGTTTTCCGTAATCTTCTGTTTTAAATACGTAAGGTTCCCAGTTGGAACGTCTGTGATCATCAAACACTACAAAAGCTGTTGCCGGATCAAACTTTGATGCTTCAATATGAGGTATCCATGTTGTTGGAGATAATTTTTTACTTACTCCTTTCTTGCCTACGATATTTTTTGATAGAAGTGTCCAGCTTTTTCCTCCGTCTTTTGATAATTGCACATTTCCGTCATCTGTACCGACCCATATAACTCCTTTTTTAACCGGACTTGGTGCTATTGTCATAATAGTAGTAAAGTTTTCCGCAGCCGTTACATCTAATGTGAGTCCGCCGCTCTTATTCTGTTTCTGTCTTTCAGGATCATTTGTCGTAAGATCAGGGCTTATCGTCTCCCAGCTGTTTCCTCTGTCATAACTTTTATGCAAGAACTGACTTCCGTAATATATGGTTTTATTGTTAAACGGATCAAGAGCAAAACCGGCATTCCAGTTAAATCTTAATTTTACTTTTCCCTCCGGAGGCCGTATGTTTTTGGATCTTCCAGTTTTAGTGTTAAAGTGAAATAGATTTCCTCCCTGCCACATTGCATAACCGCAACCGGGTTCCGATAGATCGGGTTCGGTGTCAAAACCGTCTCCTCCTCCTACAACTTTCCAGTGGTAATTGTAAATTGCCCAGTCCGTTAATATTGATGATGGACCGATCCATGATCCGTTATCCTGTAAACCTCCATAAACATTGTATGGAAATTGCATATCAAAACTGACATGATAAAATTGACCGACAGGAAGATTTCTTGTATATCTCCAAGTTTTTCCCCTGTCCGAACTGAGAACAACTCCTCCGTCGGTTCCGACTATCATGTGTTCTCCGTCTGGATCTATCCACATCGCCTGGAAGTCAGAATGAGCTTGTCCCCATGATGCAAGGCCTTTAAAACTTTTTCCTCCGTCTTCACTTATTTTCAGTCTGCTCTGAAGAGAATATACAATATTTTCGTTTTTTGGATTAACTCTTAGATCGCTATAATAAAACGGTCTGCCGTGAACTCCGGGTTTATTGTTAACAAGTTTCCATTTGAATCCACCGTCATTCGATCTAAAAAATGCACTCTTTTTTGCTTCTATAATTGCATAAACTATATTTGGTTTCCCAGGTGCAAATGCGACGCCGATCCTTCCAAGCTCACCTTTAGGAAGACCATCTTTTTCGGTTAATTTTTTCCAAGTATTACCTGCATCTGTTGTTATATACAGTCCGCTTCCCGGTCCGCCTGATCTGAAGAACCATGGCCAGCGTCTGTGATCCCACATTGCGGCAATAAGTTTGTTTGGGTTTGACGGGTCGATCGTTAGGTCGGCTGCTCCTGTTTTGTTATCAACAAAAAGAATTTTTTTCCAGCTTTTCCCTCCGTCTGTTGTTTTAAATACACCCCTCTCGCTATTTTCTCCCCATGTTGTTCCCATTGCGGCAATATAAGCGATATCCGGATTATCAGTGTCCAGAATTATTCTGGATATTCTTTCCGTTTTCCCCAGCCCGAGATATAACCATGTTTTTCCTCCGTCCATTGTTTTAAAAACACCTCTACCGACACCTGAACTGTTTCTCGGGTTTCCCTCACCGGTTCCGATCCAGACAATATTCGGGTTTTTCTGAAAAATCTTAACGGCTCCGATCGAGGAAGAAGATTCTTTATCAAAAACCGGTTTCCATATTATGCCTTCATCTACCGATTTCCAGACACCTCCTGTGGCGGTTCCGATATAAATAATTCGCGGATTGGAATTAACGGCATCTATGTCTCCTATCCTGCCGCTCATATTGGCCGGGCCGATACTTCTTGCCTTTATATTTTTAAAAAGCTCCGGATTGATTTTGCCCGGAACAGATAAAGTAAAGAGAATTATTGTAGATAAAAGTAAAATAAATAGTTTTGTTGAATTTTTATTCATTAAATCCTCCTGAGTTTTAAAATACCATATATTTTTATTACGATAAAAACAGGTATTAGTTCAGATTATTTTGTTTGAAGGGATTGTGAAATCATATAGTAATTGCCGGAATTTGCGTATCTTTTATGCTGTTGTTTTAAATCCTTTTTTCATCCATTTTGCAGCAAGGATAAGTGCAATAGGAGATGAAATAGCGATAAATCCGTATATAAGCCACATTGTTCCGGTATTTAACATTTTTGCAGGTGTATCCGAAGGACAAAATTTCATAAGGAAAATTCCCGAATAGAGACTTGTAATAACTTTTGTAAGAAACCATGGAAATTGACCGATACCCATATAGATTCCGGTCATATTTTTAGGAGCTATTTCGGCAACCCACTGAAGAAATCTCGGTTGCCACATTGCTTCACCGATTGTCATAAAAATCAGATATGCCATTAAAGTATAAATGCTTGGTCCGAGAGCGAGGAAAAATGTGGGGACAGCCATAACAAATGTCCCTATTATCATCATTTTATATGTATCTTTTTTGGATGTTAAGGCTGTTACAACCGGAGTTAGAATGAAGATTAAAATAGGATTAAGATTGACAAAAAACTCAAAATTGTTTTTTACGAATCCGTCAAACGCCCTGCTTGTATATTGCGGCAGAGTGAGCCAGTTATGTGCAAAGAGAGTTTGAACGGGAATCAGCATAAAAATGAAAAAGAGGAATCTTGCATCTCTCAAAGGAAAGTTTTTAATATAATATTTCATCTTTTCTTTTGCAGTCATATCTTTCATTTCATCATCTTCTTCCGATTCTTTCTCACCCTTCTCGTCTGCGATATCCTTAAGAGCTCTTTCAACGGCTTTTTTTGAAATAACAAAATATACGGTGGCAAGTCCTAAAACGGTTACCGCAACATATACCCAGAAAACGCCTGTTATCCCGAATCCTCTTCTGATTGGAGGTGAAATGATCCCGGGAAGAAATCCACCGAGATTCATTAGAGCGTAAAGCATTGCATATCCCATTGCCGCAGTTTTGGGAGTTGTAAATTTTTTGACTGCCGCATAGGCTGCCGGTTGGTAGATCCCGTAGCCGATTATAATTCCAAAAAGTCCGCCCATTGCTATCCAGTGTCCCGAACCCCATAATCCCGGTTTGCCGAGAGTAGGGGACAGTGTCAGGAGAATTCTTCCTGCAAGCATGAATGAGAGTGCACTGAGAAGTGCTTTCCTGACTCCGACCCAGTCAACGGTAGCTCCAAGGATAAGCATTGCCAGAGTAATACCGCCGGTAAGGAAGCCGACCATCGGTCCTGCCTGGACATCGGTTAATTTAATATATTGATTGAAAAATATTGCAAGGAGTCCGACAACGCCGAAATATGCGAGACCTTCGAAAACATATGATAAATTAACTCCGAAAAGTGCTCTTGAAGTATGTGCCAGATCAATAAAAGGCTGTGTCAGCTCTTTCAGAACCGATTTAAATAATTTCTTGTCATTTTTTTCTTCCATTCTTTCTCCTGTCGATTAGGGATTATTACTAAAAAAAGAAGTTTATCAGAAAAGGTCGGAAAATTAAAGAATTTTGAAATACTGATAATTTGTTACCGGTTTTTTACAATCCCGCAATTTCATTTTGTATGGTAATATTAAATTTATAAGGTTAGGAATTTCATTTCTTAACTTTGCTTCGACTAATTTAGAAGCATATTGTGTCCATGTCAAATTGCATATTGCAGGAGGCTGGGATTGTTACGATCCGGGAAGTACTTGTTGGGATTGTACAAAAGTCCATTGAGTAACATTTGAATTTTGTATGGAGAGGTGTGGAAATCCCCTCTTTTTTTGTTTGTTAAGGAGTGATGATGAGCAATTTTTATTTAAATAATAAAATAAGTATTTTTATAGTTATAGTCTTTATACTAAATATAAATGTGTTTTCAACAACGCTTATTTCTCAAAAAAGAATTTCTTTGTCTCAGGAGAAAGCAATTCTTTTAAATCCCGGATCATTCTTTGTTACGGAAACAGGAAATATATATGTCGTGGATAGAAAGGATTCCAATATAAAGATTTTCAATAAGAAAGGACAATTAAGAAAGATTTTCGGTAGAAGGGGATTGGGTCCTGACGAATTCATAAAACCTATGTACTCGACTTATAAAGATGGCTTCGTAGCAATTGAAGATATGGCAAGGCAAACTTATTTTATTTATAGAATTGATAAAAATTCCGGGCTGAAAATTGTGAGAAAATGTTTAAATAATTTTTTATCTTCTGATTTTTGTTTTATTGATAAAAAATCATTATTTATTGCAGGCTCAAAAATTGGTGAAGATAAGGAATGGAAACTTCCCTATATTTATAATTTTGTAAATGAAAGATATGAATATATTATCCCTATAGAAGTTGCTTATGGATATAATTCCTATAGCGAAGTAGGATCTGCAATTACGGGTTCCCTAAGTTATATACAAAATGATTTTTTTTGTGATATTAATAAAAGGTTTTTATATATCACAAGCATGGCAAATCTTCGAGTTGTGAGAATTAATAGAATAAACAGAAATGTTTTTGTCTTTGGTAAAAAAACAAAGAATTATATTAAACCATTTGAAAACAGAGAGATAAGAAAAGCATATAGAGAAAGGAATAGAAAAGCTATTATTAAATATATAAATCAGATGACAAATGTAATGGATATTTTTGTTTTAAATTCAGGGAAAGTCGGATTAATTCTTGTTGGACCTGAGAAAAATTCATCCGGTCTTCATGTCTTTTTACAGCTTTACAATAATAATGGGAAATTGATTAAAGAATTTGAAATAGTAAATTCAAAAGTATCGGAATTGTTTGACTTGAAATATTATTTTAAAAAAAGTAAAAATCTGATTTATATTCTTGAACCTAAAATAGTTGAGGATTTTGATATGAAGTTTTTTGTTCATGTTATTAAAATAAAAGAATGAAAAAATTGAGTGTCATTTTTTTAATATTATTGAATAT
>CAZWFY010000015.1:0-9346 GCA_964633415.1 uncultured Clostridia bacterium | reverse complement strand
ATTAAAATAAAAGAATGAAAAAATTGAGTGTCATTTTTTTAATATTATTGAATATCCGACCAAGGTGATTTATTTTTCTTGTTTTTTTTGTTAATATTTAACATCGAGGTGTAATGTGAAAAAAATATTGATGATTATATTAATTGTAGTGTTCTTTTCGGTTTCCGTTTTCGGTTATTCTTCCAAGCTTGAGGAAAAGTTGTTCTATAATGAAGGATATTTCGGAACTGTTTTTTTATACCAGGCTTATCTGAATATCGGAATGGCGTCTGATCTCTGGGTGAAAAATATTTATACACCAAAAAATGCAAAAGTAATCCTTCGTACCATTAAAAACTTTTTAACCTCTTCAGAAAAAAATCTGAAAGAGCTATCCGATTTTTCTATCTCTTTGAGTGACAGGAATACCCTGTTACAGTTAATGGATATTTCAAAAGATTTAAATAAAGAGGTTGGTTTTATGCTGATATATATGGACTCGAGATTAAAAAAAGATCTGGAACAATATGAAAAATTCCGTAAGCAGTCATGGAGTAAATTGAAATCTCTGATGGGATTAAAGAAATAATCAATTAACTTTATGCACGGAGTGTTTTAAACTAAAAATAGTATTGCTCAATATATTTTTTCTGAACTTCAAATGACCAATGATCTTCGGAAATAACCGTACATGCTTTCTCAATATCTCCGTCTTTCAACAGATCTACGATCTTTTTGTGACATATAATTGATTTTTCTTCCCACTCTTTAATCCATCTCTTAGGGAGGGGGAAATCGTAAAGTCTCTTTTTAAGAATATTTACAATTCTTATTAATTCTTTATTCCCCGATAAATTTATGAACACATTGTGAAAGGAGAGATTCTTTTTGTAAAAAAGATTGAAATTTCCGCGGGATACTGCCTCTCTCATATCTGAGTTCAAATCTTCCATCTGCTGAAAATTCTTTTGTGTCATAACCGGAAATGAAGAACGGAGTGCCGAACTTTCAAGTGCTCCGATCATCTGATATATATTTCTGATATCCGAGAGTTCAAGAGGTTTGACAATTATCCCTTTTCGGGGCTGGATTTCTACAAATCCCTCGAATTCAAGTTGAAGAAGTGCATCTCTCAGAGGAGTTTTACTTATTCCGAGTTTTTTACTCGTCTTATCCATATTTATTGCCGAACCCGGAGAAATATTTCTCTTCCTTATCTCTTCTCTCAAATATTCATAAACCTGCTCTTTTAAAGATTTGGAGTTTATTATATTTTTACTCATCTCTTTTTTTTATATCATAAGTTTATTAAGTATGCAATTTGTAGAAAAAAAAGAAAACAAAAAGTGTCGAAAACACCATTATGTGTTGACTTTGAAATATTTATCTGATATATCAGATATCAGGAAAATGGAAGGATATATTTTTGATATAAAAAAGTTTGCCGTTCATGACGGTCCCGGTATAAGAACAACAGTATTTTTGTCGGGTTGTCCTTTAAGTTGTTTTTGGTGTCATAATCCTGAAAGCAGGTTACCTCTTGATGCAGATAATTCAAACAGGATGGTTACTTCCGAAGAGATTTTGGAAGAAATCCGAAAAGATACCGCCTTATACGACGAGTCTGAAGGTGGTGTTACATTTTCAGGAGGAGAACCTCTTTTTCAATTTGATTTTCTTTTTGATCTGCTTAAGCTTTCAAAAAAAGCGGGATTCCATACGACTGTTGACACCTCGGGATATGCCTCTTCTGAAAAGATAGAAACCATTGCTTCAGTGACCGATCTTTTTTTATATGACATAAAAATTTTGAATTCGGAAAAGCATAAAGAGTTTACCGGTGTTGATAATAAGATGATTTTGTCTAATATTAAAAAACTTGCTGAACTTGGAAAAGAGATTATAGTGAGGATACCGCTTATTCCCGGATATAATGATGGAGATGATGATCTCAAAGAGACGGCCGGATTTATTAAAAAGATCAAAGGGATTTCCCACATTGATCTTTTACCCTATCACAGACTTGGGATATCAAAATATAAAAAACTGGATCTTGAGTTAAAGATGAAAGATATCTGGCCTTCGGATAAGGAGAAAATTTATAAAGCAAAAAACCTTTTTGAAGACTTTGGTTTTAAGGTTGGTATAGGAAGTTGAAATGAATAAAAGAATAGAAAAGTTAAGGAGTGACAGTTTGAATGCGGTTAACAGGGTGTCGTTGGAGAGAGCAAAACTTCTTACCGAGTTTTACCATACCGATGAGATAAGGGGAAAATCGATTCCCGTAATCCGTGCAATGGCTTTCAGATATATTCTTGAAAAAAAAGAGCTTTATATAAACAGAGGTGAATTGATAGTAGGTGAGAGGGGTCCCGAACCTAAAGCAACACCTACATACCCTGAGGTATGCATTCATACGGTAGAAGATCTGGAATTGATAGATTCACGACCGAAGGTTTCTTTTAAAATTGATGAAAAGCTTAAAAGAATCTATACAAAAGAGATAATTCCATTCTGGAAGAATAGAAGTATTAGAGATATGATGTTTAACCGTTTGTCTGATGAATGGAAAGATGCTTATGAAGCGGGAGTATTTACTGAATTTCTTGAGCAGAGGGCACCGGGGCATACTGTGCTGGGGAATAAAATCTATAATTCCGGAGTTAACGATCTGATAGCACGGATAGATAGTGAGCTGGGAAGTATCGATTTTTTAAATGATTCCGAAAGCTTTAATAAAGTTGAGGAGCTGAAGGCAATGAAAATTGCTGCTCAGGCTATTATAGATTATGCAGCAAGATATTCTGAAAAACTCAAAAAGATGGCTGAAAGAGAGACTGATGAGGTGAGAAAAACCGAATTGATTCTGATGGCGGATATATGCAGGAAGGTTCCTGCTCATAAACCGGATACTTTCCATGAAGCACTTCAATATTACTGGTTTGTTCATATAGGTGTTATAACCGAATTAAATCCATGGGATTCTTTTAATCCCGGAAGGCTTGATCAGCATCTCTACCCGTTTTATAAGAAGGGGATTAAAGAGGGAACTCTTGATGATGAAAAAGTAAAAGAACTGCTCTCTTCTTTCTGGGTTAAATTTAACAATCATCCGGCTCCTCCGAAAATGGGAGTTACGGCAAAAGAGAGCAACACTTATACGGATTTCGCACTGATAAATATCGGAGGATTAAGATCGGACGGAAGTGATGCGGTTAATGAACTTTCATATATTATTCTTGATGTTGTTGAAAATATGCGAATACTTCAGCCAAGTTCTATGGTTCAGATATCAAAAAAAAATCCGGATAATTTTTTGAGGAGAGCCATACGGATAATAAAGACCGGATTTGGTCAACCGTCTGTCTTTAATTCGGATGCAATAGTTCAGGAACTTACAAGGCAGGGGAAGAGTATGGAAGATGCAAGGAACGGAGGAGCGTCCGGATGTGTTGAAAGTGGTGCTTTCGGAACTGAAAGTTATATTCTGACAGGGTATTTTAATCTTCCTAAAATACTGGAAATCACACTTAACAACGGAATAGATCCCCGAACAGGTAAACAGATAGGTCTTAAAACGGGAGACCCGGAAGATTTTTCCGAATTTTCAGAAGTCTTGAATGCATTTGAGAAGCAGGTTGATTATTTTGCAGATATAAAAATTAAAGGAAACAATCTGATAGGAACAATTTATGAAAAATATATGCCTGTACCTTTTTTGTCTCTCTTTATAGATGATTGCATAGAAAACGGAAAAGATTATAATAGCGGAGGAGCGAGATATAACACTACATATATTCAAGGTGTAGGGACCGGATCTCTCACAGATTCCCTTGCTTCAATCAAATACAATGTGTTTGATAAAAAAAATATAGATATGAAGTTGATGCTGAAGGCTTTAAAAAATGATTTTTCCGGATATGATCATATCAGAGATCTGTTCATTAATATGACACCCAAATTCGGAAATGATGATGATTATGCCGATGAAATCGCAAAAAAGATTTTTTCAATATATTTTAATGCAATTGACGGGAAACCGGGTCCGCGGGGGAGTACTCACAGGATAAACCTTTTACCGACGACATCTCATATATATTTTGGAAGTATGATAGGAGCACTTCCGGATGGAAGAAATTCAGGGAAACCGTTGTCGGAAGGTATTTCACCGGTTCAGGGAGCAGACAGGAAAGGGCCTTCAGCTGTAATAAAATCGGCTTCAAAACTCGACCATTTAAAAACCGGAGGAACATTGCTTAATCAAAAATTCACTCCGTCATTTTTTGAGGGCGATAAATCCATTCAGAGTATTATCAGTCTTGTAAGGACATATTTTAAACTTGACGGCCACCATATTCAATTTAATGTTGTTAGTGCCGAAACTCTTAGAAAAGCAAAAAAAGATCCTGATAATTACAGAGATCTTATTGTTAGAGTAGCCGGTTACAGTGATTATTTTGTTGATCTTGTGGAAGAATTACAGGATGAGATTATAAGTAGAACCGAACATGAGTCGTTTTAAACAAATTCTTTCGGATATCGGGCTTGTCTATTCGGCAGCTATATGGGGCTCAACTTTTTTTATTGTTAAAAATTCTCTTGATTATATTGCTCCCCTGGCTTTAATTGCTTACAGATTTTTATTCGCCTCACTTTTTCTGTTTATTTATCTCAAAGTAAAAAAAATCAAAGTTTTCAAGGATTTTAAGAAAGGACTTTTACTTTCATTTATTC
The DNA here is from genome assembly GCA_964633415.1 of uncultured Clostridia bacterium. GTDB lineage: Bacteria > Acidobacteriota > Aminicenantia > UBA2199 > UBA2199 > CAZNLS01. Next base: position 4,633 of record CAZWFY010000015.1, on the reverse strand, counting down.
TGTTTGGTGTATTTTTCCCTCAGACTGTAGGTTTAAAGATTACAACCGCATCAAACTCAGGATTTATTACCGGTCTTTTTATAATATTTGTTCCATTCATCAGTTGGATGTTTTATAAAAAAAGACCCCCGATTATCAAGATTATCTCTGTTGCAATTGCAGTTTCCGGATTATGGATACTTACGGGAGGAATAGACCGGGCGAACGGAGGAGATTATCTCACTCTCATAACAGCTGTTTTTTATGCACTCCATATTGTTGCAGTAGGGAAAATCATGAATTCCGGAATGAATCCTTATGTTCTTACATTTCAGCAATTTTTTGGTATCGGTCTTCTCAGTTTAATAGCTGCTCCTCTTGTCGGTAGTTCTCTATGTTGGAGTTCGGGATCGGTAATCCCGATAATTATTTTCCTTGCAATATTTCCGTCACTATCGGCTTTTTTAATCCAGACTGTAGTGCAAAAATATACCTCTCCTGTAAAAGTTGCTATCATTTTCTCCTTTGAACCTCTATTTGCAGCTATATTTTCATGGACAATAGGGGGAGAAAAATTCTTTTTAATAAAGGGATTGGGTGGCGGAATGATGGTTATTGCTTTTATTTTATCGGAATTTCCCTTTGCCAGATTTAAAAAGACAATAGAAAAACAATACCTCCCCTGATATTTTATTAGACATCAGGAGAGGCATTGCAGTCAAAGGACGGATATACCGCAATAATTCAGATCCAAAATATATTTAGCGAGGAATATTGTGAACAAAATCTGAAGTATATCCACCCAGGGGACTAAATGGGATTTCAGATTGAAAACTACCAATCTTAAAAGGAGTTGCACTATTAATATAAGAAAGAAAAAAATACCCGACCTGTTATAAAACAATGAGAGGTTGAAAAAACCGTTATAGAATGATTTTATACTCCTTGTGATTCCACTGCTTGAACAGCTCTCTCCCGTTACACTTTTATGGTGTGAAGGGAGAGACTCGAACTGAAAAAATAATCTCTTTTCATCAACTTCTTTTACATAAACAAAATACGGTAATATAAGAGATAAAAGAATAACGATGGTCATTGTTAAATTGGCATTTCTATATTCAGTTCTGATATCGGGTATTTTCATATCTATTTCATTATAGCTTTTAGGGCATTCCCTGACTCTTCAACAGCTTTTACGATTGAAAAATATTGTATTCCCGATACGGTCAGACCGATCATACCTATTGTAAGAGCGGCCACGGGAAAAGCGATCCCAACGCCCTTCTGATAAGCAAGAAATACGGAAGCACCGGAAATAAGAACAGCGGGTACGGCAATATAGAGTGCTATTGTTCCTATGCACGGGATAAATGATCCGAGCATTCCAATCAATCCAAGTATAAATCCAATTACCGAAAGTGTTACGACTAAACCTGATTCTTTCTTTTTGTTTTCAACATTTTCTTTCATTAAATATTTCTCCTTGTCATTTTTTTTAATGTATTACAGGAATATTATAGTATATATAATTAATATTTTCAACATAATGTATGGTTTAAATAAAAAAATATTCCTGTTTGACTTTAAACCGGTGAAAAAGTAATATTTCTTTAAGGATAAATAATGAATGTAAACTATATATTGCTTCTTTTCTCACTTATAATTATTTTCGGCTATATAGCGGAAATAATCTTTGAAAAATTTAATATTTCGGATACACTGATGCTGATCATTGCAGGTTTTATTATAGGTCCGAATGTATTAAATTATATAAAGCCCGATTCTCTCGGGATGCTTGCACCGTTCTTTACTACATTTACACTACTCTTCCTTATGTTCGAAGGATCGTTAAAACTTGACCTCAAATCATTTTTTAAGGGTTTTTCTTCCGGGGTATTTGTAGCTATATTCTACTATTCACTCTCTGTTGCAGGGCTGACAGCGATCTTTTATCTTTTTGGAATTGATTTGACATTTTCACTGATGCTCGGTTTTTCCCTCGGTGGAGTTTCAACTTCTTTTACCCTTCCTATATTGAATCAATTGAATCCCGGAAAAGAGATCAGGTCAATAATGATTGTGGAAGCCGCTCTTACTGATGTTCTTGCCATAGTTTTTGCACTTGCGATGATAGACTTGAAAATAAGCGGTGTATTCAGGTTCCATGATGTTATAGAGACTCTGATCTCGCTTTTTGCGGTTGCAGGATTAATTGGAATTATTTTCGGTGCATTATGGATATATTTTGAAGAAAAATTTGTTAAAGATAAAGATTATATGGTTACAATCGGATATGTTGTTCTTTTATATTTCTTAACGGAATATCTCGGAGGTAACGGAGCGATTGCAGCACTATTTTTCGGAATGACATTAACAAACGCAATTAAACTGAAGCTTTTTATAAGAAAGATAATAAAGGGTGAGAATGTTGAGAAAGAGGATATGAAGAGGATCGTTTCGTCAAGGGAAAGAGAGTTTTACGGTGAGATATCTTTTTTTCTTAAAACATTTTTCTTTGTTTATATTGGAATCCTTCTTGACTTAAGTGAAATGAAGCCGATATATATCGGAGCAACAGCAGCAGTTGCAATTCTTATTATAAGACAGAGCGGGAATTTCTACGGATTTATGAAAAAAGCATTTAAAAAAGGTGATCTTTTTCTGATAAATTCACTCTTTGCGAGAGGAATAGCTCCGGTTGCCATTGTGCTTATGGCAATTGAAAAAGGTGTATTAAAAGACAGAACAGTCATTAGTTCGGTCTATTTTATAATCACTGCTACAATAATATTTAGTACGGTTATGATATTCTTTTATAAAAAAAAATATATGAAGAGTGAGAAAGAGGGGGGAAAGTGAGCCCCGGTTACAGGAAAAATCTGATATAGATTGCTAAAATATTTGATGCAATTACAATCAAGGGTGCAATAAGAGGCGTTAGAGATATTTTATCATCTTGGAACTCTATTTTTCCGTCACTTCCGAATTTTATATACCCCGGAATAAGATCAAGCATAATTCCGTATTCAGGTTTCTCGGGAAGATATAGAAGGGACTTTTCTTCTGTTCCCGTGAGGAGACTTGTCAGATGAGTTTTTTCCGTTAGTGTATGTTCCCGTCCAAACCTGTCTTTAAATAGAAACTTAAATTTATAGACTCTTCTGCCGTTTATTCTCGTAACTGTGGCTTTCTTTTCCCCTTCAAGAATTCCGGTTGCATAAGAACCGTATTTTAATAGTCTGTTGATCTTTAATCCCCTTAAAATACTTACGGTTATAAATGTAAGTCCTATTATGGGGAATATAAGGACAAAAAGAACAGTTGGTCCGAACGGATTTGTACGGGTGCCTTCTATTTTTGCTGTTTTCGGATCTTCTATGTTATATAAAATCGTAACTTTTTTATCATATGTATATGCTTTTTTTGAATATGAATATGAAAAATGCTCTTCACCTTTACTATCTATAAAACGAAATTTTATTTTTAAAATCCTTCTGTTGTTTTCAGACATAGTTGTCGGGATTGACCCGATGACATTTCCCTGAGCGGTAGAATCAAATTTTTCAGGAAAAATGGTTGAAAGGTCTGCACTGAAAACAAAAATCCACACAAAAATCATTCCTACTCCGAAAAAGATCCAACCGAAAATAGTCGAAAATCCATTAAAAAAAGAGAGGAGTTTAATTTTAAAAGGAATCTCACGAATTTCATTCTCATACATTTGTGATATCATTTTAAAGAGAATATATATTCACTGTTAATTTGTCAAACCCGAAAAGTAGAAGAGCTCACAGCCAATTTTGGATATGGGATATGGTTGCTTTCAGAATTCATCATGGGATTACAGGATTTGTCATTTGTGGTCATTAGTTCACTGTTGTGAACGTCATTAAGAACTTACGGAATTTGTCATTTAATTAAGAATTAAGAATTAAGAATTCAAAATTGAGAATTACAGAGATGAATAAAAACATTACTAAGACATTTCATTGATGAATTGCCGGAGGAGGCAGAGGAGTCTAAGTCGAATTTTTAACGTCCCGAAGGGGAAATTTTTCATGTTTGAACGAAGTGAGTTTAAAATTTAAGTTAATAAATTTGACGTTCCGTAGGATAGACGACGGTCGGGTGGAGGTAATTCTCAATGAAAAGAGCCATCAGCTTACAGCCGTCAGCCGGAGTTCACAAGATAAAAGATAAAAGTAAAAAGTAGCAAGTAAAAAGTATCAAGTAGAAGTTCACAGTTCTCCCCACTGACCTCTAACCAATAGCAACTTCATTTCGACACTTTGACACATCGACATTTCGACTATTTACCTCTTAATTAAGAATTTAGAATTCAAAATTGATGATATTTAAGGTTGGGAATAAAAAGTTTTATAAAAAAACTTGACATCTATTTATTCGTTATGATAATAATTGAATTATAAGCGGAGATAGAGTTTCGGAGAGAAAATGAGTTTTAAGAACAAATTAAATTTAAGTAACAAAAAAGTTTTATACTCATTTATACCAATCATAGATACGCACACACACACTGTCTCTCTACAAAATAAACCTTGTTTAAAAAGCTATTGCGAAAAAGGGATAGACAAACCTCCTTATTTGATTTTTAGCACTTAAAATTTACTAAAAATTAAAAACAAAAAGGAGA
>CAZWFY010000014.1:0-56970 GCA_964633415.1 uncultured Clostridia bacterium | reverse complement strand
CAAAACCGTAAACAAAAATATTCTTTTCATGATTAACCCTCCCCGAGATTAAATCTATTAAAATAAAATTTCATCTGCTTAAAAATAATTTAACTTTAAAATTTCATCTAAAATTATATAAACCCTCTAAATTTAAATAAATTTCTCTCCTCATTAAAAATCGACTTAAAATCATTAATATAATAATTAAAAATCATTGTCAATTAACTTCTATCCGGTATCACCCATACTTTTAACATTCAACTTAAACTCTATACCCTTAAATTTCCACTTTAATCTTTTTACTTTTATCTTTGATCTTGTATCTTGTAAACTCCGGCTGACTCCTGGCTTCTTGCTTCTGAACGCTGTGAACAACCAAATCCCACCCCCCATATCCAAAATCCAAAATAGACTTGTGAACTCCGGCTGACTTCTTGCTTCCGGCTTCTGATAACCGTAAGCTCAGCTGATGGCTGGGAGCTCTTTTCATTGAGAATTACCTCCACCCGACCGTCGTCTATCCTTCGGAACGTCAAATTTTTTAACTTAAATTTTAAACTCACTTCGTTCAAACATGAAAAATTTACCCTTCGGGACGTTAAAAATTCGACTTAGACTCCTCTGCCTCCCCCGGCAATATCTCAATGAAATATCTAATAGTATTTTTATCTCTTAAATTGTGCGTTCAGCTGCAAGCTGAATGCTTCTTTTATTCCGTTCAATTTAATTTATAAATCAAAAAGTTGTTTGACAACTTATACTATTCTATAATAAATATATGAAAAGTATTGCTGAAAAATGGGTGGATATTGCAAACTATGATTTAGCCACTGCAAAAGCCAGGTTTGAAACGGGCAGATATTTATATGTTGCATTTATGTGCCAGCAAGCTGTTGAAAAAATATTAAAAGCTATTATCGTACAAAAAACAGATATATATCCTCCAAAAGTACATAAACTTGAATTCTTGGCAAACAAAGCCGGACTTGATACAGAATTTAATGAAAACCAAAAAAATCTATTAACCGAATTAAATTTCTATTATTTAAATAACCGATATCCTGATTTCAAAGTTGAGCTTAGCAAAATCATTTCTAAAGAAAAATCATTATCTTTATTAAATCAGACGGAGGATTTTTTAAAATGGATAAAACAAAAGATAAAATAGATGAATATATTGATATTATAAGGAAAGTTATAGATATTGATACGGTTATTATTTTCGGTTCTTTTTTGAATCCCGGTTTTAATGCTGAAAATTCAGATATAGATATATTAATAGTCTCAAACGATTTTAAGAATATGTCAAAATTAGATGCCTACAAAATAGTATCCGATCCATTATGGGACTTAAAAATAAATATCGATCCGATTCCGGTCAGCAAAGATGAGATAAGAAATCATGATTCAGCTTCATTTATATCCGAGATTATCAGAACCGGAAAGGTTTTCTATAAAAAAACCGCATAAAAAGATATAACAGGACGAGACAAAATTCCCAATCCCACCCCAAAAGAGGAATTATTAATTCTCAATTTTGAATTTTGAATTCTAAATTAAAAGGTAAATCGTCGAAATGTCAAAGTGTTGAAAAGTCGAAAATGAAGGTGATATTGGTTAGAGGTGAGGGGACAGAGTTAGTGGGGAGAACTGTAAACTCCACACTCCTCCTTGATTTTTGAACTGTTCTAAAGTAAAATTTCAAGCATGAATGATTTTTATAAAATTCTCGGAGTAAGTCGGAAAGCAACTTTGTCGGAGATAAAAAAATCATATAGAAAACTTGCAAGAAAATATCATCCCGATCTCAACCCCGGTGATAAAACCGCAGAAAAAAAATTCAAAGAAATTTCAGAGGCATATGAAGTTTTAAAGGATCCGAAAAAGAGAAAAGAGTATGATACATTCGGCACTTCCGGAGGAAACTATAGAAGTTCCGGCAGAGGATCAAATTTTGAAGGTTTCGATTTTTCATCAACCGGTTCCAACTCCTTCGGTGATATTTTTGAAACAATTTTCGGTAATTTTAATAAAGGACACACTCCGGGAAAAAGCAGAAGGAATGCTCCTATTCGCGGTGAAGACCTTGTCTATGCAATAACACTTGATTTCCTCGACTCAATAAAGGGTATTGAACTCCCTATCCAGATAACTCACAAAATTTCATGTAGTGAATGCAAAGGTAAGGGAATTATTAATACTGGAAAAAATTCAGTCTGCCCGACATGCTCCGGAACAGGAAAAATAGAGAAACAGAGTGGTTTTATGAAATTTGCCAGTCCATGCCCGAGTTGCGGCGGCACTGGAGTCAAGCCCGGCAACATCTGTCCGAAGTGTAACGGAGAGGGAAGAATAGACCATCTTTCAAAAATAAGGGTTAAAATTCCTGCCGGTGTTAAAAACAATTCAAGAGTTAAAATAGCAGGAAAAGGAAATGCAGGTAGATTCGGGGGACACTCCGGTAATCTGATAATCAAAATCACAGTAACACCACATAAATTTTTTAAAAGAATTGAAAATGATATAGAGCTTATTCTTCCCGTCACTTATACTGAAGCAGCATTGGGTGCTAAAATTGAAATCCCTACAATCGAAGGTAAAACACTTTTAAAAATACCGCCGTCCACAGGTTCGGGACAAAAACTCAGACTTCGAAAAAAAGGTGTGCTTAATCCGAGAACTAAGGTGAGAGGTGATATGATTATTGAGATAAAGATCATTCCTCCTCCGATTAAAGATATAGCCGTCAGAAAAATTCTTAAGGATTTAGAAACACAAATTCCTTATGATCCGAGGGAGAAATCAGGATGGTAAAGGAGAAGACATACATGATTTCTTATGTGGCTTCAAAATACAACGTTCATCCTCAAACACTTCGTCTATATGAAAGAGAAGGACTTCTAATTCCAAGCAGATCCGATGGAAACACAAGATTATATTCGGATAAGGATCTGGAAAAACTTGAATTTATTTTAAACCTGTCAAGAGATATGGGAGTAAATCTTGCCGGAATTGACATAATTTTCAATATGAAAGAGAAAATGGAAAAAATGCAAGAAGAGTTTTCGAAATTTCTTGAAGAATTAAAAAAAGAATTTTTTTCAGGAAAGGAAAATCTTTTCGAACAAAAGAAAAATTCAATAGTAAAGTTTTCATCATCAACACTTACTCTATTTGACAATGAAAGAGATAAAGAATAATAATTACGTTGACTCTTTAAAATCTTATTTTCAAAGAGTAAATAAAATTAATATTCTAAGTGCCGATCAGGAGAAGGACCTTGTAAAAAAGGCTAAAAGCGGTGATAAAGAGGCATTCAAACAAATTATAGTTGCAAATCAGAAACTTGTTGTAAAGGAGGCTTTAAGATACTACTTTAAAGAGGATAATTTTCTGGATCTGATCAATGAAGGTAATAAAGGATTGATCGAAGCACTGAAAAGATTTGATGAAAAGCGAGGAAACAGATTTTATACATATGCTTTGTGGTGGGTTCGAAGTGAAATCAGAAGATACCTTTCTAAAAATCAAAATCTTATCTCATTTCCGGACATTTTCTACAATGACTATCTTAATTTTAAAAAAGTTTACTATAAAATGAAAAAGGAGATGAAAAGGAATCCATCGGAAAAGGAACTTTCGGAAAGATTAAACATCCCCGTAAAAAAAATAAAAGTAATGCTTTCAGTTCCTAATGAAATAATCTCACTCGACAACAGAATATCAGAAAATAATTCCACAAATTTGTCCGCAATAATTAAAGATGAATCTATCATTGATCCGCATGATATGATGATTGAAGAAGTAATAAAAAAAACATTAAAACTGGATCTTGAAGAACTAACCGAAAAAGAGTCCAAAGTAATAAAAATGAGATTCGGAATGAAAGAGGATGAGCCGATGCGATTAAGGGAAATTGCAAAAAATATGGGAATGAGTCCGGAGGGAGTAAGAAGGATAGAGGCAAGAGCATTAAATAAACTGAAAAAGATGCTTGTAAAGCAGGGTGTTTACGGAGTATTGAATTGAGCAAATTTAACTGTGATATATGTCATGATACCGGTTGGATAAAGGTTAAAAAGAACGGAAATGAATATTTGAAAAAATGCGACTGTGTCAAAAACGATCTCCTTATAAAAAAAAGTGAAACGTCGAATATTCCGAAAAGATTTATCGGTATGGAATTAAAAGGTTATTACCCTGTTGAAGGTTATGATTCTCAAAAGAAGGTTAAACTCCTTGTAAAAGAGTTCATAAATGATTTCCCGGCTGTTGAAAAGGGAATCTTGTTTCAGGGGAATACCGGTGTCGGCAAAACCAGACTTCTAAGCACAATAGCAACCGAGCTTTTTAACAAAAACAGTCAACTTGATATCTTTTTTGTAGACTGGAATGAAGTTATAAGAATAATGAGAAGCGGGGAATCACATACTTTCAGAGATTTTCCTCAGATAAATATGCTTATTGCAAGAATGACAAATACCGATTTGTTACTATTTGATGAAATAGGTGCTTCGGAACCGAGCCGTTGGGTCCAAGATAACATTTATTACATTATCAATAACAGATATAACAATAATAAAATCACTCTTTTTGCATCAAATTACCTGGATAAAGGTGTTGATGGCAAACCGACATTACAGGATCGTATCGGAGACAGAATAAGAAGCAGGATTTTTGCAATGGCAAAATCCGTCATCATCAAAGGTCCTGATTACAGACAGATATATGAATAATTATTTTTATTTCGGAGGATTAATATGAATGATGGAGTAAATTACATCGGAGAAAAAATAAGGGAGGAGAGTCAGATTGTTGAATCAATTATCTCGGAAATAGAAAAAGTAATAGTCGGACAAAGAAATCTGTTGGAAAGGATCATGATAGCAATGATTACATCGGGGCATATCCTCCTTGAAGGTGTTCCCGGACTTGCAAAAACACTAACAATTAAAACACTCGCCAAGGTTATTGATCTTAACTTTGCAAGAATTCAATTCACACCGGATCTACTTCCCGCCGACCTCACGGGAACTCTCGTTTTTAATCCTAAAACTTCAGATTTTTATACACGTAAAGGTCCGATCTTTACCAATCTTCTTCTTGCAGATGAGATTAACAGAGCTCCCGCAAAAGTTCAAAGTGCCCTTCTCGAATCTATGCAGGAATTACAGGTCACGATCGGGGAAAATAGTCTTCGGATATCTCCTCCTTTTATAGTAATGGCCACACAAAATCCTATTGAACAGGAGGGAACATATCCTTTGCCCGAAGCCCAAATTGACAGATTTCTTCTTAAAGTTAAAGTTTCATATCCTGCTAAGGAAGAGGAGAGAGCTATAATCGACAGATTTTCAACGGGTAAGATTCCCGATGTAAAAAAAATATGTACAAAAGAGGATATTTTCCGTTTAAACAGTCTGTATCATGATATATACGTTGATGATAAGATCAAAGATTATATAATTAATATTGTTTTTGCCACACGCGACCCGGAAGAAGCAGGATTGAAAATGTTTAAAAATTATATTCAATTCGGAGCTTCACCAAGAGCTTCAATATTTCTAACGGAAACTTCCAAAGCTTTAGCCTTCATTAGAGGAAGAAGTTTTGTTACTCCGGAAGATGTAAAGCAGATAGGAAAAGATATTCTTCGTCACAGAATAATTCTTACATATGAAGCTGAGGCCGAAGAGTTGACAAGTGATGATATAATAACCGAACTTTTCGATAATTTGGAAGTTCCTTGAGTTAATATGGAGAAAAATAATGGCTAAATCCAAGAAAAAAATCAGAAGAAAAATCAATCCCGAAGGCTCAAATAAAATGATTTATGCAGTGGTTATCGGACTGATAATTGTTTTTGCTCTAATGTTTTTTCTGTTTACCGGAAAAACCGAAAAAATAGAAAACAAATCGGAATTAATGAAAAGTACTTTGAAATATCTTAAAAATACGGAAGGTTTAAAAGATATTAAATATTTTCCGGAGAAAAATACGGTTTCACTCTATTATAAAGGATTCAGCGAGAAAGAAAAAAAGAAAAAACCCGATTATAGAAGAGTTGCGCTTTATGCAGGGTTAAAACTATCCAATAAAATATCAAACGAAAAAGTTACAATTGAACTTTATAAATTTGAATCAAAGGAAGCGGAACTTATTCTAATTTTTAAAGGCGGTAAAGTTATAAACCGGGTCAAATAATGTTCCTTTTTTTAATCTCTAAAATTCCTGTTGCAATTTAAACAGATATAATCACTCTCTTTTCCGACACTGCGTTTAGTATTTTTTTTTGATCCGCTCTTATTCACAAATTTGGAAGCAATTATTATCCCGCCAAAAACAACAATAGGATAATAAAGATATGATGTCACTATTACTGCAAGATATATTCCTATGATAATTAATCCGAGGACAATAACAAGTGACAATGAAACTTCAAAATCATGCTCTTGCTCCTCTTCAAACGGAAGTGTATCAAACGAACCGCAATAAGGACACTTCCGGTTCATCTCCGGTTAACCTTTGAAAAGCCTTCTTCCCAAAATTGGAATATAATCGGTAAAAAGGGAATCTTCATCAGACAGATTAATGCTCTTTCCGAATATATCCATTTTAGAATCAAGAAGATCGGCAATATGGAGAATCAGAGCTTCCCTAGTCTTTGGGATCTCAGGAGAACCGAACTCTTTTTCACCATGATGAGATATAATCAAATGTTTTATCTTTTCCGCTAAATCCGAAGGAAATCCGTCTATCTCGGCAATTAACTCATTGAACATATTTTCCCCGATAACTATATGTCCCAGCAGACCTCCTCTATTTGTTATTTTAACTGCAGGTGTGATGGAAAACTCATCAATCTTCCCCAAATCGTGAAACAGCCCTCCGGCAAGAAGTACATTCAGATCAACATCATAATGCTGCCCTAATTTTAATAAAATTTTTACTACTGAAAATGTATGTTGCAATAATCCGCCGGGATATGCATGATGAATTTTCATAGCTCCGAAGTGGATCCTAAAAGGTTTCCCGTATTTCTTATAGAAAATATCAAAAAGTTTTTTCAGATATTCGGATGTTACCTCTCTTTTTAGTAGAGAGATCATTTCTGACAAAACCGACTCCGTATCAAAATCCGGAGTTTCTTCAAAATCTTCCATATTTAGATTCTCAGACTCTCCGACTATATTGATCCCGTCAATTTTAAGCTCGTTTTTCCCCTGATATTCATTCACAAACCCCTTGACCTTATAGATAATTCCGGGCTTCAATATAGATTCAAATTGAATGATATTATCCCATATTTTACCCTCTATTCTTCCACTTTTATCCATAAATTCAACAGTAAGGTAAGGATTGCCATCCCGTTTAATTTTTTTTTTAAAATCAGAGATCATAAAATAATCATTAAAAGTCATTCCTTTATTCATTTTTGAAATAAATACACTCTTTTCGATCTTTTCATTCATTTTCCTACTCCCTATCTAATAATATAGAAATTTTGTAAGATTTTCGCATATCTGAAATCCATCCGGACAACTGCTTATTTATTTTTTTAGATCGTAAATGATCTTCAATTTCAGAAGCAATCTCAATTAGAGACAGAGGAGTCATACCGAGTTTTTTCTGTAAAGAAAGATATTCGGTTTTATAGAAATCTTCTATCTCCTCAAACTTTACATCTATCTTCAATTTGAATTTTTCTTTTACAACTTTATCAAAAAACACCTTATCTCTGACAAAATCCATAAAATCATTCATATCCATATCAAAGTTTTTAAGAATGTTCATAAAGTTTTCTATTGAACCGTATCTCTTAATTTCAGATAGTCTTATTGACTCAAAATCTTCTTTCGTAATTTCAAATTGTCCCTTATTTTCCATATAAATAATTTTATAATTGACCATATTTTCCAATTGTTGTAAATAGAGGTCATGCTCAGACTCTTTTTTATTTCTCAATATCGGATAAAAGAAAAGTGATTTTTCTATATCCGAAATTGTTATAACTTCATCATTTACGGTAGCTGCAATTTTATCAATAAGAATCATCCCGAATTGTAAAAGTGTTAAAAATAGAATTATTAATTTAGAAAACATTTCCAATCCCTATGTGAAAAACTATCGGACTCACATTTTCCCTCTTTCTAAAATTATATGCAACATCAAATTTTAGCAACCCAATAGCTGTTTTTATCCTCAAACCTATGCCTAATGCTCTTTCAATATTTTTGATGGCAAATTCATTTACTCCCTTGTATATATTTCCAACATCAAGAAACACAGAATAGTAAAAATTTTCAATAGGAATCAGATAGAGAGGAAATGTTGATTCCAAATTAATCAAAAGCATTGCATTTCCTCCGGACGGCTCTCCGGTCTTTTTGTCGAGTGGTCCAAGCTTATCATTTGAAATACCTCTAAAAGTATTTATTCCTCCACCAAAAAATCTTTCGGTTATCGAAAGATTTCCGGAAGCAAACCCATTTCTTACGGAAAATGAAAAAATCCCTCTCTTAAGCAATTTAATGTTCTTTTGATACCCCCATCTAAATCTGAAAAAAGAATAATCCTTTTCGAAAAGTGGAAATGCAAATTTTATATCGGTTGAGAAAAATTCTCCTTTCTTTGGAAGAAACGGGTCATCTCTATCATCAATTACATATGATAGATTTAATGATGTTGTGTCGAAAGGTATATTTAGTCTGTCTATTCCGGACTCTGAAATTTCCAATTCAAGAAGTTTTGTTCTATACCAACTAAGCGTCGTTAGTAGATATGAATAATCGGACAATCTTTTTATTAATGATTCGGAGATCCCATATCTGTTAAATTTATAGCTTCTATATATTTCATTCTCTTCCCATAATTTAAGAGTGGAGTCAATATCACCTTTTAAAAAAAATGGAGTATCATATACAATCGTTCCTCTTCTCTCTTTAAGACCAAGCTGCACCAGAGCTGAAAAAGTAGAATATGATTTGAAAATATTTTTTTTCTGGTATTCAAGGGTAAACCTTACTCCGGTTCTTTCTTCATATCCGATACCAAACCCCAAATATTTTGATCTATTCGGTATGGCAATTACAAGCATATCAATTGTTTTTTGTTTCTTTAGTTTAGAAAATTTCAATTCTGAAAAGATTGAATTTTTTTCTATCTTATTCTGAAAATTCTGTAAAAGTATTCTATTGAAATCATCACCTTTTTTTATTGTAAATATTTTTTTTATCAACTTACTTTGAGCGGCAGATGCACCGATTATTATCAAAGAACCAAATTTAAAATGAGATCCCTCATCTATATTTATAGTAATAGATTTTTTACTACCTCTTGAAATTTTTAATTTAATCTCTATATCATCAAACCCCTTTGAATAATAATAATTTCTTATTTTAACAATATCCTCATCAAGTGACCTCTGAACAAATTCACCACCTATTCTTGATTTTATTAAATGTTTTAAAACATCTTTTTCAATAAACATCTCTCCCTTTATTTTCAGATCACTTATTGTAAACATCTCCCCTTCATCAATTAGATATCTTAGATTGACAAAATTCTTTTTAAAATCCAGATTCACACCAATCTTAACAAGTGGAAATCCTTTGTAATAATAAAACCATTTCAGCACTTCCGAATCAATTTTAATGGAATTGGTTCGAAGAAAAAATATCCGGTCAAAAATAAGGTCATCTGCCGATATTACACGTTTTAGTATCTTTGATGAAAACTTTTTATTACCTGAAAATGATATCTTTCCTAATTTAAATCTCTTATTCTTTTTTATATTAAATGTGATCTCCTTTCGTCTCCCGAATATTCTGATATTTGATTTTACTTCCGGATTAAGATAACCTGAATTCTTAAGTATCGCAGAAATCTTTAAAACACTCTCCCTTTCAGCCCATTTTTCAAATACTTTTTTCTCCCAGATGGGAGTTACTACAGATAAAATATTTTTCATTCCCTTAAAATAAAAAACATATTTAAACCCCGGATTAACTTTAATATAAATATTTACAAGATCCTTTTTCTTATTTAAAAACACCTCCTTTAACGAAACCTTAGGAAAATAGAATCCGTTGTTTTTTAAAAAAATCTTTATATCTTCAATATGATTCAGAAATTTAAAAGGAATATAAATTTTCTTTTTTTTTATTGTCAATAAACTGATTGGCAGTTGGAAATCATTTCTCAGCTTAAAAAACACTCTGTTTATTTTAGTCAAACTCTTTTTGTTAACTACAAAATTTAAAAACACTTTAAAATCTTTCTTTTTTATCTCCAAATTTATTTCAGGGGTAAAATATCCCTTAGAAGAGAGAAATCGCTTAATCTCATTTACAGCTTTAGGAATATTTCTCTTATCAAACCAGGTTCCGGTTCGGACAGATCTTACAGCTTGTTTCAATTCTTTAATACCTATACTCTTTACTCCGATAAAATCTATTCTTTTAAGTTGCAATCTGCTATAGAAGATGAAATATATAATAATTTCATCTTGTTTTACTTTATCAATTTTCACTTCTATATTTAAAAATCTATCGGTTTTATACAATATATTTATACTTTCCCTTACTCTTTGCATATTAAACCTTTCAAATTTCCGTATAGTTATAAGTTTCTTATAACTGTCTCTATTCTTCCCCTCTCTTAAATTGTCAAAAACCATTCTTATATCTCGTATCTTATATGAAGCATATTTAGAAGCTTTCAGATTGGGAGTTAATATAATAAAAAATAATACTACGATAATAAAGATAGAAATTTTTTTAACAGGAATTAATATTTTCATACGGTTAATACCTCTTCCTGAATCTTACATCGAGACTTAATCTTCCATCCTCATTTCTTTTTCCTATTAGAGAAATAGAAGGTGTTACTCTATACTGAAAAAAATATACATCACGGGTGGCTCTTGAAATATCGGTAGAGTAAACAATAAGAAAATCTTTAGTAATTGATTTTCCTATTGTAAGCCTTGATGTACCTTCAAGAGACGATCTGGTTGGGTCAGGATCTAATTTCAAAATATCTATTCCAAATAACTTTTTAACTCTGTTCTGAATCTTCTCGGTTAAAGCGGAAGTTATCAGTCCTGTAGTCCCGACCTCGGAACTGATATTTGTAGAAGACGGTCTTTTAAAGAGCTCTCCGAGGGACATAAGAGCAATTATATCTTGAGTAGGCATTGGAGGAGAAGAAAAGAACTCCGGTCTGAGATCCGAAGAAAGCCCACTTAAGAGGAATCTTATTCTATAATTTTTAACAAATGTTTCCGCTTCAATATTTATTGAAGGATTAATTATTATCGGGTTATTGAAAACAATTTTTGCCCTTATAAGATCAAAATCCCTTGATGAAATATGAACGACACCATCCTTGCTCTCAATATTACCAAACAGCACCGGGAAATTTTTATCACCTGTAAGTTTAAGATCGACATTACAATTACCGGTAAAAAATGAATTTCTAACTTTTATATCACCTTTACCCGACATTCTTAAATTAAAATCGAGATTATCAAGAAATTCAGAATTGGAAGGAGATAGATTAGACCCGGAATAGAATGATACACCTTCATCAACCTCCCTCTCCCATAGAGCTGACAAAAAAACAATATCTCCTCCTAAAACATATTTTTCTCCCGATTTTTTA
This sequence comes from uncultured Clostridia bacterium, assembly GCA_964633415.1. Taxonomy (GTDB): domain Bacteria; phylum Acidobacteriota; class Aminicenantia; order UBA2199; family UBA2199; genus CAZNLS01. The sequence continues at coordinate 45,324 of CAZWFY010000014.1, read as the reverse complement.
AGAGTAAGGTCGGCATTAAGTTTAAATCCTGTTCTATCCATCGGATAGATCTCCATATTTTTCCCTGAGATCGATAATAAAAATTTATCGACAGTACCGGCATGAAAACCTAAAACACCATTACCGATTACATTACCTCCTCCTATAGAACCCTTAACCGACCTTAGAGTAAAATCAGAATCATTAAAAAGTATTGACCCGGTAAAATCATCCAATGTGTGAGGGAAACCGGGGAAAGAGAGATAATCGCCCTTTATATCAGCATATCCACGAAAATGGACAATATTCATGGGATCACTCTTTATTTCACCGTTTATATTTAAGACACCTGAGTTGTTTTGCCACGGCAGAACAATATTTATATCTTTTATTTTCACATTGTAATCCCCGCTATATCTGTCATCAATAAATTTTAGATTTAATAAAAACGGAGATATTGAAGATCCATTAAAAATATTTCCCTTTGTGGAAAGAGTAAATGAAGAAAAATCCGTGTTAATATCAGCAGAACCTTTAATACCGGATGACCTGTCCTCATAATATTTTACATTATTAAAATTGTAGTCTACTTTTATTGGATTAATATTAAAGCCTCCTTCACCGGAAAACTTTATTTCACCGGAACCTTTGAATCCACCGGGGAAATCAGATAATTCAAGTCCTGATATCAATCCTCTTAATTTGTAGATCTCTCTTGCAAGATTTATTTGAAAATCGGCACTTCCTCTACCTTTATGATAGATAAATTTAAGATTTTTTATTTTAACATCATCTGAAACATTCAAATCGCCCGCGATATTTTCAAAAGGAAAACTATAAAACAGTATTTTTTCTCCTGAAAAACTTCCGATAATAACGGGGTATTTTGATTTGACTTTATTGATATATCGAAAATCCCCTCTCATTTCTCCTTTAACATCCAAACCCACATCAATAATTTTCAATATATCCGAAGACTCACCTTTTATATTTTCCAAGGATATATCAACTTTTTTTGCATCCTTAGTTAAAACCATTTTTCCGTTAACATTTTTCCCGCTTAAAACAAAAATCCCTTTAATAAGGCTATTATACCCGTTTATTTCTCCAGACATATTTTTAATTAATACTTTATTTGAAAAAAAATCAGAAATATTAATTGATGTTTTAAGGTTTGAAACAGCTGATTTACGTCTGTATTTCACAGATATTCTTCCCGAGCCTTTTTGCAAACTCCAGTCTTCAAGATTCAATCCTGCATATTTCTTTGTATAAGGATTAATTCCCTCAAGGTCCTTTACTTTTGAATTAAGGGTGATTTCCAATCTTTTTTCAGAAGGTACGGACAAACCGGAGATAGATGTTATCTTTCCAAATTCAGTGTCAATTCCATTTGAAGAAAATTTAACCTTTTTTGATTTGGTATTATATTCAATATTAATTCTTCCGGAAATATCAAATCTATCTTCGGAAGGAATATCTTTTTTTATAACTATTTCCGCATTTAAATTACTTTTATAAATATTTATCTTTCCACTTTCAACTATTCCTCCTGCCGGTATTGTTGAATAAATATGAATACTCTTTAGGATCTTTTCAGTAGGAATATTTTTTATATTAATATTTGTCTTCCCATTTTTCGAATCAAGATTAATTTCAGATAATAGTCTATTCTCACCGATTTTTATATCAGATCTTATTTTTCTTGTTCTGCTATTCCATTTTACCTTTCCAAAAATCCCTTTAAACTCCTCGCCTCCGGATAAGAATGAATTTCCGGAAAAATTTCCGGAAATAAATACACTCTTCTTCTCATCTTTAATATAATTCACAGTTCCACTCATAAACCCGCTCGGAGAAAGTTTCTTCAAAATCGGATAAACTATGATCTCCGGATTTCCTTCCCAAAAAACCCGAAAAGATGAAAAACCGCCGGTAATAATTCCTCCGTTAACATTAAATACAAGCTTTTTTGTTTTCCATAGCAACTTATTTAATTTTAATCGTTTATCACTTTTCACAAACTCACTGTTAAGTTCTCCTTCAAGACTAACCTCCCTCTTTCCAACCGGAAAGATCAATCTTAAATGAGGAGATGAAAGTTTGAAAGCTAATTCTTCTCCTCTGTTAAATGAAAAAAGGTCAAAATCTACAAGAAAAATTTTTGTTTTTTTCCAGTTAAACTCAATATTCCCTCTTTTTATATTCACTTTATTAATGCTAAAAGGCAGATTAGTACTGATACCTGAATTTTTTTTCTTTAATAAATCCTCGGAAAAAAGAATTGAGGGTTCAATAATCGTAATATTAAGTTTTTTTAATTTTGATAATAACGATGAGAAAGGTATCTCAAGATCCACCCTTCTAAAAGATAGAATATTCTCGTTTTTAATCCTTAGATTTTTTATATCTTTAATTCCTATTGACGGTGGGAAGAATGAGAGAGAAACAGAAGAGAAAGTTACACTTTCCGGAAACTGCTGATTAATTTTTTTTACAATAAATATTTTTAAAAAAACAAATAGTATTGTAAGTACTAAAAGTATAAAAAAAAACCGGCAAAAAATTTTTTTCTTTTCTTCACAGCTTATCTAATCTATTTTCTAACTTTTTTCCAATCTTTAAGAAATTTCTCCATACCTATATCCGTCAGCGGATGATTTAACAGCTTTGATAATGTACTATAGGGAATTGTTGCAATATCCGCTCCTAACTTTGCTGCCTCAAGGAAATGAAACGGATGTCTTACAGAAGCAACAATAATTTCAGTAGCAATCGAATAGTTGTCAAATATAAGGACAATATCATCAACTAATGCCATACCGTCTCCTGAAATATCATCTATCCTTCCTACAAAAGGAGATACATATGTAGCTCCTGCTTTTGCAGCAAGCAAAGCCTGATTCGGAGAAAAAATAAGAGTTACATTAGTCTTAATTTTCATTGAAGTTAATTTTTTTACAACCTTCAAACCTTCAAAGTTAATAGGGACTTTTATAACTATATTATCTGATATTTTTGAATATTCAACAGCTTCTTTTATCATTCCATCCATATCATTTGAAGTTACTTCGACAGATACGGGACCCGGAACAATAGATGCTATCTCTTTAACAAGTGGTAAAAACTCAAAATCTTCTCTGGATACGAGTGACGGATTTGTAGTTACACCATCAATTATTCCAAACTCAATTGCCTTTTTAATCTCATCCAAATTTGCAGTATCAAGAAAAATTTTCAAAATAACCTCCTGTTATTCACGAAAGCAAAATATTATATTGAATTATATCAGATGAATTTGAATAAATAAAGGAATAGAGAGTTAAAAAAAAATAGCTTAAATGGTACAATATCATATTAATATGAAGTATGAATTTTTGCAGACAAAAACCCTAAGAAAAATAAATATCAGATCATTTGTGATATTTACTATACTATTTTATATATACTCCTCGGGAATCGCTTCAGGAAAGATATATAATTTTTCTTTTGTTATCCAAGGTAATGCCAAAGGAAAGATCTTTTTGATAATACCGTTCAGAATTTTTTATCAAGCAAGTTCTTCGGTAAACTTTATAGCGGAAAATAAAGGAGACTATACGATATTTCGTTCATCTGATATTGTAGGAAATGGGTATGTCGTCAGAACATTGGGTTTTTCGGGAAAATCTCTAGCTCTTTTAGTTGCCGGCAAAGATTTGGAAAAGATTAATATTTTTTCCAAAAAAATCATTAAAGATCTTCCTTACATTGCACCTGGGGTTTCCAAACATATCACATCAACTACCGTTAATTTTTTTATTCTTGACACCCCTATTGTAAATACTCTCAACTTTGAAAGATCACAAAACGGTATTCATCAAAATATTATAAACAATATTAAAATGACAAGAATAAAAAATTCATCAGAAAAATTAAAAATCAATTTTAATGTATATAAAATCCTTTCCGAAGCGTTAAAAACCTTCAACCACTCTTTCCTTCCAAAAAATATAACTCTTCATGATCTGATAAAATCCGGGAAGAAAGAATGGAAAAGTTCTTATCTGAATTTCACAGATGCTTTAATAAAATCTTCGAGAAAAGCCGCAAAGATCTTTCAAAGAATAAAAGGTTTCGGCCAAAAAGAACCGTTTCGGGTATCTTATAAAATTTATTTTCCGGATAAAAAAATAATTAAGATAAAAGGTACTGCATCTCCCGACATCTCTATTTGGCAGGAACTAAGAATTAAAAACTTTACAAGAACAATAAAAATTAAAAAATCCGATTTTTCGCTCATTTCGGATATCGTAAAAGTTTCCGTAAAAGACAGATTTAACGGAGGAGGTTTTTTCATATCTTACCTTAAATTAAAAAAATAGTTTTATCCGGTTAGAATGCAAATCCCAGAATCAATCTTAATCTTGAAAAATTCATTGAGAATTTTTTTACACCTCTTATATTGGAACCTTTCGGTAAATCTTCGGAAAGCTCCCACCAGCGGAACCATGAAATATTATATGGATTATATTCATAAGAATAGACATCTCCCGATATATTCTCAGAACTAAGCTCTCCCGAAGAATCTGATGATTTCATGATCTTTGTTCCGGAAAATCCGCCGATCTTTCCAGCAACATATTCAACCTTTAAAAATAATCTTTTATTTTCCCCTATTTTAAAAATATATTTTCCGCCGAGTAAAATACCGAACCCTTTTCCTTTAATATTATATTCGGTAAATTTTGAAGATGAATAATTTTTCGAATTATAATCAATGTCATCGGAATGCTTTATATTCATAAGATCTAATCCTGCAGATAAATATAGCGAAAAAGATGAAAACATTTTTTCAATTCCAATAACCGGCATTATATCGGTAATTCTATCCTTAAGTGTATAATCAAATTTTTCCGTTAAATTTTCCCATTTTAATGTATAAAGTTTTGAAGAATTGTTCCCATACGAAACATATTCAACTCCCCCTTTTAAATATAGTCCGTTTTTTAAAGGATAGTTAACGGTAATCGATAAAGGAATTCCCAAAAAATTTTCTTTAAAAGTTCCGCTTTGACTGTCTTTAAGTCCATAATGTTTGATATATTGAGAAAGCAATTCGTTAGTCCCTGAAGAACGGTAATTTAATTCAACCGGTTTTGAAAGAGATATTCCTGAAGATATAACAAATTCGGTTTTTCTCTTTTTCTGAATATATTTCTTATTATTAATCTTTCCCTTTATCTTTTCATCGGAATAACTAAGATTTTTTTTTATATTAACTCGAACTCTATCACTTCCAAGATCATGTATTGGGGATACGATTATTTCGCCTTCTCCAATACCGGACAAAACAATATATTTTCCGGTACTTAAAAGTTTAACAGTTACATTTTTTTTTACTGCCCATCCGTTTTTTACGATATACACATAACTTTTTCCGTTCATAAACAAAATATCAGTATTATCTAATATTATAGAATTTTTGTACACTTTCTTAGAATTAAAGAAGACATTATCTCCCGTATGAATTAACAGTTTAGGATTATTAACCAATAGATACTTTCCGGATCTATCTGATTTTACTCTTGCCAGAAAAGTCATTTTATCCTTTTCCGCCAATCTTAAATTGACTGATTCTCCGATCTTAAAATAGGGAGACATATATTTACTTAATCTTATTTTAACAATATAATCATCTGTAATCTTTGAAAGAATGGAATTCTTTCTCACCCTGTCACCTTTAGCGAGTGATACGGTTATCCTTCCTGAAATAGTACTTATTATATATGGATTATCTCTATAATATTTAAGTCTTCTTAATAACCGCTTTGAAAATTTTATTTTTTTTAAAGCATCATTTTCAGAAGAATTACTCCTCTCCTTCCAACTTCTTCTCTCTTCAAGGATCTTCTCCCATCCCTTTATATCTTCTTCAGTATTTTTTATATCATCAAGCACTATCTTTCTATCTATCATAAACAGTCTTTTCCCACGTTCAACCCATTCACCGTTAACAATATAAACTTTTGATATTCTAAGCGAAATATCAGCCTTTACTATTTTTTCATTATAGGGAAATGCTTGTCCGCTAAAATTTAAATTTTCATTAAATGAATCCATTGTCAAGATTTTCACAGTAACATTAACTATATCCCCGGGAATCACTTCAGTTGCATTTAAAGTAAATGTGAAAAACAAAGAACAGATTATGACAGCTAATAATGATTTTTTCATTTTGACCTCATTTGTTAAATTCACTTTCTACAATTCTTGCAGCATTTGCCATTAATGTAAATGTTATATTTTTTGAAGGCAGGAATGGAAACGTACTGCCGTCGGCAATGTATAAGTTATGAAAATCATTACTTCTGCAATTAGGATTAACCGTAAGTTCAGATCCTTTTTCGGACATAGGAATTGTTCCCGAATAGTGAACACTTGCACCCATCGGACGTGATTGAGCCTGAAAAAGAGGCATTATTACTCCTATTTTCTTGAAAAACTTTCTAAACTTTTTAAGTGAAAAGTTAATTCTCTCTTTCTCTCCTGCCGGAGGCAGATAATTTATTTCAAGAATAGTTTCACCATCAACCGACTTTTCCGAAAGTGTAATATAATTATCTCTTCTTCTAAAATCATGAAAATTGATATTCACAACTCCAAGTGCGGAATGTAAATATCTTCCTAAAAATATAGCAGTCCTGAAATCAACAGGCATTGACTGAAAAGGAGGCTGCATTAATCCTGTCTTAAGTGTTGTTATCTGACCGTGAATATATTCCTTGGGATTTTCCGTTTGGATACCGGTAGCCAATTGATGGTACTGATATGTTTCCGGATTAAACTGTTTACCGAGCATTCTTAAGTTAATTATCGGAGCAAGGATCTGCCTGTTATCCATCAATCCATATAATTTAACCCTTTTCCCACTCTTCTTTAAAATAGAATCGAGATAAATCTTTGAAGTTGCTATTGTTCCTGCAGCGAGAACCAATACTTCAACCGGAAACTCACGATACTCTCCCGTTAGAATATTAATAGCAGATAAAGATACAATCTTTTTCCCCGAACTATAATTAAAATTTTTAACAAGATAATCCGGAAAATATGTAAAATTCCTGTTTTTAAGGAGTTTTTTTAATGTTATTGAAGGAACATATAGGGAGTCACTGGGGCAACCCCATTGACATCTTCCCGAATAATCACACTTTTTTCTCTCATCTATATCTTCACTGAGAGTAGCAATTCTCGAACGTCCGAGAAATACATCTCTATTCTTATCTCTATTTTTAAACTTCTTCTCATATTCATCGGATAATATCTGAGAATTCTCATCAAGATTCATAGGGGGTAGAAGATTTTTATGAATAGGAAAAAATCTTGATAGATCATCTTCCACTCCGATTATTCCTATCTTCTTTGCAATCAATTCATAAAACGGTTCAATATCTTTATAGTTAAAAGGAAAATCTTCAAGATCACTATCATTAAAAGGATATGATCCGCCTGTCCATGCTTCGGCAAGCCCTCCTTTTGCAAAAGAGAGATGAGGGGCAAATCCTTTAAGACTTGTTTTGTATCCGGGAGGAATTTTAAATACAAATTTTTTATTGGGAGGAAATTCATAAACCTCACTTGAATCGGAAGGAATTACCGACTCAAAATTTTCTCCGAGAAAATAGTTTACAGGATCTTCCAATTTGTCTTTTAACTGATTGAAAGTTGCATCTTTCATTACAGGTTCCGGTCCCGAATATCCGACATCTATCATCCGGACTTCATATCCCAGATCAAGAAGTGAATCCGCAAAATGTACTCCTGACGCTCCTGATCCGACTATAGTTATTTTATTCATCGGAACTATCCTCCGGTCTTATTTTCTTATTTCCCGATTTGATGATTTTCAAGGGCATCAGAATCGGAAGCGACAATATGAGAGAGAAAGCAAAAACCGTCCCTTTAAACGCCATGGTAATAAATAGAGTAAAAAAATTCATCTCCTTAATTATATCGACTTTTTTATAAATTTCCGGAGATGTTTCGATTATTGCGAAAAGAAATCCCAACCTTTTTCTCAAAAGTGAATCCGATCGAAAAAACCTTGAAAAAGAGTCACTGAGTCTTGTGAAAAACAGAGATTTATTTGCAAAGTTTATCAGAAAAAGATCAAATTCATCTTTAGGATTATTATCCACTTTTTTTAGGAACTGGAAATATTTATCTACTACATAAGGTGTCGGTTCCGAACCGATAAGATATCTGCAAAAAAGTTTGCACTCCTTTTTCACTGAAATTTTATAATTTTCCTTTTTTTCACCCGCTATTGAGTCGGATATCATATCTTCGAGACTTGAAGGTGTATTTACAATCTTTTTGATTAAATCATCGCTTGACGCCTCACCGTTATTTCTGAAAGTTGCAAGCTGACCGAGAGTTACGGGAGTAAATCCGTAAAATAATTTATCGGCAATCATTATCAGCGGAGTCGAAATAAATAGAGGAATGCTTAATATTCTCTTTTTCAAATTCTTAGCTTTAGAAATATTTAAAATAAGATCTTTAAGAGTTACTTTATCGGGACCCCCTATTTCATATACTTTATTATCAAAATGAGCATTCCTGCTAAAAACATCTATAACTTGAGCTACATCCTTAACATCTACCGGTTGCACAATAATATTTCCTCTTCCGAAAAAGGGAATTAACGGCATCCCGATAAATCTGGAAAATCCGCTGAATACCGCAGATCCTGCCCCGAGAATAATCGTAGGTCTGAAAATCGTAAATTCCATTCCGCTCTCTTTTAAATAATTCTCAGCCTTTTCTTTCGAAAGAGCATAACAATATCCTCTCTTTTTTTTAAATTTTACTGCAATAGTACTGATAAACAGAAACTTTTTAACACCATTTTGTTTTGACAAATCAATAAGCCGGGAGGTAGCCATGAAATTAATATCATCATAATCCTTTTTTTTAACCTTGCCGGTAAGAGCTGCAAGGTGAATAACCGTCTCAACGGAATCAAGATATTCGGCGTAAGAGTCGGGATTATTTAAATCTCCGATAACAATTTTTATATTATCAACATTATCAGGAATTAATAGCGATTCCGGTTCTCTCACAAGGAGAAAAATTGTTTCATATGTTGAAGTATCCAAAACGGATAAAAGAGATCTCCCCAGAAATCCTGATATTCCAGTAATAAAAACCGAAGGTTTCATTATTTACTCTTTTTTTTATACTTCAACATTCTGAAAACACCTTTAATATCAAGCCAAGCGGTTCTCGCAATTTTTACTCTTGAATCTCTGTCCTCAATCCACCTTACCGGAAGTTCCTTAACTTTATACCCCTCTACGTGAGCAATATGTAATAATTCCGTGTCAAAGAACCATTCATCATCCTTAATAAATTTAAAAAGTTCATCAACCAATTCTTTTGATACGGCTTTAAATCCACACTGTGCATCTGTAAAAGGAAATCCTAAGAATAGTTTGAGCACTTTTATATATCCTCTTGAAATTATCTCTCTTTTAATGCTCCTGTCTACTTTTGCTCCCTTATATTGCCTTGAACCTATAGCAATATCATAACCTTCATTTATCGCATTAACCATCGGAGGGAAAGCATTCAGATCCGTGGACAGATCAATATCCATATAGGATAAGATATCGGCCTCACTTGTCTCCCATGCATGTTTAACCATTCTTCCGCGTCCTTTCAGAGGAAGATGCTTGACTCGTACTTTTTTATTCTTTTTTCGAATTGATTTGGCAACCTCAAGAGTATTATCTGTGGAGGCATTATCTCCGATAGTAATTATCCAATCAAAATCATTCAGATTTTTATCAAGGAATTTCGAAAGTTCGGAAACACTCTTTTCCAATATATGTTCCTCATTGTAAACAGGCAGTAAAATATCAACCAGTTTTCTATTTTTCCCGGTCATAATTTCTCCTCAAATAATACTGAAATTTATCTGAAAATCGGTAACCGTAATTATATCCGCCGCATACTTCTAATGTCAAGCTATAAACCCCTTTGTTTATAAAAATTGAGTTCCAACTATTTTATATTTTTACCGGAGATGAATCTCCCCTGATAATATGTAATATCTATATAGTCAACATCAACATCGGAATATCCTGTTGCAAAAACTCTGAACTCTATATCCTTTACCCCCTTAATAAGAAAAACCAAAGTATGATTTCTAAATTCGTTAATTAAAGTATTCTTTTTCTTTATTCTCTTTTCTATAATTTTTTCCCCTTCTGAATTATTAAAAACATCAATAATTGCAAGAGGGCGTATCCGGCTTTTTACATTTTTAATCCTTATTCTAAAATCCACTTTCATTATTCCTTCCGAAAAAGGAATGAATTTCCCATTATTACTGCTGACAATAAATCCAGGTTTATGATAAAACCTTAAAAATGATCTTGAAAACTTGCCGGATAATTTAATATTTCTTATATCTGTTCCTGTCTTTCTCGGAAATTTTTCTCCCTCATATCTGAATTTTCTTTTCCAAAGTTTGTTCTTTATATATAAAAGCGAACTATTGTTTAACAGTTTATCTATTGTTCCATTCTTTTTCAATTTAAAACTATTAACTCCCGGAATCAGAGAAAATCCATTTTCAGCAGGATAAATATCAACATTCGTAAAAACTCCCGATTCGTTAATATTAGGATTCACAACATCAATATCTATACTTTTTACTCTTTTATCCGGATTAATTATGCTGACTCGCCAGACTCCATCTCTATCTTTTTTGATATTTTCTATAAAAGGATAAATAAAAGAATAAAGCTGAAGAAACTGATCTTTAACATTATAGACATTAAGAAGACGGGCATTTCTCATCTTTTCGGGCCACATGTTGAAAAAATTTGATATTTCATTATTAAATGTCGCTACAAGAGCATGAGTAACAGAATAATTTTTCAGTGTATCTTTGCTCCAATGAACAAAGTTAGGATAGAGAAAAAGGGATCTGTTATTACTATTCAAGACTGCAACCGGTGCTGTTAGACCTGCGATATTACCACCTTCTATCTTTTCACCGATCTCTTCGGAAATATTTTTAACAATATTTGTTCTGTCTTCAGCCCATCTGTAATAAAAACTAAGATTGATTGTAAAAGAAGTAATTAAAAAAACAACGGTAACAGAATAGAAAAATACACCTCTATAATCGGATAATCTGTTTTGCAGCAACATTTTCAAAAAGTGATAAATGATATAAGAAAACACTACTATCAATATTGTCAAGAACAGATTTGATATTGAAAATCCGAATATGATATTCCGAACCGAAAAAATTCTAAGAAGAGGAACCCCGCAATAATAAAGGAAAAAATTTAACCACAAGACATCGGAAATAAATATAACGATTTTCCAAATTATTCCTAAATTTGCTTTATGAACTGTTCCCTTTACAGATAGATTACTTAAAAAATGCACTGCAAGAAAAACCATAGGAGGAATTGATGCAATCAAATATCTTGTCGGTCTGTGATTCATAATCATTAAAGCTGCAGTATGTGAAAATAGAAATAGAACAAAAGCCGCTTCGGTAATAGTATAGGTTTTTCTGATAACTCTTCTTACAAACCATGGGATATAGAGCATTGAAGCAATCCATACGGGAGCCATTTTATAAAACTGTTCCTTCCAATTATACATAAGAATATTCCCGAACATCTGACGAAAACTTTTAGGAAACATCTGATTCCCGATATAAGATCCGGGTGCACTTTTAATCCACTCCCTATTCGGTATATAGAATAGTATTAACCATAACCCGAGAATGGAAAAAATACCCAAGATAAGATAGAACAACCCTTTCCTGAGATCTGCCCTATCCGGATTGGCTTTATCTTTTCCTGGAAATATAATAAGAATAAGAAGAATAGCAGCAACAGGAACAGGAACAAAATGAGCTCCGGTCATTTTAAATATAAATGCGGTAAAGGCGGAAATCCCTGAAATAAATGCAAATAAACTTCTTCCCGAAACACGGAATTTTTCAAGAAAATAGAGTGAGAGTATCATCCAGAATATCATTGGAGTCTCAAAAGTGCCTATCCTATTGTACATTATATAAAGAAAATTAAACCCGAGAAGAGTTATTCCGGTAAAAGCAAAAAAAGGAGTGAAATAAGATTTTAACGTTAAAAAAAAGAATATCAGTGACAGAAAGGCAAAAAAATATGAGACCGATCTCACCTGTAAAAGACCTACTCCGAAAACTTTAAAAATGGCAAATTTCAAATATGGTACGACAGGATTATAATTTGTAATTTTCCAATTATCCGGGAACCACTCCCCGAAAAGTACTTTGCTCCTGGAATTATGACACTGGTTTCCCTCATCTGTGTAGATACTCCCGCTTATTGAAATATCAGAAGGAAGATCAGATAAAGGTGAATAAACTCTTAGACTAAATGCAAATAAAATTACTATAATTCCCGCAAATAACCACTTTTTTTTCATTTATTATCTTTTTTTATAGAAAATTGATCCCTCGCACATCTGAAACCAAGCCAATCGAGACTCCTGTTAAATGGGAAAGGAGTTCTTGTATTAGTCTGAATATCATATGATTGATTTGTCCATGAACCACCTCTTATTATCATTAATTTTATACCGGAAATAATATTTCCAACTATAAATTTTTTCTCATATTCACCGGTGGTCCACTCATAAACATTCCCCTCCATTCCATATATTCCCAGCTTATTAGGGCGGTAACTCATAACTTTTACCTTTTTATATAGGCGGCTTGATAAAAAATTCCCTTCCTCTTTTGATGAAACTTTCCCGTAAACATATTTATTATCTCTTTTTAAAGATTTTGCGGCAATTTCCCACTCCCATTCCGAAGGAATTCTTTTATCAATAAATTTTGCATATTCCCGGCAATCATTGAATGTCAATCTTGTTGCCGGAAGATCAGGATACAAAGCGGCAAGTTCCTTATCAAAATCACCCTTCGGAATGAAACCGCTTTTATTTAAAAAATCTAAATATGCCCTGTTTGTTACCGGATGGATATCAATATAAAAACTTTTAAAATAGCGCTTGGTTTCCGGATTATCGGAGACTCCCTTCTCTCCCGTAAAATAGTATCCTTCATTAATTAAGATTTCATCCGCTTCAACTTTTTTTTCCCCGAAAACCGGAAAATATAACAATGTGCAGAACAGAAACAGAAAAAATACAATTCTGTTTTTTTTCATAGTTTTTTCCTGAATATATAAAGAATTTTATCAAAATCTCTCTTTTTAACAAAAAAAGATCGATATTTTCCGGTTTTGAAATTTATAGGATTCAATCCGTAATTCATTTCACCCGTTTCCATAAAAATTACAACTTTAAAAGGTAATTGTTGTTCCAGATACATCTTTTCCGCAAAAAGATAATAGAAAGACGGAAATAATATACCTACCCTGTCCATATCAATAAATTTCTTTTCCCTTAAAAAGAATATCGCACCGCCGACCTCTTTATCGCATAGGTGCAAGGTTCCGCATCTTCTGCAGGTCCTTTTGGTATTTGGTGCAAGAACCGCTATTCCTCTCGCAATGAATCGGCTGACAAGTTCATTGTAATATCTTCTGTTTTGAAATTGAGGAGGATACAGAATAACGGCAGGGATCTTATCCTTTTTAACTTCCGGAGTTTTAAATGTCCCGATTATCGGAAAACCGTCAAGAGATTTGAACTCAACACCGTGGTAAGGGATGGAGTTTTTAAATTTTCCTTCCGAATTACTCTTAATTCCGAAAACGTCAGAGAAAAAGTCTGTCACTTCAGAAATTGTTTCCGGCATCTCATCAAAAACAAATGTACCGTGGGCAAAGATTGAAAATTTATTCTTTTTATCTTTAATAAATTTACCTTTGGATCCGGAATTTAATGACCTTTTCAACAACTCTTCCATGATCAGATGATGGTGAGCCGGCTGACCCGGTTTTTCATCATAAACCGATGTTACGGTGAAAATTGATAACCTGGTATTTTTTGTGATCCACTTCCTTGAATCTTCACTTATTACCGGACCGGAAAGCATTACATCTGCAATCACATTGGATTTATTTTTTATAGCCATAAGACCAGTATCAACTGAAAAACTTGATGTAATAATACCTATTCTTGAACTGTCAACATACTTTAACTTTTCCAAATAATCTACCGTATCCCTCAGATCGGATATCCTGTTAAAATTGAGATTCGGTCTTTGTCTCGGAAAATCCGGTGCGATAACAACAATACCCTTTTTTACAAAAGAAGGAAATAATTTCAAAAAATCATCTCTGTTTCCCCATAATTGATGAAGTGCTGCAACCGCCGGATATCTTCCTTCGGTTTTTTTCGGTTTCAGGATATATGCATGCAGAGGGAAACCATCCCTTGCTTTAAACTCAACTTCCGAAATTTCCCATCTGTTTATAAAGCCGTGAGTCATTAAAAAAAAAATGAGTATCAGCATTGCCAGCATTAAAAAAAACAGTAGAATAGATTTTTTCTTAAGTTTCATTTTTGAAAATATCCGAGAGATTCCAGTTTCTTCTTCTCTTCTTCGGATAATGTCAATTTCTTTCCGGTTTTTCTTTCGGAATTTATCTTGATAATCTTTTTTAATGAGATAAAAACTTTTTTAAATCCGCCAAAGATCTTCCCGTACATTTTACCCTTTACCGGAAATAATTCGGAATAATCCTTTTTTATATTATAAACGGCTATTTCCGATTCTTCCGGAGGCTCTCCGTATTCAGAGAAAAAACTCAAATTTTTATCGGAAAATTTATAATTACAAATTAGTTTAAAATTATCTTTTATAATAGCAAACTTCGGCGGAATCTCTTTTACAAGCCGTGTTATAGTTGTAGATGAAAAAAGCAATTCTCTTTCAAATTTATCTCCTTTTACAAGAGGCATTAAAGTAGTCCCGTCAATATTTTCTATCTGATTTATATTGAAAAAATCATAAACTGTGGGCAAAACATCTATCAGCCCAACATTAGTATCAACAATCTTACCCTTAAACTTATTTGCAGGAAACTTTATCATAAAAGGTACTTTAATAACATCATTATACACAGAATGACCGTGGGACCATCCCTTATGCTCAAAAAACTCCTCACCGTGATCCGATACAAAAACGATCATTGAATCTTCGTATATCCCCTTCTCTTTTAAATACGATAGGAACTTACCGAAATATGTATCGAAAGCCAGAATCTCCGCTTCATAGAGCTCTTCCATAGCATTTCTCTCATCTTTCGAAATACCGTTTCTATACTGCTTTTTATAAAAATATGTATCAAGATTTTTATATTTGGGATCTTTATCTATCATATAAAGGAATTTTGTAGGAGGATCATAAGGAGAGTGAATCTGATATGTGTGAAGAAACATAAATAGCGATGGTATATTAGTATTATTCAAGAAATCAATAGTTTTTTTGAATAGTTTTTTCCCACCCAGATTATCCTTAGGGAATGAATAGACATTAAAAAAGTCAAAACCTCTTGAAAAACCGTATTTTCCCTTCATCCAGAGACCGGAATTAAGATTGAATGTAAAAAACTTTTCCCTAAGCCCTCCGGTTAAGACATTGATCTCCTTATCAAGTCCGGAATCTTTTGTTGCTCTGTGATTGAACTCATAGAGAGAAGTAAAAAAACTCATAAATGAAGCAAGCGTCCAGTTACTCTGTGCAAAAGTATTTGAAAAAACCACACTGTCCTTTTTCAGTTTGGAAATGTTTGGGGTTAATTTCACACCGTTTCGAATTCTTCCGATCATATCCGATCTTAATGTATCGAGTGCAATAACAAATACATATCTCCTTTCAGATCTCTTTTTTATAGTGTAAACGACAGGTGAATTCAGAGCAATAATACCATCTCCGGATAGACGGACTTCGATCTTATCCTCTTTATTGAAGCTCATCTCTTTTGAAAAAGAGTGATAATATGAATCGGAATAGTATCTTTTTAAGGTAATTCCTACCTCTTTTCTCTTCAGAACCACCTTTGTCTCAACCTTTTTACCGTTAAGGCTTTTAACATTCAGTGTGAAAAACAATCCGGCTCTTCCCTTCCTTTCCGGCTTAAAACTCAGAAAAAATTTCCCTGAAAATTTAAATACCTGTGCATTGGGAATATCTTCGGTAACAATACTTTCCGTTTCGATATCTTTCTCTGTCTTTAACAAAAGTTCGTTTCCTTCCGAAACCGAAAACCTTAATCTTTTCAGATCACTGTTCCCCTTAAAAAAAAAGAGGAAAAGCATACCGATTATAATAATTGCAGCTATTGGATATACATATATTTTTTTCATATTATTCACTGTATTTCAATAAAAATATTTCACTTAATTCTATAAACAGAGCATATAATATCTTTATGCTATTACAGGATTTATAATACTAAAAACTCAAAAGGATTTCAATAACATTTGGTGAACATATAACAGTCATCTGACTTATTTGTACAATTTTAACGGTAATATCTTATCCTTCTCAAGTTGAATGATTATCCTTTCCGGTAATAATTTTCTCATCAGCTTTTCTCTGCTATGTCTGACATACCTTACATTAAGATGAATCCTGTCATTAATAAAATAACCTTTATCGAGATATACAATATTATCGAAATATCCTCTTAAAATATGGGAGAGTCCTCTTTCGGATATCTGACTTTTAAAATATTTCCAGTTAAGAAACAATACTCTCTGTTTTTTACAGATAGGTGGAGATATTATTAACAGTTCTATTCGCCTCTTTTTTAGAAAATTGTATAATTTTTTCATATATTGAATAGATATCTCTGAGAATACCGGCGATATCTTTTTGCTGCTCTTATTTGAAAAATCAATCTGGGGAACCGGTGAAAGCTTGAATATAGGAAATAATGCTAAATGTGAAAGTATATTGCCGTTTATTTTCTTTTTCATTAAAGAAGTTAAATATTTAAGATTACCGAATGTATAGAATGGTTTTAAAAAATTATTGTATGTTAATTTTCTGTTAAAATCATGGCTGAGTATAAATGGTGCACTCATAAGAATCACATATTTTATATTCGGATTTTTTTTAATTGCATTTACCGCAAGGATATAATGTCCCGCCATTAGAATTGCACCGTTTACAGCCAAAGAATTGGGCATAACAACAGGAAATATCTGTCTTGCTACACTGTCACCAAGTATTAAAACATTGGAAGCTATTTTTCGTTTACTCTTTTTTACAGCCATAAGAGAAACATTATAGGAGATATTTTTTGAAAAATATTTTGAATCTATAATTAACCGGGAAATAACATTAAGAAAAATAAATCCGGTTAAAATAAATAAAAGTGATTTTCTGATTAATTTGCCCATGTTAAAATTGAAAATATATAAATTGTTCTATTTTAAAACTTCCAAGATATATAATAAGAAATATAAGAGAAAAATATGCAATCCATCTGAACCATACAGGGCTTTTATTAAGAAAATTTCCGATATTTTGAACCGACTGAATTTTCTGAACCAGAAAAAGAACTCCTATTCCGATAAATACGGAATAAAAACAGAAAGGGGTAATTCCAATTCTCTTTATTACGACTTCAAGCGGCTTCAAATCTGAGAATATTATCAATCGTCCGAAAAATTCCCCAAGGAATCCCCAGGTTCCGTTAAAAATATTTCCGATTATATAGAATGCATCACTTATAGAATTGGCTCTGAAAAATATCCATGAAAAATTTATAAGAGAAAAAGTAACAAAAATTCTAAATGAATTATAGAGAAAGGGAACTTCATTTAAAGATAACTTTCGGACAATCCTCTTTCTTATTTTTCGTGTTATCCTGCTGAAAATCATAAAAAAACCGAGCACTGAGCCCCATAAAACAAAAGTCCAGCTTGCTCCGTGCCATAAACCGCCCAAAAGCATTGTGACAAAAATCCCTCCGATGTAAGCTAAAGTTTCATCTTTAATATGTCTCAACTTTAACTTCTCAAACCTCCTTAAAAAAGCATATGAAACGGGAAGAAAAAGATAATCTCTCAACCATACGGAGAGAGAAATATGCCACCTCCTCCAGAATTCGGATATGGATTTAGCATGATACGGTCTATCGAAATTTTTCATCAGATCGATTCCGAGAGTTCTTGCCGCACCGATAGCAATATCCGAATATCCGGAAAAGTCGCAATAGATCTGAAAAGCAAAAAGAAAAGTGGCTAAAAGAAAATATATCCCGTCATCATAGTTATGAACATTATTATAGATCCTGTTCACAATTTCAGCCGCATTATCGGCAATAACAATTTTTTTAAAAAAACCCCATAGCATCAATCTTAAACCACTGACGATGCGATCATAATTGAATATAATTTTTTTATATATTTGGGGTAAAAGATTTACGGATTTTTCAATGGGACCCGCTACCAACTGAGGGAAAAAAGAGACATAAACGGCAAAGTGACCCAGATCAACATCATCGGTATAGACTCCTCTATATACATCTATCACATAACTTAAAGCCTGAAAAGTATAAAATGAGATTCCTACCGGAAGTATAAGTTTTATATTAATACCTGTAAAAATATGATTTTCGGGAAAAATGGAATTAATTGTGGAGATAAAAAAATTACTGTATTTGAAAATAAAAAGGATAGAAAGAGAAGCGGATACGGAAAAGATCAAAATTCTCTTTTTTTTCTTTCGATTTTGTACTCTTTTTATTCCTTCGCCGGAAAAATATGTGATAAGTGTTGTCAATATTATAAGCAGAATATACTCGGGTTTCCATGCCATATAAAAGATATAACTTGAGAGCAATAGAAATATCCATCTCAGTCTATGTGGAATTAAATAATAAGAAAAAAAAACAATTGAAAAAAACAGAATAAATTCAAAACTGTTAAAACTCATATCCGATTAACTAAAAGAGATCCTCAACCTCATTTATTGTCGATATATCCGAGTGTTTTCAACTTTTCCATCTCTTTCTTGTTGGAAGTATAGTTAACGATATCTTTTTTAAACTTTCTGCATACTTTATAAAACTTGATGAATCTGCTTCTTAATTTATTGGCTTTCACTATATTTGTTTTAAAAATATTATTTTTCTGCTCCGGATCTTTTTTCAAATCAAAAAACATAAGTTTAAACATTCTCTTTTGTCCGGGAAGAGATTTAATAAAAGAATAGTTACCGTTAATCACTGAGTATGCTTCAAAGCCGTCAACATTCGGACTGACAATTCTTTTCTTAAAAAGATGAGAAAAAATAAACCTGTTATTAGTTTTCTCCTTTTCACCGTTTTCAAGTATTTTCAGCAGACTGACACCCTCATTGGCACTATCCTTTTTCAGACCGATAAAATCCCTTAAAGTAGGAAGAATATCTATTGTGGAAACATTTTGCTCGGCAATACCCTTTTTAAAATAATTTTTTTTATCTCCGGAATAGTAAAAGAACATCGGAACTTTTGTTACTTCTTTATATAATGAATAACCATGGCCCCATCTCCCGTGATCCCATAACTCCTCTCCATGGTCAGCTGTCATGATAACAAGAGTATTCTTTTTCCATTTGAAATGTGCAAACAGTTCTTTTATCCTTCTGTCAACATAGTTAATTTCACCATCATAAAAAAGAGTTTCATTCTTTATCTTCTTTTTTATATTGAATTCTCCACTATCTTTAACAGATATTTTTGCAATCTCCTTTCCCATCAGCCAATCGCTATTTTCATGATTCGGTTGATGAACATCCATATAATGAATATATACAAAATATTTTCCGCTCTTTTTTATCTCTTTGGAATGATTCAGTACTATTTCATTTAAATGTTTCCCTCTTTTATAGTTAAATGTATAAAATTTATCAAAACCCTGATCAAACCCCTCTTTCTTACCTATATTCACATTATCGGCAAATCCGAAAGTTGCATAGCCCTTATCTTTAAAAGATTCACCGAGAGTAACAATTTCCTTAGGAATTCTATTCAATTTTATTCTATAATCGGGATTATTTTTATTAAACATCATTGTCGCCAACATATTCAGAATTACCCTGTGCTGAAAAGGATAGAGAGATGTAAATATTGAAGCTGTAGCGGGAGCAGTCCATGAAGATGCGGAATAAGTATTGTTAAAAACAACTCCCTCTTTAGCAAG
Source organism: uncultured Clostridia bacterium (assembly GCA_964633415.1). Classification (GTDB taxonomy): domain Bacteria; phylum Acidobacteriota; class Aminicenantia; order UBA2199; family UBA2199; genus CAZNLS01. The sequence continues at coordinate 25,179 of CAZWFY010000014.1, read as the reverse complement.
TTCGTTTAGGAACGGGGCTGTATTTTCACTATATCCGTAAAACGGGAGATGATCGGATCTTAAAGTATCGATAACTATAAAAACCACATTAGGTAATTCATCAAGTTTTTTTGTTCTGCTTCCCGTGCAAGAAGAGAGAAAAATAAATGATATGGATAAAATATAAATTACTATTTTTTTCATAGGAATCTCCGAGTAAATTATAGTTAATAGTACTAAATATTATGTAAAGTGTCAACTTGAGAAGTAAGCATTTCGAGTGGAAATACTAATAAAAAAACTAAAAAACCATCATAATCAATCAATAAAATCTTACTATTTTCTTCCTGATCTGACAAGAAGTTTCCAAAATAGTTTATTGTAACTTACAGCCCATTTATGGCTTGTCGGAGGAAGATCCTTTAAAAGAACCGTTTTATATCCCGATTTTTTATATACTTTATATGATTCGGAGCACAACTCTTTCAGATTTTTATAATCCCCCCTTGTATAACAGAAAACAACTCCGAATTTAACATGCCCTTTAGAAGGATATAAAATTTTTCCATCCTCGCTTATATAAGCCTGAGAGTGAGATAAAATTGCTCTATACCTTTCAGGATGCCTGTTTGCAAGGTGGTGTGAAAGAACGGCTCCCGCTGAAATTCCTGCAAGATATATACTGTCTTTATCAATATTATAACTCTTTGAAACAACGGATATGATTTTTTCTATCCCGTCTATCTCTTTATGAAAAGGTGACCAGCCCGTTGCTTTAACATTTAAAAATTTAAATGAATAAAATGGCTCGGGAATTAAAAGTGCAATTTTTCTGACTCTGCAAAAACTTATAAGTCCGGTCTCTTCAACGGGACTTCCCGTATACCCTTTTAGAACATCCATCTTCTTAAACTCTTTTGACATTACTCCGTGAAAATATACAATCATCGGAACAGGATTTCTGTCAGCAGGCATAAAGAGTCTGAAACTCCTTTTGTTTCCCAACTTATCAATAATTTTTTTAGGTGTTTTTAATATCCTGTATTTATCAATTTTCTTATTACAGGAAGTAATTGTGAAAAAGGCGACTATAAGAATTATATAAAAAATTAGATTTATCTCTCTATATTTTCTCATTTTTCACTTTATTATTCTTTTTTATTCTCAGCAAAATCGACTCTTCCGGCATATCAACTCTAACTGAAATATCATTTCTATTATTATTCTTTAAATCCGATAATACCTCTTTTTTAGAATTTTTATCATAAAATAGTGCCGGAGGGTTCCATTTCATCTGTTTTAGAATTTTTCCCTTTCCTTTATCGTTGGAAAAGACAGTAACTTTCCACTCCTTAGACTTTGTAAATTTGAATTTTGAAGGAGCTTTCGGATTAAATATAATTTTTTTCTTGGGATTTCTAACATTAATAAACAATTTATACCCTTCAACTGTTTTTAATCTTTCCAGATAGAGATCATCATCAGGATCAAAATAATCGAGTTTTTTACCATTTTTAACACTCCATGCCGATTTCATTCCAATTCTGAAAAGGAATCCGATTGAATGGAAACTTTCCATACTCTTCAACATTTTTTTTCGCCGTTTTCCATATGCTCTTTCGTTAATAACTATTCTATCTACATTTAACGCCTGAAGAAGATTAATGGTATGATCCGATGGAAAATTAATTAACTCTCTCTCAAGTTGAGACTGTAAAGGCGGACGAAGACCTGAAACACCGTTAATTGTCTTATGCCAGAAAAAAGTAGCTGATGCCATTGCCCTGAGATCGGTATGTATCTCAAAGGGGAGCTCTGCAACAATATGATTATTTGTGACAGCATCAAGCCGTTTATAAAACCGTTTGGAATATTTTTCAATTGCTATGTCACTCTTTTCAATTGATTGAGTCTCAAACAGTATAAAAAATATTATTATAAAAGCAAAAAGAACATTTTTCCTGTTCCTTTTTAAAAAATCCCTCATCATGAACGCAGCCATAACAGCAACTGTAAATATTGCAAATAGAGCAAATCTGTGTGGATTACGTGTCGCTTGCAAAGGAGGAAATATATACCAGAAAAGAGAAAACGGAAGAGGAATTTTTACAGTAAGACCCGGAATATATGGACCTAAAGACAATATTACCATAAACAAACCGGTCAGCCTGAGACTCTTCAACCATTTTGGAAATTTTTTATAAAAGAAACTTAATAGAAAGAATATCAAAGCAATCATTCCGGGAAACATATAATTTTCAACTATTCCGTCTCTCGTTCCCTTTGGAAAGATCCTGATAATTTTTCCATATAAAAAATTCTCATCAGGAACGGTCAGCCAGCTGTTCAACGGACCTGTATAGTTAACCTGATCCTGTAATGTTCTTATCATTCCGATATCAGATCCTGCTTCTCTGTACTTTAAAAAAAGCGGGATCATAAACAGCCATATAAGAAATACGGTTAAAGACCATTTAAAGATCTTTTTGAAAGAAAAAAGTTGTTTTTCATAAAAATACCAGATCAGATTGAACAACCCGATAAACAGCGTCATGAATATACCGAGATAGATATTTGATAAAAAAGTCCAAAGAAAAAGAATGAAAAAAAAGATTAAATATTTTTTCTTAGGGTTATTCCAAAATTTAACATTCAGATAGAATATCAGAGGAATAAAAAAAACAGCAAGCATATGAAATCTGCCGAGTGAAAACTCTTTCATACTCCATGGATATAGAGCAAATAGAAGTGTTCCTATCAATGACCCGACTCTTGAACCTGTCCATTTTTTTAATATCAGGAAAAGAATGATCATTGTCAAAAACACCATTATCAGGGATAAAAGATTAACAATTAGAACAGGATTATCGGAAATTAACCTCAGAGGAAAAACAAATGGAGTTAATCCTATCATATTTTCCGAAAAAGCAAGTACATTTTTATACGGAATCATTGCATTTCCCGACCAGTATCCGCTGAAACCCAATGTCTCCAACACTCTGCAATTCCATAAAACTATCCACGAATAAAAATTAGGAACTCCGCGAAAGAGAGAAAAAGCCAGATCGCTTAACATCCAGAATCGGTTGAGTAATAGAGCAACTGCCAAGAAAATGATAGATATTAGATCAGGGAAAAAATTTTTTATGTTTTTAAATACTCTGTTTTCATCACTCATTATATAATGTTAAAAACTATTTATTCCAAACATTTTTTTAGAGATTATTTGCCGAACTTTGCAGAATAGATTTTTGTAGATCCTCCGCGATTACCGGATTTATCAACAGTATCAATTTTGAAATAGATCTTATTCCTGAAATTATTACCGATAGGAGATCTAAGTAAAGAAAAATGATTTGACTGAAATTTTGTAGTAAATTCAAGTTTCTCGGGACTATATCCGAAATTCACTTCATATGAATCAAAATCAAACTCATGATTTTCAACACACTCAATATTGATATAATTCAGTGAATTCTCCATATTCAGAACTTCACTCTTTTTAGGTTTGTCACTTAGAATCAACGGAACAACAAAATCCGCCATTATCTGATGACCCGTAGGATTCGGATGATTACCCTTTATATCTTCAAGCAATGATTCCCATCCTCCGGAATAGTTCATAAAAGCAGTATAAGTATCAAAGTGAGAGAATCCGTTTTTTACAGCCATCTCTAATATTTTTGCATTTAACTCTTCGGTATTTTCTTTATAAAACTGCACCCCCGGAAGATATTTTTTTATCGGTGGGATAGTGGATACAATAGGAAACATATGATAAGTATTTATTGAATTATTCATAATCCACTCAATGTTTTCAACACTGCTATCCGCAGAAAACGTACCGCTCCCGACATCATTTGTTCCGAAAAGAACAAGGCAATAATAACCGGGGTTAAGAGAAAAATCATGATCCATTCTTTCAACCCCCTGATAAGACCTGTTTCCGTTTATTCCCAAATTAACCGTATATGTCTTCCCGTAATGTTCGGTTAAATATTCCGATGCTTTATACCAATATGTCAATTCAGGATGTTCTTCACCCTCAAGATCATTCATTCTCATCTTTCCCCAGGTTATACTATCTCCGAATGCAACAATTGTATTTGCTATTTCCGCTTCACTTTTTTGTGCAGAAATGACAACCGGATTCCTGATTATCTTCTCTTTCTTCAACAATATAACCGAAAAGTTATTCAAATTCACTTTATAACTATAACTGAAATAGAGGGTTTTCGTATTCATCAGAAAACTATTTGAAGCGAAAATATCAACTTCCGGAATCTCTATATTTTTTTCATTTCCATCAGTAAATGTAACTCTTTTTACAGTTCCTTCTCCTATTCTGTATAAAAATATATCTTCATTATCACTATCTTTAATTCCCCGAAAAAGTATTATAAAGGGCTTTCCCGATCTATAAACAAGTGATGTACTGCTTGAAACGAATCTAAACCCCCTAAGTCCTATCAGAACAGATTCATCACTTTTTGAATTATAATAACAGAGCTTAACACTATTCTTTTTATAGTTAATCCAGGTTATAAAATATTTATCTCTTTTTTGGAAAATCTCAGGGAATAAATTTTCCCCGCCGATAGTCAAACTTAAATTTTTCTTTTTCTTTGAATGGATAAAGACATCACTCCCGAAACCGTTTGACTCAACATCAATAGTGCAAATTTTTCCTTTATTTAAGAAATTTTTTTTTGAAATTTTTTCCGCATAAATATTTAAATTTATGAATAACAGAACAACTATTAAAAAAAAAGATTTATTTTTCATAATATGATTATATCAAAAGTACATTATCAGAGCAATCCGGATTAATTTTAGAAACAGTCAATATAAAAAATTTACAGATATCCGAGAGTCTTCAGATTATTAATATCCTTCTCCGAAAGCCCCTTTTTTATATTCCCGCGTTTCTTACTCAGAAGATATTTATACTTTCTGTAATATCTGAAATATCTCTTTTCAAAATTTTCGGAAAGTTTTAAATTTGAGCTGTATATATTATCATTCTCATTAATATCTTTTTTAAGATCAAACAGATGAAATTTATCAATTCCAAGTTTTTCAAATATTCCGGGCCAGACCTTAACAAAATGAAAATCTTTGAAAAGAACAGCCATACTTCTCAATCCGAAAATAAAAAGATATCTTTCCACATTATTACTGAAAAGCGAATGCCCCTGTATCTTATAAGGCATCTTAATATTCAGTTTTTTTAATATTGTTGGAAAAATATCCATTAAACTGACATTATAATCAACTCTTCCGCTCTTCATCCCCGGGATTGAAACTATCAGAGGAACTCTGATCGAGCTGTTGAATGCAAGAAGACCGTGATCAAAAAAATAGTTATACTTTCCAAGAGCTTCACCGTGATCCGCTGAAATTATCACAATCGTATTGGATTTCAATCCGGATTTTTCCAGTTGATTTAAAACTTTACCTATCTCATTATCAACAAATTTAACTTCGGCATCGTACAGGGATATAAAGAATCCTTCATTCTGATTTTTCCTTAAATTCTTCTTTTCGGTCATAGTACCTAAAATTATGCTATTTTTTATTTCAAGGATTTTTCTTCCCGGTTCTCTCTTTTCAATGTACTCTTTGGGAGGAATATAAGGTGTGTGAGTGTCAATATAATGAATCCATAAAAAAAAAGGTTTCTGTTTTTCCTTCTTCAAGAACCGAATGGATTCATCGGTTATAAAATAGGATGATTTATCTTTGGGAAATTTATTCCAAACTTCCTCATATCTGTCAAAACCCTGATTAAATTTGAACTTACTTGAAAGATTACCGTTACTCGTCATCCCGAATGTATAGTAACCTTTTAATTTAAGTGCTTCCGCCAATGTTAAATATTTTAATTTTAAAGTACTTAAATTAGGACGTGTTCCATGTACAAATGGGTGAAGTCCGGTAAACATTGAAGCAAAAGAGGCGGATGTCTTCGGGATCGGGCAGAATGCCCTGTTAAATACAATCGAATCCTTTGCAAATCTATCAATATTTGGAGAGGTATTATACTTATAATTATACACGCCCATATGATCTGCTCTTAAAGCATCAACGGTTATAAAAAGAATATTCGGAAGTTCGGATTTTGGTTTAAAAAACGTTTTGAAAAGAAAAAATGAAAGAATTATCATTAATATAAACAAAACAACATAAACACTTCTTCTTTTCATTTAACGCCTTACTTCTTTAATAAAAGTTAAATTACTTTTTAACGAAAACTTCCGTACCGCTCTCTTCACCTTCGGAAGTTACCGATGTAATCTCATATAAATATGTTGCATCTTTATCAATACTTTTATGATCAAACTGAAATGTGCTTGAATTAACCGTGGTCAATAGCTCTTTTGGTCCACCGTTCTTTGAAACGTAAATATTGAATTTATCGATAACAATATCAACCTCATCATTTTTATGATTCTCCTCCCAGGTAAGTCTGTTTATCACATCATGACTGAAAAGAGTTCTTGTCTCAATCAATTCATACTTGCAGGATGTCGGAGGGAAGAATCCGAGTTTTGAAACGGTATACATCATCATTTCCCCTTTTTCCCAATGTCTCCATATCAGATAAATACCATTATCATTTCCACAAATTGCAGGTTTGGAATCCTCGTCTATCTGTGCATCCGTAGTCAATACTTCTCTTTTTACGACAGCACCGTTTTTTACAACGGCAAGAGTTATTCTGTTTGCTTCCTTATCCGGACACGGCATATCAGCCCAAGTAATATAGACGGTTCCATCCGGATCAAGAGCAATTCCGGGCCATGGATTATCATAATTTTTATGAACACATGTTTCAACTCCGGTTTCACTTACCTTCAACGGAACTTTATTCCATTTTTTAGTAGTTTTATTTCTTATGTTGTAGTATATATTTTCAGATCTGTATGACATATGGGCATGATGAACATTACCTTCTTTATCAACAAAAAGATCTCCGAAAGATACACATGTCTCTCCTGAAGGAATTGGAATATCTTCCATTTTGTTTTCATCAAACTTTCCTCCGCTTTCGCAGAAAAGATATTTGCCTGGATCAGAACCGCTCTTAAAAACTCCGTGAACTCCACCATTATAATCGACAAACATTGCGGTGTCTCTCCACTTTTTATCCTGTTCGATCAAAGTATATCCCATATTGTATGCCTTACCCGGTGCTTTATACCAATATTTTATCTTACTGAATAATTTACCACCTGCTTCCAGATGCCATAATTGTGCAATTATATGCATTTTCCCTGTTAAGTCTTCAACGGCAAAAGGAACGGACACAAAATCCTTAGAACCTCTCGACATCCAGACAATTTCTTTGTGCCAACCGGAACTGTCTTTCCAGACATGAACCAAGCTTGTACCCGGTTTAGGAGACATCCATGATAGATGAATGCTTGCTCCGTCAGGTCTTACGGCAAGTCTCGGTCTGATAAAAGCACTCTGAAAATCACCCGAGTTCGGAATATCCTCTTTATTTATAACTTTATCATTAACAATCTGTCCGTAATGAAGCGATCCTCTGTCAGACCAAACCAGATGAATAGTATTTGATTTATCCGTAGCTATATCAAATATTCCTCCTGAAACCACCTTCAAATTAATCGTACGGGGCTCTATCTCGCTAAAATCAGCCATAATTAATAAAGAAAATGCTAAGATAAATAAAGTTAAAGTAATTATTTTTTTAAATTTCACAGTTAATTTCTCCTTTGAGATCTGATTTTATAATAATTACAAATAATTTGTCAAGTTCAATAAGCATAGACAAGTATCTGATAAACAGATCAATTTTATATTTCCGTCAAAGCCATCGGACCTTCCAAAATTTTTTTCTCAATATTCATTCTGCCGTCTGAAGAAATTTTTCGGTGCCATTTTACAAGAGCGATTTTTTCATTTTCAATTTCAATCCCTGTTATACAACGGGGATGGACACAACTTCCATCGTTAAAGTATGAAGGTTCACCTTTTGCCGGAAAGATAGGGAAATGTGTATGACCGACTATTACCGAAAGATTATTGTTCTGGGCAATTTCAATAAATCTTTTATCAACATTTCTTCTCGTCCTGTAGTTCATTGCCGGGCTCGTCGGATCCGCAACTCCAAATCTCATTTGAAAAGATTTCCAGAAAATCTTAATGAAAAATCTTCCGAACCACCATAAAAAATCATTCAGGATCTCACCCTGGTGACCGTGAATCAGAAGAATATCTTTAACTCCTTTGTTATCACTTTTAAGAATCAGAGATTCGGTCACGGAGATCCCATCAAATATATTTTTCTTTTCACCTGTTTTTTCATCAATTATCGAAGTAAGCTGTTTATCCGTTTTTTTTCTACTCTTCCATCTTCTGTTATGATTTCCCCATAACATAAAAAATCTGTTTTCTCTATGAAGTTCATCAAAAATCTCATATATTGATCGATACCTCTCTTTAACCAATTCAAAATTTGCATTCTCCCATAATTCATCGCCATCCCCTATTTCAATGTAAGTAAATCCGTTGTTCTGATAGAAATCCATTGCAGCAAGAAAAATTATCTGATTATGAAAAAAATCATCAGCTCTGTTTCCCGACCCCCTGTGACAATCACTGAAAATAATTATTTTCGAATCTTTTGTTAATTTTAAAATTTCGGATTGGGTTATAAGTTTTTGAATGTGTTTATGAAATATTTTATTAAACATTTTTGAATTATAGATAAAATTTGGAGCTGATGGGATTCGAACCCACGACCTTCTGAATGCCATTCAGACGCGCTCCCAACTGCGCTACAGCCCCGTATCAAATTATATCAAATATAACATATTATCATATATCAATCAATATAATTCAGGAGTAATACCCGCTAACTAAAGACTGTTTTGTTGAATTCAATCCTACCCTTTTCTTATTTTTTCCGCACCCATTCTCGCAAGTTCATCGGCTCTCTCATTTAGTTCTATTCCCGAATGACCCTTTACTTTAGTAAATTTCACACTCTTTCCATCTATCAGTTTTAAAAGTTCCTTCCACAGATCTATATTTTCAACAGACTGTTTTTTACTTGTTTTCCATCCGTTTTTCCGCCATGTTCTATACCACTCTTTGTTTATACAATTTACAATATAAGAACTATCACTGAAAATCTCCACATCGATGTCATCTCTTTTTAAAGCCTTCAAACCTTCAATACATGCGGTTAACTCCATCCTGTTATTAGTGGTATCCGCTTCCCCTCCAGAGATCTCTTTTGTTTTCCCTCCGAATTTCAGAACCGCTCCCCATCCTCCGAAATTTTTTTTACTTTGGTTTCCCGAACACGCACCATCCGTATAAATCATTATTATATTTTTCATTTTTCCCATTACTTCTATCAATTAACTATATTATATCAGAAACAGCGTTAAATATTCGCTCTGTTATTTCAATTATTTTAAAATTATGGAAATATTGACATATATGTTGTGATATTGTACTATTTTTTTATGAAAAGATCCGATAAATTTTATGAACATTATGCAATGGTCTGCCAAACAATAACAAATCCGGTTAGATTGAAGATTATCGAGATTCTTGGGGAAGGGAAATTAAACGTTTCCGAAATTCAAAAGGAGACGGGATTACCGATGAGTAATCTTTCCAATCATCTTGGTTCTCTGTTCAGAATGGGAGTTTTAAAAAAGGATAAGACCGGGAATTATGTATACTACTCCCTAACGGATAAATCGCTGCTGGAAATTATTGAAAATATGTCAAAATTTGTTGTTAAAATTTCCCAGGTCAACTACAAATAATTCATATATAACTTCACACTTGCCCTAAATCGGTAATTATATTTTGACACAAAATATTTTAATTGCCTATTCATATATATTCTATTCTTTTTTCTGTTTTTGATCCTTCTCATTTTCATCATCACAATCTCCCAAACCTTCCGGATCTCTGTGCTCCAGTTCATCTTCCGTAACCATTCCGTGTTTCCATGTTGTCTTAATCGGATAAACCTCCGGACTGAACATTACAAAAAATCCGTGCCAGATTATTATTGCAAGAGTAGCAAGGATTGCTTCAAGCAGATGAATCACCTCCGCAGCTTCAAATGCCCACCACGGTAAGAATCTCATAAAAAATTCCGGGAACCATAAAATAAAACCTGTCATGATCATTACTGCCGTTCCCCAGATAAGAGCAAGATATTCTGCTTTTTCAGCATAATCAAACCTTCCCGCTACAGGTTTCTTCTTTGAGAAGAACAGATAAAATCTTAGATTTTGCCAAAACTCTTTCAAATCACTGATTCTCGGGATCAGAGATACAACATCTCTTCGTCCGCATTTTGTAAATGAAAAATACCCGAGCTGAATAAATGAGGAGATAATCAATACTACTGCAGAAACCCTGTGTATAATAGCTCTTGCGACTTCAGTTATTCCAATGGTATTTAACCATCTTATAAAAAAACTGTCCGGAAATTTAAGTGCAAATCCCGTAAGTGCCAACAGTGAGAAACTTATAAATAAGGCAACATGCTGATAAACTTCAAAGGGTCTGAACTTTCTATAAAGATTACTGTTTTTTTCCTCCCTGAATTTTTTTCTTACATGATGAATATAGATTATTAAATTGTGCAGAAACATACCGCCTATTACGATAAATATCATCCAGACATATATATCTTTAATAACCGAAGCGACGACATTCCTCTTTGTTGTATCGGGATGAACCGGTATCTTGATAAACGACTCATCTGCTTTAGGATGACATTTTTGACACGTTTTAAGAAGATTTTTACCACCAACCGAGCTGTGAGGATCATCAACCGAAAGAATCGAATGTACCTCATGACAACTTGTGCAAGTTGCAGCTTTATCCGAACCCTTAAGAATTGCCATTCCGTGATATGTCTTCATATAGCTGGAAAATCTTTCCGCATCGAGTCCGAACCTCTGCATAATTATCCTATTCGAGTGACACTTTTGGCAAATCTGGGATGATTCGTTTAGTTTATTTGTAACCGAACTTCTATCTTCGGGAGAATTTATCCTATGCTCTCCATGGCAATCAATACACGTCGGAGATTCAACATGACCTCTCTCAAGGGATTTCCAATGTTCACTTTTTGTATATTCTTCATTTTCCTTTGGATGACATTTCCCGCAAACATCTTTTATATTCCTTTTTCCATAAGCACATTCCGGATCGGTACCACTTAATATTTTATGAGATCCATGGCAGGTAATACAAGTGGGTGCACTCTTCTCATTTTTTTTTGAATGTAGATATCTGTTGTGAACACTGTTTTCATAATCAATTCCCGGTCCGGATCCCTTTAATCCTATCAATTTCAGAACCTTAGGGTCATTGTGACATTTTCCGCATGTATCTTGAATATTCAGTTTATAAGTTTTGGAGGACTGGTTATCCGAACTTAATATATCATGAGTTCCGTGACAATCCGTGCATCCTGCCGCAAGTCCGTCTCCATTTTCACTCTTTGCAATTCCGTGAATACTTTTTTTATAATCTTCGATAATATCATCATGACAGATCGAGCAATCAACTTTTTTCAAATTCTCTTTGTGAGGAAAATCTTCCGTGTCTACATCCATGTGGCAATCAATACAACTGAGTTCCGCATGAATAGATCTGTTAAATATCTTTTTATCGACAAAGACAGAATGTTCTTTCCCCTTTATTTCCTTAGTGATCTCTTTGTCGGAATGACACTCCATACACGTTTCATTATCTACCGAAAAAATAGGTAAAGTGACAATAATAAAAATAAAAATAATAAATAATTTTCTGATCATCCTATTATCTCCCGATCACTTTTTTTTATGTTAATCCATCCGATCTCAGGCTTAACTTTACTTTTAAAATTCATGAAATTGCAAATCATAGAAGTAATATACCAGAAAAATACATTTTTTTCTATCTTTTTTTATATTAAATGTATTTTTATTATTTTTCTAAAAAAAATACATTTTCGAATATATTTCAAATCCCTATATAGATGCTATATTGGTTATATACACAATTCCAAAAAACTTTTAAAATTATTCTTTTAAACACATATTTTTTCGATCACTCCCGGTAATCGTAATGTTTTTAACTATTTTCTATTGACTTTAGTTTTATTTTTAATTATAAAATTAATTCGAAAAACTATTTCGGGAGGTTAAATATGAAAAAATCTGTTTTATTAATCAGCTCTTTTTTATTCCTTTTTTCACTCATTACATCGGCAGATTATGTCGGTGTAAAAAAATGCAGAATGTGCCACAAGGGTGAAAAAAGAGGGAAAGTTTTTGAGAAGTGGGCGGCAAGAGAACATGCAAATGCTTTTGAAACTTTGAAAAAAGCCGGTAAAGAGAAGGATCCTGCATGTCTTAAATGTCATGTGACCGGTTTTAACAACGGTGGATATAAGATCGGAGATGAAAATGCCTCAAAATTCGAGGGGGTTCAATGTGAAGCTTGTCACGGTCCCGGTTCTACATATAAAAAGATGAGTGTTATGAAAGATAAGAACAAAGCATTGGCTGCAGGTCTTTTCTATCCCAAAGAGAAAGATTGTAAAGTTTGTCATGATGATACAAAATGTAAAGCAGCCAAGAAATTTAATTACAAAGAGTATTTAAAAAAGATAGATCATAATTACAGATAATAACAAATTAGAAGGAAAAACCTGATATGAAAATCATAAAATCACTTTTAAAAATATCGATAATTTTAGGAATGACTCTTATCTTCATCTCTTGCGGAAAAAATGATGTGAGAAACTATAAGGAACAGATCCCGGACAATAAAACCGGTCACAATTTCCACGGGGAAAATACCGGCCTGACTCAAACGGTCACAAAAGAATTCAGATGGTCGGCACCTAAAGGATGGATTTTGGAAAATAGCAAATCAAAACTAAGGATTGCAACATTTTCTATCAGGCAAAAAAAAATGAATGCCATATGCACACTTATCCCCCTTCACGGAGACGGAGGGGGATTGGATGCCAATGTAAGAATGTGGTATGGAACTTTAACGGGAAAAGATATCTCCGATAACAAACTAAATATTTTTATAAAGGAACAGAAAAGATTTAAGACCTTATCCGGTCGCAAGGGAGTATTAATTGATCTTCTGAAAACCGAATCAAAAGACAATACAACTTCAATGTTGATCTCGGTTATAACATTTCCGAGAAAAACACTGTTTATAAAAATGACGGGAGATAAAGATATCCTTAGATCCAATAAGGATAAATTTATTAATTTTTCAAAATCCATCAAAATGGGAAAATAATGTTAAAAAAAATAAAAAAAAATCCTATTATTAAAATAAGTTATTCTCTGAAACTTACCGTTCTATGCCTATTAATATTAGCAATTCTGACACTGTTGGGCACTATTTATCAGAGTAACCACGGACTTTATGAAGCCAAACTGAAATTTTTCTCATCATGGATATTCCTTCTCGGCGGATTTATCCCGTTTCCCGGAGGAGCTCTCACAATGACCGTTCTGTTCATTAATCTTTTAAGCTCTCTTTTTTTTAGAATCGGTTTCCGCTGGTCAAATACAGGAAATATTCTGACTCACATCGGAATTCTTATTCTTCTTCTCGGTGGATTCTATACATTTCTATTTTCACAGGAATCATTTCTATCCCTAAAAGAAGGAACAGGAAGTGATTTTTCAAATTCTTATGATAAATGGGAACTGGCAATATGGACAGAGTCGGGAGGAGAAAGAGACATATATGCAATAGATACATCTGATTTCAGCAAGAGAAAATCTTTTTCTATCCCGGAATTAAAAATTGAAGGCAAGATCAGGAGTTATTATAAAAATTGTACGGCATTAAAAAACGGCAGCATATCTAATGTTGATAAAATTATAAACGCCTCAAATATCACTACCTTAAAAGCGAGTAATGATTTCACGGAACCATCTCGCAATGTTCCCGGAATTATACTCTCTTTGAATAATGTCGATTCGGACATTTTACTTTATGGTAACGAAGATAAACCGACTCCGGTAATAATTTCAGGCAATCTTGTCCGGTTATCCTTAAGAAAAAAAAGATATCAACTCCCTTTCTATTTAAAACTTTCCGATTTTAATATGGGGAAATATCCCGGTTCCGAGATCGTGAAAAGCTATGACAGTTTCGTACAACTTATTACATCTAAGGATTTGAATAGAAGTGTTCACATTTCCATGAATAAACCGCTAAGATATAAAGATTTTACACTGTTCCAATCATCTTACTATATAGACCCTTCCGACGGTACCGAATATTCCGTCTTTGCCGTCGTTAAAAACAGGGGTAAATATCTCCCGTACATATCCAGTATATTGATCTTTCTCGGATTGATTATTCACTTTGTTTTTATGCTTTCAAGAAAAAAGATCAGGAGTTACAATGTGTAAAATAATAAAGAAATTCAATTCAATTATTCCGGCTGTTCTTATATTTTTCATCTTCTCTTTCAGCTCATTTCCTTCTTCACATATTCAATTTAAAAACTTCGGCAAGATCACAATACTGGAAAACGGAAGACTTAAACCGTTGGATACTTTTGCAAGAAATATTTTAAAGGAGCTTTCAGCAAAAAGTAAATTAAAAAAAATTCCGGCATCATTATGGCTGGCAAGAGTGCTATTTAACTCTCCATTAACAGTTGATGATAAAATTTTTCTTGTAAACAATGATGAAGTCCTTAATTCCATCGGACTATATGTAACGAGAGGCAGAGACAGATACAGTTTTAAAGAACTGTCTCGTTATATCCGGAAATTAAGATCACTTGCATTTGCCGCTTCAAAAATAAAACAAAGATCACAGGTTGAGCAGGAAATAATTGATCTTTACAATAAGATCTATATTTATAACGGACTGGCGGATAGTTTTACATTCTTCCGTCCGGATAAAAATTTAGAATTAAATGACGATGAATTAAAAAAAGAATTATCTCTTCCCTCCGGTAAAAACATTTTCTCATTTTACGACCTTGCCGTAAGATCGGAACAATTAAAAAAATTACTCTCAAAATATGAAGATAAAAAAGATGAAAAAAAAATCGAAACAGTTCACAAATTAATTCATTATATGGAAGAGAGCTGTAGATACAACTCATCTCTTCCCTTAACTATAATTCCGGGAAATGATAGTAATTCCGGAAAATGGGTAACTCCGTGGGATATCGCCATTAACATATTTAATTCTGAAATCAAAGAATCCGAACCTCTTAATATTCTCAAAGATATATATTTTTCATATAAAAAAAATAATATAGCAAAATTTGAATCGGATATTTCCAAATTCAATAAGAATATTTTATCACTATTTAAAGGAAAAAATATTGAGCAGAAGATAAATACTGAAGTTTTATACAACAAAATCGATCCGTTCTATAAATCGGAATTTTTCTATGGATTTTCAATCTTCTTTATTCTTATTTCTTTCCTATCATTTAAAAAAATAAATTATCGAATCGGTTTTTTTCTTCTTATCATCGGGATAATCCCCCACTCTTACGGAATTATTGCAAGAATGATAATTATGAACCGCCCTCCGGTCACAAACCTTTATGAGACATTTATCTTTGCATCATGGATCACTGTTATTCTCGGTCTTATACTTGAGTTTTCCGGTAAAAAGAACATAGGGCTTTTAACGGGAAGTATTTCAGGGCTTATCCTTCTGATAATTTCAGGTCGCTATGCACTTGAGGGTGATACTATGGGAATGCTCGTTGCCGTACTTGACTCCAATTTCTGGCTCGCGACTCATGTAATAACTATCACGATAGGATACGGTGGAATAGTAATATCGGGTACTCTCGGCCATCTCTATATTTTTCAAAAACTTTTTCTGAAAAAAGATAAGGAGAAAAAGCTTAAAGATACTTTTCAATCAGTCTATTCCACGCAGGCATTCGGACTTATTTTTACTTTTATCGGGACTGTCCTCGGGGGAATCTGGGCAGATCAATCATGGGGAAGATTCTGGGGATGGGACCCTAAAGAGAACGGTGCTCTTCTTATTGTAATATGTTCAGCAATTCTATTTCATGCAAAACTCGGTAAGATGATAAAAGAGACCGGTTTTTCAATTGGAGCTATTGCCGGAATTATCAATGTTGTTCTTGCATGGTTCGGAGTCAATCTTCTCGGAGTCGGACTTCACAGTTACGGATTTTCTTCAAATGTGGCTTTTTCACTTTTTGCATATGTTATTTTGGAGCTTGGAATAATCATCTTTTCCATAATTTGGTTCGGTATGAAAAAAGGGACAATGCAACAAGACAGCTTACCCGAATCGCAAAAAAAATAGCTGAAAAACAACCTCTCCGGTTGACATTTAATCAAATTTACTATTTAATTATCTTTTGTAATTACGGAGGTAAATAATGAAAAAAACTATTCTTTTTATATTGATTACTATACTTATGGTTTCCTTTGCTTTCCCATATTCGGAGAGTGATCTTTTTGATTTTAATTTTCAATTGCGTCATCGATTTGAAAATAATTCAAAGGACCTTAATAAAGATACAAAGGCTGATTCCTTCAACCTATTAAGAACAAGGCTTGGAATAACATTTACACCGGCAAAGAATGTTGCAGCTTTTGTTCAGTTCCAAGATTCAAGAAATTTCGGTGAAGAACTAAACACATTAACGGACGGAACTGCAAATAAATTCGATCTTCATCAGGCCTATTTTACAGCCGATAAGTTTTTCGGTCTTCCGGTGAGAATTAAACTCGGAAGAATGGAAATGTCTTACGGCTCCGAGAGACTTCTTGGTACGGTGGACTGGAGTAATATCGGAAGAAGCTTTGACGGTGTTGTTTTCACGGTTCATTCAAACAAGATGCTGATCGATCTTTTCAGTATGAAAGAGACGGAAGATCGCCAACTCGGAGATATCGGAGATAAAGACCTTATGGGTATTTACGGCAGATTCAAACTTATTCCTGATTATAAAACGGATGCATATGTTTTAATGCAGAGTATTAAGCCGTTAACGGATGTTGAAGAGTTGAACAGAATTACAGCCGGAATATATGTTAAGGGAAGTCACGGCAAATTTTCTCATGAACTTGAGTTTGCATATCAGACAGGAAAAATATTTTTAGGAAGTGAACTTGATATTAAAGCAATGATGGCTGCATGGAGCTTCAACTTTCTCTTATCCGATTCCGGAGTTATGCCTTCTATATCGGCAGGTGTTTCATATCTGAGCGGTGATAAAGATAATACCGATACAACGTACGGAACATTTGATACGCTCTATGCTACTAATCATAAATTCTACGGATTTATGGATTATTTCACAAATATTCCCGCCAATACATTCGGATTGGGACTTATGGATATTTATGCAGGAGTTACTGTAAAACCTTTGGATAAGACTACAATTAACTTGAATTATCACAATTTCACAACTGCTTCCGACTATACTCTTAATACAACCGTTACTTCAAAAAATATCGGTAGCGAAATAGACTTCACGGCAAAATATAAATACAACAAATTGATTTCATTTGTTTTCGGAGCATCTTTCTTCACTCCCGGAGATATTTTCAAAGAGAAAATAGGAGAAGATTCCGGTTCTTGGATCTACTTCATGACCGTATTTAATATTAAATAAACTTTAATATTTTTTTGATATAGGATTGTATAATCGGTTTTCTTAATTTTTAAGTTTGTAACAGAAGTGCGATTATAACCTTTCCGAAATAATATCGTATATATTTTTACAAAACAGAGGAGAAATTAATGAAAAAAATAATTGCATTTTCACTGTTGTTTTCATTGTTCATTTTCGTAAACGGAAAAAAACTTACAACACTGAATGAAATATCAAAACCTAATATGCTTTCAATAGAGGGAAATAATTTTCTAATTACAGAAGGAACATCAGTCTTTATCTATTCACTTAAAGATTTTTCTCTCGTTAAAAAATTCGGAAAGGAGGGAGAAGGACCGCGTGAATTTAAAATATCACAATTCGGTCCTCCTATGATAGCCTATTTTTATAAAGGAAAGATTTTCATAAGCAGCAGTGGAAAAATTTCAAAATTCACTCTCAATGGTAATTTTATCGATGAAATGAAAATACCACCTTTCTCGGTTGCAAGACCTTTTCTTGATAAATTCATTGCAACCGGAACTGCAGAAAATGATAAAGGAAAAACGGCTCTGTCGGTTAATCTTCTCGATTCAAAGATGAACAGAATAAAGATCCTCTATAAATCGGATTTTGAGATCGGACCTAATATGTCATATATCTATCCTTTAAATAATTTCAGTTTTGAGCCATACAAAGACAAACTTTTTATGATAAGGGGAAAAGACGGATTTGTAATTGATGTTTTCAATAAAGAGGGATCAATTCTTTACACAATAAAAAAAGAGGAACCTAAGATAAAGGTTGACAAGGAGTACAGAGAAAAAACAATAGATAGTTTTAAAACAAATCCGAATACAAAGCAGTACTGGGAATTTTTTAAAAATAGAATAAAATTTAAAGATTATTATCCTCCCGTTCAAGGAATACGTGTTGTAGACGACCTTATCTATTTACTGACATATAAGACCGATAAGGGAAGAACGGAATGTATTATTATGGATCTTAAAGGGAAAATATTAAAAAGAGTGTTCGTTCCTATGCCGATGTTGTACGGAATGGATTATATGCCTAAATTCTCTTTCTCCGGTAAAAAATTCTACTACCTTAAAGAAAATGAAGATGAGGAGATTTGGGAACTGTTCAGTGAAAAAATATTTTAAAAATATAAATAATTATTTTAAAAAATTTGCTTTATAGAAATAAATAATTTAATTGACACAGTCTCATTTTTTTTCTAACATATGCTTTCAGGAGGATTAATGGAAATAAAAAGAACAATTCTTGGTGATGATAAATTAAAACCTTTGTTTGAAGATGCATCTAAACTTGCTTTCGGGCAAACTTATACGGATCATATGTTTACACTGGAATATGATGAAGGAAAAGGCTGGCACACACCCGAAATAAAACCATATCAGCCTTTAATGATAGATCCGGCGGCAAAAGTTCTTCATTACGGGCAGGAAATCTTTGAAGGACAAAAAGCATATAGATCGAAAAGCAATGATATCCTTATGTTCAGACCTGAAGAGAATGCCAAAAGATTCCTTAACTCTCTAAAAAGGATGTGCATGCCCGAACTTCCGGTGGAAGATTTCCTCTATTATGAGAAAGAGTTGATCAAGGTTGACCGGAGATGGATACCGACATTGAAAGGAACATCCCTTTATGTAAGACCTACTGCAATTGCAACCGAATCCGGACTCGGTGTAAAACCTGCAAAGAAATATCTCTTTTTTATAATCCTGTCTCCTGTCGGCTCCTATTATAAAGAGGGTTTTAATCCTATCGGACTCTGGGTTAGTGATAAATATACACGTGCAGCCGAGGGTGGAACCGGTGCGGCAAAGGCCGGCGGGAATTATGCCGGAAGTCTCTTTGCAACAAAAATTGCAAATTCCGAGGGATACAGTCAGGTATTGTGGCTCGATGCTAAAGAGCATAAATATATTGAAGAGGTCGGAGCTATGAACATTATGTTTATAGTTGACAATAAACTGGTAACCCCTCCTCTCCACGGGACTATCCTTCCGGGAATAACAAGAAAATCCGTTCTCGAGATTGCAAAAGATCTCGGGATTGAATCCGAAGAGAGAGCTATTTCAATAGAAGAAGTTGTCGACGGGATTGAATCCGGAAAAGTCACTGAAATTTTCGGTGCCGGAACTGCCGCGGTAATAAGTCCCGTAGGAAAACTGAACTATAAAAACAGGGAATATATCGTTAATGATAATAAAACCGGAAAATGGTCACAAAAATTCTTTGATACTCTGACAGGAATTCAGTATGGAGATCTGGAAGATAAGCATAATTGGGTAACTATTGTAAAATAGCTGTTAAATTATTTTTCCGGTTTAAATATCACTCCGAGTGAGTTTTTTGCATCTATTACAACTTTAAGCGGATTTTCAAACTCAAGATAGACGGTATAATTTAATCTTTCCGTAGCTTTTATCTCTTTAATCCACTCCCAGTTAATAAAATCTCCCTCTTTGATCCCTTTAATATGCAGATATCCCATCTGAAGAGATATAAGATTGTGAAAAAAATGACTTCCTTGTGAAGGTTCAACTTTAAAATTCCCTAAGTTTGATTCGATTATTACCTTCGCTCCACTCATCTGATGCCAATCAACAGGAATCCCGAGCCAAGGATCGGAAGTACCCCATCTTCCATATCCTATCAGAATATATCTTTTCCCCTTTTTGTTCAACTTGCGGTTAAACTCTCCTATTTCAGATGCTATTGCCATACTTTTTGATACATCAAACTTCTCGGGGTCGACAAACACAATATCTCTTATGTCATCAAAAACTCCATTTCCCATAGGATGAATTGAAGATATAATCAAATTATCTTTATCAATCTCTTCAGGATCAAGATGAATATTTTCCAATGATGTCACCATCGGTCTTATCTGAAGTAAAAAGAATTCCGGTTTTCTCTCTTTATCTTTATAGAGATTTACTGCAAACTCCACTTCAATATGGGAACCGAAAGATTCTCTGCCTATCCTTAATATTTCTTCCAATATTTCGGATATGGGAAAGATGTTAAATTTAAGAATTGTGGCAAATGTAATAACTCTCGGACCTGGAATAGATATAGTATCTTTTATTGAATTATCTTGCCCTGAAAAAGTACTTGCGACAAAAAACAGCGTCCCGTCTTTTTCCGAATCGGAAAGTTCACATTTAACAAAACTGAATTTTTCATCGTTAGAAATTTTAAAGTCTCTTTTTTCCATATCAAGAGCATAAAAATAGTTTTGAGTATTTTTTATAAAATCCGTAGCACCTGAATAGGGAGGATTCATATTAGGATATTTCGGAGAAAAGCGGTAAACATGCCCTCCCTCAACAATTATTGCACCAAGACCAAGTGCAAGCTGGACAATACCGTCATCAGGTTCCATGTGGGAATATGGATAAAAATTATATGACTGAGCTACACCCGATACAACCGGATAAAACTTATCACCGAATCTCTGCCCGACAACTTGCTGAATTATCACTCCCATTTTCTCTTCTTCAATTCTGAAATTTGTATTTTTAACATACTCCTTAGGCGATTTAAAAAAAACAGAAGAATATACAAGCTTTATGGCATTGCAAAGTTGTCTGAATCTGACAGAGACACTATCACTGTTGTTTGGGAGCATAAAAGTAGAATACAATCCTGCAAATGGAAGAAGCTGGGAATCTTCCAGAAGACTTGATGATCGGACAGCAAGAGGATAATTTATATTTTTCGCTATTGTTTTCAGATCCTTAATCAAATCCTTAGGTAACTTTGCCCTCATAAACCTGTTTGCTATTTTTGCATTATTCTTTTCCCTTATTGAATAATTTTGAAGTTTATTATCCGAAATAAACTGTTCATATACTTCGCTGCAAATAACAAAAGTGTGAGGAGTTTTAATCTCCACTTCAGGGAATTTATTCCTCAGATTTGTATTTGCAAGGAGTGTGTTCATGAAAGCTATTCCTCTTGCTTTTCCACCGAGAGAACCGCTTCCGAGCCTGAGAAAAGAACTATCGGAATCAAGGGAAACAGTACCGAAATCCGTGATCACTCCAAACTGATTCTTTTTAATAACTTTGTCAATCTCGGTTTTAATAAATGTTCTGATCTCGTTAATATCTTTAAAATCCGTAACTTTCAAAGGTCTGAGTTTATCTGCTATTTCAAATTCCGTTCTTGCACGCAGCCAAATTGATATGTGATTTCTTCCGGCATGATATTCCAACACATCATCCGGAACGATATCGATCATTTTCTTAAATTCATTGAGATTTTTTGCACTTCCGATCTCATTGCCATTACTGTCCGAAAACACAAAATCACCGAAACCGAAATTTGAAAGAATAAAGCCTCGGAGATCATAAAGCAGGTTATCTGAAAATTTATTGAGAAAATCCAATCCTCTTGATTTTGCACCCTCCAGATTTGCAGGATTTGAAGATTGAAGGAGAAATGGAAGATCCGGCAGATCCGATTTTATCTTTTTTGCAAAACGGAATCCGGCTTCAGGATCAAGTTCCCCGTTTCTCGGAAATCTGATATCGGATATTACACCGAGAAGACTTTTTTTATACTTTCTGTATAATTTTTTCCCCTCTTCATAGGTCTCCGCCATAAGGATCTTCGGTCTTGCCCTCATCCTCAGCATTCTATGGAGATCATTAACACCTTCCGAAATCAATGATCTTGTCTGTGTCATTATCTCCGTATATATTATCGGCAGGAAAAGCGAATAGAATCTTGGTGAATCCTCGATAACAAGGATCATTCTAACACCAAGCCTTATATCGTTATCCACATTTTTTTTATCTTCCACATATTTTATTATTGCCAGAAGTATCCTCGTATCCCCCGTCCAGTAAAACACTTTATCTATCCCCTTTGATCCCCTGAGTGTTAAAAGTGTATCGGGAGATAACCAGTCATATGTCAAAAGAATAACGGGAAGTTCGGGATAAATATGTTTGACTCTGTTCCCAAACTCATCCGGATCCATATCGCTTATTCGCGTCATAGTAATAACCAGATCAAAAGAGCTCTTTTTTAATATTTTCAAAGCCTCATCTGCACTTGAAACTCTTATAATACGCGGAATGAACCTTAAATTAAGATCAACATATTCACTGAAAATCCTCTCGGATAATCTCCCGTCCTCTTCAAGAACAAATGCATCATAATAACTGGATACAAGGAGGATCTCTCTCACTCTGAATTTTATCAGGTCATGAAATCTCCCGAATTGGGGTTCATAGTCATCACTAAGTTCTACTATATTGATCTTCTCTTCCGGCATGATCTGATAATAGTTCAATCTCTCCTTTAATTCAACAGGTTTGCCACTTTCCACACCCTACTTTGTTAGTGAGGCGGTTTTCAACACCACGCCCTCTTTTTCAAAAGCGTACAACTTGGAAAGCATCATCTCTCTTCCGGTAAATATTGAGGAAAAACCGAATTTCCCCTTAATAGAGTGGATTCCGCTGCTCATTTTTTCATCTTTTAACGATATGAACGGCAATATATCTCTAAACCCGGATATATCTTCCGCCTTGATACCCACAAGTCTGACAGGTAACCTCCTCTTTTTTAACAATTCATCTAACAAAATAACCGACCTCTTCCTGATACTTTCAAAAGAGAATGTCGGGAATTCGAGAGAAGACCTTTTCGTAAAGGTTGAAAAATCGCTGAATCTTACTTTAACCTCTATTCTTCCAGTAAATAATTTCTTTTCGATAAGGAACACAAATAGACGGTCCGCAAGATATGCCAGATGTGAAACTATCATATCTCTGTTTCTTATATCTTCGGGAAATGTAGTCTCCCTGCTGAAGCTTCTGCTTTTTGCCGCCTTCATTCCTCTGTATCCGGACATAGAATAGAAATGCTGACCTATAACACGTTTCCACAGTGAAAAATATTTCCGCTTTAACTCACTCACCCTTCTTATTCCCATCCCATTCAGTATGATAAGCGTCTGAGGTCCTATCCCCGGAATTTTTTCAAGCGACAGACCGGATATCAACTCCTTCTCATCAGACATAAAAAAAACTCCGCCCGGTTTAGCCGCCTCGGTTGCAAGCTTTGCTCCAAGTTTGGAATATCCGACTCCTACCGAAACTTTGATCCCTATATCATTCTCAACAGCTTTTTTTATCTCGAATGCTCTTTCATATATATGCGAACCTATATATTTCATACCGCTCATATCGAGATACGCCTCATCCACCGATACGACATCAACCGTAGGGGAAAATCTCGCAAGACACTTGAAAAACCTCTTTGATATCCGCTCATACATATGAAATCTTCCCCTCAGGAAAACGGCATGCGGACACTTCCGGTATGCATTGGATAATGCCATTCCGGAATGAACCCCGAATTTCCTTGCCTCATATGAAGCCGTGCTTACAACCCCCCTCTCATCAGGCATTCCTCCTATGATCACAGGCTTCCCTCTCAATGACGGATCATGCATTACCTCCACCGCCGCAAAAAAGGCATCTATATCTATATGTATGACAAAAGGCGCTTCCAAATTTAATACCTTCTCATCACCCCGATGACTTTTCCGACTACTGTAAAGGGATCATATATCGGTTCATATTGAGGATTCTCCGGCACTAACCACACCTTTTTCTCGTCCTTCCTGATTCGCTTCAGAGTAATGGAAGAGTCGGACATTAGTGCAACAACCATATCACCGGAGTCTGCATCCGGGGTCTTCTTTATTATCACTATATCCCCGTCCCGTATGAATGCATCTTTCATACTCTCTCCCTGAACCCTGAGAGCGACCTTATCACCGCCTCTCTCCAACATCCACTCCGGAAGTTCTATCTCTTCACCGATAGACTCGAATATCTCCAGAGGGGACCCTGCGGGAACAATACCCACGAGAGGCACAAAGGAGGAATCATTAATAAGACGCCATGACCGCCCGTCCTTTTCCAGATATCCGTTATCCTCAAGTCGCCCGAGATATGAATGAACCGTTGCAGGTGAAGAAAAGCCGCCGGCCTTCCCTATCTCCCTTATTGAAGGGAAATACCCCTTCTTTGAAATAAGGGATTTTAAAATATCCAAAAATTTCTTCTGTTTTCCCGTAATCATCAGTTCGCCTTTTGTTCGCTTACAATATAGTATTAATTCAGGTTTATGTCAACAATTTTTTACCTTAAATCTAAAATATTATTATTGTCACGCTATTCATTGAGATATTGCCGGAGGAGGCAGAGGAGTCTAAGTCTAATTTATAACGTCCCGGAGGGGAAATTTTTCATGTTTGAACGAAGTGAGTTTAAAATTTAAGTTAATAAATTTGACGTTCCGAAGGATAGACGACGGTCGGGTGGAGGCAATATCTCAATGAATGAAAAACGAAAAACTGCTATCAGCATTCAGCTTTCAGAAGAGTTCACAAGATAAAAGATTAAAGTAAAAAAAATAAAAGAGGAAAGTAGTCTGATAAAATATCATCAATTTCCTCATTAACCAATACGTGTCCGACCGGGTGCATATTC
>CAZWFY010000013.1:20029-57553 GCA_964633415.1 uncultured Clostridia bacterium | reverse complement strand
ACCACCGACGCAGGGATTTTCAGTCCCTCGCTCTACCTACTGAGCTATCCCGGCATTGGGAAAATGATACCTGAAAAATTTAAAATAGTCAATAGATTCAATTTCAAAAAATATGAAAATTTTGCTTCTTTTTAATTATAATGCTTGTGATATAATCGATTTATGAAAAAATTTATTGGGAATAATATGATTAAAGTTGCTTTTGTTTTTTTACTTTTTTTCTTATTTTCTTGTAAGAAAACAGAGGTTTGGAATGGAAATATATTGATAATTACTATGGATACAACAAGAGCCGACCATATAGGTGCTTATGGATATAAAAATGGTAAAACTCCGAATATTGATAAACTGATAAAAAACGGAATTATGTTTACAAATTGTTATTCTGCCGCTCCACTAACTTTACCTTCACATTCTACAATATTTACAGGAAAATATCCTATTAAGCATGGTGTCAGGAATAACGGCAGATACAGATTGCCTGATAGCGTTGAAACAATGGCTGAATTGTTTAAAAAGACAGGATTTAATACTTATGCTGTTATATCTTCTTTTGTGTTGTTGTCAAAGTTTGGACTTGTAAGAGGGTTTAATATATTTGATGATTCTCTTAATTCTCATAATGCAATCAATACATTCAAATCTCAAATTTCTGCAAAAGAAGTATATGGAAAGTTTTCGAGTTGGTTTAATGATAATTGGGACAGTAGATTTTTTGCGTGGATTCACTTGTATGATCCGCACTCTCCATACATATATCATATTGAAAATCAGGAAACTGATAGATCGGATATTATTAGTCTTTATGACGGAGAGATAACTTTTATGGATAAATATATTGGAATGATAATTGATGACCTTGATAAAAAAGGCATTCTTGATAAAACAATTATTGTTCTTATTGGTGATCATGGAGAAGCTTTTGGAGAGCATGTTGAGAGTGGGAGTCATATGATATTTTGTTATCAGGAAAATATTAAAGTTCCATTTATATTTTATAATAAACATTTATTTAACAAAAGTATTGTTATAAACAGTTCCGTGAGTAGTGTTGATCTGATGCCGACAATTCTGAAATTATCAGGTATTGAATCCGATATTGATATGGATGGGGTGGATCTGACACCTTTAATAAATGGTGGAAAGGGGGAGATGAATAGAATTATCTATTTTGAGAGTATGTATGGGAAGGAAGAACTTAACTGGGCTCCTTTGACAGGGATAATAATGGATAAGTATAAATATATTTCCCTTCCTAAACCTGAATTGTATGATCTTTCTGCTGATCCGAAAGAAAGGAATAATCTATATATAAAAATGAAATCAAAATGTGTTTCTTATGATAAAGAATTAAAAAAAACTGTATCTATTTTATCTGGCAACATAAAGAATGCTAAAAGAAATTTGGATAAGGTTGATTTAAATAAATTAAAATCTCTTGGATATATATCTTCTTTTTCAGTGAAATCAAATAAGAGCATAGATCCAAAAGATGGAATTATTCTAAATACAAAATTGAAACGAATTTCTTCTGAGTTTTTAAAAAAAGATCCGAATATTCTGGAAAAAGAGTTAGAGGAAATTAGAAAAAGCAAGATAGGTGAAAGCAATTTTTTGGTTTATAATTTACTATATAAATTATATTTAAGAAAAAAAGACAAAAAAAAAATTATTTTAACTCTGAAAACTGCAAAAAAAATGCTTCCATATTCAGTGCCGATTAAATCAATTTATGCTGAGTATTTGAAAAATCTTAGAAGATTTAACGAATCAATTTCCGAATGCAAATCAATACTAAAAATTGATCCTATGAATACAAGGACTTATATACTTTTAGCGGAAATTTATGAGAAATTGGGTGATATAAATCTTAGAGATTTTAATTTGGATAAAGCAATATCGCTAGAACCTCAGAATATTTCTTTAAAAATTATGTTTGCTGAAAAATTGATAAAGAGAAAAGAGTTTAAGAAAGCAGTAACCATCTATAATTCGATTACAAGTTTATCGGATGTACAAAATAATGTTTCATTACTATTTAAAATTGCGATGTTTAATACAAAATACGGATCTTTAATAACTGCTTCAGAACTATTTGAAAAAATTGAAACAAAAAATCCAGGAGGAAAGTATTATTTTTTCCATGCATTAATATTATCAAAGATAGAAAGAATCCCGGAAGCAATTGAAAAGATGAAAATTGCATTGGAGAAATTTGAGGATCAGCTATCGGATAGAGAGAAGAAAATAGCTGAAAATGAAATCCAAAAATGGACTGGAATGA
Organism: uncultured Clostridia bacterium; assembly: GCA_964633415.1. Classification (GTDB taxonomy): domain Bacteria; phylum Acidobacteriota; class Aminicenantia; order UBA2199; family UBA2199; genus CAZNLS01. The sequence continues at coordinate 55,269 of CAZWFY010000013.1, read as the reverse complement.
GATAAAATTTAGAATCTATTTATCGTCCGGAGGATAGTATGATATTTCATATGTTTTTGTCTCCCCGTTTTTTATCCAGATACTCAGTGATTCTCCCATAGAAACCCGGTACAATGTTGGATAAGTGATAAGGTTGATATGAGTATCGTCATGTCCCGGCCAAGAAATCTTAAAAGTCTCCTCGCCTCCGGGAAAGATTTTCATTTGTGAATATTCTACAATTGCCATAATAGTTAATGGTCCTACATTTTTTACAATAATTGTTGCTTTTCCGTTATAATTGCATGAGGAAAAAAGCATTAAAGACGCAATCAATGTTATTAAAATTACTGTTTTTTTCATTTGTACCTCAAAACTTATTTAGATTTATAGAATAAACATTAATAAATGTCAATAAGAATAGATGTAATAAATCTGTTAAATATATAATAAAATAAAAGTATGTATAAGCTAGGGGAATAATCAATTTCAGAAAATTCACCGGATATCTTTTTATTGATTTTTTAAGATATAATGCTATAATTTTTATCTAACTATATGGGAGGTAAAATGAAAAAGACACTATTTCTTTCAATACTAATTTTTATTTGCAGTTCTCTTATTTTTTCTCAAGCTACATCAGGAAAGGTGAAGATGAGAGGGTATGTATATGATATGGATACAGGAAAGCCTATTCCCGGAGTGAAAATAAAACTTTATTCGATAAGAGCTCAATCTTTTCATAACATTACTCCTGTAACGGATGAAAAAGGACATTGGAAGTCTCTTTTTATGCGTGGTGGCAAGTGGTATATTGATTTTAATAAAGTCGGTTATGCTCCGAGAAAAATTGCAGTATCTTATAATTTTGTGAATGGAAAATATTATGCGTTTTTTAAGGGAAATAAGTTTGAGTCGCTTACTGTAAAAATGAAAAAGATGGAGGGCCCTGCACTTGCCGGTGATGTGGTTAAAGAGATAGAAAAAGCCAATGCTCTTCTTGCTGAAAAGAAAACGAAAAAAGCATTGAATAGTTTTCTTGCAATCCAGAAGAAAAATTCTGATGTGGAAGGTATAGAAATTGTTAATCTTTATATCGGGAATTGTTATTCATTATTATCAAAATTTGAAAAAGCTATTGAATTTTATATGAAAGCAATACAAAAATATCCAAAACATAAAGGTTTGATTTTGTCTATTGCAAATTCATATTCAAATTTAAAACAGATGGATAAAGCACTTGAATGGTTTGGAAAATTGAGTGATGAGGATATTACGAATCCGGATTCACTTTACAATATTGGGGTCAATTACTATAACACCATGAAGTATCAAAAAGCTGTAAAATATTTTGAGAAAGCGGTTGAGCTAAAAAATGATTTTGCAGAAGCTTATTTCCAATTAGGGATGACTTATGTAGCAATGAATAAAATTTCCGAAGCATTGAAAGTCTTAAAAAAATCAATGGAACTTGATCCTGATTCACCAAATTATCAGACGGCAAAGGAACTTGTTAAAGCTTTCTCAAAATAGACAGTAAAAGAGTATCATGAAAGTCAGATTTCTGTTGTTGATTTTTCTTTTTTCTGTTTTTCATTTTTATTGTGGAAAATCGGTTAGTAGAGATGATTCTAACTTATCTGATGATATCAAAAGAGATAGTTCTTATAATGTCTTGCTGATAACAATAGATACCTTAAGGTTCGATCGCCTCGGTGTAAATTCGGATAAATATGTTAAAACTCCTAATATAGACAGACTTGCAAAAAGATCATTTCAATTTAAAAGGGCATTTACTCATAATCCGATAACTCTTCCTTCTCATACAAATATTATGACCGGAACAACTTCTCTATATCATGGTATAAGTGATAACTCCGGATATATTCTAAAGAAAAGATTTTTGACTCTTGCGGAGAAATTAAAGAATAACGGATATGAAACAGGTGCATTCGTAGGAGCGTATCCTCTGGATTCAAGATTCGGACTTGATCAGGGGTTTGATGTATACGATGATAATTACGGAACGCATAATGCACTTGAAATGTTTTTTGTCGAGAGGAGAGCTGACAAAGTAATAGAACCTGCCGTCAACTGGATATCAGGGAAGACGGGAAAATGGTTTTGTTGGATCCATCTTTTTGATCCACATCAGCCATATATGCCTCCAGCTCCATATAATGAGAAATACTCTCATGATCTCTATTCCGGCGAGGTTGCTTATGTGGATAATCGGTTGGGTAAGCTTTTTGATTATCTTAAGAAAAGAGATGACTTTAATAAGACAATAATTATTCTTACCGCCGACCATGGAGAAGCATTGGGAGAAAAAGGAGAAAAAACTCATGCATATTTTGCATATAATGCAACGATTCATATACCTTTGATTATTAAAGTTCCGGGGACAATACCATCAATAATATTAAGAAATGTAGCAACAACAGATATATTTCCGACAATTTGTGATTTGACACGAATGCAGACTCCTTCTTATATTCAGGGGGTATCTCTTATACCCTTAATGGAAGGGAAAGAATTTCCGGAAAGATATATCTATTTTGAATCTTTAGCACCATACTTAAATAGAGGATGGGCTCCATTAAGGGGTTTCATAAAGAGAGATGAAAAGTTCATAGATCTTCCAATCAGAGAATTTTATGATTTAAAGAGCGATATGAAAGAGGAGCATAATCTGATTTCAAAAAAGAATGGCGGAAATCTTGCATATGAGTTGAATAAATTGATTGTAAAATTGACAAATCCCGATAGAGAGCAAAGAGCGGATAAACTTGATCCGGAAGCAGAAAAAAAACTTAAAAGTCTTGGATATTTTACCGGTTCCATAAAAAAGAGGAAGAAAAAATTTACGGTAAAAGATGATCTTAAAACATTAATTTCTCTACAAAACGGAATGCTTGAAGCATTGGCAATGTATCAATCAGGGAATTTTAGAGATGCAATTTCATCATTAAAGAATATTATTTCGAAAAGTCCGGGATTTCTTGCACTCTACAGTAATCTTGCGAATATTTATAAAGAAACAGGAAGGATAGGAGATGCAATTTCAATAATGGAGAAGGGGATAAAAAATAATCCCGGAGAGCTATCACTATTGTCAAAATTCGGGATTTTTCTGGTAGAGGCAAATAGACCCTTAAAGGCAGTTGAAGTTTTAAATCAATGTATAAAGTTAAGAGATTATGATCCTGAATTTTTTAACTATCTCGGAGTAGCTTACTATAAAAGCGGACAGTTTGATCTTGCACTTAAGAATTATAATAGAGCTCTTGAACTTGATAAAAATTATGCTTCCGTATTTAATAATATAGGTTCACTTTATCTTTCAATGTTTCGGAAACAAAGAGATGAAAAATCTTATAATATGGCTATCGAATATTTCAATAAAGCAATAGAGATTGACAAAAAACTTTCATCTGCTTATAACGGTATGGGTGCTGCCAAATATTTTAAAAATGATATTGACGGTGCTATTGAAGAGTGGGGAAGGGCTATTGATTCCAAACCGGATTTTATTGATCCCTATTTCAGTATTGGCATTGCCAGCTTGAAAAGAGGTGATAATGAGAATGCCTACAGATATTTTCTATTGATCAAAGACAAATTTTTCTCCAAGCTTTCACTTGATGAGAAAAAAAGATTAAAACGGCTTCTGTCTGAATCCGGATATCAGCGGTAATGATTATCTGATAGAGTTCAGGAGATCTAAAGTTTTAAGCCACCTTCTATATTCCATATTTTGAACATATCCGCTGATTATATTTAATGCTAATAATTTGTTTTTTTTATATATATACATAAATTCTTTCTCCTGCTTTTTAATATCACGCAGTAAAAAGTTTTCGAAATTTTTCCACATTTTTCTAACAATTTTGTGATTCTTCCTGTAGTTTCTATCTACCATATTTGAGAGTTTTGCATAATTCCAGAATGGGTGAATCGTATCAGAAGTAAAATAGGATCTATCTTTGTTAAAATGCAGTGTAAGTGCTTTCTGGGCATTTATTCTTGTATATCCCGTCGGAACTGAATTTATGGTTGGATACCATGGAGAAAAAGAGTTTGAATCAGGTCTTCTAAATGATATCCAGATTTGTGCTGCTATTTCAACCGGAAGGTTTCCTCTGAGCTTTCCTACAATTGAATATTGTGTTGTTTTTGTGCATATTGTTCTTTTTTTTGTGAAATTCGGTGATCCTGTTTTATACTTATTTGTCAGATCATATATTGTTCCTTCATAATGGTCCCGTAAAACTTCAAAAAGTTTTACTATTTTAACAATCCCGGACGGTCTGAAGGAAAAAGGCAGTTTATCTCTCGGATGTAAATTTAATTTGGATAAAAGCTTTATACCTCTCCAGTGCCTGAGATAATTATAATCGGCAGTAAGATTTTTTTTTTGTGAATAAACTTTTCTAAAATTGAATTTCCCATCCTCTTCAGGTGAGTACCATCCTCTCTCGATTGCATAGGTTACGATATCCTTTGAAGCAAGAAAATTTTCTTTGTCAGATAGATCTATTTCTCCGATAGTGTAATAATTAGGAACAATTGCAACCTCATTGTCGGGGACTCTCTGTGCAATCCAGTGTTTGCCTTTAACTATTTGAAAAAACCATCCCTCATTTCTATCGGCAAAGGCATAACTTCTTCCTGAAGAATAGTAACCGAATCTATCAACTAATTTTCCTGCCAGAATAACAGCTTCTTTAGCACTTTTGGCTTGCTCGGCAATAATTCTTCTAAGAAAAGTGCCTATACCTCCATTAGTAAGATCTCCCTTATCCTCCCTTGATGAGCATGCATTTGAGACAATGACCACCCCGTTTTCATTAATATATGAGTCGGCAAATTCGGTACCTCTGATTTCCAGCCATAGAAGACCCTCTGTTTTTGATCTGAAATAGAGAGCACCGTTTTTTAATTTAAGCGGTATCTGTGTTGAAAACTTTTCAGATTTAATTCTGTGAATATCAACAAAAAAGTTTTCTCCTCCGTCATCCTCATTATGTGCAATTAAAACGGCACCATTTGGATTTGTATTTTTTCCTGCTATTATTGTAAAACAGTTGTCGTTTCTGTCATTAGAAAGTAAAAATACAAAATTGAATAAAATAAAGCAAGTTGTGAAAAATAAAATTTTTTTCATATTTAATATTTTACCAAATTTATTTTTTTTTTCAATTGGGGTTGATCTGTTAAGATCTTTGATGCAGAAAACCGGCGAACAAATAAATAATTGCCGATGCAATGAAGATCAAGGAAAAATTAAAGTTTATAGATAAGATAACCGTAATTACCGATCCGAGTACTGTTGCAAAACCGTTAGCTCCCCAAGCCCATCCTATGGTTACTTTATCGTGTTCTTCTATCTTTTTTATTCCTGAAGGAAAAAATACACCAAGTGGAATACCTATAATAAAAATAAGGATGGTGGAAATTATAATTTTAAAAAGCAGAGGAATGGTCATTAATAGGTATATTAGCGGAAAAAGAGTTATTGAATAAAGAGTTAGTACTATAAAAATCATCAGAGCAACAGATAACAATCTGTTATTGAAAAATTTTATAATTTTTTGTGAATAGAAACTTCCTATGCCTGATGAAAGAAGAATTGAAAAAAGAATTATTGAGATTGAATAAGCGGGATTCCCTAATAAAAGTTGAAATATTTTTATTAAGACGATCTCAATACTTATATATCCTGAACCTATTAAAAAAAAGTACAGAATTATATTATTTCCAGCTCTTTGCCCGGATGTTCTTAAAGGGAGATAGATGAGAAAAAAAGAGAAAAAAGAAGCTGTGAGAAGTATTGAAATATATACATAATTTGTATATTTCAACACCCTGTAAACTTTTTCCCTTGCTATACCTTTTATAAAATTATTCTTAAACTTGAACTGCCCTATAAGGTTAGGTTGATTGAAGTAGGGTGAATTATCTTTTACCGGGCTGATATTAACTGAAGAATTTTTAACCGTATATGAAAAATCACCGTAAGCAAGTTTATAATAGATATTATTCACTTTAATATCAGGGGAAAAGACTGTATCCCTTTTTCCTGCAAATTTTGTCAGTATTTTAATATCTTTCGGATTTATATCTCCTTTTTTCATGAAAAAAAAGTTGAATCCGTTTTTGTCTTGAATTATAAAAAATTTATTTTCCGGCTCTTTTATATTCATTTCTCTTAAGGATGTTAATGCGGTAGCGAACATCCTCTCCCCGTAAATGTGAACAATAGATAGAAATCCATTTTTTTTAAGATGAGTCCAATATTGCCGGAATGCTTCCGTCGTATAAATATATGTTTCGGAAATACTTAATCCGCCTGAAAGCAATGTGTCTTTCGGATGAGAATTAACCATCTGAATAACATCAAATTTTTTATTAAGCCTGCTAAGGAGGCTTCTTCCTTCATCATTGATCAGGTAAACACCTTTTTTATGAAATATATTTCCAATATATTTTGAATATTTCCTTTTAACAAGATCACATAGTTTAGGATCCATTTCCACTGCAACAATTCTCTTGAATCCATTTGAAATTGCACAATATACCTCATAACCTCCTGCGGAACCGATAATAAAGGCATCCTCTTTATCGGTCAATTGATATGGTATTGATGCTTGAGTCCATTGCATTGGCTTTGTCGTTCTGATATAAGGATCCTCCTTTACCAGCCATGATTGTTGTGTACCGCAATTAAGCCAGATAACCTTTCTGTTTCTGTTAAAAGCAAAAGGAGCAATATCGATCTTATTTATCGGACTCCACGAGGAGTATTCTATTGTTCCTCTCTTCTGATCCGTAACGAAATCTCTTTTTTGAACTTTAGGTGTTATTATAAAAAATTTCTCATATTGAAAAAATAGTAAAGAAAAAAAGACCAAAGTTCCAAAAAATATTATTAATTTTTTTCTTTCCCCTATATTAATAATTAATAGAATAATAAGCAAAAAGATTGATATTAGTAAGAAAAATTTTATAACTCCGAGATAAGAGATCATAGGGATAATAACTATTGAGCCTAATGCGGCACCGGCAAGATCAATGAAATAGAGTTCCCCGATACTTGATGAATTTTCTGAAAAAATCCTGACCAGAACAGCACCGCTGAGAAAAAAAGGGGACATAAGAGCGGAAAAATTAATAAGAAGAGAGATAATATTTTTTATGGATCCGAATATATTTAAAAAATCAATCTTTATATTGACGACCAGAAGCAGAATAACGGGTAGAGAAATGGCTAAGATGAACAGGAAAGCTTCCGGTGAAAATTTTCTTTTTTTTGATAGAGCAAACTGAAGTCCGCTTAATCCTGTCCCAAGCATTGCTGTTGAAATAATAAAGAAAGTAAAAGAACTAAAATATATTGCCGAAAATAATCTTGTAAATAAGATTTCAATAACTATTGCGGATAAAGCCGTAAGAAAAATTATCGGATATAATTTAAAATATTTCATAAATAAAAAAGAGTTATTCTATTAATCTAAGCCGATCCCTTTTTGATTTGTGAGTTGAATATAATTCCGGAAATAAGATAGGATAAAGCGGCGAGTAACAGAGCTGCTGAAAAATTCCAGTTTATAGCTATTATAACCGTTATTACGGATCCGATTACCGTTGCAAATGCATTTGCACCCCATGCCCATCCAATCATTGTCTTATCATTTTTCCCAAGGGATTTAAGACCTGTCGGAAACATAATGCCCATAGGAATACCAAGCACCGAGATAAGAAAAAATGATATAAAAAGTCTTAATACTAATCCGAATTTAATTAAAAGATACGTTATTTTAAACAGAAAAAAGGAGTAGAAGATAAGTGTCAGAACAATAAAAAGAGATATATACAGGATTGTTCTTTCCCCCAATATAGTATTGATCTTAACGGACAGAAGGCTTCCTATTCCCGAAGATAACAGAAGTGCAAAGATGATAACGGATATGGAGTATGCCGGATTCCCGAGGTATAGCTCAAATATCTTTATAAGAATGATCTCGATCGTTATAAAAGATATACCGATCAGGAAAAAATATAGGATAATACCCGAATTATTGCTCTTTATTCCCTTTAGCTTAAGAGGAAGATATATAAAGAGCAGAGAGAAAAGAATTGAAATTGAAAAAACCGAAAGATATACGCTATTTGAATATTTAAGGTTAGTTTCGGTTGCATTTCTCCCGTCTTGTCCTAAGAGGTAGTTGTTCTTAAAACTAAACTGTCCTATCCTGTTTGTTTGATTGAAATAGGGTGAGTTGTCATAGACAGGGGAGATATTTACTGAAGATCTTGTGATCGTTTCTTTATATTTATTGCCGGCAAGGTCATAATAGAGGTTGTCAAGTTGTCTGTCGGGTGAATAGACAATTCTTCTGTCTCCTGCAAATTTTTCAAGTGTCTTTATATTTTTGGAATTGATATCTCCTCTTTTCATAAAAAAGAAATTAAATCCCTTTTTAGGCTGGATTACAAAAAACTTTTTTTCCGGATCTTTTACTCCTAATTCTTTTAAAGCTTGAATTGCAGTTGAAAACATTCTCTCTCCGAATATATGGACAATTGATAAAAATCCGTTTTTATTTAGATGATTCCAATAGTCTTTAAAACTTTCAACAGTATAGATGTATGTCTCTGAAATACTCATCCCTCCCGAGAGAAGTATATCGGAGTTGTGAGAATTCACCATCTGAATTACATTGAATTTTCTCTTAAGCTGTTTAAGGACATGTCTTCCTTCATCATTGATAAGGAATACACCTCTCTTTTTAAACAGGTCACCTATAAATTCGGAGTAGTCTCCTTTGGCGAGTTTACATATCTCCGGATCCATTTCCACTGCAATTATAGGTCTGAATCTATTGGAATATGCACACAATACTTCATATCCTCCGGCAGATCCTATAATTAGAGCAGGACCTCTCTTGGCAAGTTGGTAGGGAATTGAAGAGTGAAGAAATTCAATCGGAGGCAGTTCGTCTATATTAGAAATTGTCTTTTTGAAATATGACTGTTGTGTTCCGCCGTCAAGCCAAATTACCTTAGTTTTTTTCATAAAATGAACAATATCTATTTTGTTTATCGGACTCCATTTGGAATATTCTATTCTGTTTCTCGTATAGTCGTCAAGATAGTCTCTTTTAACTATCTTTGGCACAACCGGGAAAATTTTTTCGGAATATTTAAACATCCCCATAAAAGTTATAATTAGGAGAAGAAAGAGTACGGTTTTTAATCTGTTTTTTGTCTTGGAGATCAGAAACCATAATAACAGAAGAGTGATTGAAAGAAGTATCACAACTCCCGAAGGTCCGAAGTTGATTATAAGCGGGATTATCATAATTCCGCCGATCGCGGCACCTATCAGATCAATGAAATAGAGCTTTCCTATCTCTTCCGAATAGTGTGTGAATATCAGAACAAGAGATACACCTGCAAGAAAAAAGGGTATTAGTAAGACGGTGAAATTTAATATAAGCAACAGCAGGTTGCTTACGGGATCAAACAGGTGAAGAAAATCTATCTTTGCTATCAGTGTTATTTTATAAATTATCGGTAGAAGAACGGCATATCCGAGAATAAAATTTTCAAGATATTTCAATCCGTTCTTATCTTTTCCCATTTTACTTATTGACATTACAAATCCACTCAGTCCGTAACCGAAGAGTGCAAGTGATATCATTAAGAATGCAAAAGAACTCAGGTATATAACGGAAAAAACTCTGGTGTACATAATTTCTATAATAACTGTGGAAAAAGTGATAAAAAATATAGTAAACAGTATCTTACCTTTTTTCATGAAACGCTCCTATCAAGTGTATAACGGGAATTTTAATTATATCAGAATTGTTTTTTTTGGCAAATTGAAATTTATTCTAAATACTAATGTAGATATTTTTTCAGATAAATAGCAGATTGACGTTTTATAAAGGAAAAAACAGAGTCTCGTTTACCATGGAAGATTATCTCGGGATCTTTAGATGTCAAGATGTTTTTTATTGAAAGATATGGCTTCTGAGTATTAAATTCTCCGGTCAGTGAGAAAAAATATGATCCCGGTTTTTTTTCTTCTCCTTTGATCGGAAGAGGATCGGACCCGTTTATTATTTTTATCCCTCTCTTTTTACCGTATAAGAACAGTCTCGGTGTCGGCCAGATAGTAGGTCTTGCACTATTATCCCCGATAAACATAAACCGAGATCTATCTGATTGTAAAAGTGATCTAACTACTTTCTTTCTTCCGAAAAACCATTTCCCGAATCCCCATGCGATTATTGCAGTCTCATCTCTTTTTTTTATTATTTCGAGGACATTTTTTGCAGGAGTTCCGTCTTTTATTGTTATATCCGTACCTATATGAAGTATCTCAATGTTTTCTCTTGTGACAATCTGTCTTCCTCTTATGATGTAGAGAATATCTTTATCTTTTATCATCAGTTTTAGTGAGACATTTTCATCGGTATTAAAAAACTTATAATTCTTATCATTAAAAACAATTTCATTTTTTTTAAATTCAGAGAAAAAATCATTCTCCTTTCCTTCTGAAAAGAACAGGATATTAACAGTTTTTTCATTTACATGATCTGAAACTGAAAAATATTTTGCAAAACTATTTATACTCTTTTGAAAAAATAAATCGGGATCAAATATTTTATAAAAATGAACATGACCGTCAATTGAAATTAAACTGCTGTTTTTTCTTGAGTTCATCTATAACATATCCTCTTTGAGATACCATTCCGCAGTCTTCTTTAGTCCCTCTTCAATTGCTGTTCCCGGATCATATCCTAACATTTTTTTAGCTTTTGTTATATCAAAAGCTCTGTCCTTTGTGAAGAAATCGAGTCGTCTTCTGAATAGAGGGGGTTCTATACCAAGAGGTCTGCAGATTATCTCGCAAATGAAAGATGCAATATAGACAGGGAAAAACGGAATATGGAAACTTGAAACTTTCTTTCCGAGAATCTTTGCAATGAGTGTTACGAGTTCGTCAAGCGGAAGATATTCATTTCCTCCAATCGTAAATATTTCACCGTTTATTTTGTTTTTTTCACCTGCCAAAATTATTCCGTCTATAAGATCCGTTACAAATGTAAGGTGATACAGAGCTTTACCTTTGCCTATCATGCGGAAATTACCTCTGTTAATATGTTTGAAAAGTTTTAAGAATCTTGTATCTCCCGGACCGTATATTCCTACAGGTCTTACTACAACTCCTCCTATTTTACCTTTCTTGAAAAAATCAAGTGCAATTTTTTCACCTTCAAGTTTTGATACCTGATAGTGGTCCCCGGGATTGTAGGGAGCATCTTCTTTAGCTGGAGGGTTGGCAATCTCTCCCTGGACTCCCACCGTGCTGCAATGGATAAATCTTTTAACACCGCTTTTTACCGCCTCTTTAAGCAAAGCTTCCGTTCCGTCTCTGTTAACTTTAAAAAACAGCTCTTTTGAAACTCCTTCTTGTCTGTATAGTGCGGCTATATTAAAGACTGTATCAATATTTTTCAATAATCCGTTAAGACTTTCCTGATCCGCCAGATCTCCCTTAACGATTTTTACTCCGATACTTTTTAAAGAATCAATATTTGTATCTTTTCTTACAAGAGCGGTTACATTATATCCTCTGCTTGCAAGTTCCCGGCACAGATATCCTCCTGTAAATCCCGTCCCCCCGGTGACAAAAACATTTTTCATGGTCACACCTCATAATTCCCGTAAAGTTCATCTTTCAAAGATAAGATTTCATCATTCCAGCCATCCTCTAAACCGGGAAAGAGTTTTTTCAGTTCATCCGCTGCATTTACAGCTCTTTTAGGATTATCCGATATGGAGGTTCTCCTTGAAGCAAGATCCGAAAGATGAATTACAGATTCATTGTTAACAACTTTTTTCAGAACTTCAAGTTTCCGTTTGTCTATTTTTTCATTATATTCAAAAAATACTTCATTATCCGAATTTTTTATACCAAACAATTCCTTATATGATTTTTTCTTTCTGTTTGAAAAAATATATTTGATCATTTTTTCCGCAACGAGTCTTGATGTTGTGAATTTTACTCCGGAAATACTGTAAGCACCCGCAGGACCTCCGGCTTTCCAATGATCTATCATTCCCGGACGTTTTGCAAGTGTTCCTTTATCTGTTGCAGGGAGAATCCCTGAATATACTCTCAAAATATCACTTTTCTTTAAAGATATTCCAGGCACGATACTGTTTATATCATTCATAAACTCTTCGATAAATTCTTTTTTTACAAAAGCTTTATCTCCTATATTATCAACAATTTTTTCACCGGTTCCAATAAGCAGCCTGCCTTTCCACGGATGAAAAAAATATGTATGTTTTTTCCCTTTTCTGGTACTTAATCCGAGGGCGTATTCGGAGAGAGCTTCTCTATCAAACAGTATGTTCCATAAAAGGAGATTCTTCTTGAACAATCCGGGATAATCTTTATCAAATCCTTCTGCAAAAATCCTGCTCCACGGTCCTGCTGCATTTATAATTTTTTTAGATTTAATCTTAAGTGTTTCTCCGGAAAGTTTGTCTGTTCCAATGATTCCAAAAACTTTTTTATTTTTTACCAGAACATCTTGAACCTCAAAATAGTTGATGAATTCCGCTCCGGTAGAAACAGCAGTATGAATTAATTTCATGTTCAATCTCTGGAATTCTTCTACTCCGGCATCATACCAGCAGGCACTTCCCTTCAAACCTTTTTTATCAATTAATTTAAATATTTCAGCCGATTCCTTTGCAGTGATAACTTTCCCGTTCGGAAGTTTTTTTGATTCGGGCAAATTTTTATTTCTGTAAAATGAAAGAACATCGTTTATCGTTAGAGCAATTCTGAAAATAGAATTTCTGTATACGCCTTTTCCGTATAGAGGCATAAGACATGGCATGGGGTTGACATATTCGGGAAGATATTTTAAAAACCACTTTCTCTCCTTGACGGATTCTTTAAATCTTATAATGTCTGCCGACTGAAGATATCTTAATCCTCCATGAACTGTTCTTAAATTGTTCAGAGTTGTTTTACTGCTGAAGTCATCTTTTTCCAATAGAATAGATTTGATTCCTCTCCGGGCAGCTTCGAGTGAAAGCATTGTACCGTAAATTCCGCCGCCGATAATAATCAACTCATATTCACTTTTTTTTAAATCGGATATATTTCTATGTATTTTTTCCATTTAGATTATTTTTTACCTCATTTTTACAAATCGGGCGGGAACCCCTAAAGATACCGTATACGGTTTTATCTTTTTATGAACAAGAGATGCGGCTCCGATAATTGCTCCTTTCCCTATTTTAACTCCGTCAAGGACAGTCGAAGAAGCACCTATCCAAACATCATCATCTATTATGATCCCACCTTTGGAAGTGGAAGGCTGAAGCCATATCGGAATATCTCTCCTGTCAAAACTGTGATTTCCGCCGGCTATCATATAGAGTTTTCCCGATGTAAATACATATCTTCCTATACTTATTTTTGATTCGGAAATAATAATATTATCCGGTCCTATATTTGAAAAATCTCCAATTTCAATATCACCGCCCTTGCAGCTTATTACCGAATTTCTTCCTATAAGTACATTATTTCCTATTGTTATTCCTGTATTACCTTTGCCTTTTGCATCAATTACCGAAAAATCATCGAAGATAACATTATCTCCGAGAATAATCTTTTTTGGATGTCTTATTGTCATATTTCTACCGAAAATAACACCTTTACCGGTTTTTTTAAATAATTTTTTAAAAAATATTTTTCTGAGTGCGTATCCGAGTGCTCCCGGAAAAGATGAAAAAAGAGATATAATCAACTCATATTTGATCAAATAAAAAAAAGATACTTGACCGAGAAATAGTTCTTTATATTTTTTTACCGCTCCCTTTTTTTCATCCATTACATCTTTTTGCCCTCCGATAAAGGGAGTGTTTTTATCTTTCACGGGAAAAATTCTATCCTATTATTTACATCATTTCAATAGTAAAGATTTTTCTACCGGATCTTTATACAAAGCGAGATGAAAAAATAATTAATTTTATAATTTTTTCAATATGGTGTATAATTTTGTTTTTCATCTTCGGAGTTCAAAGGAGTTAAATATGAAATATTTTCGTTCTATTCTTTCTATTATATTTTTAATAACAATGTTGTCCGGTTCCGGTATGACCGAAACTGTTGAAAAAACAGATTATCAGAAACAATTGAGAAATATTTCTCCGAAAGTGTTTATCGATTGCAGTCATTGTGATCTTGAGTATATTCGTACAAATATGACTTTTGTCAATTATGTAAGAGATACAAAGGAAGCGGAAGTTTATATACTTATAACGAGATTAAGAACAGGGAGCGGTGGTAGGGAATATACCATAGAGTTTTCAGGGCAAGGTAAATTCAAAGGTAAAAATGATAAATTGATATATTCAACAAAAAAAGATGATACGGATGATGAAGTAAGAAAGGGTATGCTTAAATCTCTGAAATTAGGTATGATTCAGTATATTAAGAATTCCGAATTATCAAAATTTATTGAAATATCATTTAAAAAAAATATAGATCCGGAAAAGACAATCGACAGATGGAATAAATGGGTCTTTAATCTAAGTGTGGGAGGTTGGTTTCGCGGAGAAGAATCTTATAAGTCCAGAAATATAAGAGGTTCGGTTACTGCGGATCGAGTCTCTTCCAAGTCAAGAATCAGTATAAGGGGGAATATTTTTGATTTTAAAAATACTTATATTATAAATGATGAAAAGATAGAGAGTACCAGTAAAATAAAAATGTTCAGATCATTATGGGTGGGAAGCCTTGGACCTCACTGGTCGATAGGCGGGACATTTTCAGCAAGTTCAACGACTTATAGAAATAAGAAGTTGGATTTAAAGCTTAGTCCTTCCATTGAATTTAATGTTTTTCCCTATTCGGTTGCAACAAAAAAACAGTTCAGGTTTATGTATGGAATTGATGTTGGAAGGATTAACTATTTTGAAGAGACGATCTATGGAAAAAAATCCGAAACTCTTCTTTCTCAAAAACTCTCTTCGTCACTGGAAGTTAAAGAGAAGTGGGGTTCGATAGATGCATCTTTATCATTCTCAAACTATTTTCATGATCTAAAGAAATATTCCATAAATTTAGACGGAAGTTTAGATTGGAGGATATTTAAAGGTTTGTCTTTTGAAATCAGCGGAGGTTATTCAATTATTCATGATCAGTTGTATCTTCCGAAAGGTGATATGACAACTGAAGAGATTCTGTTGAGGACCAGTGCCATTGAAACAAGTTATAATTTCTATGGTTCGGTAGGGCTTAGATTTACGTTCGGATCAATCTACAACAATGTCGTCAATCCGAGGTTCGGGTTTTAATGAAAATAGTTAAATCACTGGAGAAAGCATTAAAATTGGTTGAAAAGACTCCTGCATTAATGCTTTATATGTCACAACCTTCTTGTAATGTCTGTAAACAGCTCAAGCCAAAGATTATCAATATGTTACAAGATTCTTTTCCCGAAGTGGAATTTTGTTATATTGATGTCCAAAGTAATCCGGAAATAGGGGGGCGGTTTTCAGTTTTTACAGTTCCGACTATTATCACTTATTTTGATTCAAAGGAGTTTATGAGATACGGCAGAAATCTTGGAATCGGACAGTTGAGATCAGACCTGGAAAGACCTTACAATATTTTTTTTGATGAATAGTTGATAAATAGATAAAGTTGGGTTTAACAAAGTATCTGTCGATTGACATTTCAAGGTATGAAACCTATAATTTTATCCATAATTTCATAGCCTAATAGAATGAAAAAGATATTGATATTTTTTATATGTTTAATAAGCGGATTTTTTCTTATTTCTGAGAACAGAGTTTCCGTTTCGAGGTTGAAAGAGAGAGTTGAATCAATAGGCGGATTGAGATTCAAAAGTAATGTTGAGATCGTATATTTGAATGATTCGGAATTTCGTAAATTTCTAAATAAAAATTTCTCTGACAAATTCAATTCCGAGAGTGTGAAAAAAAGTGAAATTTTTCTTAATCTCATGGGATTTATGTCCAACGAAATACCGATGATAGATATTCTTAGGAGAATAAATAACAATAGTGTCGGTATTGTTTATGACGAGATTCCGGAACGAATAGTTATAAATAAAAAACTTAAAAACTATCAGGATAAATTAAATGATCTTATCCTTGTTTTCAAATTGCGACAAATGGTAAGGGAACAAAACTATCCTTTAAAATATATTATGAAGAAATATCCGGAGTTTGATGATAGGAAGCTTGCTCTTCTATCCGTTTCGACCGGGGATGCAATGTTGATCATGTCGCTTTATGCTAAAGCTTATACTCCGTTTCCGATAGAAGCCGGAATAAGCGAATCCGGATATAGTTCCGCTTCACTGTTAACTTTCTCTCCGATCAAGTTTTCCTATAATCTTGACGGTTTGCCGGAAGTAATTAAAAGTTATCAGATTATGCCTTATATCAGGGGTTTAAGATTTGTTTTTAATATATTGATGAATAAAAAGATAAAAGGTCTTAAAAGAGTTTTATCGAATCCGCCTGTTTCAACGGAACAGATATTGCATCCGAAAAAATATTTAAAAAATGAATTACCTGTTAATGTAAAAATATCTTTTATTCCGGAAAAATATACTCTTTTTTATTCAGGAACAATAGGGGAATATCTGCTTAACATTCTTATTATGCAAAAAAAAAGCTATAATGATTTTGCTGAGGGATGGGGTGGAGATCGCTGCAACCTGTTCTTATCCGGGAAAAAATATTTTCTGGTTTGGAAGTCAATTTGGGATAATGAGAAAACAGCAAAAAATTTTTATTTTATTTTTAAAAGTTTTCTTGAAAATAAATATTCGATATCATTCAGAAAGGGAAATACAAAGGGTAATCCTTTTATTGCATCAAAGAGTGATAATAGTTTTTTTTTCATAAGAATTTTTAAAGATCGGATATTTTATGTTAAAACTTCAGATAGAGAAGCGATCAATAAATTTATTGAAGGAGGATTTTATGATTAGTGGAACTCAGATTAGAAAAGGAATGATAATTCGTCTGAATGATAAGTTATACCGTGTTGAAGATATGAAACATATTACACCGGGGAAGGGTAATGCCATAGTTCAGACAAAGATAAGGGATCTCAAGGATATGTCGATAAGGGATTATCGTTTCAGATCGGTTGAAAAGGTGGAAAAGGTAACACTTCAACAAAAGGGAGTAAATTTCTCCTATCAGGATGGAGATAGTTATATATTTATGGATAATGAAACTTATGAACAGATAAGCCTTGATAAAGATTTTCTCGGAGATATTATTTTTTATCTCAAGGACGGAGTAGATTATGTTTTGGAATCATTTGAAGGAACTCCAATGAATATTACAGCACCTTTGACCATGGAGTTTGAAGTTGTAGAGGCTGAAAAATCTATGAAGGGAGCTACAGTACAATCATCTTACAAGCCTGCCAAACTTGATAACGGTCTGGAGATTTCCGTTCCTCCGTTCATTGAAGTGGGAAGTATTATTAAAGTTGATACAAGAGACGGTTCCTATCTTGAAAGAGTAAGTAAATAGAATAGATGATCTATTTTGATCATGCAGCATCTTCTCCCATTCCGGGCAATGTTATCAATATTCTTACCAAATCATTGAAAGAGGATTTTGCAAACCCTTCATCTTTACATAAAATCGGAAAGAATCTTTCAGGAAGAATTGAGGATTGCAGAAAATTTTTATTAAAAAGTGTTGATTGTGAAAATGGTTTCGATTTTGTTTTCACATCATCTGCAACAGAGTCGAACAATATGGTAATAAAGGGATTATCTTTGAATGTCGGTGATATGGTAATAGTCTCTCAAGCGGATCATCCGAGTATTACCGAGACAGCCGCAGGGTTGGAAGATGTCGGACTTAAAGTTAAATATTTCCGTCTTAATAAAGGTGGTATTATAGATGAGTCATTCTTTTCAGAGATAAGTTCACAAAAAGCTAAGCTTGCTTTATTGACTTTTATTAACAATCAATCCGGAACGATAAATGATATAACTTCGATTTCTAAAAGTTTGAGGTCATTGTTTCCGGATCTTTTTATTCATGTTGATGCGGTTCAGGGGTTTGGGAAATTTCCGATGAATTTTACTGATTGGGATATCGATTCTATTTCTGTTTCTTCACACAAGATAGGAGGACCGAAGGGTGTAGCCGGACTTTATTTAAAGAAAGGATCATATATCAAACCGTTATTGTCCGGCGGGGGGCAGGAGTCCGGATTCAGGTCTTCGACTCAGGCAGCTCCTCTGATATTCGGTTTTTCCGAAGCTGTAAAGAGTATTGTTAAAGATATGAATGCAGATCTAAAGAGAATGTATAATCTGAACAGGATCATTAGAAATTTATTGAAGGAGAAGATATCGGATATTATATTTCCATTTGATGAAAATGTTACAAGTCCCTATATTCTTTCATTTATACTTCCCGGTGTACCTTCGGATATGATTGTGAGATATTTGGAAAATGAAGAGATATATATATCTACAACATCGGCATGTTCTTCAGGTTTGAAGAAGACCAATAAATCTTTTTCAGCACTTTCCATTAAAGAAAAATATCATGGAAATGTTCTTAGAGTATCTTTCAACCGCAATACGAATGAAAATGAGATAATTTATTTTTCTGAAAAACTTTCTGATATCTATCGTGAATTGGTCGCAATAATTTAGGATTGTATAATGGAAAAAAATGAATTTATATATAGTGCATTAATTATAAATATTGATGAATTATGGCTTAAAGGTAATAATAGACATTTCTATTTTAAGTCGTTAAAAAATCATATTCGTCTTGTCTCGGATTTTTATTATAAGAAACAGTATTCAATATCAAGTGAAAATCACAGATTTGTTTTGCAAACTGAAAATTATTTCAGTAATAGTTTTGTTAAAGCATTATCAAAAATTCCGGGAATACATTCTATAATCCCGGCTATAAAAACAGATAAAGATTTTGATAAAATTTTTCCTGCTGTTAAAAAAGAACTTGATCAAAAAGATTTGCATATAATAAAAAGTTTTAGAATTTCCACAAAAAGAGCTGATAAAACGTTTTCTCCTGACAGTATGGAGGTTTCAAAAAGGATTGGAAGTATGGTCTTGGATTCTTTTAGATCATTGAAGGTTGATTTGACAAATCCGGATGTTACGATTGGAATAAGAATATTGTCCGATCATATATATATATCTTCAAGTTCAATCCGAGCAACCGGTGGTCTTCCAATCGGTACCGGTGGTCATATAATCACTTTGTTATCGGGAGGAATAGATTCTCCCGTAGCAAGTTATCTGATGTCAAAGAGAGGTTGCAAACAGACATTTCTGTTTTTTTATGCATATCCTCTCGTGTCAAGTGATGTTAAAGATAAAATAAAAAAACTTGCGTCGATTCTTGCCGGATATCAGAAGTATTCAAAATTATATATAATACCTTTTGGAAATTTCCAAAAAAAGATATCAAAATTATGTATTCCGGGTTACAGAACACTTTTGTTTAGAAAGTATATGATGGAGCTTGCTGCAATTCTTGCGGAGAAGATCAGAGCTGAAGCACTATTAACGGGAGACAGTCTCGGTCAGGTATCAAGTCAAACTCTTAAAAATATCTCGGTGCTTGAACAGTTTACTCCAATAACGGTATTAAGACCCCTTATAGGCTTTAATAAAATTGAAACAATAAATATTGCAAAAAAAATCGGAACATATGACGTATCAATAATTCCTTTTGATGATGCATGTTCTATGCTTTCACCGAAGCATCCGATATTAAAAGCGGATTCGGATTATATGAGAAAATTTTTTTATGAAAATGATTTTTCGGAAGAATTAAATGAATTATTAATAAATTCGGAAATAATAGATATGAATCCAACCGGAATTTCCTGATATTTCATTATAATTAATTCTAATTAATGAATTTATGGACTTTCCGAAAGAATTTATTTAAAATGAAAAAATGAAAAATAAAAAGATTAAAAACTTATTAAGAGTAAATATTGTTGCTGCTATCGGAGTGATCCTTTTTCTGTTTAATTCGTGTTCGGTTTCTCAAGTTCCTCTTGAAATATTAGTTCCTGCTCAGATAAATATAGATAAAAATATTAAAAACATAGGAATCATTAACAGATCTTTGCCGGAAAGAAGAAGAAAAGTTATAAATTTTTTGGAAGGATTTATAAGCGGGGAATCTATTATGGCTGACAGAGTCGCTTCAGAATACTGCTTGAAAGGTCTTGCCGAAACATTAAATAATTCCCCCAGATTTAATGCTGTCATTATTTCAGGAGAAAATCTGAGAGGTACAGGAACCCGATCATTCCCTATTCAGATGGATTGGGGAAGAGTGAAACGAATTTGTGAAAAATATAGGGTAGATGCACTTGTTGCTCTCGAAACTTTTGATTCAAATATCTATTTTGATATTGATAAAAGGAGAGTTAAGAGAAAGATCAAAGATAAAAAGACAAAGAAAAAGATAACTATTATAAGCTATGTCTATGATGCTTTACTTAATATCGATGTTAATTCCGGATGGAGAATTTATAATCCGTTTACCCGAACGATAGTAGATATGAATATATACAGAGATAGAAAGTCCTGGAATTCATCGGGGGATACACCAAGAGAAGCAAAGAGAAGAATGCCTCGGAAAAGAGAGGCAATAAATATTTCGGGATATAATTCGGGTATTATGTACGGGATGAGAATATCTCCGTCGTGGATTAATGTAAACAGAGATTTTTATGTTAAAGGAAGTCCCGAATTAAAAGAGGCAAAAAGATATGTCCGTTCGGATAACTGGACTAAGGCAATAGATATATGGAAGAGCCTTTTAAATAATTCGGACAAAAAAATTGCCGGGAGAGCTTCGTATAATCTTGCATTTGCATCTGAGGTAAAGGGAAAATTTAATGAAGCATACAAATGGGCGAAAATTTCTTATGAAAAATTTGGGAACAAAAGAGCTTTTTCATATATTCAAACTTTAAGAAACAGGATTTCAGACAAATATAGACTTGAAGAACAGTTGGATGAGAATTAGATTTTTATAATTATTTCTCTTTAATGTCAAGAGTATCTCTTATTGCTTTGAGGAGATTTTTAGTTGAATAGGGTTTTGCAAGGAAATTTATATCTTCCTGTAACTGTCCTTTATGAACAAGATGGTTATCGGTATAGCCTGATGCAAATAGTATTTTAGTATGGGGAGAGATAATTTTTATCTCTTCAGACAACTCTTTGCCGTTCATATCCGGCATTACAAGATCGGTTATAAGCAGATCGAATTTGCTTTTTTTAGATTTAAATAATTTTACGGCTTTTTTCCCGTTGGAAGCAATAAAAACATTATATCCAAAATTTTTCAGTGTTGATGATGCGAAATTAAGGACCTGCTTGTCATCTTCAACAACAAGAATTGTTTCACTACCCGATAATGCCTTCTTGTTAAACACACTTGAGTCCTTAATAATAAGTTTTTCAGTTGTAGCCGGCCAATATATTTTGAATGTAGTTCCGACTCCGAGTTCACTATAAACATAAATACTTCCGGAATTCTGCTTGACAATCCCGTAAACGGTTGCCAATCCTAATCCGGTACCTTTATCTCTTGCTTTTGTTGTAAAGAAAGGTTCAAAAATGGAATTTTGTATCTCTTTGGACATTCCAATTCCACTATCACTAACAGACAGACAGATGAATGTTCCCTCTCTGCTGCCGATATGATCTTTTATAAATCCGACATCTATGGTTTTTAGATTAGTCTCAATTGTTATTTTTTTCTCTTCTGCTTTTTCTGATTTTTGATTAACCGCGTCTCTTGCGTTTACTAAAAGATTGATCAATATCTGTTCTATTTGCCCGGGATCGGCTTTTATAAACGGAAGATCATGAGTTAAATTTGTTCTTATATTTATATCTTCTCCTATAAGACTCCTGAACATATTTTCCAGCTCGGTTATTATTGAATTTATCTCGACGATTTGAGGTTTGTATATCTGCTTTCTGCTGAAAGCCATTATCTGTCTGGTTAGTTTTTCAGCTCTGTCACCGGCTGCTCTTATCGCTGAAATTTCTCTGTATTTCGGATCATTATTATCAAATTTCATAAGAAGCATATCCGAATAGCCGTTAATTACCGTTAAAAGATTGTTAAAGTCATGAGCTATTCCACCTGCAAGTGTTCCGATAGATTCCATTTTTTGGGATTGAATAAGTTGTTCCTCCATTTTTTTCTTTTCCGTTATATCATTTTTCACAGCGAGATAATTTGTGGGAGTACCTTCGGAATTTCTTATACAGGTAATGAATGCATTTTCCCAATAGAGAGTCCCGTCACTCTTTTTATTGTGGAATTCTCCACGCCATTCACCACCACTTGATATCTTTGTCCATAAGTCACTATATGTGGATGAAGGTGTATATCCCGATTTTAAAAACTTTGGATTTCTTCCTATAGCTTTATCAGATTTGTATCCGGTAATTTCTTCAAATTTTTTATTCACATATTCAATATTTCCATTCAAATCCGTTATCATTATTATTGCAGGTCCCTGCTCTATTGCTTTTGATAGAATTTTAATTCTTTCCTCATTCTGTTTTTTACTAATTGATATGGCTATTTGATCTGAAATGAATTCCATCAATTCAAGGTCCGACTGATTATACGCCGCTTCATCACTATAGCTTTGAACAACAATGACTCCGATAACTTTGTTGCCGGTACGTAAAGGGACTCCGAGCCAGATTTTACACGGAGAACCCACAATATCGATTTTTCCTTCCGATTCAAGTTTTTTTATTTCCCTCGGTTTAAGTATCATTGAGCGATTCTCTTTTATTACAAGTGAACTGATTGTTCCGTTTGCAGGGACTCTGTTTAAACTATCTTTTTCGTCTTTTATATACGGAAGAGAAATAGAATTTGTAATTTCATCATAAATACCTATAAAAAAATTCTTTGTATCAATAAGTTTGGATAATTCAGAGTGGATGGCTTTATAAAAATCATCTATATTCTCTTTAGAGTTAACAGCTTGAGAGATATTCAGAATAATCTCCTTCATAAGCTCCGATCTTTCTTTCTCGGTAATATCAAGTAATTGGGCAACAGTTATTGATTTTCCATTATCTATTCTTACGATAGCTGAACTTATTTCAATTCTTCTGATTGAACCGTCTTTTCTTTTTATATTGAATTTATAAATTGGGGGTACGGTTTCACCTCTCTGGCGTTTCTCATATCTTTCTGCAACGAGAGCAAGGCTCTCTCCATCAAGAAATGTTCTGAAATCTTTTCCAATAAGTTCACTTGAAGAGTAGCCCATAATTTGTTCAAATTTAGGGTTGACATAGGTAAAATGAAATGAATTATCAACATTAATTATTCCTGCATGAGAATTTTCAACAATTGTTTTAAACCTTTTTTCCGAATCTTTAAGATCATGATCTGTTTTTAATTTTTCAATTTTCAATTTTTTAATTCTTCTGGCTAAATATATAGATAAGAGAAGAATAAAAAATGTACTTCCGAGTTTTCTTGATAGATCTGGATTAAGACAGAGTGAAAAAACTTTAAATTTTTCCAATATAGAAAATACTCCGATTAAAAATATCGGGATGTAGCTTAAAAGGAAGTATCCGGATGTAGTATCTCCGTTTTTCCATAAAGAATAAACACTGATTAGAATTACCGTTAAAATCAGGAGTGAATACAGCATTATCATAATAATCGAACTATAATATCCCAATACAAATATCATTATTAGCAAAAAGAATGAGAAACCCGCCAGAATATTAAAAGCAGTATGAAAGTTTGATGATCTGTTTTTAGAACTTGTAAAAAAATCTGTGAATTTTATAAGGAAAATATGAAGAAAAACTATTGATAAAGGAAGCATATAATAGTTGAAACGGATAGCTTCCGGCCATAAATATATCTGAGCTATACCCGATTCTGTAAGAATTAAGAGAAACAGTGATGCTATTGTCAGGCTGAAATAGAGATAAAGCTTCTCTCTTATGGAAAAATAGAGGAAAAGATTGTATGCAAATATAATAATTAAAAATCCGAAAAACACTCCTGTAGATATAGTATTCTTATAACTTTCGGACATAAATTCCGTCATCCCTTTCAATGAAAAATTTAGTTCAATAGAAGATTCGCTTTTAAATCTAATGAAAATCTTATATTCTTTTTCTTCCTGCAAATTCAGATAAAATATAAACTTATTATAGATATGATCTCTATATTTTACAGGACGCATTGTTCCCGTATGTTTTTCTCTTATGATTGATCCGCTCAGATCCGTCTGATAAAAATCAATATAGTGAATATTAGGATGATTGATCTCAAGTATCCAAGGAGATCTGGAAAGAGTGTTATGTCCCTTTTTTATAGAAAAGGTTATCCAGAAAGCTGATTTTGTAATTTTAGGGTGATATTCACTATATTTAATCATGGAAAATTTTTTTTTATTTCTTCCTCTTAAAATATCATTAATTGATATGTCAAGGGATTTATCTTCCATAATATATACTTTGTTTTTGGTAGAGATATTTTTTTTATTTTCCAATATAATAATATGGTTCTGAGAGAAAAGTAATTTAGTTTTTAGGGGGAAAAGTAATAAAAATATAAATACTAAAAAAGTTTTAAATATTTTTTTTTCAGCCATATTAAGGAGTTCTTATATATATTCTAACCAAATAAAAAAAAAAATGGTAGTAAAAAGAATAATTTAATATCTTTCTTATTCTAATCATGAATACATAAACTATTCCTGCAAATAATACTAAAATAGTAGCAGAATACTATTTTTTTCTCAATTTTGTTCTTGTTATATTTTTATCTGAGTGATGATTGGTTTTAGAGTCTTTAAAAGAAATGGAATTATAATTATATTCGGATTTAAACTTTTCCAATTCGTCTACTGGAAGTTCTTTCCACATCCCCGACGGTAGTTTCCCGAGTTTTATGCTTCCGATGGCGGTTCTTTTTAATTTTTCTACCGGATGACCGGAAAATTTAAATATTTTTCTTACTATATGTTTTTTCCCTTCAATAATACTGATTCGTAACCATGAATTATTCTTTACTGTTTTTCTTACATAGTCGATTTTTTTGATATGCACTCTTTTTCCTTCGAGAAATATTCCTTTTTTTTCCAATTTGTATTTTCTCGAAGTATCGAGTACCCCTTTTATTTTAATAAGATAGGTTTTGGGGATCTTGTTTTTAGCAGATATAATAAAATTTGTTAGTTCTCCGTCATTTGTCAGAAGAATAAGCCCTTCCGAATTATAATCAAGCCTGCCAACCGGATAAACTCTCTCTTTAATCTTTCCGATATAGTCCTTTACAGTAACTCTTCCCTGCGGATCGTGTAAAGATGTTATTACTCCCAATGGCTTATTGAAAATGTAATAAGATCTCTTTTCAAGCCTGATATTAATTCTTTTCCCGTCTCTTTTAATTACATCATTGTTTTGATCAACCTCAAAATTAGGATCGGTAATAGCATTTCCGTTGATAAAGAATTCTCCGTCAAGTATGAATTTCCGAAGCTCCCTTCTGCTTCCGTATCCGATTGCCTGAAGTAGTTTTTGTAGTTTCATATTATTTTTTAATATTTAATCGTTTCATTAATTCCGATAGAGTTGTTGCTTTCAGTCCCAATTCTTCTGAAGATTTTTTCTGTATCCAGTCATTTCTTTTTAAAGAATCAATGATAATTTGTCTTTTATACTCATCAACTAATTCGTTAAAATTTCCTTTCCTCTTAATAACTTTAGAACTGATAATTTCGGGAGGAAGAAGATCTTTTGTAAGCTTTCCGTTATTGGAAAGCAGTACGCTTCTCTGGACAATATTCTCAAGTTCTCTGATATTACCGGGCCAGTCATAATCCATTAATGCTTTTGTGAATTTTGTGTCTATTTCGGTAATCACTTTGTTATTTTCTTTGGAATATTTATGGAGAAAATGATCAAAGAGAAGGGGAATGTCTTCGCGTCGTTCCCTTAAAGGCGGAAGTTGAATATTTATTATATTTAGTCTATAAAAAAGATCTTCCCTGAATTCGTTGGATTTTACTTTTTCCATCAGGTCTACATTTGTAGCAACTAATATCCTTACATCCACTTTTATTGTTTTTGTTGAACCGAGCGGTTGGATTTCCTTCTCCTGAATCACTCTCAATATTTTTTTTTGTGTTTCAGAGTTTAAATTCGCAATCTCATCAAAAAAGATAGTACCTTTATCAGCTTCCTCAAAAACTCCTCTTTTATCAGAGACAGCACCTGTAAAAGTTCCTTTTTTATATCCGAAAAGTATACTTTCAAAAAGAGTATCCGGTATGTTACTGGAATTAAAAGTAAAAAACGGTTTTGTTCTTCGATTTGAATTTTTAAAAATAGCTTTAGCGATCATCTCTTTTCCCGTTCCACTCTCACCTGTTATCAATACTGTCGATGTCGAATCTGCAACATTTTCAACAACCGATAAAACTTTTTTCAATTCTCTACTTCTTCCGATTATATTTTCAAAAGAGAATCTTTTGTTAAGTACTTTTTTTAGCTGAATGTTTTCATTTTGTAAATTTTTACGTTCTATAATACGGTCGATTTTATGCTTTATTTCTATATTGTTAAAAGGTTTTTGCAAATAGTCTATTGCCCCCATTTTTATTGCTTCTATAGCTGTTTCAATGGTTCCGAAAGCAGTTAAAAAGATAGCATTTATTCCTTTATCAATTTTTTTTAATTCTTTAAATATCTCAAGTCCGGATGTCCCGGGTATCATAAGGTCTATTATAGCTACATCTATATTCCGGAAATGATTTGATAGAGCTTGACTTTTATTTTCCGAAATGATCAATTCGTATTCATCCTCTTTTAAAATTCTTCTGAAAATATCATGAATAATGCTCTCATCGTCAATCAGATGAATTGTTTTTTTCCTCATATTTTTATACTCCTTAGCGGACTTTTTAGCGGTAGAATAATTGTAAATGTAGAACCTTTTCCGGGATTACTATGAAAATTTATTTTTCCATAGTGTTCTTCGACAATATTATAAATGATTGAAAGTCCTAATCCGGTTCCTTCGCCTCTCTCTTTAGTTGTAAAAAAAGGTTCAAAAATATTTTTTTGGTACTCCCTTTCAATTCCTCTTCCGTTATCTTTTACTTTAATTATCATATTTCCGTTTTCTTCATAACCCTTAAGAACGATTTCTCCGAGTTCATTATCAATCGCATCACTGGCATTAATGAGGAGATTTATAAACAGTTGTTGAAGACGAGTAGAGAAGCCGAAAATCATATTATTAAAATTCAGATCTTTTATTAATTTTATTTTTTTCTTTTTTAATTTATGTTCAACCAGAGATATACTCTCGCTTATCAGATTTTTAATGTCAAGTTCAACGGGATTTTCTCCTTTCTGGCGTGAGAAATCCAGAAGTGTTCTTATGATTTTATTGGCTCTTTCAATTTGATCCTGCATTTTTAATACAAGATTGTTATTTTCGGGGTTATCCGGATCACTTAATATCAATTGACAATATGAGGATATTCCCGTTAACGGTGTGTTAACTTCGTGAGCTATTCCTGCCGATAGAAGTCCGATAGAAGCCATTTTTTCCGAAGTAATAAGTTGATTTTGCATAAGTGTATTTTCCGTTACATCTTCAAAAACAAGAATAGTGCCGATTGTTTTAGCGTGAATGTCTTTTAGTGGAGATATGTGGATATTAAAAATTTGATCTTTATTATCCAGAGTGATATTAATATTTGACATAGTCGACTGTTTACTCATATTAGGGTATATATCTTTCCATAGTTTGTTTCCGAAAACTTGAAAAGCTTTTTTGTTCAGAGCCTTTTTAACCGGAATATTAAATTTAGACTCCATAAATCTATTCCACGTTTTTACTATATTCAGATTTGTAAGAACAACCATACCCATATTTATATTTTCAATAACATTTTCATGGAATTCTTTTAAAAGATTTATCTCATTTAATTGGTTCTCAAGTTCAGAATAGAGTGATGCATTTTCAATAGATAGTGTTAAAGATGATGTGATACTGAAGAGCAGGTCCCAATCTTCCTGAGAAAGATAGGTGTCGTCTGTTTTAAAACTAAATGCAATTACTCCTATCAATTTTTTACTATGTTTCAATGGTAGAAATTGTAAAAAATTATCCTGCTTAACTATATTTACATCTTTCGGATATTTTTTTTCAAATTCCTTGTAGGAAGTTAAAATAAGATTTTCTTTTGATAAAAGATCATTAATGAAATTACCTGAAAAAACAATTTTTTTCATTGACGGATATGAATGGTATATCTTTTTTTTTATATGAATATAAAGTTCTGTTTTTTTAAGATGAAAACCGTTATTTATTGTGCTTAAAAGATTTTCCGACAATGAATAAAGATCCCTCTCCGATCTCAAAGATTGAATCAATTCCATCAGTTTTTTTTTAAAATTAAAAGTGCCTCTTAAAAAGATTTTTTCAAAATATTCTTGAATGGTTCCTTCTATCGGTTTAAACAGGAGACCGGCTGTAATAATAGCTATAACAGACCAGAAAATCCCTATGATCTTATTCTTCTCAATATTAAAACCAAGGAAGAAGAAGATTCCGAAAATAAAAAAAAGTATAAGTGAGATCGAAAGTGTTTTTTTTATTACGTTCTCGATATCACTGAATTTTCTGTGGCTGAGGAAGTAGGTCAAGCTTACCGGTAACAATATTAATGTGAATAAAAATATATTAAGTAATGTTGTATGTATTGTATATTTTTCAATGAAATTAAATATGATCATTGCAGGAATACTGATTGATATTCCTATAAGAGGGAAAAAAAATCTTCTGTTATTGTTCCCGAATATCATTTTCAGAGAAGAATTGATGAAAAATATCAGAGCGATTAAAAGATAAGTTCCGAAATAGTAGTAGGATATTTCTCTGAAATAGTTAATAACGCTTGTAATGATTTCCGGAACAGGAGTTAAAAAATTTGAAAAAAGTGATATTGAGTAGAGTAATAAAATAACAAAAGGAGGAATAAATATTGCAATTGAGAGCATTTTTGATCTGAATTTTTTAAATATATTTGATCTCAAAGGGAAATAGAATGAATAGTTGACTAAGAATGCAGGAAAGAATAGATATGCAATTCTATCAAAAAAAAGGAAAACAAAGTCATTCAAACCATAACTGCCGGTAGGAGAAAAGATAAGAAGACTTGAAAGCGACAAGCTAAGAAGATAGAATTTTTTCGGGGGGGTAAAGTCTTCACCCTTTTTTAATGTTATGTTAAGAAACATTAGAGTAATAAGCAGAAGAATTATTCCGGGAAGAACGAGGATATAATATGAAGTCGGAGTGTAATCATAATCTATTTCTACATCGGTTTTTTTTATCAGATCATCTCTTTCTATTTCATAGACACACAATTTTTTATTTTCTATCACTCTTTTCAAATCTCTTCTGTTTTTTATTATATATTTATTAATTGTAAACAGAATATCACCCTTGTGGATATGACTTGATTTAGGTGCAAAGTCACAAATAAGACCTTCGTTAGATTCAATCCAGTGAAGATTATCGGTTGATTCTTTCCATTGAAGTTTCTGGAAGATATTCGTAAGGAAAAAAATAACAAATATTAAAAAAACAAAATGCCATGGATATTTTTTTATCATAGAAAGATGTTCTTTTTTGCCATTTTAAACGACCATATAATCTTGTCTCTTTTTTTCAGCTCCGGTAATGATCTCTGTTGAGGCCTAATAGCGAGGATATCCGGATCAGAGTTGAAAATATCATTTTCAGATAGAGAATCCTGAATTGCATTCATATTTCGGCTTGAATTGTCAACGGATTCCTCTCCGGCTATTAATCTGTTTTCATCAGGAGTAGCTCCCTGATAAGGAAACAGAATAAGAATTAAACAGATAAAGATAAAAACTTTCATATTCAGATTATAACAGTCACAAGCTTATTTTTAAAGGAAAGCTAAAAAATCTGCATACTCTTGTATGATATTTACAATATTTATTTTATAAAAATTTAAACTTATTTTCTTCTAAGAAGAAATTTTGTGAATGATTCTCCATCAACTTCAGCGTATTTTGATTCAACATCTCCTTCGAATTTTGTTCCCGAAAGATCCGGTTCTTTTCTGAATTCCGTATATTTAAAATTAATATCATCTTTAAAGACCGTATCTGTGAAGTAAACTATGGCATTAAATTTTGTATATTTAAAGTTTACGAGCTCTTTAAATATTGAAGAGTGAAAAGTTACCGATCTTGAAAATTTTGTATATTTAAAATTTGCTTCATCATCAAAATCACAGTTTTTAAAGTCGGTTTTCCCATTGAATTCTGTATATTTAAAATTTGCTATATCTGAAAATTTGCATTTTGAAAAGTTCGACAAATATTTGAATTCAGTATATTTAAAGTTTGCTTCTCTATGAAAGAGAGATCCGGAAAAGTTTATGTCTGAATAGAATTCAGTGTATTTGAACAGAGCTTCTCTGCTGAAAACAGAATTCCTGAAATCACTCTCTTTTAAAAATTTTACATATTTAAAAGCTGAAAGACCTTTGAAATTACAGTTTTGAAAAATTGCATTCGAATGAAATTTTACCGTATGAAGAGTTCTGTTTCTTTCTACATAAATATATGCGAGAAAATCTCCTCGGAAAGTACAATTTATAAATTTAACCGGCACTCTTACATGATAAACAACAGTTTTTCCGGATCCGAAAAATGAACCTTTTCTGCTTTTATCAATAATTTTTCTACAATCAATATCTCCTGTTATAATTGCGTTGTTAATAACCACTTCCTTTCCGGAATTTATCATTTTCAGTATATCGGATGATGGAACGGAGCTGGTTGCTAAAAGTGTAGTTGAAATTAATGTAATTGAAAATATAATAATA
Source organism: uncultured Clostridia bacterium (assembly GCA_964633415.1). Lineage (GTDB taxonomy): Bacteria > Acidobacteriota > Aminicenantia > UBA2199 > UBA2199 > CAZNLS01. Next base: position 24,227 of record CAZWFY010000013.1, on the reverse strand, counting down.
AATAGTTTTTTCATAATTTTCTCCATAAACATTTTTTATTTGCCTAATACTATTTAAACGAAAAAAAACAGAGATTGTTCCAATAAAGGGTGGTATATCCATATAAAAGTGTTTATTGACACATTGTTAGGGGAGTGATAGGATTAATTAGGTGATGCAAGGGAACTTATGTCCAAATTGATTGTAAGATTAGATAAAAATTCCAATAAACTGTTTGAGCTTATTAGAGGTATGATCGAAGGAGAATCAGGAGCAGATCTGTATAAAAAAAATAGAGATCTAATAGATAATATAACTCCCGACGAAGTTGTGTCGGCATTTCATAAACTGATCGAGAATGACTTTGAGATGGTTGTAATAAAGCCAGCGGTTTCAAAAGTATTAAATCTATTGTACAGATCACTTACAGATAGATCATTTGATGATTCAGGTGAAAAAAGCATGTTAATAGATCTTTTTATTCGAAATTATAATGCAGCGGATTCAATTCTACAGGAGATGAAGGGGTTAATTAAGGCTTTTAACAGAAATCCTTCTGAAAAAGAAGTCGGAAGAGTTTTACTGAAGAATGTTGTTACTCTGAAAAAGATCAAACAAATATATTTAATAAAGGAAAATGTTATTTTTCCTCTGATAGAATCAACGTTTAAATATCCCGGATGTATAAAGATAATGTGGTCTATACACGATGATATTATAAGGGATCTTAAGGAGATTGAAAATTTATTGAAAGAAGATATTGTTGATCCGGAAAAGCTTAATAGATATCTCGGTAATATTTTCTTTGATATACATTCTATAAAATTCAGAGATGAAAAAATATTGTTTCCTCTTCTGATCGAGACTGTTCCCGTAGAACAATTAGATGATCTGATTGCAGAATGTCTTCAACTCGGATTTCCTTTCATTAATCAGGGAAAGAGGGAAAGTATTCATGAAAATGAAGATCTGAAAAATAGTATTATTGACCTTGGAACCGGGGAGGTAACGGGAGAACAGTTAATAATGATATTAAATGCTCTGCCTCTTGATATAACTTTTGTTGATGAAAATGATGAAGTTAAATTTTTTTCAAATCCGTCCGATCGTATCTTTACAAGATCAAAGTCTGTGATCGGAAGAAAAGTTCAAAATTGTCATCCTCCGGAAAGTATGGGGATAGTTGAAAAGATATTGAATTCTTTTAAATCCGGAGAAAGAGATTTCGCAGATTTCAGGATAATAGTGGATGAGAAATTCATTTTGATAAATTATTTTGCTTTAAGAGACAGAAATGGTAAATATAAAGGAGTTTTAGAAGTTTCACAAAATATTACGGAAATAAAAAAACTTAATAGTGAAAAGAGGCTTCTCGAATGGAGCTGAGTATGGAGATGGAATGATAAAAAGAGCAATACTGATACTTTTCCTGTTTGTCAATATTTATTCATCTGAAATGAGATTTATCAAACTTTTTATTCATGATTTTGAATTTAACGTGGAGGTTGCCGAAACCGAAGAACAAAAAATGAAAGGTCTTATGTTCAGAAAGAGTATTCCGAAGGATTACGGGATGATTTTTATATATGAAGATGAAGATTTCAGGGCGATGTGGATGAAGAATACGCTGATACCTTTGGATCTTGTATTCTTGAATGCAGAGAGAGAAGTTGTTCAGATTATCCCTGATGTCCCTCCCTGCAAAAATGATCCGTGTGAAACTTATCCTTCAAAGAAAAAAGCGAAATTTGTTCTTGAGTTAAATGCAGGAATGTCAAAAAGGATGAAACTTAAATCAGGAGATATTATCTTTTTTATTTTATAACTGTTTCAAAATTCTTTTTATCTCCGTTAAATCTGTATACAGGATATAATCCCGGTTTTCTGCTCCACTGTTTTATTATTTCTCTGTTAAAAAATCCCCAGGAAAGAAAACTGTCTTTTGCCTCGGGTTCAAACATTTCCGCAATAAGTCTTGCCAAAGGTTGTTTCATAGAGATAAAGAGGGAACCGGCCGGTATAGTAACCGTATTTTTTTTATATTCTCCGGAAGCACTAATATTTATATGCCCTTGAAAAATATATTTTCCGTATTTAAGTTTGGATAGTTTGAAATTTTCCAATATCCCGGAATAATCGTGTAATAATTTTTCAACAATTATTCCATGTTTTTTAAGGTTATTCTCAATTTTTTTGTGGAAAGGAAGCAGAAAATAGCCGGAAGGAAGTTTCACGGATTTTTTGGAAACAGCTTTCCCAAAATAGGGGAGGCGATAATCTCTATTTTTATCTGTCTTTTTTACAATTGAGTCTCCTACCCATGGCGGATATTTCTTTTTATCTTCAGGTTTTATCTTTTCAACCTTAAATTCATAGCTTTTTATTGTAAAATCTAACAATTTCTCAGTTTTATAGGATATGATATGATTTCCTTTATAATAGTTTAGAGTTGTATCTATTTCAGCATTTTTTCTGATTTTATCCATCTCACCAATATGATCTTTAGTGAATTCGAGAGTTGAGCGAAGGAAATGGTATGCTGAGATGACCCTGGTTTTAAAATCAGCATGAGAATAGTTTTCATCGAGAATTGTAAATATATTCCTGAGTCCTGCGTAGTTTGTTCCATATCTTACTTCATAAGCATGATTTGCCCATCCTTTTCGGGGGGATTTCCTATCTATAAAATTTCCGTAAGGAATACTGTCCGTATTAAACTTTTTTTTCATATATTTTTTTACCGAAGGAAAGAGAGTGTTCCACATATAGTTGAAAATATTCTTATTACTGTTTGGATTTGAAAGGGTGGCGAAAGTTACCGGCTCTCTGTGGAAGGAGCCGTCGGTAGTATGCATATCGATGAAAAGCAGTGGTCTCCACTTTGTAAAAACGTTAAGTAGTGCTTTTACCTCCGGTGATTCAAGTTTAATATAATCTCTATTTAAGTCAAGATGTTGGCCGTTATGTCTGACACCGGCAAGTTCAGGACCGTCGTCTCCTCTGTTTTTGCCGAATTTATCATTACCGTCACTGTTAAATATCGGGATCATTAAAATTATCTGGTTCTTTAATACTTCGTTTATTTTTCCATTTACAAAATCTCTTATTATCATGAGAGAAGCTTCTTTTCCTTCAACTTCGCCGGCATGAATATTAGCCATAATAAGGATAGACGGAATATCAAATATCTGCTTCTGATAAGGTGAGGAAACAGCTCTGTCGCTTATAATAACCATAGGGACTTTTTTTCCTTCCGTAGATATACAAAATTCACAAAGTTTGATATTTTCCGACTGAGCTTCCGCTTCATATAAAAATTTCATTACTTCACTGAATGAGGAAGTTTTTCTATATTTGGTTTGTTCAGGAACAGTAATGAGATCCGGAAATATCTGTTTAAATGAAAATATCAGGGTAAAAAGTATGAAAAATATTTTTAGATTGTTTTTCATATTACCTCCGTTTTTCATTATATTTTTTTAAAGAATAAAGTCAATGGGCAGTTTTTGGTATCTGAAACGGCTATAATAAGAGTATTTTACACGCCGATTAATACCATTCCCGTCATCATTTCCGATATAAATTTCTTATTCGGCTGACTTAACTCTATGTCTGATTTATTTATAGACTTAAAGTTTTTCTTTTCACTTTCTCTCTACTTTCCGGTATAATCATATCGGTTGCTTTTGTAGTTATATCGGAGTTATTCTGAAAATACTATTATAACACTCTATGAGTCTCTTTTACATATAAAAACAACCTTTATTTATTCAAAAAAAAACGGGGTAATTATAATATAACAAATATAAAAATCTTTTATTAATTGTAATATATACTATATCTGTATTCTCATTTATCTTTATAACGCAACCCGCACCCACCGATAATATATTCCTTGTGCTTTTCGTATCTACCTCTAATTCTCCCACCGTCTTTCCCGTTTTACTCATATATCCGTAACTACCGAACACAAACAGATTATTGTAGACGGATTGCATTATCTCTATCTCGGGATGAATCACACTGCTTTCGTAAATATCCTTATAATCGGAGTCGGATGGGAAAAACAGATTACCGTTTATCCCTATAAATCCTTTCCCGTATGTTATAGTTGACAAAACAAAAAACAAAATTATTACTATTATCTTTTTATCTCTCATATTTATTATCTCTTCTTATAGATTTATTGTCTTTGAATATCTCATGATATTTCCCGATG
>CAZWFY010000013.1:0-19929 GCA_964633415.1 uncultured Clostridia bacterium | reverse complement strand
ATTATCTCTTCTTATAGATTTATTGTCTTTGAATATCTCATGATATTTCCCGATGAATTTTTTATTACTACTCTATATCCGTAGTTAACGCCTTTTTTGAGAAATTTATCATAGTATGTATATTCTCCTCCGCTAATCTCCGATGATTTTACACTCTTTATATTACTGTATCCAGAACCGGATGTGCTTTTTTGTATTGTAAGTGTATAATCCATACCAGACGGATTTGAAATCATTATATCAAGCTTACCATACTCTTTTCTTATTATCCATGCTTTCTCCGTCTTTCTCTCTCCCGATAATGAGACTGCTATCATTGGTTTGAATTTGACGAAAACATCATGATCTTCCGTCACATTTTCTATTTTATAAGGGTTTGATATTGGTTTCGATATTTCGTTATCGGTTATTGACTCTATCTCATAGCCAAGGTCGGGGATTATATTTATAGTAGCTGTTTGACCATAGTCCGTTGTTTGGCTTGCGGGGGAAACTCTTCCGTGTCCTCCCGAGACCGATGCATTAACCGTGTATGTTTTTAATTTAAATTTAACAACCACAGTATGATCTGCATTGACATTATGAATATAATAGGGATTTGAAACGGGAACAGAAACTCCGTTATCTGTTATAGAGTCTATATAATAACCCGTGTCAGGGATTATATTAATCGTAGCTGTTTCACCCTCAATTACACCTTGGCTTTCCGGAGAAACATTGCCGTTGCCCACTGATATTGAGGCTGAAACTGTCCACTGCAAAGCAAGTTTTGTTATAAAGACATCATTATTGCCTGTATTTGTTGTTTGATAAGGGTTTTTAACGGGAAAATTATCTGAGTTCGTGTATCCTGTTATATAAGCAAATCCATTGCTATCAACGGCTATTCCTTTACCATAATCATTATCACTACCCCCGATATATGTGGAATATACAAGGGATTGTCCGTCGGATGAAAATTTTGTTACAAATACATCATATCTTGGTTGATTTGTTTGATAAGGGTTTTTAACGGGAAAATTATCTGAGTTCGTGTATCCTGTTATATATGCACAACCATTGCTGTCAACTGCTATCCCATGCCCTTCATCCCAACCACTTCCTCCAAAACATGTCGAATATTCAAGGGATTGACCGCTCGATGAAAATTTTGTTATAAATAAAAACTCTCCGGGTTGATTTGTTTGATAAGGGTTTTTTGTAGGAAAATCACCTGAGTTTGACCATGTATATCCCGTAACATATGCACAACCATTGCTATCAACTGCTATTCCATACCCCTTATCCCAATTACTTCCCCCCAAATATGTTGAATATTCAAGAGATTGACCATCGGAAGATAGTTTTGTTACAAATACATCCTCATATCCGAGTCGATTTGTTTGATAAGGGTTTTTTGTAGGAAAATTGCCTGAGTATGTGTATCCCGTAACATATGCATTGCCATTGCGGTCAATTGCTATCCCATACCCTTCATCCCAATCATTACCCCCGAGATGTGTTGAATATATCAGAGAACTGCCGTCAGAAGAAAATTTTGTTATAAATACATCCCGTCCGGGTTGATTTGTTTGATATGGGTTTTTAGTTGGAAAATTGACTGAATATGTGTATCCTGTAACATATGCACAGCCATTGCGGTCAACTACTATCCCATACCCTTCATCCCAACTAACTCCCCCCAAATATGTTGAATATATAAGAGTATTGCCATCTGATGATAATTTTGTTACAAATACATCCCTGCCATGTTGATATGTTTGATAGCGATTTTTGGTCGGAAAATCATCTGAGTATGTGGTTCCTGTAACATATGCACAACCATTGCTGTCAACTGCTATTCCATACCCCTTATCCCAATTACTTCCCCCCAAATATGTTGAATATTCAAGAGATTGACCATCGGATGAAAATTTTGTTATAAATATATCATTGTTCGGTTGATTTGTTTGATACGGGTTTTGGGTTGGGAAATCATTTGATTCAGTGTATCCTGTAACATAAGTACAACCATTATCATCAACTGCTATCCCATATCCTCTATCATTACCACTCCCACCCAAATATGTAGAATATATTAATACAACGGGATCTATTATAAGTTCCCTCGTTTTATCATAATCTTGAACTTTTATCCTGTATCTATTTTTACCTGTTTTTATGAATTCGGATTTAATATATTCTCTTTTACCCTTTTTATCAATTTGATAACTTACAGGTCTTTTATGCATTATCTTTCCGAACTTCATCTCTATAACTATATTTCCCTCTTTGTCTATTTTGGTTTTCTTTATATCTTTGTACTCTATCTCTATATCTTCGGGATTTCCCCCCTCTTTAACTATCCAATCATATTCTATGAGTTTTTCTATTCCGTATATCTTAAGATCTATATTTTTATATATATCTGTTAAAAGTATCCCTTTCGAGGTTTTTATATTATTAATCCATTTTGTTTTATTACCGATAAAATAATTCACTCTGTATTTTGCATTATCTACGGGGATAATCTTAAAATCTTTTTTATGATTTAAAAACCTTGATTTTGAAATATCTCTCCCTTTGACTTTAAATTCGGGTGTTTTATCTTTCCATTTTCCTTTTTTATCATCCGCTTTTTCTCTGATAATGGAATCAAATACAAGTCCCTCTTTTGTTATCCATAGCGTATATCCTCTTGTTTTCGTATAAAAAAGGACATTTTTATTGAATTGCCCTCTGTTTTTTATAAAATAAAGAGGTATTTTACCATAGGATTTTAAGATTGATAATTTCGCTTTGTTTTGATTTGAAAGATTAATTTTTTCAAGATTTCCGTTTTGAGTTTTAACAGTGGTTGTGGTTAAGTTTGAAATTAAACAGATTAAAATAAAAAACAAAAAAACAATAAAAAACTTTGAATTTTTCAATATTTTCTCCTTTCATTTTAATATTTTTTATAATATTTTACAGCATATAATATTATAAATATAAAGGATATTTTTTGTCAATATAATAATGTTCCGGCATAACCCCACCTTTCCGTTTCATATCTCCAAGCCGGTCATTTCCCATTGAAATTCCGGAAAAAGGAGATTCTCCGTGCATATCTTTAACAAAAAATGACAAAAACATGGATAACGATTATATGACTGTTGTTTTGGATTTTAAAAAAAGTGCATTCCAAGAAAACTTATATCTGAAGTAGATTATGGTATCTGCAAAAAAGAGTTTTCCACATTTATTCGAAAAAATGGGGAAATTTTTGTTCTTTTAATCCGGAATCTAAAAGAGAAGATCTTTCCTGAAAATTTTCGGATATTGTTTTTTCAGAGAATTAATTATAAAATTTTCTGTTTCGGTCTTAAAAGCAAATAGTGATAATTGCTTTGTGATCTTTCTTAGATAAGAAAAATCAATGCTTGTAAAAACTCTCTTGATCTCGGCAATTGCAAGCGGGTTCATTGAGAAACTTGTATATCCTATTCCCAATAGCATTAGAGCGGTAAATGTTTGACCGGCTATTTCTCCGCATACGGTAATCTCTTTTCCTATTTTATCCGCTTCTCTTTTTATCTCCATAAGTATTTCAATAACTGCCGGTTGGAACGGATTGAAAAGGTATGAAAGAGAATTATTATTTCTTTCAACGGCAAGTAGATATTGAATCATATCATTTGTTCCTAAGGAAAGGAAATCCACTTCATCCTGTAGGAATTTCAATATTTTGACCATTGCGGGAACTTCAACCATTACTCCTATTTTTGTCCGGTGATGTGGCATATGGTTTTCATTTATAAGATCTTTTTCGGCATCTTTGATTATTTCTTTTATAGATCGAATCTCCTCTATTTCCGTGATCATAGGGAAAAGAATTCTAATATTACCGTTTTCGTTTGCCCTTAAGATGGCTTTGATCTGTTTTTTAAAGAATTTTTTTTCTTTGAGAAACAATCTTACCGCCATCATTCCCAGAGCGGGATTAACTTCATTGCCGGTTTGAAAAAAATGATTGCCTTTATCCCTTCCTATATCAAAAGTTCTTATGGTTACAATCCCGGGATAAATTTTGTGAGCGATATTTTTATAGATAAGATATTGCTCTTCTTCCGAATTGGCTATTGATTTGTCTGTGAAAAGAAATTCCGTACGAAACAGTCCGATCCCATCTGCACCGTGAGATGAAACTATATCACTTTCAAAAGGAAACTCTATATTTGCGTTCAAACTGAATTTTCTTCCGTCATTTGTAATATTCGGAAGTTTTGAAATCAATTTCAAATTTTCTTGGTGATCCTCAAACTTTTTGGCTTTTTTTAAGGCTTTTTTTATCTGATTTTCATCCGGATTAATAGTGATTTTCCCATCCAAACCATCAACTATCAAAGTATCGTCGGTTGCTATTTTCTCAGTTGCTTTTCCCGTATTAATTATCGTAGGTATGCCAAGAGTTCTTGCAAGTATAACAGTGTGAGAAGTTTCTCCTCCTTTGTCAAGTATTATTCCTTTAAGTTCATTGTTTATCATTAGACTGGCTGCAATTGAAGGAGCGATCTCATCTGCAACGATTATGACATTTCCAATGCTTTTATTTACATCCACTTTAACTTTTTTTAGATTAAGGACAACTCTTTCGAGAATATCAATAATGTCATTACCTTTTTCTCTAAAGGAGAGGTCTTTTATCTTTTTAAAATGGTTGACGTATTTTTTTTCAATCTCCTTGATTGCCCACTCCGATCTGACAAGTTTATTACGTATAATCTGTTTTATTTCATCTATAAGTCTTGTCTCTTCAAGCAGCATTGACTGTGTTTTTATTATCAGTGCGGATTCTTCCCCCATTGTTTTTTTAAGGTTTGTATAGATATCTTTTAATTGTGCTCTTGTCGCTTTAATAGAGTTTGAGAATCTATTTATCTCTTTTTCAACAGATTTTCTGTCTATTTTTTCTTTAAATATAAATTCTTTTTTCGAATTAAAGAGTTGGGCTTTTCCAATGATAATTCCTTGCGAAACAGGTTTTCCGACTAATTTTTTCATAATTTAACGATAATTTTACTGACGGAATATTTAATCAGTATCATTAATATTATCCTTCTTCGTCAAATTTTCTTTCAAATAGAAGAGATATCTCTTTTAATGCTTTTTTTTCATCTTTCCCATCCAGTTCCAGTTCGATATCACTCCCGACCGAGGCGGCAAGTGTGAGTATTCCAAGAAGACTTTTTGCATTTACTCTGTCTCCGTTGTACAGAAGAAAAATCTCCGAATTGAATTTGTTTGCAAGATGGGATAATTTAGCTGCAGCTCTGGCATGAAGTCCCAACTTGTTTATGATTTTAATTTTTTGTTTTAACATTTTTCTTCTCTCCTAAATATTCGCTGATGATGTTGATACCTTCTTTTGAACTCTCTTTTACCGAATTTACCAAAAAAGAAAAATCATCTGTTTTTTCTTTAAGAGTAATAAATTTTAAGAGACCGGGGAGATTTATTCCTGTAAGAATTTCGGTTTCATCATTGTTAAATCTTAAACTTAAGTTTGCAGGAGACCCTCCAAACATATCAACCATGATCAGAGTATTATTTCCTCTGTTTCTTTTAATAACTTTATTAATTTTTTTTTCAATAGTAGTTCCGTCATCGATCCAACTCATATTGAGTATTTCTATACCGCTTTTTCTTTCCATTATCTCTTCGGCAACATTGAGAAGTTCTTTCCCGAGTTCTCCGTGCGTTATAAGTAGACCTTTAATTTTTTTCATTTGTTTTTCCAATATGCTCAATAAAAGATTCACTCCCGCTTTTTCTGGAAATAAAATATTTGACTGCAATCTCTATAAGGGTAGAAAGGTTTCGTCCCATTGCCACCGGAAGTTTAAACATTGGAATGTCTTTCCCGAGGATTTGATAGTAAAGGTTGTTCTCACCTAATCTGTCATAATTCTTTTTCGGGTCCCATTTTTCAAGTTCGATAACCATATCTAATTTTTTTTCTTCAATTAATGCACCGAAACCAAACATATCAACAATATTTATTATTCCTAATCCTCTTACTTCTATCCATCTTTTTATTGTTTCTATATATCTTCCAACGGGTTCTTCATTGGAATTAAGATAAAACTCAATCAGATCATCCGATATGAGCTGATGTCCCTTTTTTATAAGCTCAATTGCAGTTTCACTTTTCCCTATCCCTGATTTTCCGGTTATCATAACTCCCTGTCCCATTATATCCATTAGAACACCGTTGATTCTAATCTTTTCCGAAAAGTGTCTGAAAAGAAAAGATGATGCTCTTGAAATGATTAAAGAAGATTTCAGTGATGAAATAAGCATGGCTGTCTTACTTTTATTTATGGTATCTTTTATTATCTTTTTTAATTGCTGGTCCTCCGTAACAATTATGCCCGGTATTCTTAATGCCAGAAAGGATGATAATTGATTTTTACATTCATTTTCCGAAAGTTGATTAAGATAACCTATTTCGGTTTTCCCGAAAATTTGAAGACTTCCTTTATTTAGATATTTAAAATACCCGGCCAAAGCCAGCCCCGGTTTTTGTGCCAAAGGGTGAGTTATCTTTTTATTTAACCATTTATCATTGAATATTTCACCTATTTTAAATTCAGGTATATCTTTAAGAAGTTTTAATTCAATACCCTCCTTTTGCTTAATCATCAGAATCTTCGTATTTTTTTATGATCTCCAGAATTTCAGAACTGTCTTTTGCCTTTACAATCTCTTTTATCAGATTTCCCTTCTTTTTGATCAATGAAGCCGTAGCCGCCAGGATTTGAAGGTGAAGAGCCGGAGCGTTTGCGGGAGATAGAATCAGTGCTATAAGATTAACAGGTTCCTCATCTTTATCATGATAATTCAATCCCTTTTTTGAAATCCCCAATACCATAACAGGTTTTTTCAACTCTTTAACTTTGGTATGCGGGATAGCAGTGTTGTTCCCGATTGAAGTTGATGCCAGATTCTCACGTTCGATAAGCTTTTTTAATATTGAATTTTCATCGGATATCATATTTCGTTCTTTTAAAACCGTTATCATCTGCTTTAAAATTTCGTTTGGAGAAGAATCGGCACCTATTTCCGGGATAATTAACTCTTTGTTTAAAATATTTGAGATTTTCACTTTTCTATGTCTGCGTCTATTAAAGATATATTATTGTTTTTATTGAAAAAAACAACTGCCATATTATTTGTTTCAACATTTAGAAACATATATGCATTCTCATTACTATCTTTCAGAAAAAAAACCGCTTCTTCCGGTGTGAGTGGTTTCCTTGAAAAATTTTCTGAAACGGATAAAGAGTTTTCATCTTTAAAGCTTCCTGAGGGTTCTTCATAAGATCTGTCTGATTTTAAAATATTTTTAAGAAAATTTCTTTTACCTCGTCTCTTTTCAGATTTAAACTTACTCTTGTTCTTTTTTGCCTGAGATTTTATTATATTCAGTGCATTCCTGAGAGCTTGTTTCAGCAGAGGTTCATTTGATATTGCATGATATTTATGATCCTTGGTTTTAAGACTTATTTCAACCTTAAAATGTAACTTTTCTTCACTTGCAAGTATCTCGGCATCAATAATATCACCGCTTATCTTTTCAATGTTTTTTAAAGACTTTTCCGTAAAGCCTTTGAGAGCTCCTGTGAACTTTACATTTTTTGTAGTGAATTTTGTACTCATTTTAGCTCCTTTTTTTGATTTCTTATTTTATATTCTTCTTTTCTTACCGAAGAATTTGAGATTTTTAAATCTTCTCTGTAATTTCTTACGGTTCTTCTTGATATTTTAATTCCAAGGTTGTTTAAATCTTTTGCTATACTTTGATCCGATAAAGGTTTTGATTTGGGTTCATCTTCGATAAGTTTTTTTAATCTCTCTTTGACCGTATCAACCGAATGAATGAATCCGTAATCTCCCTTAATTCCGTGGGAGAAAAAACTTTTCAAGCTTATAATACCTTTTTCAGTAGCAATAAATTTATTATTAACGGTCCTTGATATTGTGGATTCACTGAATCCCAACTCTCTGGCGACTTCTTTCATTGTTAAAGGTTTCTTCCATTTATTGCCGAATTCAAGAAAATCTTTCTGAAAGAGGATTAGATAATCGGCAATTTTTTCGATCATAGATTTTCTGAGGGATGTTCCCTCTATAAACAGATTTGCATTTTTCAATCTATTCTTCAGATAATCTTTTGTGTTTTTATCGGAAGCTTTTTCAAGCATCTCATCGTAATAGTGAGATAGAGTAATTGACGGGATACCGTCATTAACATATTTCACGGAATATTCATTTGTGTTTTCATCTTTAATTAAAATAAGGTCGACATCTGCATAATCCACTTCAACATCATTAAAATTACTTCCGGGTTTCGGATCTAGTCGTCTTAAGGCTTTTTTAAGACGTTCAAGTTCGGTTTGATCTATTTTCATTTTTGAAATAATATCTGTAAATTTTGATTTGGAGAGATCTTCAAGGTGATTTTCAATCAGGATTATTAAATTTTTATTTTTTGAAATATCTTCAACCTGAGCCAGAAGGCACTCTTTCAGAGACCTTGACGCTATTCCCTCAGGATCAAAATTTTTAATTCTTTCTCTGATTCTTTCTATCTCTTCAGGTGTTGTATTCAAAGACGATGCTATCGACTGAATTTCCAGTTTCAGATATCCGTCTCGGTCAAGATTGTAAATTATATAATTGGCAATATTCAATTCGTGATCATTAAATTCACTCATTGCCTGTTCCAAAAGATGATCTGACAGAGTTTTTTTATATGAACCGAAAAGTTCTATAACTCTATTTTTACTCAGTCTGTCTTTATTTCTTAAAAAACCGTCCTCAATATATGAATTAAGAAAAGATTGATCGGCACGTTCCATCTTTTCTTCCATTACATTAATATTTTCAGGTTCCTTTTTCTCAGATTCATTTGATTCAATCTCAAGCATCGGGTTTGATTCTATCTCGTTTTTAATTTTATTGATAAACTCGGTTCTGCTTAGAGGTAAAAATCCGATAAAAGTATGGATTACCGGATTCATTAAAAGTTTATGCTGATGTTTAATGCTAAGTTTTGTTGACATTAATGCCACCGAAACTCTTTTCCAAGGTATTCTTCGATAACTCTGTCATCATTGATAAGATTAAAAGAATTTCCTTGAAATATAAGTTCACCCTTATTTATTATGTATGATCTATCGGTAATTTTCAATATTTCTCTAACATTATGGTCGGTAATTATAATGCCTATCTTCTTTTTTTTAAATGATTGTATTAAATTCCGGATCTCACCGATCTGGATCGGGTCGATTCCGGCAAAAGGTTCATCAAGAAGAAGAAATGTCGGATTTAACACCAAGGATCTTGCAATCTCAAGTCTGCGTCTCTCTCCTCCGGACAGAAGATAGGCTTTCCTGTTTTTTAGTTCCGTAATTCCCATTTCATTCATTACTTCATTAATATTTTTTGATTCTATATTTTTATTATATTCAATTACAGATTCTATGTTTTCAATAACCGAAAGACCTTTGAAGATGGATGGCTCCTGCGGAAGAAAACCTATTCCCATTCTTGCTCTCATATAGACCGGCAATTTTGTGATATCTTGTCCGTTTAAAACTATTTTTCCACTTTCAGGTTTGTGGATTCCGAGTATCATATGGAATGTGGTAGTTTTACCTGCACCATTAGGACCGAGTAAGCCTATAATTTCACCCTCTTCAACATGGATGGAAATATTTTTTACAACTTTTCTCTGCTTAAATGACATACTCATACCAATACCTTCTAATCTGTTCATTAATTTCCGCCGATTTTATGTAAGGTGGATTTTAGCATTTCATTTTTCAGGTGTCAACAAAACCGCCGATGAGAGGTTGCAATTAATGTGCTTACTTTATTGTTTCAAATCTTTATAAGAAAGAAATGGAATTGTCAGAAAAAAGAAAAGCATAAATTTTATTTCCGAGTCTCCGAAGTTATATTCGAATAATCCTGAAATAAGAAAAGTCGTAAACAGAAAAATTACTCCAAGTGTGATATTGTTTATATTCCGGTTAGAATTATTTGTTTTTTTAAATAGAGATAAATAGACGGAAAGAATAAAAATTATAAATATTATAAGAGCGGGTAATCCACGCTCTGCGGCAATTTGAAGAAAGTTGTTGTGAAGATGAGGGTTGTTCTTTGTTGCTTTCGGATGTCTATATTGAGGATAGACCTCTTTTACATTGTCAGGTCCGACTCCTGTAAACGGATAATCTTTTACAATCTCGACAGATGTATAGATCATATGGATTCTGTCTAAATTAGTGACATTGTTCATGTCGAAAATTGATTTAATTCTTTTTTTAATTGATCCGGGGAGAATGAGAAAGACGATTAACAGAAAAACAGTCGGTATAAGAATAATAAGAGGTTTTTGTCTTAGAGAATAGAGTATGAATATTCCGAGAGAGATAAATATTCCCACCCATGCCGATCTTGTAAGTGACAAGATAATTGCGGTAAATATTACAGTTAAAAGCAGTAGATTTGTTATCCTTTTTTTCCCGGAAAATTGATAGATTGAATAGATAAAAAAGAATACAAATACCATTGTTAATAGCCCGGAATATGTCATCCAGTGGGATGTAAATCCCTTCAGTCTGTGTTGAAGAGAGACGCCGTTTATCAATGAAATAAAAATTCCGGCAAGAGCTGAAAGAAAGGCTGAAGTTAGTAGTGTATATAGCGAAATTGAGATTTTTTGTTTATTATCCAAAATTATTAGGACAACCGGTATTAAGAGATAAATGAATATCTCTTTGTAATCCTTCAGACTGTTTGTAAAGTCGACTGAAAAAACAGTTGAAATACCGGTAATAAGAATAAAAGCAATCAGATATTTATAAAATTTCGGTAAGGTTATTCTTATTTTCTTTTTATAAAAAATAATTGGAGTAGTAATTAAAAGTGCTGCAAATATAATGTTGCATACCGCTATTGAAAAGTTTAGGGAAAATAAAAATATCTGGAGAAAGTAAAATGCAATTTTTTCTAGCTGCGAAGAATCAGGATCAATCTTTTTTATATTGAGCATATATGTATTTCTAAGGTTTTATTTCGGCTTCATCAACAAGCATAACGGGAATTCCGTCTTTAACAGGATATACACGGTTGCATTTTATACATTTTAAACCGAATCCCGATTTTTTGTTCCCTATAAGTTTCACTTCGGTTTTACACAATGGACAAGCTAATATATCGAGTAACTCTTTTGAAATCGGTTTGTCTGTTGATCCTGGCATTTTATACTCCTGAATTTTCATTTTCTCACTTATGCCGATTTATGTCAATGGAATTGACAATAAGTATAGTAAGAGGCAGGGGCCCCCCGTTTAGCGGGGGGCCTGATCTGTTAAGGTGGGAGATATGTATTTATATTAAGGGGGGAGAGATGGAAAGGCTTATTTTATGCTGCATTTTCATTCTTATTTTTGGAAGCGTTATCTTTTTTCACAGTTTTTACGCTATCCTTTTTTGTTTCCGTTTTGATTGATTCCGTTTTTACTGAATGTTGTTTTTTAACGGTATCTTTTTTTTTATAATCGGTATCATACCATCCGTTACCCTTGAATTGGAAGGATGAAACCGAAATTAGTTTTTCAACTTTTCCGTCACAATATATACACTTTTTTAAAGGTTCGGAGTTTATTTTTTGAAGAACTTCAAATACCTTGTCGCATTTTTTACATTTATACTCGTAAATAGGCATTTTATTCTCCCTTCAATTGTTAAAATTAGCATATCTAAAGTATTATGTCAACACAAAAAATTAAAATAAAATTTTAAAATCGGACATTTGCAAATCAAAATCACTCTTAGCTTTATCAACACTTGAAACTATTGCAGAACTTGGTCCGGTTCTTAAAAATTCTTCCAAAAGTTTTAGATTTTCAGGATTACCTGATGCAACAATTTCAACATTTCCATTCCTAAGATTCTTTACATAACCAAGGATTCCAAGTGCTTCCGCTCTTTTTTTTGTGTGATATCTAAATGCCACACCCTGAACAACACCCTTTACTATATATTGGAATTGAGGCAATTTTTTATAGTGTTTATCCTTTATAAGAATATCCTTTATCGAATGCATTGAGATTTAAATCGATAAACTTTTTCGGAACTCTGTTTTTTATCACATTTTTCCATATATCTAAATCTATTTTCATTTTTGAAGCAAGTACTCCGAGAAGAACAACATTGGTTGCTCTTGAATTACCGAGATCTTCGGCAATCTTTGTTGCGGGAATTAGAATAAAGTTATCGGTAAATTTCTTTAATGTCTGTTCGATATTATCAGGATATTCCTCGGCACCGGAAGCTACCGGAAGCGGTTCCCATATAAAGTCATTAACCATAATTACGCCTGAATCTTTAAGGTAGTTGATATTTCTAAGGGCTTCGAGCTTTTCAAAAGTAATTATATAATCCGTATTTTTAATTGATGGCAATGGAGAAAAAACTTCTTCTCCGAAATTTATAGTTGAAATGACATCTCCGCCTCTTTGACTCATTCCATGTACTTCACTTTTTTTCACTTCATAATCGGCATCAAGGAGAACATCAGAAAGCAGATCGCTTGCCGTAAGAACGCCCTGTCCACCTACACCTGCAATAACTATTGATTTCATTTTTTTCCTCCATCCTGAAAATCGGAAAGTTTAACTCCACTCATATGCAAACCGTTTTCATCTTCATAATTAATTGCATCATAAGGACAAACTTGATTACATACGCCGCATCCCGTGCAGAGATCAGCTACAATAAAAGCCTTACCGTCTTTTGTCGTTATAGCCGGGCATCCGAGTCTAAGGCACATATTACACTTTGTACATTTATCCGGATCAACTTTGCTTGGAGACCATTTTACCCTTTTAAAAAGAAGAGCACACGGTCTTTTTACGACGATTACGGAGGGTTCTTCTCTCTGTAACTCTTCTTTAATCATTTTTCTTAGACCTTTAACATCATAACCGTCTATTTCATATGTGTGTTTAATGCCGAGTCCGTTTTTTACCAGATTAACGATATCAACAATAGGTGCGTCTTCTCCCATCAATGTCTTTCCTGTCCCGGGATTATCCTGATGACCTGTCATTGCGGTTATTGAATTATCAAGGATGATAACGGTGGATTTTCCTTTGTTATATATAATATCGAGAAGTCCTGTAATCCCTGAGTGGAAAAAAGTTGAATCTCCGATAACAGCTGCCTGTTTTATCTTTTTTCCTCCCTTCTCAAGAGCCTTTTCCATTCCGAGAAGAGCCGTAATGGATGCTCCCATATCAATTGTCGTATCCATTGCATTCAGAGGAGGCAATGCTCCGAGTGTATAACAACCTATATCACCTGTGACTGTAACTTTTTGGAGGTTAAGGTTGTAAAAAGTTGCTGTGTGTGGGCATCCCGGACATAAAGCGGGGGGTCTTGCAGGGATTGTTTTTATATCAAATTCAGGTGTAAGATCTTTTCTACCGAGAGATGACAAGAGGACATCGGTACTCATCTCATCTGTCAGAGGGAAAACATCTTTTCCAACTATTTCTTTATCAGGTGCAAGTAACCTTACAAAATTTTCAATTATCGGATCATTTTCCTCAACTATATAAATTTTGTCCACATTTTTTGCAAATTCGAGAAAAAGTTTTTTAGGAAATGGGAAAGGCATAGATAGTTTTAAAAACCATGCATCTTTGAATACCTCTCTGGCATATTGAAATGAAATTCCTGAAGATACAACACCTATTCTCTCCTTTCCTTTGATTATATAATTAAATTTGAATTCACTGCTGAATTCTTCAATCTTCTTTAATCTTTTTTCAATTTGAACGTGTTTAATTCTCGCAATTGAAGGAAGTATCATTGTTCTCATAAAATCTTTCGTGTATCCGACTTCCGGAGGAGTCTCTCTTTCTCCAGTCTCAACCGCGGATCTGGAATGAGATATTCTTGTTGTTGATCTGAGTAAAACGGGAGTATCAAATTTTTCGCTTATCTTTATTCCCTCAACAACGAGATCTTTCGCTTCCTGTGAATCGGACGGTTCTAATACCGGCATTTTTGCAGCTATTGCATAATGGCGGTTATCCTGCTCATTCTGGGACGAGTGCATGCCCGGATCATCAGCAGAGATAATAACCAATCCTCCCTTTGCACCAAGATAACTGGATGAAAAGAACGGATCTGCGGCAACATTAAGACCTACATGTTTCATTGCAACAATTGCTCTTGCACCTGTGAAAGTCGCACCTATTGCTTCTTCCATTGAAGTTTTTTCATTTGAACCCCAATGGCAATAGATATCTTCCTTATATTTGGATACATTCTCAAGAATTTCGGTACTTGGAGTTCCGGGATAAGCAGATGCAAAAGTCACACCGGCCTCATAAGCACCTCTCGCGATAGCTTCATTTCCGGATAACAGCTTTTTCTTCATTTTCCCTCCTGAAGGATTAAATTGTATTTCATTTAACGTTTTTGTCAAGTAAAATCAGACAATTTGTCTTAAAATATCCGTAAAAAATTTTTTGATTTCAGAGTTAAATCTAATAACATCATATTGCTTGCTCTTTATTAAAGCACTATTTTTCATTTTTTCAGCTTTTATGGAATTTGTCATCAGGTAAACGGTTCTTTTTATAAGACCGTTTAAAGATCTTATCCTAAATCCGGAAATCCCGGATTCAACTATCTCTTTCTGACCGCCTCCATCATAAACTATCGGGATAATACCGTTTTGCATTGCCTCGGCTATGGTCATTCCGAAATGCTCCACTTTTGCAGGGTCATTCTGACCGATTCCGCAAAGATGCCAGAAAATCATTGATCTTTTATATAATTCTCTTAGTTCATTGTCCCCGATATTGACCATCAATTCAATAGAGTATTGCGGATTATCGTTAACAAACATTTCAATCTTATCGAGATATCTGTTTTTGCCGGTGCTTCCTCCGATCAGAATAAGTTTCCAGTCCTTTGATTCATCGGGGTAGATCTCTTTTAATCTTTTAAAGGATTTTACCATTTCAAATTGTTTTTTTGTTCCACCTTCTTCAAATCTTGCGACTGAAAGAATGATTTTTTCTTTTTTTTGAGGTATTTTATCCGGACTCATATCAACGGGAGGATATATCCGTTCGTGCGGTTCATATTTCCATCTTTTTCTAATCCATTCTCCGGTATAGTTACTGTTATAGATCGTATATGTATATAGATCGGAATAGAAATAACTTTGAGGTCTTCTTTCGGGGAAGTGACAAATCATAACCGAATATGGTGATAACGGATAAACCATCTCAAGCATTCCATTGTTGATAAATATGTCATACAATCCGCTCTCTTTGCCGATAATATGAAACGGATTATCCATGTTTTTTGTAACTCTGTGAGGTTCGATATGAAATGTTCCCAAGTCTTCAAAATAGGGGATGGGGATTATCTTAATATTCATCTTTGAAAGATCAAGACCATACCAGTTCATAAAATTTTCATGTGTTACATTTCGGTTTGAGATTATTGTGATATCAAATAGATCTTCAAGTGCCTTAACCATTGTCAGACCGTATTTTTGTGCCCCTCCGATAAAGTGAAAAGCATGATCGTAAATTGCAAGTGTTGGTTTTCTTGTTTTGTTCGCAAGCTCAAGTCTGTAAATAAAATGGAGAGCTTTGTGAATTCCTAATTCATCTTTTATTCTTACGGAAGTCGAATTAATAAGATTTTCATACTCTTTTTCAGGTAATGATTTCTTGAGTTTTACAAGATTTAAAACAATATTTGATAAAACGGTATCAGACTCTTCACCGGTTTTTATACTTTTAAGAATAGTTTCGGCGGATAATAATTCGTATTCTGTTTTTTTTTCTTTTTTTTTCATATGAATCGGTTTAAAGACTCCGTTACCGAAAGATCTTTTATTGATGATATATTCTCTTCAAGTTCGGTTATTCTTTCATCGGTTTTTCTGATGCGGATTGCCAATATGTTGTTATAAGACATGAAATCCTTTATTATTCGCGGTGTTCCTTTAAAAACAAGCCTAAACAGAAAAGGGAAAAGCAGCATTATTTTAAGGATCCTGTTTCTACCCGGTTTTCCGTTCACATATTTTCCGGGATCAAGCATCTCTTTTATGGAAGATGCTCTTTTAGCCATTTCAAAATCAAGTTCGGAAATGGAGAGTTCATTAAGATCAACAGTAAATTCTCTGTCAATGTTTTTCAGGGTGATCTTGTGCATATCTTTCGTTTTAAAAAGCTCTTTTTGGAACTTATGTTTTATCTTTTCCGTTAGAGTCTGTAACGATTTATCCATTTTAAAATTTTATCATCTTTTAATATCTGAAACAATATTAATAAAGATCCGGCATGTAAAACAAAATTTTACTTTTTTATATTTTTTGCTATTTCAGCAAACCCTTTCTCTTCAGCATCGGATCAATTTTAGGATCTGTTCCTCTGAATTTTTTGTAGAGTTTCATCGCTTCCTCAGTTCCGCCTTTTTCAAGAATATTTTTTCTGAAAGATGTTGCTATTTTTTTATTAAATATACCGTTTTCTTTGAAGTATGCAAAAGCATCAGCATCAAGAACTTCAGCCCAGACATAACTGTAATATCCTGCGGAATATCCTCCGCCGAAAACATGGCTGAAATATGTACTTCTGTATCTAACAACTATTTCCGGGATAAGTCCTATTTTATCAAGTGAGTTTTTTTCAAATTTATCTACATCGGATATATCGGATTTATCTGTTATCGTGTGCCAATCCATATCGAGGAATGCGGCTGCAAGATATTCTACGGTTGCAAAACCCTGATTGAAGTGTGAACTGTTCTTCAACTTTTCAACAAGCTCCATAGGAATGATTTTTCCAGTTTTATAATGACGGGCATATACTTTTAAAACATCCGGTTCCAAAGCCCAGTTTTCATTTATCTGTGACGGAAGTTCTACAAAATCTCTCGCAACTTCCGTTCCGGAAAGAGTACGATAAGTAGTGTTGGCAAGCAATCCGTGAAGTGCATGTCCGAACTCATGGAACATTGTTGTGACTTCATCAATGCTGAGAAGAGCAGGTTTGTCTTTTGTAGGTCTTGAAAAATTTCCCACATTGCATACTATCGGAATAACTCTTTTGCCGTTAACTTTTTTCTCTTTTCTGTAAGCATTCATCCATGCTCCGCCGCGTTTGCCGGGTCGGGGGAAATAATCCGTATAAATTATTCCGATATCTTTTCCGTCGGAATCTTTTATCTGATAAACTTTAACCTCTTTATTGTAGACCGGAATATCTTTTCTCTCGATAAATTTTAATCCGTAAAGTTTTGAAGCTGTGTAAAATACTCCTTTTCTTACATTTTCAAGCTCAAAATAGGGTCTTAGAAGTGATTCGTCAAGGTCATATTTTTCTTTCCTCAGTTTTTCACTGTAATACCACCAGTCCCACGGTTTAAGTTTAAATTTTCCTCCCTCTTTATCTATCATATTCTGAAGTTCCGCTGCTTCTTTTTTTGCAACCTTTAATGCCGGATCCCAGACTTTTTTTAAGAGATCATAAACTTTTGAAGGAACTTTTGCCATGTTATCCGAAAGAATATAATCTGCATGGGTTTTATATCCGAGAAGTTCCGCTTTTTTCAAGCGAAGGGATACTATCTTTTTTATAATCTCTTTATTGTCATATTTATCGTTATGATCACCTTTGCTGATGTAGGCTCTGAACATTTTTTCTCTAAGGTCTCTCTTCTTTGAATATTGCAGAAAAGGGATTAAGCTCGGTTTATGGATTGTAAAAACCCATCCGCTTTTTAATCCTGCATTTTTTGCAGCGATTGCCGCTGCATCAATAACTGTTTGCGGAAGTCCGGCAAGGTCCTCTTTTTTAGTTAAAACCATTTTGAATCGGTTGTTTTCGGATAGGACGTTGTCTCCGAATTTTAAAGAAAGAAGTGATAGTTTTTTATTGATATCTCTCAGGATATCTTTTTTTTCTTTATCTAAATTGGCTCCGTTTTTTGTGAATTGTTTGTAAAAATGTTTTAACAGCATCTTCTGTTCGGAATTTAGATTGAGATCATTCTTCCTTTTATAGAGATCTTTAATTCTTCCGAATAATTTTTCGTTAAGAAGAATGTCATCTGAAAGCTTTGACAATAACGGTGAAACTTTCTTCGCAATCTCCTGCATCTCTTTATTGGTTTCTGCAGATAGCAGATTGAAGAATACGTTTTCAACCTTTGTAAGAAGCTCCCCGGATGAATCCAAAGCCTCAATTGTATTTGAAAAAGTGGCTTTATCGGTGTTGTTAGCTATTGCATCAACCTCTTTTTTCTGTTCCGCTATTCCTTTTTTAAATGCAGGGAAGTAATGAGTGATCTTAATTTTTGTAAAATCGGGTGTCCCGAAAGGTGAAGTATAATTTTTATAAAAGGGATTGTTCATGTTGTCTGTTTCTCCTTTGATAGTTCCTGAAAAGAAAATAGTTATTAAAAAAAATATCAGTATTGAAAAGAAAAATTTTTGTTTCATATATATTTCTCCTTTATTGTTGTATTTAGATACTATTACAAATTTTCAGTAATTTCAATACTATAGAACGGCTTACAGCTATCAGCCTTCGGCTGGGATTTGGGATATGTGGGATGGGATTTTGTAGAGTTCACAAGATACAAGATAAAAGTAAAAAGTAGCAAGAAGAAGTCGGAAGAGATCAAAAGAATTCACTTAAAACTAAACACTTAACACTAAAAACTCTCTACTAACCTCTTGCCTCTAACCCCTCACCAATAGCAACTTCATTTTCGACTTTTCGATGCTTCGACGCTTCGACGATATACATTTTAATTAAGAATTTAGAATTCAAAATTTAGAATTATAGAGATTGTCATTACTAAGAGATATTGCCGGAAGAGATTAGTTTTTTTTGAATGCTTCGGTGATGATTTCTTCAATGGCATAATAAGATTTTTGAGGTATCATATCTTGTGGATAATATCTTTTGACAAGTTCCAGAACCATATCGGGAGAATTCAAATCGGTTGCTTTCAGAAGGGTTCTGATATCTTCCAAATCGGAACTTTCAGCCTCTATACGCATTGAAATTATTTTCATAGCCAAAAGATATTCTGGTTCGGGAACATATACGGTAAGATTATCAAACTTTAATATTTCTTTCTGATTGAACTTATCCGAATAAAGATATCCTTTTACGGCATCGTTTAACCAGTTTATATTCAGTTTATTTAAAAGAGCTACCTGTTTGATAGCTTTTTGGAATTCTTTTTTCGGTTGAAAAACGGCATCTATATCTTTTGTGCTTATCCTGGAATTAAAAACAAGAATCATTGCAGCCCCTCCGAAAAGGAGGATCTCACCTTTTGCATTTTGTATTTTTAATTGATCGGAAAGTTCCGAAAAGTATTTTTTTATAATTTCTTTTGTAAATTTCATCTCAAACTCTTACAATGGAGTTTTCGGAAACAAAGATATTCCTTCTACGAAATCCTACCGGACTTTCCACAATTAAAAACGATTTTAAATTTTCAATGCCACCGCCGAAAAAAGGAGTTTTAAGAAAGTATTTTTTATTATGAACCCATTCCGGAATTCTTATATTATCTCTTCTGCAGAGTTCTTCAACAATACCTGCAATATAAGCGGATCTGATTTTGTCTCCCGTTATATATATATCCGTAAATGGAAAATGTTCAGTGATTTTAAGTTTTTCATCAATATTCGCATAGTTAAATCTGTCAATCAGATCGGCACAATAATAATGAAATTTTAATTTTTTTTGAAATTTTTCCATTTAATTTGACTCCGATATAATTATAGTTTAAGTAAAATGAATTATCAATTCTTGGACATTAAAGGTTCGGAGATTA
>CAZWFY010000012.1:0-63873 GCA_964633415.1 uncultured Clostridia bacterium | reverse complement strand
CTATATCCCATATCCAAAATAGACTTGTGAGCTCCTACTTGCTACTTTTTTCTTTTTACTTTTATCTTTGATCTTGTGAACTCCGCTGACTTCTGACTTCTGACTTCGAGTTTCTTTTAACTTGTGAGCTTTCCACTACCCACTCACCACTGAAAACTGTAAACTTAACTACAATCTATTAATAAGATCAATATATTTATCTATTATAACTTTCCATGAATAATTCTCTTCAAAAAATCTACTTCCGTTCTCACCCATTTCCTTTCTAAGATTTTGATCATTTGAAAGGATTTTAAAAACCTGCTTAAACTCTTCATAATTTCCATACCACAAGCCGGCATTGCTCCTTATACACTGACCCTTTAACACTTCAGTCCGTCCGTTTGCAACTACCGGTCTTCCCAGTGCCCATGCTTCGAGAGTCACCATTGAAAGTGATTCGAACTGAGAAGGAATAACAAGGAAAGCTGAACCTTTCAACGCATTAAATTTATCAGTATCACTGAGAAAACCGAGATGAACTATTTTTGGATCTTTCGGTATCTCAACATATGCCTTACCTATTAAAACAAGTGTAAAATCACCGGACACTTCATTCAGATACCTTGAAAAATATCTTAATAACTCGGGAATCCCCTTATTTTCATCAAGCCTTCCAACATAGAGAATATAATCGCCCTTGATCTTATATTTATTTTTAAACCCTTCGGGATCAAAGCTATCCGGTATCTCCGAACCGACTCCGACAATATCACCCGGGACATCATAATTACCGGACACTCTGTTTATTATCTCTTTCTCCTCTACAGAGTTATAGATTATTGCCGCCGGAAGATTAAACAGATCTTTGAAAAGTCGCATATATACAACATCATCATGTTCTGCTGTCGGGACTAATATCGCCTTTTTTTCAAAACGTTTTACTCCGTAATACGACTGATAGTATCTGTATGAAAAAAAGATATGGAAACTGAACTCATCATCGCGTCTTTCCAGCTCTTTTATCAATCCTGGAACAAACGGTCCCTCTTCACGAAGCCACTCGATCTCATCTTCAATTAAATGTTCCTCATTAAATACGATCTCCTGGATCTTTCCGAATTTTACCGGATCTCTCGGTTTCTCAACTTTGAATCTGTTAACCGAGATCCCGTTTATAGTTTCCTTCTCCGAACTATAGTGATGATCCCATGTTATATAATCAAGAGCGGTTGTCGTAAAAACTTCCACATCAAAATGATCGGATATTTTCTCCGCTATAAGTCTTGCATGATATTCCGCTCCTCCGTTTATCTCGGTTCCGTATCTTTGAACAATTATTCCGATCTTTTTCATCTGAAAATTATATCATAATTTTTTATTCCTTATGGATATATACACCTTATGTAAAATTAAAAAATCAAAAAAAATCCATTACATTTAAAACAAAATGTATTATCATTCCGTATTAATCAGATTAAATAAGGAGGATTTATGAAAAAAATATTTATAGCTTTTTTAGCTGTATTAGTACTCACAAGCCTCGGTTTACCTATGAAGAATGCGAGACTTCTGAGAACTCCCGACATAAACAATAACCTTGTGGTTTTTGTTTATGCCGGAGATATATGGAGTGTATCATCCGACGGAGGTGTTGCAAAAAGATTAA
Source organism: uncultured Clostridia bacterium (assembly GCA_964633415.1). Lineage (GTDB taxonomy): Bacteria > Acidobacteriota > Aminicenantia > UBA2199 > UBA2199 > CAZNLS01. The sequence continues at coordinate 62,225 of CAZWFY010000012.1, read as the reverse complement.
CCTCCCACAAAGGATTGGAACTCTTTCCGAAAATTTCACCGGACGGGAAATGGATAGCTTTCTCAGGTGAATATTCAGGTTCGAGACAGGTTTATATTATTCCTTCAAATGGAGGAGTTCCCAAACAGCTGACATATTATAATGATGTCGGTATTATGCCTCCGAGGGGTGGTTTTGACTATATTGTAATGGACTGGACTCCAGACGGAAGTAAAATCCTTGTAAGAATGAACAGAACTCCTTACGGAAAAAGAATGGGGAAATATTATCTCGTTGATCCTAAAGGCGGGCTTGAGACTCCTCTTCAAATCCCGGAATGCGGTGACGGAACTTTCTCTCCGGATGGAAAAAGTTTAACCTACACACCGATCTCAAGAGAATTCAGAACATGGAAAAGAACCAAAGGCGGAAGGGCTCAGGATGTCTGGACGTATGATCTTGTAAACAACAGATCAAAAAGAATAACAAGATTTCCGGGAACGGACCAACACCCTATCTGGTATAAAAACAAAATTTATTTCGTTTCGGACAGAAGTCTTACTCTGAATTTCTGGTCATATGATCCGGATAGTAATAAATTCAATCAGATAACCGATTTTAAAAATTTTGACGTTCTCTGGCCTTCGGGTAATAACGGAATAATAGCTTTTGAAAAGGGCGGATATATAAATATTTTAAATTTGGACAACGGCAAAGTTAAAAAAATAGACGTTACTATAAATTTTGACAATCCTAACAGACTTCCATATTTTAAAAATGTATCCCGATTTATTTCAAGATTCGGTGCAACAATTACATCGGACGGAAAAAGAGCCGTCTTTGATGCACGGGGAGATCTCTTTTCGGTTCCATCTGAAAAAGAGAGTGTTACTTTAAATCTTACAAGAACACAGGGAATAAGAGAGATGTTTCCGGTATCATCACCCGACGGGAAATGGATCGTTTACGAATCGGATAAGTCCGGAGATTATGAATTTTATCTAATGGACCCGTTTGGTAAAAAAAGAGATATACCACTGACAAAAAATACAAAGGTATGGAAGTTTCCTCCCACTTGGTCACCGGACGGAAAAAAACTTGTTTATGCGGACATGAACAGAAAACTGCAATTAATAGATCTTGCAACTAAAAACATAACTCTTGTAGACACGGGAAAGAAAGGAAATCTTAACGATGTTTCATGGTCTCCCGATTCAAAATGGCTGATCTATTCCAAAGCCGGCAGCAATAAACTAAACTCCGTATGGGTCTACTCACTTAGCGAGGGGAAACCGCATATTCTGACAAGTTCGAGATATCAGGATTTTTCTCCCGTTTTTTCTAAAAACGGGAAATATATCTATTTTGTATCCGACAGAGATTTTAATATGAATTTTCAGACGGGATTTTCAACAATGGAGTTTGACTTTGTATACAATAAGACCGCAAGAATTTATGCGATAGGATTAACAAAAGATTCCCCTCCTCTTTTTAAAGACAAGAATGATATGATTGCCAAAAAAAATAAGGTTAAAAAATCCGCAAAAAAAGAGAAAAAAGGTAAATCCGGTGATAAAAAACCGGCAGTTAAAGTGGCAATTGATTTTGACGGGATTAACTCAAGAATAACCGTATTTCCTCTTCCTACCGGAAGTTACGGGGGAATAACCGATCTCGGAGATAAGATTCTCTATTTTAATAACGGCGGATTATATCAGTTCAGCATTAAAAAGAAGAAATCCGATCTTATAATGAAAGGGATAGGATACGGATCAATTTCAGCCGACAATAAAAAAATACTCTACCGTGCACACGGAACATGGGGCATAACCGATATTAAACCCAAACTTAAACCGGGTGCAGGAAAACTGAATATGAAAGATGTTGTAATGAAGATATATCCTCTAAAAGAGTGGAAACAGATCTACAATGAAGGATGGCGTATATATCGCGACTTTTTCTATGTCAGAAATATGCACGGAGTTAACTGGGAAAAAATGAGGGAAAAATATGCAGTGCTTCTTCCCTATTTGGGACACAGAGCCGATCTTGATTTTATCTTCGGTGAGCTTGTCGGTGAACTAAATGTCGGTCACACATATGTTAACTGGGGTGATTTTGAGAGGGTAAAAAGAGTTGACACGGGACTTCTCGGAGCTGAACTTACAGCTGATAAAAGCGTCAACCGTTATAAGATAACAAAAATATATAAGGGTGAAAACTGGAATGAAAGAACAAGATCACCTCTCACGGAACCCGGCATCAATGTTCATACCGGTGATTATATTTTGAAACTGAACGGATATGATGTTTACGCTAATGAAAATCCATATAAATATCTTGAAAATTGTGCCGGAAAGAAAACTCCGATAACAATCTCTGCAAGCGGTCTGGTAAAAGATGCGAAAACATTCTGGATCAAACCTCTTAAGAGTGAGACAGGGCTTAAATATTTTGACTATATCGAATCAAGGAGAAGACTTGTCGATAAACTTTCAAACGGACGGATCGGATATATTCATGTTCCTGATACGGCAATTAACGGGAATAGAGAACTGTTCAAAGGGATCTATGCTTTTAACGATAAAGAAGCTCTTATAATTGACGACAGATATAACGGCGGAGGCTGGTCTCCTCAGAAAATGATAGAAAAGCTGGAATCCAAAATAACCGCATACTGGAAAAGCAGAGATCTGGACCTCAATCCCGAACCCACATTTGCGTTTAACGGACCTAAAGTAATGTTGATAAACCACTATGCGTCCTCGGGCGGAGATGACTTCCCCTATTGGTTTAAAAAGAAAAAACTCGGGAAACTTATAGGAACGAGAACATGGGGCGGTCTTGTAGGCTACGGTTGGAGTCCCGGACTTGTTGACGGACCTTCATTTGCAGTCCCATCTTCGGCAATCGTAAATACTGAAGGTGAATATGTCGTTGAAGGTGTCGGAATCTATCCGAGCGAAGGATTCGAAGTTTATGATACTCCTGAAGAGATAGCAAAAGGTAATGACCCAAGCATTCAAAAGGCAGTTACTTATCTCCTTGAGGAGCTTAAAAAACACCCGAGAAAAAAGGTTAAAAGTCCGAAAGATCCGGACAGATCAAAATGGTTTGAAAAAGATATAAAATAGTTTATATTATAAAAAAGGGCGGCAATCTTTTGCCGCCCTTTTTTTTTATATGTTTGAATATTACATTTTTTAATCTGAAAAGAGATTCTTCTGTTCCGGTTGTTTTTCCTGAACTCCATTTTTATCAACATGGCCGTTCAATTCTTTCTCTTTAACACTACATGAGATAAGAGATAGATTGGTTATCCTCTTCCCTATTGCCTTCATACCTTTAACGGCTATAAACTCGGCTGCTTTTATTATCTCTTTTTTTTCCGGTCCCTTTTTCCCTTTAACAATTAATTCAAGATCGGGATCTTTAACGTCGGTCAATAAAACTATCTTTGATAATCGATTATCCCCCGTTACGGATATAGATTTTTCCGATCTCACAGGCAAAAATCTTTTAACATAATGATATTTCTTTTCCGCCTCATAATAAACGGCAGTAAAAACTTTTTTCGGGTTAAACCCTGCAATGTAGATCTGATCCTCCTCAAAATGATTTGCAAGATCAAAATTATAAAGTGTCACTTTCCCCGAGCGTGTTATTTCTATTATCCTGTCATCTCCTGAGAATTCACCGAGAAATTTTCCTCTGCCGTCACTATTTAATCTTTTTATATCGGGATCAAACCATAATTTTATTCCTCCGATCGTTGAAATACCGCTCTCCTTTAAAACTATTTTCGATATCACATTTTTAGTCAAAATATTTCCGGCGGAGCCCTTCCCCTTGATATCTATCGAACTGAGATCAAAGTCAAATTGAAGCTTTCTTAACCTCTTTTTAGGCTTAAGAAAGACTTTCAACTTTTCCGCTTCTCCATTCGGATTGGAAGTGAAATATATCACTTGTGAATCGGGATTACCCTTCGTAAGATGATAAAACTTCTCTCTCGTTACAGATGTTACGGCAAATCTTTTAACATAATTCTTCCCGTTCGGTCCGTCTCTGTAAACGACATTATAAATTGTTCTGGAATCATTTCTTTTAAAAATTGCAATATGGATTATATCTTTTCCCGCAAAATCTTTATCCGCAACTTTTTTAATTATATATCTTCCGTCTTTTAGAAATATTATCACATCATCAATATCGGAACACTCTCCTACAAATTCGGAATCTTTCAGTGTAAAACCGTAAAACCCCTCCTTCTTATTGACGTATAATTTTTTATTGGCTTCGGCAACTTTGGTTGCTTCAATAACATCAAAGTTTTTGATCTCCGTTTTTCTCTCTTTTCCGGCTCCGTATTTTTCTTTTAAACCCCTGTAAAAATCAATTGTGAAATTTACAATATTTGCCAGATCTTTATCAATCTTCTTTATTTCAGCTTCGAGATTTTTTATATATTTATCCGCTTTAAAAGAGTTATATTTTGAAATACGTTTTATCTTTATCTCGGTTAATTTGACGATATCATCATAGGTCACTTCTCTTTTTAACAAAACAAGAAAAGGTTCCAAGCCCTTCTCAATATTGTATAAAACCGCTTCCCATGTTTCACACTCTTCAATTTCCCGGTAAATCCGGTTCTCAATAAAAATTTTCTCAAGAGATGACATATGCCACAAATCCTGAAGTTCCGACTTTCGTATGAGAAGTTCGGCTTTTAAAATCGACAATGTTTTATCCGCCGAAGCCTTAAGAATCTCAGATACACCGATAAAAACCGGTCTTTTATCTCTAATAACACAGCAGTTGGGAGATACGGATACTTCACAATCCGTAAAAGCATAAAGTGCATCAATGGTTTTATCCGGAGATGAACCCGGAAACAGAGTGATCTGAATCTCAATCTTATCGGAAGTGTTATCATCAATTCTTTTTATTTTTATCTTTCCTTTTTCGTTAGCGGATAATATGGAATCAATAAGAGTTCCTGAAGTCTTTCCGTAAGGAACTTCGGAAATGAGAAGTGTCTTTTTATCCAGTTTGGAGATTTTTGCCCTGACCTTAACACGACCTCCCTGAAGTCCGTCATTGTATTTTGAAAAATCAGCCATTCCTCCGGTAAGAAAATCAGGCAAAAGAGTGAACTCTTCTCCTTTAAGATAAGAAACGGAAGCATCTATAATCTCAATGAAATTATGCGGAAGAATCTTTGAAGCCAAGCCGACAGCAATTCCTTCGGATCCCGTAGCAAGAAGGATCGGATATTTTGCAGGAAGAAAAAGCGGCTCTTTATTTCTCCCGTCATATGATAATTTCCACTCGGTAACTTTCGGACTGAACATCACTTCCTGTGCGAATTTTGAAAGTCTTGCTTCAATATACCTTGAAGCCGCAGCTCTGTCCCCCGTTAGAATATTTCCCCAGTTCCCCTGAGTATCAATAAGAAGTTCTTTCTGACCCATTCCGACAAGAGCATCACCGATAGAAGCATCACCATGCGGATGAAACTGCATCGTAAAACCGATTATATTAGCAACTTTATTATACCTTCCGTCATCAAGTTTCTTCATTGTGTGAAGAATTCTCCTCTGAACAGGCTTTAAACCGTCAATTATTTCCGGAACAGCCCTCTCAAGGATGACATATGAGGCATATTCGAGATACCATGATCTGTATAGTTCAGGGACAAATCTCACATGACGGATCTTTCCGTTCTCTTTTTCAACTTTCTGTTTTTCTTCTTCTTTTTTATTATTCATTATGGAATTTTTATTTCTCACTCTAAACCGAGTAGAGGACCTCCTCTTTGTCTTCTTCGATTTTCAAATTGTTAATTATAAACTCCTGTCGAACAGGGGTATTTTTCCCCATATAGAAACTTAAAATTTCCGATATCGAATGTTTATCGATCAAAACGGGTTCCAGCTTGATATTTTTTCCGATAAACATTTTAAATTCACCGGGAGAGATCTCTCCGAGTCCTTTAAAACGGGTAATTTCAAAATTTTTCCCATATTTCTTTAAAACTTCCGCCTTCTCCTCATCAGAGTAACAATAGTAGGTTTTCACTTTATTTCTAACTCTGAAAAGCGGAGTCTGAAGTATGTAGAGATGACCTCTTTTTATCAATTCCGGAAAAAATTTCAGAAAGAATGTTATCAGCAAAAGTCTTATATGCATTCCGTCAACATCAGCATCAGTTGCAATGACTACATTGTTGTATCGCAGATCTTCAACACCATTTTCAATATTAAGTGCAGCCTGCAAAAGGTTAAACTCCTCATTTTCATACACAACTTTTTTAGTTAATGAATATGTGTTAAGCGGTTTACCTTTAAGGCTGAATACAGCCTGGGTCATAACATCTCTTGCCTTGGTTATGGAACCGGAAGCGGAATCCCCCTCCGTAATAAAAAGTGTCGTCTCTTTTCTTTTTTCATCATTGGAATTAAGATGAAGTTTGGAATCCCTTAACTTTTTATTGTGAAGATTTGCCTTTTTCGACCTTTCTCTTGCAAGTTTTTTTATTCCCGATATCGCCTTTCGCTCTTTTTCCGATGCGATTATCCTTGAAAGAAGTATCTCGGCCGTTTCCGGATTTTTATAAAGATAATTATCAAGATTTTTCTTCAGAAAATCAACTATAAAATTTCTTACACTCACACCGTCCGGACTCATCTCTTTTGAACCCAATCTTGTTTTGGTTTGTGATTCAAACACAGGTTCTTCGATCTTTATGCTGATTGCAGCAATGATGGATGCTCTGATATCCATTATATCAAAATCTTTTTTATAAAAATCTCTGATCGTCTTTACATACCCCTCTCTGAAAGCCTGGAGATGAGTACCGCCCTGAGTCGTATACTGACCGTTAACAAAAGTGTAATAGTCCTCTCCATATTGATTCCCATGAGTTATCGCTACTTCAATATCATCCTTTTTAAGATGAATTGTCGGATATATTCCGGGAGACTCCATATTATTTTCAAGCAGATCCATTAAACCGTTTTTGGAATAAAATCTCACACCGTTAAAAATAATCGACAATCCCGAATTTAAATATACATAGTTCTTAAGCTGAGTTTCTACAAACTCCGATAAAAAATGAAAATCACCGAATATCTCTTTGTCGGGGATAAAGACAACTTCCGTACCGTTATGCTCGTCACAATTCTCAAGCGGGTGATCCTTCGTAACTTTTCCCTTCGAAAATTCAAACGATTTTGATTTTCCGTCTCTTATCGCTTTTATCATAAAGTATTCGGATAGAGCATTTACGGCTTTGATCCCTATTCCGTTAAGACCGACACTTTTCTTGAAAACTTTAGAGTCATATTTTGCTCCCGTGTTCATCTTTGAAGCGACTTCCTTCAGTTTTCCAAGCGGGACTCCTCTTCCGAAATCTCTGACTCTCACCTTCTGTTCGCTTATTTTCACCTCTATCTTGCTGCCGAAGCCCATCATATGTTCATCTATCGAATTGTCAATAACTTCCTTTAAAAGGAGATATATCCCGTCATCTCTGGAACTGCCGTCCCCCAGTTTCCCAACATACATTCCGGGACGTTTTCTGATATGCTCACGCCAATCAAGCGTTCTTATACTTTTTTCAGTGTATTCATGAATAGTCAAATTTATTTCCCTCTGATATAAAAATTATCAATTTTTATTGTATTAAAATTTTCATACTATTTCAAGACACAAAGTTATTTTTACTTCCCTCCTCATAGTAATAATTATAAAATCCATTACTTTCTTAACTTGACAGAATTTCCAAATTCTGATAATCTTACCGATACAAACAACGGGTCTATAGCTCAATTGGCTAGAGCCACCGGCTCATAACCGGTAGGTTCCAGGTTCGAGTCCTGGTAGGCCCATTGTAACAAAAGGAGATTTTTTGAAAGAAGGTCTTGAACTTTTAAACAAACTTCAGAACTATGAAGATAATATAGTTGAAACCAAAAGTAGAATCAAAGAGATCCCCCTCTCTATTAAAAAACTTGAAGATGAAAGAGAAAGCCGTAAAAAAATTATAAATGATGCAAAAACAAAGTTAGACGAAAGTATTAAGACAAGAAATAGATTTGAGAAAGATATTGCTCTTATTAAAGAAAAGATCTCCAAATATCGTGAACAGTTAAATAAATCCACAACAAACAAAGAGTATCAGGGATTTATTTCCGAAATAAAATTTGAAGAAGAAAGAATATTAACAATTGAAGAAAATATTATTGAAGAGATGCTCAATTCCGACCTGATAATGGATGAGATCAGAGAGAAAGAAAAAGAATTTGAAACAATTGCCGATGATTATAATAAGCAGATAAAAGAACTTGAGCATAATATGGACTACCATAATGATAAACTAAAAAAAATTGAAAATGAGAGAGATGAGCTTCGCAATAATATTACAAAAGACCTTCTCAGAATATTTGATAATTTAATGAAGAAGAAGGGTGGAAAGGCAATATCGATAGTTGAAACGGATTTCTGTGGTATTTGTAACGTCAAAGTCAGACCTCAAAGACTAAACGAACTTATAACGACAACAAATATTTTTTATTGTGAAAATTGCGGAAGACTTCTTTTCAAAATTATTGAAGAAGAAAAAAATCCCGATCAAAAACAATAATTTTTCCAAATTATCTTCCGTTTATGTTAAAATAAAATTTGCAGAAACATTTTTACGCTGAATCAATCTTTCTAATAAACAGGTTGACAGAGATATAGAATAAATGGTTGCTTATTTAAAATTTATTAATACTATATTAGTGGAGATAAAAATGCCATTCCCTATCAAATATCACATTATCTTAATTCAAAAGGAGAATTGTAATGAATACCGATGAAACAACACTATTAAAAAATATTGCAAAAGAGATCAGGATATTGATTATCAAGATGATCTATGAAGCATCTTCAGGTCACCCCGGAGGTTCACTCTCAATAGCAGATATAATGACATATCTTTTTTTCAAAGAGATGAAATTTGATCCGGAAAATTTCGGAAATCCTTCAAGAGACAGATTTATTCTCTCAAAGGGTCATGCAGCACCTGTTTTATATGCGGTCCTTGCAAAAAAAGGATTTTTCCCTTTGGAAGATCTTAAAGATTTAAGAAAGATCTCTTCCCATCTTCAGGGACATCCACACAGACTTGACACATCCGGAGTAGAGGCTTCAACCGGATCTCTCGGACAAGGACTGGCAATGGCTGCAGGAATTGCAATCGGTAACAGAATTAACGGAATAGACTCCTCCGTATATTCAATTATCGGCGACGGGGAATCACAGGAGGGTCAGATATGGGAAACGGCAATGGCTGCAGGCTTCAGGAAATTATCAAATTTGTGTGTTTTCCTTGATTATAACAATCAGCAGATAGACGGATTTGTTTCAGACATTAAAGACATTTCTCCCGTTGTTGATAAATGGAGAGCATTTAATTGGAATGTCATCACGATAAACGGTCATGATTTTGCCGAGATAGAATCAGCTTTGAAAAAATTTAAAGAGGAGATCGAAAAGCCTACAATGATAGTTGCAAAAACAATCAAAGGTAAAGGAGTCTCCTTTATGGAAAATAATCTTAAATTTCACGGCTCACCTCCCAGTGAAGATGAATATGAAATTGCACTAAAGGAGTTAAATAATGGTTAAAGAAAGTTTACGGGGAGAATATGGAAAATCTCTTCTGAGAATAGGAAAAAAGAATCAAAATATTATTGTAATGGATGCGGATCTTGCCAAATCAACAAGAACAAATACTTTTGGAAATGAGTTTCCCGAAAGATTCTTCGATTCCGGTCTGTCGGAACAGAATATGGTTTCAACCGCCGCCGGGATCTCTCTAACCGGGAAAACCGTTTTTATATCAAGTTTTGCAGTTTTTCTTACGGGAAGAGTTTACGGTCAGATAAGGCAGTCGGTCTGTTACAATAATGCAAATGTTAAACTTGTCGCCACTCATTCCGGACTCGGAGTCGGTGAAGACGGAGCAACACATCAGGCTCTTGAGGATATAGCATTGATGAGAGCTCTTCCTAATATGCAAGTTATAGTTCCTGCGGATTCTGTTGAAACTGCTTCGGTTATAGATTATGTTGCCGATAATTACGGTCCTTTCTATGTCAGACTGACAAGGTCAGACCTCCAAAAAGTTAACAATGACGATTATAAATTTGAATTGGGAAAAGGAACGGTTCTTAAAGACGGAAAAGATATAACTATTTTTGCCATAGGTGCAATGGTTGAAAAAGCCTTAAAAGCAGCTGAAGATCTATCTGAACAGTCTATATCTGCTGCAGTAATTAATCTTTCTTCAATAAAACCGCTCGATACGGAACTTATCCTTAAATATGCAAAAACAACAGGAACAGTCCTGACCGTTGAGGATCATTCGGTTTTCGGAGGACTCGGTGGAAGCGTTTCCGAATTCCTTTCCCAGAATTATCCTGTTAAAATGAAAATTATGGGTGTAAACAACAGATTCGGACGTTCCGGTAAACCTGAACAATTATATAAGTTTTACAATCTTGATCATACGGATATAAATAAAGAAGCAATAACTCTTTTAAAAAAATGATTGAATTTTTTCATGTAAACAAACAGTATGTAAAAAACCAAAATGCTCTTACCGATATTAATCTTTCTGTTGAAAAGGGTGAGTTCATCTTCCTGACAGGATCCTCCGGAGCAGGGAAATCAACATTCTTAAAACTTATATATAAAGATGAACTTCCTACAAAAGGTCAAATTCTTATAAACTCGGTTAATATCAATCTTCTTCCTGACAATAAACTTTACAGATTGAGAAGAGATATCGGTATTGTCTTCCAGGATTTTAAATTATTAAATAACAGGACAATTTATGAAAATGTAGCAATACCTTTGATAGTTAGGAATGAAAGAAGATCGATAATAAATAAAGTCGTAATGAGTGCACTTACAATTGTAGGTTTATCTCACAGAAGAAACTATATCCCCTCTCATGTATCGGGCGGAGAGCAGCAGAGAGTTGCAATTGCAAGAGCAATAGTCGGTAACCCGAAGATAATAATTGCCGACGAACCTACGGGTAACCTCGACACCGAACTATCAATAAACATAATAAAAATATTTGAAAGAATAAATGCAAACGGAATTACAATAGTAATTGCTACACATGACAACAATCTGCTTCAGATGTTCCCGAAAAGAGTTCTTCGGCTTGACAAAGGAGTTTTGGTATCCGATAAGGACACTACGGATTTTATATGAGTATAATAAAAACAGCATTTTCAAACTCTCTGAAAAATATTTTCAGAAACAGAACCGTAAATAGTTTAAGTCTCGGAATAATATCTTTTACTCTCTTTATATTCGGTATTTTCAACTTCCTATCCTATAATATTTCGGATTTCACAAAGACATTTTCAAAAAATATTGAAGCTATTTTCTATTTTAAAGATAATGCTGCAAAATTTAAGATAGAAATGCTCTATAAACAGGTAAAAGATAGCGAATTAGTAAAAAAATGCACATATAAGACAAAGAGTCAGTCGGAGATGGAATTTTCAAAAGAGTTTCCCGAATTAAAGCATATACTCAAGGAGTATAAAACCTCTCCTTTCCCTGCAAGTCTGGATATAGTCTTTAATTTTTACGAAGATAATACTAAGATTATATCTTTTGTAAATGAGGTAGGTAAACTTAGAATAATAGAGAGCAAACAGGTAAATATAGACTGGGCTGAAAAGATCAATAAACTTAAAAAATTCATCTCTTTTCTCGGATTATTTTTAAGCGGAATATTGATCTTCATTTCGGCTTTTATCATATTTAATGTTATTAAATTAAATATATTCTACAGAAAAGAAGAGATATTGATTCTTAAACTGGTCGGGGCGACAAACTGGTATATCAAAACACCTTTTATAATAGAAGGTGCGATCTTAGGTTTTTTCGGAAGCATACTCTCCTCCGTTCTTCTATTTGCAGTAATAAAATTTGCACCTAATTATGCATCTTCCATAATAGAACTCTCCAAAGGACTTCTCGATTTTTCAACTATTCCAATATCAATCTTTTTAAAAATGGTTATTCTCGGACTGTCTATAGGATTATTTTCTTCTCTCTTTTCAATTAGAAAATATATTGGGAATTAATAATTAACTAAACTTTTATCTATATCCGATTAAATATCCTGTTCCTCATCATAACCGACAAGTTCATCCTGATCTTCAATATAGACTCTGCCGCCGTAATCGTCCTCGTATGAAAGACAGCACATCAATCTGCCGCATTGACCAGATATTTTAAGCGGATTAACCCGGATATTCTGTTTTTTAGCCATTTGAAGTGTAATCGGTTCAATATTTGAGAGAAAAGTTTTGCAGCACAACTGCCTTCCGCAGATCCCGATCCCTCCGGTCATCTTTGCCTCATCTCTGATACCGATCTGCTTCATCTCAATTCTTTTTTTTATTCTCTTAGCTAGATCCTTAACAATATCTCTGAAATCTATCCTGCCTTCAGACGTAAAAAAAAAGACAGCTTTTCTCTCGATATTTGAGAAAGATACCCTTACCAGTTTTATCGGGATCTCTCTCTCTTTTATTTTGGAAAGACAGAAATCATACGCTTCATCCTCTTCCTCTTTTCTCTTCTTGTATTTTTCAATATCTTCACCGGTAGCCACTCTGATTATTTCGGGAATGTTTACCGCTTTCTTTATCTTATTGAATTTGATCCCGAATGTTTTCCTTACTCTTCCCAACTCCTCACCGAGAAGAGAATCCACTATCACAAAATCATCAGGCTTTATTTTTTCATCTTCTGTCTTAAAATGATAAATATCTTTCCTATATTCTATCTGAACCGTTAAAACTCTAAACATAAAATAACCTCTTAAACATAACTATTAATGAACTCTTGAATCAACACTTTGGAATTTAAATTCCTTTTGACATCCCTGAGTATATATTCCATTCTTCTGATCAAAGTCAAACCCTTTTCAATAGTTATATATTCCTTTAATTCTTCAAATTTTTCAATAAAATCAATATTTATAATAAGATCTCTTTCCAATCCTATCTTGATAATTATTATATCTCGAAGATAGAGAGAAATCAAATTAACCATCTCTTCAAAGACAGATATGAATTTACTTCTCGCTTTACTTAGATCAAAAAGAAAAAGAAGAACATCTTCAACTTTCTGATCTCTAAGCAATTTCTCAAGTATCTGAAGCTTTTTCATTCTGTTTTCAAGAAAATTAAAATAGTTATCTTCAAGATTAAATAATCTGCCATATTGGCTGAGTGAAGAGAGAAGATCAATTTTTTCCTTATCATAACCCATTTTCTTATAGTGTCTCACAAGTTCGCTCTTTGACGGATGATAGAATTGTAAAACCTGACATCTCGACCTGATTGTCGGAAGAAGCAAGTTAAAATGGTTGGTTAGAAGAATAAAAATTGTCGATGGTGAGGGCTCTTCGAGAACTTTTAAAAAGGCATTTGATGAATTTTCGTTCATCATGGAAGCATCGCTGATAATATATATCTTCTTTTCACTCTTTAAAGGTCTTTTCCTGTTATCCTCTATTAGATATTTGATCTGATCTTTTTTATAAAACTGACCTTCGGGATATATAATAGTGACATCGGGATATATCCCCTTCGAAATTTCAATACAGCTGTCGCATTTATCACAAAAATCCTCATCACTCTTTCGGCAATTAACGGCTTTTGCAAAAGCCAAAGCAAAAGAGCTGAGTCCCGCACTTTCAGGACCGGAAAATATCAGACTGAATGGAATTCCTCTATTTTTAATATATGAACGCAGGATTCTTTTTATCTTTTCATTTCCGATAAGTTCGTTAAAGCTCATTTTATTAAATGAAATATTATCATAATTTCTTTAATATGTAATCAAAAAAATCATTCACTCTTTTATGTCAAAAAAAGATCATGATATATTGAAAAGAAAAACATTCAATTTGACTATAAAACCGAAAAATACTAAAATCAGCCAATGAAAAATAAAATTATCAGTACAACGGTAATCTGTGTAAAACATAAAAATAAAGTTGTTATCGGTGCAGACGGGCAGGTTTCATTGCAAAATACTGTTTTAAAGCACGGTGCAAAAAAGATAAGAAGACTTTATAACGGGAAAATACTTGCCGGATTTGCCGGCTCAACATCAGATGCATTTTCACTCTTTCAGAGATTTGAAGTAAAACTTGAAGAGTATAACGGAAATATATCAAGAGCATCGATCGAACTCTCAAAAGAGTGGAGAACCGATAAAATTTTACGCCGTCTTGAAGCAATGTTAATAGTTGCCAATAATGATCATCTTTTTATTCTGTCTGGTTCCGGAGATATTATTGAACCGGATGAAGATATTTTAACAATAGGATCGGGAGGTCCTTATGCACATTCCGCCGCTCTCGCATTAAAAAGATTTTCAAAACTTGATGCAAAAGATATCGTTGAAAAATCTCTTGAAATTGCAGCCGGGATTTGTATCTATACAAACAATAATTTTACAATTGAGGAGTTATAATGGCTGAAAAGTTGAATACGGATAAAAATGATCTTACACCGAAAGAGATAGTTAAAGAGTTGGATATTTACATAGTCGGACAGGATAAAGCAAAAAAAGCAGTGGCAATCGCTTTGAGAAACAGATTTAGAAGGCAGAAACTTCCCAAAGATATAGCAGATGATATAATTCCGAAAAATATATTAATGATCGGACCGACCGGAGTTGGGAAAACAGAGATAGCGAGAAGACTTGCCAAACTGACAAAATCCCCCTTTATTAAGATAGAAGCCTCCAAGTTTACCGAAGTAGGTTATGTGGGCAGAGACGTCGAATCTATAGTTCGCGATCTGGTCAGAATCTCAATAGATCTTGTTAAAGCGGAAAAAATGAAATTTAACAAAGAGAAAGCACGGAAAAATGCGGAAGAGCGTATACTTTCAATTCTTCTTCCTCCTCCCAAAAAAGTTAAAGGTCCTGCGGCAGACCTTAATATTGATATAAATGAAAATAACTCAACGAGAGAGAAATTAAAAAAACTCTTTGAAGAGGGAAAGTTGAATGATAAAACTGTTGAAATTGAAGTTAAATCCGCAATGACCACTCCGTTTGAAATTTTTTCATCTTCAGGTGTTGAGGAGATCGGGATTACCATAGGTGAAATGATGCCGAATATGTTCGGCGGCGGGAAAAACAAAAAAAGAAAAATGAGTGTCAAAGATGCTTTTGAATACCTTTTTAATGAAGAGCAGAACAGATTGTTGGATATGGATGAGATAGCTAAGATCGCAATAAAAAGAGCTGAGCAGATGGGTATAGTTTTCCTCGATGAGATTGATAAAATAGCCGGAAGAGAGGGAAGTGCCGGAGGTCCTATGGTCTCCCGAGAAGGAGTTCAGCGCGATCTCCTGCCTATTATTGAGGGAACTACGGTAAATACAAGATATGGAATGGTAAAAACAGATCATATTCTTTTTATCGGTGCAGGTGCATTTCACGTCTCCAAACCATCCGATATGATTCCCGAATTACAGGGCAGATTCCCAATTAGGGTGGAGTTGGATTCTTTATCAAGAGATGATTTTATCAGAATATTAAAAGAGCCCAAAAATGCTCTTACAAAACAGTATATTCAACTGATAGGAACCGAAGGTGTTGCAATAGAGTTTACAGATGATGCCATTGAAGAGATATCATCTGTTGCCGAAGAGATAAATTCGACTGCAGAGAATATCGGAGCGAGAAGACTTCATACAATAATGGAAAAAGTCATGGAAGAGATATCTTTTGATGCTTCCGATGTAAACTCGGGGAAAGTCAGAATAGACAGAAAATATGTAAAAGAAAAGATAGAGGATATTGTTACAGATACTGATTTAAGTAAATATATTTTATAAATTCAGGAGAGAATTATGAAAAGTATTAAATATTCGTTTTGGCTTCTTATTTTTCTTTTCACTCAGATCATATCCGTCACGGCTTGTGGGAAAAAAGCCGATCTAAGGCTTGAACCTGAAATCCTTCCGGTGGAAGTTAAAGGGATCAAAGTTAAACAGATTGGAAACAATATAAGAATAAAATGGAATTATCCTGGATTTTTAAGTGATAATTCAACAACATTAAATCCTGAAAATATCGGCAAAGTTTATATCTATTTCTCAAATACGGATTATCCTTATAAAAAATTCCGTAAGAAATCAAAGATCATTTATAAAACAGAGCAGAATAAAATTGAAAAGATGAATGATCTCTACACTATAGACATTCCGTTTAAAGTAGCAAAACTTGACGGTAAAACTTACTATTTCAGTATCAGATATAAATACGGAAAGAAAAAATCTCCTATGGGAAAAATAGTGAATATTGTCACTAAAATCCCAATCTTTCCAATCGAAGATTTAAAAGTTTCTTTAGAATCAAAAACTATTCTTTTAAAATGGAGTAAACCGTCCAAAGATATAATCGGTAATAATATTACCGAAATTACCGGATATAAGATTTTCAGAAAAATTATTGCAACAGAACCTTCAAAAAAGATTCCCGATTTTATCAGGATCAACAAAGATAAAATTGTAGAAAATAGTTTTGAAGATTCCGATTCTGGGGTAAACGGAACATACTTCTATTATGTAACCGTTATTATTTCCGATAATGTTTATAGTGAAAAATCAAATATTGTAAAAATTGATATTCAGGATAAATTTCCTCCGGAAATACCGGGTAATGTGACGGCTTTTAAGGCTAATAAATTTATTTTCGTTTCTTGGAGTCCGGTTTCCGATAATGACCTGGCTTATTACAGAGTATATAGGAAAAGCGGAAAAAACGGTAACTTTGTATTAATTGCCGATAAAATAACAGAGCATAAATTTAAAGATAAAAAAGTAAAGAAGGGTATTAGATATTTCTATTCCGTTACTTCGGTTGATAATAATGGAAATGAGAGCGATGATTCAAATTATTCATCGGAAACATTTTAGTGTCAAAAGTTTCTTTAATCGGCTGTAACAGCTATGATCACGAAAATGTATACGATTCGGTATTAAGAGGGATTAATCTACTCGGAGGTTTTTCGCAATTATTAAATTCCAACGATAGAATTCTCTTAAAACCCAATTTGTTGACTGGAGAAAAGCCTGAAAAATGTGTTACGACCCACCCCGAAGTCTTCAGAGCAATTGGAGAGATTCTCTCTTCGGAAGGAAATTTATCTCTTTCATACGGTGATTCCCCTGCATTCGGAAGCCTCGAAAAGGCTGCAAAAATATCAGGAATAAAAAAAGTGGCGGACTCTCTCGGAATTAAAACTGCCGATTTCAAAGGAGTAGATAATCAACAATACCCACAGGGAATTCTTCTTAAAAGGCTTCCTCTATCCAAAGGGATTGGCAATATCGACTCTTTGATAAGTATTTCAAAGATGAAAACCCATGCTCTGACAAGAATAACAGGAGCGGTTAAGAACCAGTTCGGATGTGTCCCGGGAATTCTTAAGGGAGAATTTCATGTAAAAATGCCTGATATAGAAGACTTTTCAAAAATGCTGATAGATATCAACAATTTCATTAAACCTAAATTATTCATAATGGATGGAATTATGGCAATGGAAGGTAACGGACCGAGAAGCGGAAACCCGGTTCCAATGAATGTATTGTTGTTTTCTACTGATCCTGTTGCTCTTGATACGGTATTTTGTAAACTTATCGGACTAAACCCCTCATTTGTACCGACAATAAAGCTCGGTCATAAATACGGGCTCGGAACATCCGATCTTAATGAAATAGATATAATTGGAGATAAGTTGAATGATTATAGAAAAGATGATTTTAAGGTTGAAAGAAAACCTTATGAAAAATTCGATTCAAAAAAACATTTTCCCTTCTTTTTAAAAAATATTATCTCTCCCAAACCGGTAATTGATTATGATCTATGCAAAAATTGCGGAAAATGCGTTCTTCAATGCCCTACAGACCCTAAAGCGGTTAACTGGAAAGATGATGATACATCCAAACCTCCGGTTCATGATTATAATAGATGCATAAGATGTTACTGCTGTCAGGAAATCTGCCCATATGGAGCAATCTCGGTAAAAACTCCGCTTCTCGGAAAACTTATCCGGAGATAAAACAAAAATCCCTGTCTATCTCGATCTAAGTTTTATCTTTATTATTGAAATATTCCCTTTTCTTAACACTTTAAGTTTTATCACTTCTCCCGGTTTATATTTGTAGAGTTCCGTTGTATAACTTCTCAAATCTTTAATTGCGACTCCGTTAAAATCAGTTATAATATCTCCTTTCGCAAGGTTATCCCCTATTCCATTCTTTGTTATGACCATTGCAACTTTAACTCCTTTACCGTTAAAACTAAAATCGGGCATTATTCCTATACTCGGTTTTACACTATCTTTACTCTTATCTGATGTTTTGCTTTTCTTTTCTGATATACCTGATCTTTTCCCCGTAAATGTGAGAAACTGTTTTCTCTCAGCAAGATATACGATCGCCTCTTTGGAAATGGAAGCAATCTTAACCATTCCCTTATAATCAATCTTATCAACTGTATCTGTAGGTTTGTGATAATCGGTATGAGGACCTGAGAATATCTGAATTGCGGGAATCCCGGCTCTTATAAAACTTACCTGATCACTTGCATCAAGATCCTGCATTACAAGATCCGTCTCAACTCCGGTAGTAAAACCTATTCCCATAAAAATGAATTTCCACTCCTTTGCAGAAGTTCCCCCTATTATCATGGGTTTCTTTTCATTAAGTCTTCCGACAGTATCAATATTCAGATCGGCTATAATATTTTTCACAGGAATATTTTTATAAAATTTCACAAAATGACGGGAACCCATCAATCCGTTCTCCTCTCCCGTGAAAGCGACAAATATAATTGTTCTCTCAGGAGAATAACTTTTTCCGAGAGTTCTTGCCAATTCAAGAATAAGGGAAATTCCGCTTGCATTATCATCTGCTCCCGGATGGATCTTTCCTTCATTTCCCTTTCTCACATCGGGCCATCCGAGTCCGAGATGATCATAATGTGCAGAAACCACAACCGCCTGATCTTTTAATTCTTCATTAGTTCCTTTTATTATCCCTATAACATTTTTTAGTTCTATTTTTTTAGGAAATTTTGAAACTTTTTCCATCCATTTTTGAAAATAGCTTCCATTATCACCACCCGGTATTAATCCGTATTGTTTAAACCTATCTCTAATATAATCTGCAGCTATATCAAGCTCGGGAGTTCCGAGACCTCTTCCTTTTAATTTCAAAGAAGCTAAAAATTCAAGATTCTCCTTCATATTTTTTTTAGAAAAAAGAGGTTCGAGATAACCGAGTGCTCTCCTCTTCGGGATCTTATATCCTGCAATATTCCCTTTGCTTAGAATCTTGACCAAAGGGGAGTCCGAAATATTCCACTGACCTTTGAAGTTAATCGAAGGTTCATCTCCGCTAAAAGCAAGGTAGCTGTATTTCCCGTAGTGAGGAAGTTTTCTTGCGAGTCCCGGAATTGCCTCCTTCATATCGGTTGAGAGAAAATTTATACTAAATTTAGTATTTGCAGGATTTTTAAATGACAGAACCAGACTATTACTGTTTTTACTGAATCTCTTTTTAAATAATTTTAAATATTCTTTATCAAAACTGCCGTTATGCTTTTGCACAAGCTCATTGACTACTTTTTTAAAACTATTATTCCAACCGAAAATCCATACCGATCTATCCGAGGGGATCTTTTTTATATCGGAATCATAAACAGTTTTTATTTTTCCCCTGCTCTCTTTAGACCAGATATCTGCCAGGTCTTTATAATAAGATGTAATTTTCTCCGATCTATCATCGGGTAATATTATAGTGATCTTTTTTGATCCGAAAATTTTTGAAAAGGTTGAAGGGATCTCTTTATCCGATAAGATCCTGAATATATCAAACATAGGATCAATTGCTATCTTCAGAGGTTCGTTTTTTAGATGAAAACCAAAAGAACCTTTTAATCCGTTCAATTGGACAACTCTTCTACCAACACTTTTCTCACCTTTGACATATATATACACCGGGATATCATACTGATATGGTTTTTTCACTCCATTCTGTGAAATTGAAAATGATATATCGAACTCTTTTCCGCTCTTTTTGACCTTAACTTTGTCAAGTTTTAAAAACGGTGTACCTTTTCTGTATACCCACTGGTTAAAAAATCGTTTAAGATCTTTGCCGCTTATATTTTCAAAAGCTCTTCTTATATCCGCAAATGTGGCTTTTTTAAACTTATTTACTTTATAAAAATCTCTGATGGAATTAAGAAAAACCTTATCACCCAATTTTAACCTCAGCATATTAAACATCATCATTACCTTTCCATATCCAATTGCAGAAGAAGCGGAATCATACCTTGCTCTAAACTTATAAACCGGAAATTCATTCTCACTGTTCACATAATCCTTGAACGCTTTAATCGTATCTCTTCTGTATTCGGCCCCCTGTCCTCTCTGCTCTTTAATTAGATGATCAGCCATAAAAACAGTTATCCCTTCACACCAATTTCCCTTCTTATAATCAACAAATACACTGTTTCCCCACCAATTATGAAGCAATTCATGAGGATATGATGAGTGAAGTATGAAGGGGAATCTGATTATTTTCGGTCCAAGAAGAGTAAAAGATGCCATTCCGTAACCGGTCTCCCAAAAATTTTCGATCAGGGCAAACTTCGAATAGGGATACTTTCCTATCAGTTTTTCATACATTGTCATATATTGCCCTGTTGTTTTTATATATTTTTCGGCTAAATTTTTATCCGGATTTCTAAGGAATGCAAAAATATTCACGCCGTTTATCTTCTCTTTGTATTTGGCAAATTTTGCAGCGATAAGATAAATTTCATCCATAGGTTCTCTTGAATCCCATCCAGAAACTAACGATCCTTTCTCTGATTTAAACTTAAGCTTCTTTCCCTGGGAAACGGAACTCCATCCCGGTATCAGATTCACTTTCATTTTATAGGTGACAAGATTATCATCAAACCACGGAATCCAGAATGAAGAACCGGAAAGATAGACACCTTTTTCACAAATTATGCCGGGAGTTTCACTAAAACCACGTGAATATTCGGCTCCCGACATTTTTAGCGGATGATTTATGACTCCGCTGTATTTAAGACTAAATGATGATTCACTGTTTAAAAACTCAACGGAATAGTGTTTGATAGGAATTTTATCACTTATTTTAAACTCGGAAGTATTGATCCCGAAGAATTTTGATCTTATCTCACCGTTTTTTTCCGTTATCTTTACATTCTTTGAATGAAACAGAATCGACAGATTCCCATGAAGAAGAAAATGGATCTTTTTCCCCTTAAAAGTATTACCGATATCGATCTTATCATTAACTTCAATAAAATGCTTTGTAGGTTTCAGCTTTATTGTAAGATCGTGATTTTTATACTTTTCCGAAAAAAGACTAAAAGCCAGTAAAATTAAAACAGTTGTAAAAATATAAATTTTCTTTCTCATAATTCTCCTCCTTTTTTCCTTAACTCACGCACAAGATCAGGCGGAATATCTCCCGACAAAGCGGCTTTAACATTATTATAAACTTTCTCAGCCATTCCAAGTCTTGCTTTAAAAGTTGCCGAGCCGATATGCGGTGTCATTACAACATTGTTCAGTTTTGTAAGTCTTTTATTAACAAGAGGCTCAAACTCAAAAACATCCAATCCCGCTCCGGACAGTCTGCCCTCTTCAAGTGAATCAGTCAGATCTTCCTCATTGACAATGGCTCCTCTCGCAACATTTATAAATATTGAATCTTTTTTCATATTGCAAAAAACATCTTTATTAAACATATGATGAACTTCTTCACTGTATGGAAGATGAAGTGAAATTATATCCGATCTTTCGATCAACTCTTTAAATCCAACACTTTCAAAACCAAATTTACTCTCCAATTCCGGCTTAAGCGATCTTGAAAAATAGATAACTTCCATTCCGAATCCTATTGCCCTTTCTGCAACGGCAGTACCGATTTTCCCAAGTCCCACTATTCCGAGAACAGCACCTTTCAACTCTTTCCCGAGAAAAAGATTGGCTCCCCAACCTTTAAAATTTCCGTTTCTCATAAATCCATCCGACTCCGGAATTTTTCTCGCAACTGCCAATATCAAAGCAAATGTAAGATCCGCAGTGGCATCGGTTAATATATCGGGAGTATTTGTCACATAAATTCCCCTTCTCCGTGCTTCATTAACGTCAATATTGTTATAACCTACCGCATAATTAGAAATAACCTTCAAATCGGGAAAACTATTTATGACACTCTTATCCACTTTATCGGAAAGAAAAGGTATCAATGCTTTGCAATCACTATTCTCTTCAATTAGTTGTAAAAAAGGAGTATCGGTTTCCTCTGCAATTATCAGTTCAAATTCATTTTCCAGTTTTTTTACTACTTCATTATGAAAACGTTTTGTAAGAATAACTTTATCCATTATATTCCTCCGAAAATTTCAAATTGCTCAATAAAGAGTTCTTTTATTCTCTTTTTATCTCCAAAGGATTGAATTCCCCTTTCTGTAACGGCATCAGTCAGTATAACTCTTGCTTCAAATCCTCTATCCATTAATGACGCAATCGGGAATATCTCCATCTCTACAAAATCCATTCCTTTTTTCTTTTGTTCGCTGACCCAATCGGGAGTCTCACGTTGTATAATATCAACGGTAACACCGGAACTATTTCTATATAAAGTTTTATAATCCCTTGTCATCTTAAAACTTTTCTTATCCGAAAGAGATTTTATTGCTTCATCAGGGAATATCTCTTGAACATTTAAGACGACAGGTCCATCTAATTCTCTGTTAATACCTCCGGCAGTCCCTATGAAAAATAGATCTTTCTCTTTAATATTTGCTACAAACTCAAGAACAGTTAATACCGCAGGATATCCGAAGAATCCGGTTATTACCATCATATGATCAAAGAAAATGAATTCACTAAATAAGACCTTTTTCAACTTAATTGCATGATCTCTTATTTTAGAAAAATATTTTTTTTCAGGGAAAAAAGGAATAAGTAAGATTTTATCGGGAACCTCTTCTCGTTTAATATCCTGAAATGGTGAAATCATAGAGAATTATACATCACTCGATTCATAAGGTAAACATTATCTTGACACCTAATAAGTATTAGAATAGAATGCGAAAATATGGGTAGAAAAGGAAATTTCAGTACTATAAAAAATATTTTAGCGAGTATCATGATTGCTGCAATTATAACTGTTGTTATTTTTTTATATCTTTTTTTACCTTTTCAGATCCAGGGGAATTCGATGTCTCCGGCACTAAATAATGGAGACAGAATAATTGTAATCAAAAAATTCAACCGAAAAAATCTAAAAAGATTTGATATTATTGTTTTCAGAAATCCTTTAAATACAACAGATAGAGTGATTAAAAGAATTATAGCTCTTCCGGGGGAAGAGATATCTATAAAAAAAGGAACGGTTTTTATTAACGGACAAAAACTTTTTCAACCTTTTTTATTTCAATATGGTGATGTTATATTTAATTCTGTAAATATTAATAAAATAAAGATCCCTAAAAACTCTTTTTATCTGATGGGTGACAATAGAAATTCAAGTAAAGATTCAAGGATTTTCGGTCCCGTTAATTCCAAAATATTCCTCGGGAAGTTTTTCTTCAGATACTGGAACTCCGGTAATACGGTAAAGAAAACATGAAAAGATCACTTTCAATTACAATTATATTAACATTTCTTATTCCTATCCTAATAGGTTCATTTCTTCTTATGCTTCCGATCTCAACCGTTGCAGGTCATATGAAGTTTTCAGATGCTATGTTTACAGCTACATCTGCAATAACTGTAACAGGACTAATTGTGGTTGATACCGCAAAATTTTTCACAACTTTCGGAAAGTCAATTATTCTTATTCTCATTCAGATCGGCGGTCTTGGATTTATGACATTTTCAACCTTGACTATCCTGATACTCGGCAAAAAAATATCATTAACGGGAAAACTTATTGTGGAAAATGATTTTACAACTGGAAATTATAAAGACATAAAAGATATGATAAGAAAAATTGTTTTTATGACTCTGATCATTGAGCTTTTAGGAACTCTTTTCCTCTGGTTTGAATTTACCGATCTTGATTCCGGAGAACGTTTTTTCTCATCCCTTTTCCATTCCGTTTCCGCATTCTGCAATGCCGGTTTTTCAATTTTTTCAAATAATTTTGAAAATTATACGTCCAATGCTTCTATCAATATTACACTTATGGTTCTGATAATTCTCGGAGGACTCGGCTTTCTCGTTATGAATGAAATATTTATGAAATTTTTTAAAAGGAAAAAATTCACGAGATTTTCTCTTCACTCAAAACTTGTTCTTATAACAAGCCTTATTCTAATATTAGCAGGTTTTATAATTATTATTGTTGAAGAATTAAAAGGCGGCGGAAGATCACTCTCTACGGGAGAAAGGATTCTATCTGCACTTTTCCATTCGGTTTCCGCAAGAACTGCAGGATTTAACACATTGAATCTTCAGTATTTCTCATTTGCTTCAATTTTCATTCTGTTGATCTTGATGTTTATCGGAGCATCACCCGGATCAACAGGCGGTGGAGTTAAAACCACTTCTGCCGGAATAGTTCTCTCCTATTTCAGATCAAAAATCAAGGGGCATAAAGATATTAATATTTTTTACAGGAAAGTTCCCCAACATACAATTGAAAAAGCATTTATCGTAATAATAATATCATTTTTACTTATTTCTATGGCATTTTTACTGGTATTGACCTTTGATAAAGGTAACAGCATGAGCGACCTTCTGTTTGAGACAGTATCTGCTTTCGGCACTGTCGGATTAAGCCTAGGAGTTACGACAAAGTTAACAATACTTTCAAAAATTGTTATAATGGTTACCATGTTTATCGGAAGGATAGGTCCTTTGACAATTCTTCTTGCAATGAGCAGAAAAGAGTCAAAAGCTATTTATAATTACCCGGAAGAAAATATAATGATAGGCTAAAGGAGTTCAAAATGAAAAAGATTGCCGTTATCGGACTCGGCAGTTTCGGAATGAATCTTGTTAAATCTCTTGCAAAGAAAAACTGTGAGATCATCGCAATAGATTTGGATCCGAACAAAGTCAATGAAGTAAAAGACATAGTGGCTCAACCCGTTACAATGGATGCAGCAAGTAAAGATAATCTGCTTTCAACCGGTATAACCGAAGTTGATTGTGCAGTCGTTGCAAGCGGACCCGATCTGGAATCAAGTATACTTACCGTCCACATCTTAAAGGAGCTCGGTTTAGATTGTATAATAGCAAAAGCTCTTTCAAACGATCATGAAAAAATTCTCGAACTTGTGGGTGCAACTCAGATAATCTTTCCTGAAAAAGATGTTGCCGCAAAAATTGCAAGTCAGATTAACTCACCGAATCTTATGGATTATATTCCGCTTCAATCAGGCTTTGTGATCGAGGAACTCGCCCCTCCTGATCTTTTTATAGGAAAAACACTTCAGGATTTAAGAATAAGAAATAAATACAATATTAATGTTATTGCCATCAAACAGATAATTCCCGATAAAAATTCGGTTTACAGCAACGGGTCATCAGATTTTGGTCTGACATTAAATCCGGGAGGAGATTTTATTATTAAAGAGAGTGATATTCTTATAGTGCTTGGCAGTGAGGATGATATAAATAAACTTCACGAAAAAATAAATAAATAAATTCTCAACCAAACGTTTTTTTATCTGATGTTTTAAATGATCTATAGTTATATAGAATTAAATTTTTTTATTAGAAAACTATACTTCGTACGATTGTTCAGTTCTGTTCTTTTTATCTTTTTTTTCCTTTCTTTTCTCTTTTAAAGTTTTCTGAGCTTTTTTCTTATTATCCTTTTTTGCTTTATCTCTTCCTTTAGCCATCCTTCACCTCCTGTTTCAAGTGCATTAATTATATTACACGGAAAAAAAAGTTTAATCAACTTCCGATTTAAAGGACACCCATTAAATTGACAATACAATTACAGCAATGCATAATTATTAGCGTTTTGTATTTTTTTTACAAAAAGATTATGAATATGCAAAAAAATAACAATTTGTTTTTTACTATAATTATACTGACTTTTATTGTTTACAATAGTATATTAATTTACAATACAAGTTTTCTTATTGAGGGTCATAGGTATTTTTCATTGGCAGATGATCAAATGATATCTATGAAATATGCAAAGAATCTTGCAAATGGCGATGGGCTAGTTTGGGAAAAAGGTGCCGTTAAGGTTGAAGGTTACTCAAATCTGCTGTGGGTTTTATTGATGGCTATTGTACATTTGTTACCTATACCTATAAATTCAATAAGTTTGGTTGTACAAATAATAGGATTGTTTTTTTTATTGTTAAATCTTTTTATTATTAAAAAAATATCGGAATTGATCTTTAATAAAAATTCGTTTATTGTAATTTCTTCGTTAATTTTGTCAGCATTTTATTTCCCTTTAAATTACTGGGCAATTCATGGATTTGAAATAAGTGCAATTGTTCTGATATTGAATTTTTCCATTTATAAGTATTTGGTAAATTCAAATAATGAAAATAAGCAATACTTTTCGTTTTTATTACTTGCTATCGGAATATTATTAAGATTGGATTTAATAATCCCATACATTCTATTCCTGTTTTTTGAATTCTTTTCGAAAAAAAATAATCTAAAAGAGATTCTAATATACACGCTACCACTAATTATTGTAATAGCAGGGACAACTATATTTAGATTTTTATATTATGGAGATATTCTTCCGAATACATATTATCTGAAGATAAGCGGTTATCCCTTTTTCCTGAGGTTGAGCAGGGGAATGATAAGTTTTTTCTTATTTATGAAAAATTCCAACTTATTTCTTTTTATAATACCTTTTTTTTCAATCATTTTTGTGAGATCAAAATATATAAAATTTTTTCTAATTTTAATATTGGGTCAAATATTTTACAGCATATATGTCGGTGGCGATGCATGGGAATGGTGGAGGATCTGTAATAGATTTATTGTTATAATTATGCCCTTGTTTTTTATGCTTTTTTCACTGTCTATATATCGCATATATTTATTCATTACAAACAAATTTATTTTTTTTGCAAATCGAAGATTATTAACAAAAACAATTCTCATATTAACCATGTTGATTTCATTTATCAGGTTTAATACGCCCTACGGACTATCGCAAGCAAGAGACTGGCTATTACAAGAATCACCTTTTGAAGTTTGGGAAATTAAATTAAAAATTGAGTTAGGTATGGAAATCAACAAAATTTCAAATAAAAAAGCTGTAATAGCAGTTGTTACAGCCGGAGTTATGCCATATTTTTTTGATCACAAATATATCGACCTTTTAGGTAAAAATGATAAATTTATTGCAAAAGGCAAAATGAGGATTTTTGAAGAAAATAAGAATCTATTCAAATATAATAACACGTTAAATTCAAAGTATAGCTTTTTTTATCCCGGGC
Source organism: uncultured Clostridia bacterium (assembly GCA_964633415.1). Classification (GTDB taxonomy): domain Bacteria; phylum Acidobacteriota; class Aminicenantia; order UBA2199; family UBA2199; genus CAZNLS01. The sequence continues at coordinate 34,646 of CAZWFY010000012.1, read as the reverse complement.
ATTTGAAATGGAACTATAAATACTCATTAGGAAGATTTAAGCCTGATATTATTGTCGATTTATGGGGAAATAAAAAAGAAGCTCTTCCTTTCCTGAAAGGATACAGCATTTTATATATTAATGATTTTAGATTGATCGTGAAAAATAAATCAAAAAACATATATTGGGCTAAAATATTAAAACATACATGAGTAATATGCACGAATCCATATGGGCGAATCCATATGGGCGTTCCCTCATAAGAGAATTTTCATCAGCTATTGTCGGGATTTAAAAATTATGTTATTATTTTTTTTCAAAAAAGCCGGGGTGGCGGAATAGGCAGACGCACGGGACTTAAAATCCCGGGAGGGCAACCTCGTGGGGGTTCGATTCCCCCCTCCGGCAAGTTCACTTTTTCATTCACAAATCAGTATATCTTTCAACAAATTTTATGATTTAAACTATCTTTATTAAAGATAATATTCCATTTGATTTTTTTTTTCTGTTCTTTATAATAAGATCAAAATCAGGAGGTTTGATGAAAAAAACAGTAATTATTTTAACAATTCTTATTCTTCTTGGATCTTTATCTGTTAATTTGTTAGCGGAAAAACCGAGATTGGGTGTACTCAGATTTACGAATACTGTAGCCGGAACAAGCTTCTGGAGATGGAATAATAAAGTTGCAACCGAACTTCAGGATATGCTTATCTCCGAACTGTTCAGCACAAAAGCTTTCCAGGTGCTTGAAAGAAAAGAGATCGGAGCTGTTTTTTCGGAACAGGATCTTAGTGCTTCAGGTAGAGTCAGCAAGAGAACATTGGTAAAGATGAGAAGGATAAAGGGAGCTAAATATCTGATAGCCGGAACGGTATCTGCTTTTGAAAAAACTTCTTCAACCGGCGGTAAAATCAGATTTAAGGGAATAAGTCTCGGTGGAAAGAAAACAAAAGCATATATTGCGGTTGACGTAAAAGTAATCGATTCCGAAACCGGTGAGATCGTTGATGCAAGAACAATCGAAGCTAAGGCTAAAGGAAAAGCTATCGGAGCAGGACTTTCTCTTAGAAATTTTTCAATCGGTGGTGCAGATGCCAAAAAAACTCCGGTCGGAAAAGCGATAAGAGCATGTATCGTTTATATTTCGGAATATTTAAAATGCTCTCTCGGAAAAGTTAAATATCCCAGATGTATGAAAAGATGGGATAGAATGGAAGCAAAAAGAAGAAAGAAAACCAAAGATTCAATAGATCTTGATCTTTAGCAAATAAACTATTTGAGAAAGTGAGGAGGAATATTTCTCCTCACTTTGGTTCATCTATTTTCCGCCGCTTAAAATCTTATTTGTATAATCTTTGATTTTAGAACCCTTTGGTGCTTTGAAATTAAAAATAGAATCATCAATTTTTTCATTTATTTTTACATTTTTCAACAGAGATTTTGTTCTCGTCACAAGGAGATCGCTTTTTGACCAATTTAAAGTCTGCAAACTTAACCAAATGTCTCCGAACCTTTTATATTTTTTAAATTCGATCCTGCTTGTGATCTTCCCGTTCATATCAAAAGTTTCGAGTTTATACAGCATACCGTTTTTAACATCCGTCCATATTAAGAATTTTGAAATAAATCTACTTCGGTCACCCGGTTTCGCTTCAAAGACTTCAACTTTTTTCCATCCGAGAAACTTATCCCCCACCTTTTTAATATCTCTTAAACCTTTATAAAATTTTTTCTGTTCATTAACAGGATCTTTATATTGAAGATTTTTATCCGAAGGATCATACAGATAGACGGTTTTTGTTCTTGGGATATAGAAAAAAGCACTTTTCCCGTTTGAAACAAGTGTGAACGAACCGGGTGGAGGAGCTTTCATAAATGTTTTATCTCCCTTATTAATATATTTAATTTTGAGAAAATTGTAATTTTCTCCCTGTTTTATCTCTATCTCCATATCGGCTTTAATAGATTTTATTTTTTTTAAATTATCTGAAAATCTTCCGAAAATATCATTTGACGTTATAGCCGGTAGAAAATGCGTCAGCAAAAATATAAATATTATTACTCTTTTCATGTTCTCAACCTGTAAATTTTAAATTTTCCACTTTTTTTTATAATAAAAATATCACCGTTAAACTTATTTATAATTCTATCATTCTTTATAAATTCAACCATAAGATTAACTATATACTCTCCGTTTTTTTCTATGGAAACGTTAATCTTCTCTATAGAGAGTTTTATTCCCTCTTCAAAAAAAAGTTCCTTCCAATCCGGAAAAGACGCTTTATAGACATTTTTTTCACTCATATCAATACAATATATAAATTCCGTATAATTCCCTTGGTTCTGCATTAACTGCCAATTCTGAACAAAAGAGATGATCTCTCTTTTGTTATAGTAGTTAATAGCAAAAACAGTGATAAAATATGAAAGAAGCAATATTGTAACCGTCTTTCCTATCTTTGTTTTCAGGATTTTTTTCCCCGCTTTATAAAGATATGAATTTTTATAAAGATATTTATCAATCCTTTGCAGTTTTGTAGTCTTTTTTTTTCTCATTTTTTTTCTTATATTAATAGACCATTATATTGAAAAATTCAATCCTATTATAAGATTAATCTTCTTATCAACCAAAAAAAGTTTAAGATTAAACGGGATTTTTAGAATATTTATTAAGGTATTCAAGCCGTATAAATGTTTATTTTTCCCGGGAGATAAAAACCGATAAAAAATACCGGGTTTAATGAATCCGTCCACGAAACCACCATTTAACTCTAAATACAAATATACAAATTCCTTCCGAACAAACTCTTCGGTAGTTATAACTCCTCTGAACCTGTTATTTAAATAGTTCATTAAAACAATACCGTCATTATTGCCGAAATATTTGGAGGCAAATCCCTCTATATAAACTCCATATGAAGGTTCATCACGTTCTATTCTTGATAAAAATGATATTTTTCCACCATTTGTTGTTATAGAATATTCAAAAGTATTCTTAAAATTTACATTTATATCACTCATAGGAGATTTATACTCATATGAAATATCCGTCCCAATATTTGTATAAAGCAAATTATCATTATTGTTTAATGAAACAGTTATACCCGACCTAAAAAAAAACGATATTCCCAATCCTCCGGCTATTCTGATATAATAATTCGGAATAATTGAAAAAATTATATCTTCCCTTTTTGGAATTTTTACATCGGCAAAATTTAAAATAGTTGAAAATCCGGAGAACAATTTCTCTCTTTTAAAACCCGAATCTTTCATACTTAACCGCGATAATCTTTCTCCTTTATCATTCATAAGATCAAATGCGATTTTTCTGAATTTCAACGAATCGGATTTTCTTACAAAAGTTATATTATTTATTATACTCGCTCCCGAATACATTGAATATGCTAATTTAGAAAAAACACTTTTGATGTTTTTTTTATCGCTGTCTATCTCTATCTCCACAAAATCACCTTTTTGAATCACCTTTGATTTTAATTCAAAAAAAGCTTCCGTATAAAGCAGTTTTTCAAGAGCTTTTTTAGCTTTGAGATCGTTAAAAGGTTTTCCGACAATATCATTAAAAAAACAGGATAGTGTTCTTTCAGATATCTTTCTGTTTTTTTCATACACTCTCTTTACTATTCCTTCATTAAAATAGAGAGACAGATCACCATCTTTTTTTATTTTAATTTCTTTTAAAGAAAAATGTGTAAATCCCAGGTTTGAAGATTCATTATATAGTTTTTCAAGTCCTTTTCTGAATTTTGATTCGTTAAATTGTTTTCCAATGGAAATATTAAACTCTTGAAGAATCTTTTTTTCACTGAAAACAGTCTGATTTAGAATGGATATTCGAGATATTACCGGATATTCAACCACTTTAATAATAGTAAAACCATTTTCTTCAACAAAATCTATACTCTTGTAAAATCCTCTGTTTTTTAATAAAGAAATAATAAAAGAGACATCATGGTTTTCAGAAATTTCGGGCGGAGAAGTTAAATAGAACCCCTTGAAAACTACTTTTTCTTTTGAAGCAAATATCGGAAGGAAAAAAAAGACGAGAGATAAGACTATAATAACCTTATCTCTCATCCTTATAAAAGTTAAATCTTTTTTTTAAATCAGTTTACTGTAACTGCAGAGTGAATATAAGCATCACTCATTGTCAGCTTTCCGCCCCTATCATTATAACGTTTTGCAACTTTCATTGCATCAAGAGCTACCCATACCGCCCAAACAAATGCAACCAGAGGTGCAATGAAGAATGATACACCAAGTGTTGAATAAAGAAGGACACTGGCTAAGACCCATACCCCGATGTAAATAGCAAGATAGATCAATCCTTTTGTTGTCTGTCCAAGATACATATGACCAAGACCCGGAATAAGGATTGAAAGGATTAGAGCTATTAAAGGATCTTTATAATTCGCATCTCCCTTGTTCAAAGTTTTTGCATTCATCATGAAAGGATTGGCAATCAGTACGAATGCAACAAAAAGTAAAATAATTTTAATTTCTAATTTCATTTATCCTCCTTAAATTTTCTGGATTAATTATTACAAAAAAAAAACTATTTTTCAATATAATCTACAGCTAATAAATAATTTAAATAAATTTGTTTAAAAATGTTATTTCTTCTGTTAAAATAATTAAATGTCTTCAATTATTTTTTTTTACATCTCAGCATATTTTATCGGTTTTCTTTTATGTATCCCGATAGGTCCGGTCAATCTTGAAGTTTTTCATTATGCATTAAGAAAAAAATATACTCATGCTATCAGCATTGCAGTCGGAGCTGCAATCGGAGATTCCGTTTGGGCAATATCGGCTTTTTTCGGTATCTCCCCTTTCAGGGACCCAAGTCTTAATCTCGAATGGATATTCTTCCTTATAACTTCGGTTATAACATTTATTCTCGGAGTTATTGCACTTAAGGATGCAAAATTCATTGAACAGAAAGGGGAAAAAATAACATCCAAACTCGGTGGAAGAAAAAGATGGTCATTTATAAAAGGACTCCTAATGGTTCTTGTGAATCCTCTCGGAATTATATCATGGATGATCAGTCTTAAATTTCTTGAAAGTTTCAATATTAAAATCCCGTTGCAATTAAATTATGAGATACTTTTTGTCCTAATCGTTATTATAGGTGCAACATCATATTTTTCTCTCGTCATTTTTATTACAAATAAGATGAAAAACATATTTAACCATGAGAGGACAGTGAAAATTTCAAAATATCTCGGTTATATTCTAATCGCATTCAGTATATATTTTTTCGGATATTCCGTCCGTGCATTTTTATCAATATAATTAATATGTCCTGAAAAATAACATCAATGATTTTTGACTGAACCTTAAAAATGGTTATAATGATTGCATGATATTTACAATATTTGGTTATCCTAAAACAGGTAAGACACTTCTTTACAATCTTCTTACCGAAAAAAATGAAGAGATCTCTAAATTTTCAACATCTTTGAATGAGTCTCATAAAGCTATAGTAGATGTTCCGGATGAAAGATTAAAACAACTTGCCGACTATTTTGAAACTCCGCCGGTATATGCAAAGATCGAATTTCTGGACGCCGGTCCTATCTCATACGGCGAAGCAAAAAACTCCACTTTTATTGATCTGATTAGAAGAGCGGACGGACTTATTCATATGGTCCGCGGTTTTTCAGACGATGAGATCATTCATCCTAAAGGGACAATTGACCCTGTAAGAGACATAAACAGTATGGAGGATGAACTTATAACGATTGATTTCCTTACGGTTGAAAAGCGTATTGAGAGAGTTTCCTCGGATATAAAAAAAATGAAATCAAAAGAGCTTATTGAAGAGTTTGAACTTTTATCCAAACTCAAATCAATTCTTGAGGATGGAGTACCGTTAAGGGATATGGAACTTTCTCAAAAAGAGGAACACCTTATCAGAGGTTTTAAATTCTTATCAATAAAACCTCTGATGAATATAATAAATTGTGACGAATCTTCCTATCAGAAATACAGACAGCTTGAAAAGAGAGGGAAAAACAGTTCCCTGTATGTTTTTTCCGGAAAGATAGAAACGGAACTCCTCGAACTTGATGAAGAAGACAGGAAAGTCTTCCAGCATGAGTACGGATTGGATGATTATGAATATATGAGAGATAACTTCATTAGAAACAGTTATGATCTTATGAATCTGATATCTTTTTTTACAGTTGGAAAAGATGAAACGAAAGCGTGGACTGTCAACAAGAATGACACGGCTTTAATTGCAGCAGGTAAGATCCACAGCGATATTCAGCAAGGTTTTATCAGAGGTGAAACCATTAATTGGAAAGATTTTCTTGATGCAGGCGGATTTGCTCAAGCTAAAGAAAAAGGACTCTTAAGACTTGAAGGAAAAGAATATTTGGTTCAGGACGGAGATATAATACATTTCAGATTTAATAAATAAATTTTCATCTATCTGATAATATGTTTAAGCAAGATTTCAAATTCAAGTTTAAAATTCGGTGTAAAAATATCATCATTTAAACTCTCTTTTATCTTTTTTATTTTCCAAAATTTTCCATCCTCAATCTCATCGGTATTGAAAAACGGCTTTTTATCGGAAAATGTAACAAACATATAGACAAGTTCAGACTCAATTTCCGTTTCCCATTTATACATCCCTATAAAACGGGGCTTAATATCCTTCAAACCTATCTCTTCTTCCGTTTCCCTGAATAGAGCATCTTCAACGGATTCCCCTGATGAAACATGACCACCAACCGCAGTATCCCATTTGCCCGGTTGAATTTTTTTATCTGAATTCCTCTTCTGAAGATATATTCTGTTTCTGCTGTCTATCAGATGCATATGCACAACTGGATGAAGCATTCCGGGCCCTGAGTGACAAAGAGTTCTCGGAGCTTTCCCCTTTACATTTCCTTCTTCATCAACAATGTCAAACCATTCATCATTTTTATACTTATCAAATATCTGTTTTTGTTTTATTTTTTTTCTCAATATTTCAAAAACAAAATAAACTCCGAAAATAATATAGAATAGTCCTCCGCTTATAAATGCCCAGGCTCCTTTCGACATAAAAAAAGCAGAATATACAATAAGAGCAGTATGAAGTAAAAAAAGATAAAGTAGAACCCTCAAACTTGAATTCATCTGCTTTATCTGTTCTTCGGAGAGTTTCATGTTTTTCATATATCTACTTGCCATCATTATCATCATATTTACGGGAGAAAATACGGAAACTGCTATTATGAAGCAAAAAATCAATTCTATAAGGGCAGGTTTAAGCTTAAAAAAGATAGGATCGTTCAAAGCTATGGAAACACCTCCCATTGCAACAATAAGTCCGGTATCAAGCAGTATAAATTTATCCAGAAATTTCTCTTTAAAGTATGAATAAGCCATCTCCAGAATTCCGGAAACAACTGCAACAATCAATCCGATCTCCGTTCCCCATATCGAATCTGCAACTATAAAAATCAGCAACGGCAGAAACCCCGGAGCAAGTGTTTTTAAAATATTTAATTTATTCATAATATTGCAAAATACTTTCCAAAAAGGAAAAGTTCAATTATACTAAAACATAAAGGATTTGCAAAAATCAAATGAAAAAGAGAAGAGTAATATTCAGAATATTTCCATTCAACAGACTTACAATTCCTCTGCTTTTAAATATTTGGGAAAAAGAGGGGATTGATAATTCTTTGGAAATAATTCTTTCTGAAACAATTCCTGAACCGAGACGCGGTGATACGATACTATACTCTTTTATGACACCTCATCTGCCTATTATTCATAGAGAGATAGAAGAGTTAAAAAAATATGACGTGATTTTTGCAGCCGGCGGACCTCATGTTACGGGAGATACAGAACTTTCCGAAAAAATAGGCTTTAATATTCTCATCCCGGGAGAGGCTGAAAACAGTTTTATTGACTTCGGCTACGATCTTATCAAAGGGGATTTAAACAAATCTTCTTTTAAAATTTATTCTACAAATAAGAAAGTTGATTTTAAAAAGAATATTCCCGTTTCAAAATATATGAAGCTGATCTCCCCGCTTGAAATAACAAGAGGATGCTTGTGGAACTGCAGATATTGTGAAACGGGTAGCATTCCGTTTGGGAACAGAAGTATGGAATCAATCAATATATATCTCGAAGAATTGAAAAAAAGAGATTTTAAAAGAGTAGGATTTATTGCTCCGTCTTCTTTAGAATTCGGTGCGGAAAAACCCGGGAAAACTCATATTGAAATTATTGAGAAACTTCTTCGTCTGACAAATAATAAAAAGTTTAAATTTATTGATTTCGGAATTTTCCCATCCGAAATAAGACCGGAATCATTCAATGACCGATTTGCCTCTGTAATTAAAAAATATGCATCGAATAAATATCTTACATTCGGTGCACAAAGCGGATCAAAAGAGAGATTAAGAGAGCTTAAAAGAGGAAATAACATTGGTGACATAGAAAATGCGGTAGAGATTGCAAACAGAAACGGATTCATCTCAAATCTCGATTTTATTCTCGGTTTTCCTGATGAAACAAAGGAGGAGAGAGAAATAACTTTTGAATTTATAAATAATTTTAAAAAAAAATACAGTATAAGAGTTCAATTTCATCATTTTTTCCCTCTCGCAGGGAGTTATTATCAGTTCAGATTCCCTTCCGAATTAACTGCCGGAGAAATTACTTATCTTGACAAAATGAAAAAGGACGGTACTTCTACTTCATGGTGGAGTGATAACGAAAACGGAGTTGATATGTTTTTTGAATGGATGAAATCAAATTTTCCGGAATATTATGAAAAATTTCATTAAAAAATATGAAAAATATTGACTTATTTTTTCTTTGATGAGAAAATAATCAAGGGCTAAAGAGAAAAAATATATGTTTATAAACCATTCATCCAAAGAGGTTACTGCAAAGATAGTTTACTACGGTACCGGGTTAAGCGGTAAAACTACAAATCTGCAATATATTTTTTCAATAACAAATCCTAAATCGAGAGGAGAGTTGGTCAGTGTTGAAACCGATATTGAGAGAACACTTTTTTTTGATCTCCTTCCGATAAATGTAGGATTAATAAAAGGTTATTTTACAAAATTCCAGCTCTACACTGTTCCCGGGCAGGTTTTTTACAATTCAACACGTAAAATGGTTCTAAAAGGTGCAGACGGAATAGTATTTGTTGCCGACTCCCAATATCCTATGGAGAGTGCAAATTTAGAAAGTCTTGCGAATCTCAAGACAAATCTTGAAAGTGATGGAAGAGATCTAACGGACATTCCTCTGGTTTTTCAGTATAACAAGCAGGATTTAAAAAATCTAATAACTACTTCAGAATTAAATAAAATTCTAAATGAGTCAAATCTCCCCTATTTTGAAGCTATAGCAAGGGACGGGGTCGGAGTCGTTGAAACTTTAAGAGAAATTTCAACATTGACTCTAAAAAAAATTAAAGCGGAGATTGAAACCATCAATAATGGTATGGGAGAAAAGCCTGTCGTCAGTTTTGATATAAACAAAGACAGGGAGATGTTAAAGAAAAAAGAGATTTCTATCAAGAAAATCTCCGTATCCGAAAGCAGCAAATCTCAACCTGACAAAAGGGAAAGCATCAGACATGAATCCAAGGATCTAATTTATTCGGAACCTGAAATAATGATAGATGATATTATCGAATCAGAAATACAAATCATTGAAGAGGAGAAAGAAAAAAAAGTTACTGAAAAAATTGAAGAAGCAGACTTTGAATTGTTAAACAATTTAAAAGGCGATGATTCCAGAATTACAATCCTTAAAAAAATAAAGGTTAAAGATTTTTGCGCAATAGAATTCAAGGATAATGACTCCAAATTATTGAATTCTTTTAAGGTCAAAGTAAAACCCGGCGTCAAAACAATAAACCTTATTATTGACGTTGAAGATTAATTATATTCCGCTTGCTATAGTATTGTTTTTAGGATTAACTTCATGTACATCCTTGAATTTAAATAAAAAAAGAATCAATATCCCACAGAATAATATATTTTTCAGTGCGGATAGAAATTTTCAACTCGGTTCAAAACTACTTGAAAACAGGAAAAATCCCGAAGCTAACTTCTATTTTGATCAAGCTGTTAATATTCTTCTTGATCCTGATATAAAAAGCCCTGAACTGAAAAATAAATTAAATGAATTAATAGAAAAAATTTCAGACATTCAAAAAAAATATCTCGACAGCATTAATTCACAAAACGAAAATTTTGAAAAAGCTCTCATAGATGATGTTATATCAACCCCGCTTTTCAAACCAACCCGCAAACAAATTGAGCGGATAAAAAAAATAGAGAATGAGAATTCTCCGGATTTCTCAATACCGATCACAATTAACAGAAATGTAGTTTCTTTTATTACTGCCTTTCGGACAATAAAAAGAAAAAGCATTCAAAATGCTCTTAACAGGTCTGCCGAATTTATTGATGATTTCAAAAAAATCTTCAAAGAGCATAATATTCCTACTGATCTTGCATATCTTCCGATAATTGAAAGCGGTTTTAGAATTTCCGCCCGTTCACGTGCCCGTGCTATGGGAATCTGGCAGTTCATGGGATCAACTGCAAGATTGTTCGGTTTAAGAGTTGACTGGGTTGTCGATGAAAGGAAAAATCCGTATAAAGCTGCTTATGCCGCTGCAGATTATTTAAAATATCTTTATGGCATCTTTGGAGACTGGTATCTTGCTCTCGCCAGCTACAACGGCGGTCCCGGGAAAGTAAAGAGAGCAATAAGGAAAACCGGGAGACGGGATTTTTTCAAGTTGGCAAGAACAAGATATTTGAGAAGGGAGACGCGAAACTATGTTCCTGCATATATTGCTTCACTTATTATTGCAAAATCTCCCGGGAAATATGGTTTTTACATAGAACCGACTGAAAAAATATTTTCAAATTCAAAAATAGTCGAGATCATATCCCCGGTTAAAATTTCAGAGATATCAAAGCTTTTAAATATTTCAGTTAAAGATCTTAAAAAAATGAATCCTGAGCTTATCAGAGAATTCACACCTTTTAATAAAAAATCTTATCTGATAAGAATTCCTGCCGACTCTGATGAGAATATATTGTCTAAACTAAAAAAATTACCTTCAAAAGCAAAATATTTTGTCGGATGGTATCGGGTAAAAAAAGGAGACAGCCTATATTCCATTGCAAGAAAATTTAGAACAAGTGTTAAAAAAATAAAGAGAGTAAACAAACTAAGATCAAATCTTATAAGACCGGGGAAAAGATTGCTGATTCCGAGGGGATATCGTTGATCTCCAAAATCGGATCTGCCGTTCTTAACGGTCTTGAAGTAATCAAAGCCGAAGTTGAAGTCGGTTTTTCACGGGGAATACCCGGAATTACAATAGTCGGACTACCGGATAATGCAGTCAAAGAGAGTAGAGAAAGAATAAAGTTTGCAATAAGAAACTCAGGTTTTGAATATCCCGTCGGAGTTAAAATCGTAGTTAATCTCTCTCCTGCTGATGTAAAAAAAGAAGGGTCGGCACTTGATCTCCCGATTGCCGCAGGAATTTTAATAAATAAGAACGGACTGGACAGCACTCGGTTTAAAGACTATATCTTTTTCGGAGAACTTAATCTTAAGGGCGAATTAAAACCTGTGAAGGGAGTACTCAATTTTGCAATATATGCAAAAAAGAATGGATATAAGGGGATAATAGTTCCTTATGACAACGGAAGAGAAGCCTCATTTGTAAAAGGTATAGATGTTTTTGCATTTAAAACATTAAAAGAGACCGGAATATTTCTCAAAGGTGAGAATATTACCAATCCATTTAAAAGAGATGAAACACAGAAAGAGAAAACCGTCCATCAGGTTGATTTTAATGAAGTAAAAGGTCAATATATTGCAAAAAGAGCTTTTGAAATCGCAGCAGCCGGATTTCATAATCTGCTTATGGTAGGTCCTCCCGGTTCCGGAAAATCAATGATGGCAAAAGCTCTCCCCTCTATTCTTCCTGAAATGAGTGAGGAAGAAGTTCTTGAAACATCATTAATATACAGTTCGGCAGGACTATTAAATAAAGAGAAAGGTCTGATTAACAGCAGACCTATTAGGACACCTCATCATACAATTTCAGATGTTGGAATGAGTGGCGGAGGGAGATATCCTGTTCCGGGTGAAATCTCTCTTGCACATAACGGCGTCCTTTTCTTAGATGAGCTTCCACATTTTAAAAAAAGTGCAATAGAAGTATTGAGACAACCTCTTGAAGACGGTAAAATATCAATATCAAGGTCTCTGTGCACTTATACATTCCCTTCAAAATTTATGCTGATTGCCGCCATGAATCCATGCGAAGATACAATAGGAATTAAAACTTCAGAATATTTCGAGTGTAACCAATCACAAAAGATCAGATATTATTCTAAGATTTCAAAACCTCTTCTTGACAGAATTGATCTCCAGATTGCAATTGAGAAAGTCCCGATAGATGAGATTACTTCAAAAATCATCTCGGATAGTTCCGAAATGATCAGAGCGAGAGTAACAAAAGCTCGAAATATTCAGTTAGACAGATTTAAAAACCTTCGAAAAAAAATATTTGCAAACGGACAGATGGGAAACAGAGAGATAAAAAAATTCTGCAATCCGGATCCTGAAGCAATAGATTTATTAAAAAAAGCAATTAAAAAATTTGATCTCAGTACAAGAAGCTATTTTAAAATGATTAAAATTGCAAGAACTATCGCCGATCTCGCCGGTAAAGAAAATATATCCGTATTTGAGATTCAAGAGGCTCTTCAATACAGATCGGATAATCTTTTTTCACTCTTTTAGTATAAATTATTTTTTTTTTTTTTTTTTAATGATAAAATATCAGAAATGGAGAGAGAAAAAGAGTTAAAAGATAAAACTGTACTTATTGATAAGAAAAAGAATAAAAAGGATGATAAAACAATTCTTTTTAATGATCCGGATAAACAGTTGGAAAAGACTGCTGAAATATTTGATACAGGTTCACTTTTTGATTCGACAGTAAAAGATTTCCCGGATATCTCTGATTCCGACAGTTCACAATTTCCGGATATCCTTCAATATCGGAGAGCAGCCGTTAGTTTAAGTGATGATAAACTTTCAATAGACAGAAATTTTTTAAAAGATGCTTCACCGTTAATATTCAAAGATTTTTTAAAGGCTATCAAAGAAGAGAATCCTCCCCTTATGACCGGAATCGAAAATCTTGATAAATTAATTAAAATCACACCCTCATATCTGACATCAATTTCAGGTAATTCAGGAACAGGAAAAACCTTGTTATTACTAAATGTTTTCCTTAATATGGCTGATATTTATAAAGATTTCCATTTTATATTCTATTCATACGGTGAAAAAAAAATAAATATTGAAAAACTTTTAATTAATATTGCCGGCTCAATTAAATTTGACATCAAGGACCCTTTTATTTCAGAAATCATTAAAAACAGTATATCCGCTTCAAATCTCGACATCTGGCAACAGATATTTAAAAATATGGATGAAGATAAAATCATCTCTTCTGCAAATAAAAGAGAAGATATGTCCGGATTGAAATTTTTCCTGAATTTATCAAACAGACTGCATATTGTAGATAAATGTTACAATATGGACAATCTTCTTAAGTCCATTGAACTTTTTAATTCAAGCCATTTGAAAATAGGAGCAATCTTTATTGACTCTGTTCATAATATTCCCAACAGACAGATTTTTAATTCAAACGATTTTATCTATCTGATAAAAAGCAGTTCATTAAGATGGAACTTTCCTCTTATCCTTTCATATAACCCCGCAATTCACGGTAAAGAACAGATATTTGAAAATTCATTTAATTATCTTGAAACTGAAAACAATGACTTTCTTAATATGGAGGGAAACAGCAATTTTCATATTAAATATTTTAATAAGAGCAGTACAAGAGAAGAAAAAATCACACTTTCCATAGATTCTGATCTGATGAATATTACATGATATTGAAAGGGAACTAACTATTTTTTTTTCTCATAATTCTCTTTTTCAGATCGTTCTTTGATATTGAATATTTTGTTTTAAAATATGTATAAATATCTTCCATAGTATTTATTTCAGGAACTCCCTCAACTGATTTTGAAACAGAACCCTCAATTATTATAACGATTTCTCCAAGGATTATTTCATCGGCTATAATTTCAGAATATTTATTCAAACTACCTCTTATAGCTTTCTCATTTTTCTTTGTCAATTCTTTTACTATAGCAAACTCTCTTTTACCGAATATCTCTTCGGCAATTTTTAAAAACTTTTCAACTCTTCTCGGAGATTCGTAAAAAACCAGAGTAAATTCAAGACTCTTTACTTTGGAAAGAAAAGATCTTAATTTACTATCCGTTCTCGGTGGAAATCCTAAAAAAATAAATTTGGAAGGATCTATACCCGATATGGTCAATGCCGTGATCAAAGCCGAAGGACCGGGAATTGAGATTAATTCTATTCCGGATTCCATTGCTTTTTTTACAAGAACAAAGCCCGGGTCCGATATTAGCGGAGTTCCGGAATCCGTAATTATTGCACCATCACTTTTTTTAAGCATTCTCAATATTAATTCGGATTTTTTTACTTCATTATGTTTATGATAACTTATTAATTTTTTTTTAATTTTTAAATGGTTTAAAAGTTTCAAAGAATATCTTGTATCTTCTGCAATTATAAAATCAACTTTGTTTAAAATTTCTATAGCTCTTAAAGTTATATCACCGAGATTTCCAATAGGAACCGCTACGATATATAGTGACATCCGATCAATTCCCTTAACGTTAAAAATATATCTGTCAACACAAAAACTACCTGTTCCAGTCTCTCGGATATCTAAAATCAAGCCCGATAGTTCTGTAATGTATCTTTGTGACCGGCGGTAAAGTCCTTTTAAATTGTGAATTTATGACCATTTTCCAGATTTTTTCAACTTTGGATTCGGAAAATCCTCTTTTAACAAGAGCTTGTTTACTCTCTCGTCCGTCAAAAAGAGCAGATAATATTTCATCCAGCTCACTGTATGTCATACCTATCTCACCCTCATCCGTCTGATCTTTCCATAAGTCAGCCGAGGGGCTTTTCTCCACTATTTCTCCCGGGATATCAAGGTACTTTGCAAGATCAAACACTTCGGTTTTATAGAGATCACCGATGGGAAGCAATGCGGCGGCAGAGTCACCGTAAATAGTGGAATACCCTATTAACATTTCACTTTTATTAGATGTTCCAACCACAAGAGCTTTCTCCCTTGCAGAAAAATCATACAGAACCGACATCCTTTCCCTTGCACACTTATTACCTATCAACATTTTGTCTTCCGTCGGGAATCTTGAAAAATATGAATCAACGGAAGGAGAAATATCCACTGTTTTAAAATCAACTCCGGTTTTCTCACATATGAGTTTCCCATGAGAAAGACTTTCGGAAGAAGAAGATCTATAAGGCATTAAAAGAGCCAAAACATTATCACTTCCAATCGCTCTTACAGTCAATTCAAGAACAACAGCGGAATCAATTCCCCCCGAAACTCCGATCACAGCTCTTTTAAACCCGTTTTTTCGTAATGAATCTTTTATAAAAAGAGTAATAACCTTCGTAACAATCTTTCCATTAATATCAGACATCAATAATCCTTTTTAGTTCATTCAAGACAACCATAGACATTTCATCTCTCAAAAAATTGGAGGAAATTCTTGACGGTCTCAAATCATCTCCGTTTATCTCAATATCTATTACATCATCCTCATAATATTTTGCCGAATTTTTTATTCCTATACCGGGAGAAGAATAGAATGATCCTCCCCCGAAACCGATCCCGTCTTCAAATCCGGTTCTGTTTACAAAAACATAGTGCTGATGAAAATTTATCGAAAACACCTCTCCCGATCTTTCCCACAATTTATGAGACGAATAACCTTTTTCTGTCATTCCACGATGAGGACTGTTTGATATTCCAATAAGAAAATCGGTATCTTGTAGATAATAGAGATAAGCATTCACCGGGAAAAGAATTTCTCTGCATATTAAGATCCCGACTCTCATATCACCGATCATGAAACTCTCAAATTTCTCTCCGCCTTTAAATATCATCTTTTCTTCAAACATTCCAAAATTAGGCAACTGAACCTTTCTATGAATATGAGAGATATCTCCATTATCAAAACATAAAGCGGCATTGTAGATAATCCCTGTTTTCTCTTCATACGGCATACCTGCAATTATTGCAATATCCTTACTTATATCTTTGAAAAATCCGATAACATCATCATCCGGTTTTATCGCAATATCGTATACAATATCTTTCATCTGATAACCGGACACGCTTAGTTCCGGAAATATCAGTAGATCTATCCCGTCATTTTTTGCTTCATCCGTTTTTCTTTTATGAAAACCAAGGTTCTTTTCCACGTCACCGAGATTGGGAGAAAATTGAATTAATCTAACCTTCATGTTCAATATATATCATACAAAATATTATCACGCAAATTATAGAACAGTCTATCTTTTATAATCACTTATATATATATCGGGTTCAATAAATATCTTTTTTATTTCCGGATATTTCGATCTTATATCCTTCTCCATTCCGTTTATTAAATTACTTATCTCAACGGCATTAAGGTGAGAATTAAACTCAATTTTAACAGCTATCATAATATCATTAGGTCCCATCTGGAGAGATTTAATATCGACAATTTTATTTATGCTCTCTTCCTGCTTTAAAAGATTCGTTATATTCTCCATAACTTCAAAATCCGCACTCTCCCCGACAAGTAGAGAACGCGTCTCATTCCCGAGAAAGAAAGCAACGGTTCCAAGGAGAATCCCGATAATTATAGAAGCAATTCCGTCAAAAATCAGAATTCCCGTTTTATATTGAAGGAAAATTCCGGTTGCAGCTATGAACAGACCGGTAATTGCAGCGGAATCTTCAAGAAAGATCACGATCAATTCCGATTTTTTAGTCTCTCTTAAATATCTGAAAATTGATCTGTTTTTTCTCTCCTTATTTATCTTTTTTACGGCTCTGCTGAATGCAATAGATTCGGCAATTACAGATATACCGAGAACTATAAAAGCATATTTAATATTTTCTAGAGGAACGGGATTATTCAACTTATGTATCCCTTCATAAATTGAAAAAACGGAACCTGCGGTAAAAAGCATTATCGCAACAATGAAAGACCAGAAATATAACTCTCCGGAAAAACCGAAAGGATGAAGTTTGTCTGCTTTTTTCAATCCTTTCTTAATTCCAATCAAAAGAAAGACCTGATTAAATGTATCTGCAAAAGAGTGGATTGATTCGGCAAGCATTGCAGTGGAATTTGAAATAAAAGCAACTATCGCTTTGATAATAGCAATAAAGATATTCGCCATTAATGCAATGATTATTACAGGGACAGATGAGTTTTTGTTTTTCATTATAAAAATTTTATAAGCATTATAAATTATTGTCAAACTATCGAGAAACAGTCTCTTTGACGATATAATATGCAAGTGTTATAATAATTACAATGAAAATCATTCAAAAATCACTAAAATTAGCAACACTTATTTTTTTGGTTCTTATCATTATTAATTTTTTTCCGGCTTTTTTTTATAAAAAGGAGATAAACAACAATACTCTGCCCTCCGAATATGTGAAGGGCGTATACCATATTCACTCTCTATTTTCAGACGGTCTCGGATCTGTTGAAGATATAACAACTGCAGCCGGGAGTCTGGGACTCGATTTTGTAATTTTAACCGATCATGGAGTCCCGAATCTTAATTGTGCAAATTCAACATCTTATAAAGGAAAAGTATTACTTATCGGTGCATCAGAATTTTCTCTCGATTGCGGACATTTGGCGGCAGCAGGTTTTAAAATCAGAGATTACAAGTTCCCGCTTGAGCCACAGGAATCTATTAATGAAGTCAATGATGACGATGGTGTCACTTTTGTTGCTCATCCTTTTGACGGAAGAATACCATGGACAGACTGGGATATTAAAAATTTCACGGGAATTGAAATATTAAATTCCTACAGTTGTGCAAAAAAGATCGGATTCCTCGGAATTTTTTCTTTCCCGCTTGAATACCTTGTCAATAAAGATTATTCACTTCTCGAAACTGTATATTATCCTCAAAAAAATCTGGATAAATGGGATATGTTTAACAGAAACGGCAGATATATGGGGATTTTCGCTCTGGACGCTCATTCAAAGCTTCCTATAACAAAAAAAATCCTTCTCAGATTTCCGTCATATTATTCTATGTTCAGGATTTTCAATGTTTATGTTAGAACCGGAGAACAACTTCCGAAGGATCCGTTTAAAGCCTCAAAGCGGATAATCAGATCAATAAAAGCCGGACATTTTTTCAGTGCAATAGAAGGCTTATCCTCTGCAAACGGATTTGATTCCTATTTTGACTCGACAATTGAAGGCAGAATAAACATGGGTGATATAAGTAATACATATGAAGGGAAAATTAATATTATTCTTCCCTTTGATTTCAGAACAAATATTATTTTAAGAAGAGACGGTAGAATAATAAAGAGGATCAGGAATAACATAAAAAACGAACTGAAAATTAATATCGGTAAACCCGGAGTTTACAGAAGTGAAATATTTATTACAGACAGCAGATATTCTGATTTACCATGGATAGTAACAAACCCCTTCTTTCTCGGGAAACCGCAAGTAAATAAAATTTCGGACAACAGAATTATTTTAGAAGAAAAACAGCTTGTACGAGACCATTCATTATTTCATATTGAGAATAACCCCTCTTCCAAAGCCACATTAAATATATTAACAGATGAAAAAATTAAAGAGATAAAATATACTTTAAAAAAAGAAGATAAAAGTGAAAATTATTGGGTATCACTTGCACTTAGAAAAAAACTTGACTTTTCAGGTTTTAATTCCATATCATTCTACTCCAGATCGGAAAAAAATATGCGTTATTGGTTGGAGTTAAGAACAGGGGAAGGGAAAAATGAACTCTGGTATAGACACTCTTTTCTATCAGGTCCCAAATGGCGGAAAAATGAACTTGAATTTAAAAAATTTCATTGTATTAACAAAAAAGATAGCGATAAAATAATAGATATTTCGAATATAAATTCTCTCTTTATATCAATAAATAATTCAATTGTTTTCAATCCGGATATCTCCGGAACTCTTCTGATTAAAAGCATAAAACTTCTCAAATTTAAATGAATGAAAAAAGAGAGAAAATTGATCTTTCAATATTAATTGTTAATTTTAATTCCGGAGTTTTTCTCTTAAATACGGTGAAGTCTATTTTTGCATCCGGGATAAAGTTAAAATTTGAAATAATAATTGCAGATAACAATTCAACCGATAATTCTTTAAATGCTGTCAAAAAAAAATATAAAGATATAAAAATCGTTCAAACCGGAGAAAATCTCGGATTTGCAAAAGGAAATAATTTTGGTTCGCAATTTTGTAATGGTGAATTTTTTCTGATTCTTAACAGCGACACTCATATTCACAAAGGCAGTATAGATATCCTTCTTGAAAAATTGAGAAGAAACAGTAAAACAGGAATAATTGCTCCCCTATTATTAAATGAGGACGGATCCTTTCAGCTTTCATTCGGAAGAGATTTGAAACTTTTAGAAGAATTTTTTTTGAAATTCTTTTCAAAACAATTCTATCGCTTCTATTACATATGGAAAAAAGGAAATATAGAAAAAGATGTGGACTGGGTCAGCGGTGCATGTTTTCTTATTTCAGGATCACTTTATCGTAAAATCTCTGGTTTTGATGAAAACTTTTTTTTATATATGGAAGATGCTGATCTTTGTAAACGTGTAAGAAATGAAGGATATAACATTCATATAACCTCCAAATCGAAAATCACTCATCTTCTCGGAAAATCTACCGGGAAAGTGCTGAATTCAATTCTTCCGGAAATAAAAAAAAGCCATCTTTACTATTATAAAAAACACAATGGAAATATTAGAACTTCAATATTAAAAACATATCTTCTTATAAAATTCAGTTTAAAAAAAATATTATTCAGATTAAAGAAAAACAGTTCGGGAATTATTTTATCATCAGCAGTGATCAAAACCATAAGAACATTTAAATGAAAATAATACTTGATGCAAGAAAGATTGATGATTTCGGTATTGGCGAATATATTAAAAATGTTTTCAATCCGCTGACAGAATCAGGGATATTTAATAATACCGTTTTATTCAATCGAGAACATCCGGTTGACTTTGGCGGTAATTGCACATATATTCCGATTGCGTCAAAAAATTATAATATCTTCGAACAATTAGAGATCCCCCTAAAAATGCTAAACAATAGAAAATATTTATTTTTTTCACCTCACTATATTTACCCTCTGGCAATGAGCAACAGGCTTATTGTAACAATACACGATCTTATACATTTCAAATTCCCGGATTTTTTCGGACCCAAGATCAAGATCAGAGCGGGAGAATATTTTTTAAAAACTATAAGAAAAAAATCTTTAAAGATTTTTTGCGTATCCGAAAACACAAAAAATGATCTGATTGATATGTTCGAATTTAAGGATGAACAAATTTCCGTTATTTACAACAGTCTGAATAGTCTTTTTTTCAATCTTAAAAAAGAATCTTCACCTATTAGTTCACCTTATATTTTATATACGGGAAATATAAAACCTCATAAAAATGTTTCGGCTCTTATTGAAGCATTCAGATTAATAAAACCATTTTTCAAAAACCTTAAACTTGTATTAGCGGGAGCCGGCGAAAAAATACCCGAAGAGTATATTCATGATGATATTCGAGATCACCTTATCACAACCGGGTATCTTGCACGCGAAAAACTGATAAATTATATCGATAACGCTGAAATTTTTGTTTTTCCGTCATTTTACGAAGGATTCGGGTTCCCTCCACTTGAAGCAATGGCAAGAGGGAAAGCTGTTATCTCATCTCCGGAAGGAAGTTTGAAGGAGATTCTCGGAAAAGCTCCTCTCTATTTTGATCCATATTCTCCTCAAGAACTTTCTGAAAAAATCATACTTCTTCTTAAGAATAAAAAACTCAGAAAAGAGACTGAAGAGAAGGGTTTAGAAAGGGCAAAACTGTTTACAGCGAAAAAATCAGTTTCGCTATATCTTGAAGAGTTAAAGAAACTATCCGATTGAAAGATTATCCAACCCTTTCTCTCCAAAAATCCAGACTATCTTTTAAAGTCTGCTCAATACTATAGACCGGATTAAGATTAAATCTGTTTTTTATATAACTGTTATTACAGGATAAAACAGGAGAATCTACCACTCTGAATTTTTTTCTATCCACTTCAATTTTAATTTCAACTTTTGACATACCTAATAAAATATCCAATAACTCTTTAATTGAGTAAGAATGCCCGGAACAGATATTAATCTTTTCCCCTGGTTCAGCCTTACCCTGAATAACTTTCAGATATCTTGCAATATCTCTCACATCTGAAAAATCTCTTTTGGCTGAGAGATTCCCCACTCTGATTACAGGATCAAAAATCCCTTTTTCAATAGAAGCTATCTGAAAAGAAAAATCCGAAACCACAAAATCTTTACTCTGACCCGGTCCGGTAAAATTAAACGATCTAACGGTAAAAACACTCATTCCATACGATCTTTGATACAGATCCCCCAATAACTCCATCGAATATTTTGATAATGCATAGGGATTGGTAATTTCAACCGGACTATTCTCCGTAATAATTTTTTCATCTTCAACTTTATAAACTTCCGCACTACTCATTAACAATACTTTTGCATTTGGTGAATATTTTCTTAATGACTCAAATAGATTTGAACTCCCGATAAAATTCACATCATAGGTTAACCCGGGGTCTTTCCAGCTGAACCCTACATTTGATATAGCTGCGAGATGAAAAACAATATCAGGATCAATATCCTTTATAATATTATCAATTTCACTCTTATTACGTATATCGGTATTAAAAACCTTAATCTTATTATTGATAAAATCTTTTACTTCCGTTATACCATAAAGAGAATATTCGTCCTCAGGGAACTCCCTGACAAGATAATCCGCAAGAAAACCGGAACATCCGCTTATCAATACCTTCTTCGGAATCATTACATCCCACCGAAAAAATCTTTAACCATACCGAGATTTCCGAAAGAAATCCCCACCGTATAATATGGATAAATTTTGCCGTCAATAGATGTATATACTTTAAACTCAGCGTTAAATTTAATACATTGATAATCATATGAGAGGATCAATGTTCCATATCTGAAATTTTTCTCCGTTATATCATAATCAATACCGGAATTAATCTTTATAGGAAAACCGGGAATATTAATCTTCAGATCACCTCTCAGCATTTCTCTGTTCAAAAAATATGAGACACTTTGATAGGGATTTATATATTTGCTATATGAAAACCTACCATTGACGGTTCCTGCTTTATTAAGGAAAGAGAGACTCATATTAACTCTCTGAAACTCCTTTAGATAGTGATTATATACAAGAGATAAATCAAGAGACAATTCTTCCGAAGGTCGGAATCTCAGAGTATTTGTCAATTCGGAAAATTCCGGATATATTTTTTCTCCGTCAACTTCAATTTGTCTAAACCTGTTAGCTTCAAAAGGGTCAAAATAATATTTTTGACTTAGAGTATATGTGAAAACTTCTCTCGCAGATTTCTTACTTCCTTTGCCTTTTACAAAAATCCTGGAATTCAGAGTGAAATTTATATATGAGAAAGAGGGGAAATCAAATATATCAACGGGGATTAATCTGTTTCTATCCTCTTCCGAGATTTTTGTAGAGTATAAAAGATTTATTTCAGGCTCTATCAAATGTTTGATCTTATTCTTTTTACTATTAAAAATACGGTAGAAAGAAGGACCTTTTAAATTGATCTTCACGCTGTTATATTGAAGATGCAGAGGATCATTAACAACATCATTTGTCTCCGGATCCCTGCTCTGAAGATAATAGGAATTCTTAGATTTCAGATCAACTGAAGTTGACAACCAAGGTAATTTAAAAATATTCAATGTGTATGACGGAATCAGACTGAATCTTCTTGACCTGATCCCCGAAGTATAATTTATCTCCTCTTCATAATTAACGCCTGATCTTTCTATACTTTCATATCCTGCCGATACGGAAAAATATCCCGGGATTTTCCCTAACTTTTGTTGATTTAAATTCAGATTTATTCCGGGAAGTTTTGTTATTACATTTGAACTCATCTTTTGAAGGTAAAACGTTTCATTCCTTGATAGAATAACCGATAATTTTAGATTTGAAATATATGAATTTATAAATATTGACGAACTGAATCTGGACAATCTGAATCTTCCGTAGTTTTTATTAAAAACATTCTGGAATTCTGGGTTTGATTGATAATTAATATCAGCTGTAATTTTTGTCTTTAAAAAATTCATTCTCTGAATATGTTTTGCTTTAATATTATAATCATAATCGGATAAAGCATTTTCAGAATTATAATTCTTTTTATAATCCTCGGAATATTTAAAAGTATAAATATCTATATCTCCACTGCTGTTTTTAAAAAGATATCTGAGATCGGTACCAAATCCAAAGCCAACTTTTTCAATATAATCCATGGAAAAAGTCACATCATAATTTGATTTTATATTCCAAAAAAATGAATTTTTCATGAAATAACCCAATTTATCGGATTTTCCCAATAACGGGAATAAAAAACCCGTTACTTTTCCATTTCTTGCCGGATATCTAAGATAAGGAAAATATAGAATCGGGATTTTTTTTATCTTAAGTATAGCGTGCTTCATCTCAATATACTTATCCTTCTTTATTTTCCCTCTTTTGCAAACGATCTCCCATCTCGGAACCAATTGAGAACAGGAAGTAAAATGCATATTTTCGAATTTTTGAGTAACCCTGTCCGTTTGAATAAGTTTATCAACTCTGAATTTCACGGAGGGTTCCATCATTCCCGAGACTTCATACATCTCTCCCTTCATCTCTTTAAGGTTAAAGGTTAATTTATCTCCCGATACGGAGACATCCGATGAGGTCATTACGACTCTTCCCTCCGCTTCAACTAACGATTTGTCTCTGTAATAGACAAGATAATCCGCAAAGATCTTATAATCGTCGGTTATTACCTCTACATCCCCCCAATAAATGATTGTATCTTTTGTTGCTTCAAAATTTTTTGAATATATCTCCGGTGAATCTGCAAAAGAACTCATTGATATTATCAGGAAAATGCAAATAGAAAAATAAATTTTATTAAATCTTTTCATAAAGAATGAATTTATCACATTTCTCCTTTATTAATCAACTATAATCTTAATAAGAAGAAAAAACTTTTTATCTACTTTAAAAATATTTTAATGTTTTCTGATTAATTTGACATAAAACATAGTTTCTATTAAAATTTTCCCATGACTAAAATTTCTTTTTCAGGATCATATGGTGCAGGAAAGACTTCGCTCGTAGAAGAAGTAAAAAAGATAATGTCTTTAAAATACAAAGTTAATTCACTAAATGATATAAATCAGCAGAATCCTTTTGATGAAGATATGAGATCAAGTTTTATTAGTTTTTTCTATTTGATGACAACTCAAGCTAATATTGAGAATTTGGAAATGCAAAAAAGCAATGACCTAATACTTTGCGACAGATCGGTGCTTGACCAGTGGGTTCTTTGGAAAACATCACTGATCGGTTCGGAGTTAAGCGAAAAATTGAAAATTAAAAACAATCTTCTTGAAAATATATATAAGTTTTGGATAAATACATATAAACTTATATTTTTAATCAGGACAGATGGAGAGGTAATCGGAAAAAGAGTCGTAGAAGAAGAGTATAAAATAAGAGATAATGATTATATAAAACTCATTGATAAACAGTTTGCAGAAACATGTAAAAATGATAATCTGGAAATAGTTGAAATTTTTAACAATGGCAGTATTGACGAAAGTGCACAAAAGATTATTGAAGAAATTTCCAATCGTGATCTAATCTGAATATATGAAAATCATTTCATTTAACCCTGACCATCTGTTTTTAATGTAAATATCAGAAAGAAAAGAGAGAGGTGAATAATTTTGGAAGTTAAATTAGCAGGATTTAATGTTGAAACAACTCTATTGAATTCACTTAAAGAGGAAAATAAAAACAGATTTACTCCCGAAATTTTCAGTGCTGCTTATGCAAGAATAAGCAGGAGTTCTCTGAGTGTAACGGATCTTAGAGAAAAAGCAAGAGAAGACATTCAGAAAGCCAGAGCTTCTAATAAGAAGATTATCTTTTCAATGGGGCATCATTCCGTTGCGGAACATGCAGTTTTTAATTTTGACATAATAGGAGTTTCAAGACTTGCTCTTGAAGATATTGAAAAATTCAGACTTTCATCTTTCACGGAAAAATCCCAACGATATGTAACTCTCAAGGGAGATTTTCATACGCCATCTGAAATATCCGATCCCGCTCTTAGAAGAGAGTTTAAAAAGATGATTTCAGAGCAGAATAATTTCTATGTCGCAGCATTTGAAAAGTTAAAAGATCACCTTTATAAAAAACATCCCGAACTTTTAAAAAACAGATCGGATAAAAGTATGGTCACAGGGTGGGCAAAAGAGGATGCCAGATACATCCTTTCCCTTGCAACTCTCGGTCAAGTAGGATTAACAATAAATGCCAGAAATCTTGAGCATCTTTTCAGAAGATTTGCAATGAGTCCGAAATCCGAAACCGTTGAGATAGGCAATGCTCTCTATAATGAAGTGAAAAATATTGCTCCGTCAATTATTCTATTTCGTAATCCATCTCAATTTGAACGTGATATAATAAATTTAAGAGATGAATTTAAGCTTGATAAAACAATTAAGAAAATCAAAGATTTCAAGATAGTTGATTTTACTCCCGACGGAGACGACCTGATCCTCTCCTCTTTTTACAGCCAATACAATGCCGTCGATTTTTCAAAATCACGCTCATTAGTCAAAAAACTATCTGATAAAAGAAAAAAAGAACTTTTTCTTAAACTCTTCAGAAATATGGAATTTTTTGATACTCCCCCAAGAAATTTTGAACTTCCGGAAATCACGTTTGAAGCAGCAATAAGTGCATCGAATTTTGCACAGTTGAAAAGGCACAGGATTGCAACCTTAATATCCGGTAGTTATGATCCTGATCTCGGAAACACAATTCCTCAATCTTTGATAGATGTAGGTTTGGAGAATAAATTTATTGAAATAATAGCCGGAACAAATGAGATTTACTATAAATTAAATAAAAAGTATGATGGAATTGGAGACTATATAATTACAAATTCACACAGAAGAAACGTATTAATGAAAATGAATCTTAGAGAATTATTCCATTTTATCAGACTTAGAAGCGATTCACATGCACAATGGGATATAAAAAATATATCAAATAATCTGCTTGTGCAGATCAAAAAAATAATGCCTTTTGCTTCCATGTTACTATGCGGAAAAGATAGTTTTGTAAAAGAGTTTGAAAATATATACGGCAAAAAACCGGATTTTTTAATTTAAGGAGACTTTCAATGGAAAACAATTCATTTAACCCTTTCAAAATGGCCCAGGATCAATTTGATGCTATTGCAGAAAAGATAGGACTGGATGAAGGTACAAAAGCTTTTTTAAGAGTTCCTCAAAGAGAATTCCATTTTACAATTCCCGTCAAAATGGATGATGGAACAGTAAAGGTATTTCAGGGATACAGAGTTCAGCACAACAGTTCACGAGGACCTAATAAAGGCGGTATCAGATTTCATCCGCAGGAGACTATAGATACGGTAAGAGCTCTGGCAACCTGGATGACATGGAAATGTGCAGTTGTTGATATTCCTCTCGGTGGAGGAAAAGGCGGAGTAATATGTGATCCTCACCATCTTTCATTAAGGGAGCAGGAACAGATATGCCGCGGATGGGTAAGAGAGGTTGTGAAAAATATCGGACCGACACAGGATATACCGGCTCCGGATGTTATGACCAACGGACAGCATATGTTATGGATGATGGATGAATATGAACATATTACAGGTATGAAAAGCCCCGGTATGATAACAGGAAAACCGGTAGGAATGGGAGGATCTCTCGGTAGAACCGAAGCCACAGGATACGGAGTCATTTATACTTTGAGAGAAGCTCTTAAATTTCTCAATATTGATATTACTGACACAACAGCTTCCGTTCAAGGATTCGGGAACGTCTCTCAATATGCGATTGAATTGTATAATAATTACGGTGGTAAAGTTATAGCGGTCTCATGTTGGGATCAGAAAGACAAAAAATCATATACATATAAGAAATCTTCAGGAATTGATCTTAAGGAGCTTTTGGAAATAACAGACAAATTCGGAGGAATAGATAAAGACAAGGCCATAACGGCAGGATATGAAATATTATCCGGAGATGAATGGATAAGTCGGGAAGTTGATATTCTTATTCCCGCAGCAATTGAAAATCAGATTAATGATAAAACTGTTGGAAAAATTTCATCAAAAGTTAAAATAATTGCAGAAGGAGCAAATGGTCCTACAACTCCGGAAGCTGATGAGGAATTAAAAAAAAGAGGAATCTTTGTTATTCCTGATTTCCTTGCCAACGCCGGCGGTGTTACCTGCAGTTATTTCGAACAGATACAGGGAAATATGAACTATTTCTGGACAAAAGAAGAGGTCCTTGAGAAACTGGATAATATTATGACAAATGCTTTCAAAGCCGTTAATAAACTTTCTAATGATAAAAAAATATTCATGAGAGATGCGGCATATATGATTGCTATAACAAGAGTTGCAGAGGCATCAAGATTAAGAGGACTAGTCTGATAAAAACTTTTAATTTTCCGGATTAAATTATGCATTCTAAAAAGAAGTCAAACGTTCCGACACCGGAATGGCGTGTAATTATCGACATGCTTTCCATAGTTGATAAAGCACTGTTAAACAGAATTCTAAGAAGAATGATATACTATCTCTATTCTCTTGAAGTAAAAGGAATTTCCGAGCTTGTTGAAAGAGTTGACCCCGATAAAAAAGCAGATAAAAAAGAAAATGACGGATCGGAATTATACAGCAATATGCCGAATCCGAAAATGAATACAAAAACACTGAGAAAATTTGCGGAAAAAGTTTTCCAGATCGCCGGAGAAAATATCATAGATAAAGATATATCCTCTCAGATAAAAATATGGATGGCTCAGGAGAAAAGCAGATTCTTATCTCTCGCATTCGAGAATCAGAATATATCATTATCGGAAGCTAAGGATGTTTTAAACAGATTTATGAAGATTCCCAAAGGAGAGACATACATTTCTCCGGATGATTTTGTAAATATCAGAGTTTTACTGATAAGACGTTTTTTGTCCTCTAATCTCAACTATATAAATATTGCAAAATATTTTATAACAGTTAGAGATTTTCACTTTATTTTAAAAAAAGTGATCGGTCTGTCAAAAAGCCTAGGGAAGCTCGGGGGAAAAAGTTCGGGACTTATTCTTGCTCATGAAATTTTAAGGAGTGAAAAAAAAAATCATCCTGAATTGAATGATATCAAAGTTCCGAACAGCTGGTATATCACTTCGGATACAATAATGGATTTTATCCATATCAATACTCTTGAGGAGATAACAAGCTTAAAGTATCTTGATACCGAGCAGGTAAGAGCCGGATATCCATTTCTTCAACAGGTATTTAAAAATTCCGCCTTTCCGCAGGAATTTATAGATCAATTAAAAAATTTTTTATCCGATCTTGGGAATAAGCCGTTGATAGTCAGATCTTCAAGTCTGCTTGAAGACAGTTTCGATGCAACTTTCTCCGGAAAATATAAGAGTCTCTTTCTCGCGAACAGAGGGTCGCTCGAAGAAAAATTAAACAACCTTCTTGATGCAATTGCGGAAATATTCTCAAGTATTTTCGGACCCGATCCCATTGAATACAGAAAGGAGAAAGGGCTGATAGATTTCCAGGAAGAGATGGGAATTCTTGTTCAGGAAGTTGTCGGATCTGATGTTGGAAAATACTATTTTCCTACCTTTTCCGGTGTTGCATTTTCAAGAAATGAATTCAGATGGTCACCGAGGATAGGCAGAGATGACGGAATCGTAAGAATCGTTGCCGGACTCGGAACACGATCCGTAGACAGAATCGGTGATGACTATCCCTTCCTTGCATCACCGGGCAAACCTGGAATTTCCGTTAATGTTTCTTACGATGAGATAATAAAATATTCTCAAAAGAAAATGGATGTTCTTAATCTTGAAAAAAATATATTCGAAACAGTGGAAACCGATACGATCCTTAAACAATATATCGATAATATTCCGGGTATTGAAAAACTTATATCATTTGATAATAATGGTGAACTGATTGATCCTATAGGAATGATCTTCGATAGCAGAGGGAAAGAAGCTGTTTTAACATTCAATAATTTGGCAAAAAAAGGTAAATTTTTATCTCAGATCAATACAATACTCTCGGTTTTAAAAAAAGCATTTAATTCTCCGGTAGATGTAGAATTTGCATGTGACGGAGAGAACCTTTATATTTTGCAATGCAGACCTCAGATAAGCTCGGGGGATGATTCGGAAACTTTTACCATTCCGTCTCTTGAAAAATCAAAAATTATTTTTAAAGGATCAAAATATATTACATCGGGAAAGGCTGAAAACATAAGATATTTAGTCTTTGTAGATCCGAAAAAGTATTCTTCATTAAAAACCGAAGACGAAATGAAAAATGTTGCTGCGATCATCTCTCAAATTAACCGAAAACTTAAAAAGAAAGATTTTATCCTTATCGGACCCGGAAGATGGGGAAGCAGAGGTGATATAAGACTCGGTGTTCCGGTTACTTACAGTGATATCTTTAATACGGCAATGCTTATTGAAATATCTGAGGAGAGTGACGGATATAGACCGGAATTGTCCTTCGGAACTCATTTTTTTCAGGATCTTGTTGAATCAAACATTAAATATCTTCCTCTTTATCTTTATGAAGAAGGAACATTTCTTAACACTAAAATAATATTCAAAGCAAAAAATATACTTAACCAAATAGTGAATGAAACAACGGATCTTGAAGATGTTGTAAGAGTTATAGATATTGACACTATAATTAACGGCTCACGGCTTAATATTGTCATGAACGGAGATGAAAAAACAGCAATTGGCTTCCTTTCGGAATAAGATCAGATAACCCTGTATTTTTTACCGACTTTTTTAAATGCTTCAAGTGCTTTATCGAGATGTTCTTTTGAATGAGCAGCAGATATCTGCACTCTGATCCTGGCTTTTCCCTTTGGAACCACAGGAAAAAAGAATCCTACTACATATACGCCCTCTTCATATAGATCCTTAGAGATATCCTGAGACAATTGTGCATCATTATCGAATTTTCCAAGCATTATAGGTACTATAGGATGAACACCGGGAATAATATCAAATCCCATGGAAGAAATATTTTTTCTAAAATATTCAGTATTATCCATAAGCTTCTTCCTAAGCTCATCACTCTTCCCCAAAATGTCAAAAGCTTCCAAGGCTGCAGCAACTATTGAAGGAGCAAGAGAGTTTGAAAACAGATATGGTCTCGATTTTTGTCTAAGAATCTCTACTATCTCTTTTTTTCCCGTGGTAAATCCACCTGAAGCACCACCCATCGCCTTTCCGAGAGTTGAAGTTATAATATCAATCTCACCGAGAACATCATTATATTCAATAGATCCCCTACCCTTTTCTCCGAGAAATCCTGTTGCATGAGAATCATCAACCATTACCATTGCATCATATTTTTTTGCAAGTTCTACAATTTCTCTTAATTTTGCGATGTCTCCATCCATAGAAAAAACTCCGTCTGTTGCGATCAAAATATTTCTTGCAGGCTTTGGTTCTTTAGAAAGCCCGGGTCCGTCCCAGATATCAATTCCCAATCTGGCTCTCTTTATGATTTTTTCAAGATATTTCATATCGGAATGATCATAAATATATCTTTTTGCTTTGGAGAGTCTTATTCCGTCAATAATACTTGCATGATTAAGAGCATCGGTGATTATTGCATCTTCAGGACCAAGTATTGTTTCAAACAGACCTCCGTTAGCGTCAAAACAGGACGAATAGAGGATCGTATCTTCCGTCTGATAAAATTCCGTTATCTTCTTTTCAAGTTCTTTATGTATGTCCTGAGTACCGCATATAAATCTGACTGAAGCCATTCCAAAACCATGAGTATCCAGAGCATTTTTTGCCGCTTTTATGATATCAGGGTAATTTGCAAGCCCGAGATAATTATTGGAACAAAAGTTTAGAACTTCTCTCTGTTTTTCACCCTCCGGAAACGAAACGTTTATTAGAGGCTTCTGATCATCATATATGATCCTTTCATGTTTACACAACCCGCTGTTTTTTATATTTTCAAGTTCCTTCAGATAATCATACCTAGCTCTCTGATACATTTTTATCCTCCTGATATATGATAGTAGTTTATTATAAACGATAGATCACAAAATTCAATTCTATAAAAATCCATTTATTATTTTTATTCTTTTTAAAAACAGCTTGTTTCCGGGTTTCAGATCCAGACCCTTTAAAAGCATTTCCTTTGCTTCGGAGAACAACCCGCACTGCTCAAGAACAATTCCGTAATAATAGTATGCAACCGGATTGAGCGGCTCCTTTTCAACTCTGTTTTTAAATATTTTCTTTATATCATTCTTAAAAATAACAGGATCCATCCTCTTTTTCATAGCGGAATAGTATAATCCATATGCAGTGATACTATCGCCGGACCGCGAAAAAGCCACTGCAAGATAAATCAGCACCTTCCTGAATTCAGGAAGTTTTCCCGTAACATAGAGTAGTTTTGAGATAGCATTCTTATAATCCCCCGCTTTAAAAAAATCCAGACCCGTAAAATAATCCGCATCAAGTTTATCAAAATATCTTAAAAGCTTTTTATAGTAAATCCTATTACCTGTGAGCACATAAAGTTTAGAAAGTGAATAAGGAGAACCGGGAGATTTTTTTAATGCCCTTTTGTAAAGTTTGACAGCACTTCTTTTATTTCCACGCTTTTCCTCAATTGTCCCCATACAAAACAACGGCTGAGAAGAATGATCAAAATCTCTTTTAAAAGCATATCCCTTTTTTTCCAATGAATTAAAGATCCTGTAAGATTCATCAAGTCTCCCCGCTTCCCGAAGAAGGATAGCGAGATTATATTTTTCTGAGAAATCTAGTTTTTCACTATCTTTATTCAATGCCAGGGCTTTTAAAGCAAATTGCTCCTTTGTTAAAGGGATTGATGCGGGCATTCTATCTTCTATCAGCCATGGAGTTTCAACAATTGCCCGTTCCGCAAACTCTTCAGCTCTCTTAATATTGTGTTTATTTCTCTCAACTCTTGCTCTAACCCAAAAATTATATGATTTTCCATAAACCTTCCATAAAAAATCCTCCTCTTTCATAAGATCGTTTTTCTTCCCTAAAAAGAAAAATCCCGCCAAAATGATCAGCATCAGTAAAATAGATCTTTTTCGGTTCTTCAATAATGCAAAAACAGCCGATACGGCAAAAAAAATCATTACGGAGATAACGGCCACTCTCTGTCTGGAAGAGACATATCCGACCAACATAACACCGAATTGAGTAAAAAACACGAGATAAAGGACAAACATATCTTTGAGCCTTTTAATATTAAAAAACATTCCGATAATTGCCAATATGGAAATTATATAGAACGGGAAAAAAAGAATGAATTTTCGCCCGATAAACTTATCCCATTTGTAAGAAGTTCCAAGATCATGCCTTGCATAATTATGAAAAAAAAAATAAACCTTTGTGATCAATAATTTTAAAAAGCTTTGAGGATGGTCATATATAAAGTTTTTTGCCTTTCCGGACCAGAAATTATTTATTTCTGCAATTGAAAGATCTTTTCCTGTAATTTTTCTTGCAAAATCTCTGTATATTTGATGGTGAACATCCGGAATGTTTTTAAATTCTACAGACATCTTATCTACAAGAGGAGGATATATCGCACTCTGTCCGGTAGAATTAGGATTATTCCCTTCAAACATTATATAGCCGGGATTCTGATAATACGGCAAAAAACTCCCATTGATAGAATAGTTTCTTATCCAAAGCAATGAAACCGTTATTATTACGGGTATAAGAAAAACAGCAGAATTTAGAAAACTTTTCTTCTTAATACTATTCCGTTTTAATGATTTAAAATAAATATAAAACGGTAAAATCAATATTAATATAAAAAGATTTGCCCTCGTTATCAATGTTAAAGAAAAAAATAGAGATGATATAAAAAGATTTTTTAGACTGTTTCCTCTTTTAAGTGCAAAGAGTGAAAAGAAATAAACAAAGGCTATTAAAAAAAAGATCATAAATGCTTCCGGTTCCAAAACTTTTTCATATACAAGAACCTCCCTGCTTAGAATAAATATAAAAGAGGCGACTATTCCCATATATCCGTCAAAAAACAGTGAGGAAAGCAGATAGATCAGCATTGCAGACAGAGCTATAAGAATCATTTGTAATATTATTGTCGTTGTAACCGGATCCAACCCTGAACGGTTAATGAAAAGATGAAAATAGAGATAGAAGGGGCTGAAATCTATCAAACGCTCTTTTGGTAATTGATTCCCGTTTAAAAGTTCCGCTGCAGAAGTATATTTTTTAAAACTATCATTACCTGAATTATATGACATTACAAAAAAGCCGTGGAACGTTAATGAGACAAGAATGATTATAAGAGGAATAAGTATCTTTTTCCGATTTTCCCTTAGCATATTTGTGCTTTCGATTCTATCTATTTTCACTCTTTTTAAAAACACTCTTTCTTCTTCTGAAAATATAGATTGTGGAGAATTTTAAAAGAACATAGAATGCACGGACTCCGTCTTTCCAGTTGATCTTTTTCCCTTCGGAATATGTTCTGCCGTGATAAGAGATACCAACTTCATATATCCTGATCTCTTCAAATCTTGATAATTTAAATGTAACTTCAGGTTCAAAACCGAATCTGTTCTCTTTTAATTTTATTTTTTTAATTATATCCGACCGGAAAACCTTATAGCAGGTTTCCATATCCGACAGATTCAGATTACATATCATATTAGAGAAAACAGTCAGTATTTTATTCCCGACCGAATGCCAATAATATAAAACTCTTCTTGCTTCGGTTGTTATGAATCTTGAACCATAGACAACATCCGCCTTACCGTCAACTATCGGTGCAATAAGCTTATGATACTCTTCGGGATCATATTCAAGATCGGCATCCTGAATAAGAATAATATCTCCGTTCGCTTTATCTATACCGCTGCGAACGGTAAAACCCTTCCCCATATTTTTCTCATTTCGGAAACACTTAATCTCATGATGTTTTTCACTTAACTCCTTTTCGATTTTTTCGGAATTATCCGTTGAATAATCATCCACAATTATTATCTCTTTCTTCAGAGAAAGTTTTACATCCAAAACTTTTTTAATTAACTCCCTGAGAGTATTCTCTTCATTATAGACCGGAATGATAATTGATATTTTTTTCATTTAATAAAAATTAACATATTTTCTTTTTTTTTTAAAGTTTTCGTTT
>CAZWFY010000011.1:57589-63999 GCA_964633415.1 uncultured Clostridia bacterium | reverse complement strand
AATTTTTTGTGATACCGAGTTTTTCCTTAGCCTCATTTAAACTTTTGCTTTCGGATAAAGCGATAAGACCCGCCAGACCCGATGCACCGGATTCACCCGAAATAATTCCTTCCTCAGCATATGATCTCATCGCATCTTTTGCAAAACGATCCGGTATTGAGATAAAAATATCAACAGAATCTCTGATTATAGGCCAGGCAATAATGGAAGGAATACCGCAGTTAAGACCTGCCATTATGGTTTCCATCTTCCCTTTTGCAGGGATTGCCTTGCCGTTACCAAATTTTATCGAATCAAGATAACAGGCAGCTTCGTCAGGCTCGACAATAACGATCTTCGGTCTTTCCCTTCCCAACTTTTTTACAAAGAAAAAAGTTCCTGCAGCTGCAAATGCACCAACCCCGGCCTGAAGCAACAAAATATCTATTTCTCTTAATCCGTCTTTTCCCAGTTCCGCTTCGATCTCGTTGAAAATAGTTGAATATCCGTTTAAAACCCATGACGGTATATCGGTATATCCCTCATATGCCGTATCTCCGACCTCTATCCAACCGTTCTTTTTTGCATCAATTGATATCTGTTTTACACAATCATCATAGGTTCCGTCAATGATCTTAACTTCTGCTCCTTCCTTCTCAATATTTTTTATTCTCGATCTTACGGTATCTCCCGGCATATATATGACTGCCTTTTGTTCAAGCCTGTTTGCCGTCCATGCAACCGCTCTCCCGTGATTCCCGTCTGAAGCGGCACAGAAAGTAAAAGAACCAAGTTTTTCAAGTTTTTTCTTATCTTTAAAACTTTTAAAATCAAACTCCGAATCAAATTTTAACTCCCATTCTCTCTTTAGGACCCTGAAGATCGCATAACTTGCACCGAGAGGTTTAAAGGCTTTTACACCAAACCGCTTTGATTCATCCTTAACATACAGTTTCTTTATTCCAAGTTTTTTTGAGATCTTCTCCATTGAGATAAGAGATGTTGCTTCATACCCTTCAAGGGATCTGTGAAAATCAAGCATATCCGAACTGTTTAAAAATTCAAATCTGCCACCGGTAAAGACCGGTTCCTTTACTCTATATTTATTTATACTAAATTTACACATATTCTAAAACAATTATACTTTACTTTATCTTAACATATATAAAACTTGCAACCGGGTTTGAGATAAATGACACTATCATACCTATTGTTCCTGCTTCAGGTGGAGAAAAACCCAATATATATAAAAATATACACGAAAAAAGTCCGAAAAGCGATGAAAACAGGGCTCCGAACTTATTAACTTTTTTTGAAAAAAGTCCCCAGACAAAAGAGCCGAGAAAAACCGAGCCGATAGCTCCCCAGGAAATTGAGAGAACTGCAACTATAGTATCAATATTTAATAAAGCAAGTATAACGGAGAGAAGAACGAAAAATCCGTTCATTATCCTCATAAGAATCGTGAGATTTTTATCTGATATTTTAGGATTGATAAAGCCCTCATAAAAATCTTTAACAAAAGAGGAACTTGAAACAAGAACTAATGCTGCAAGAGTTGACATAGAAGCCGATAAAATAAGAAGAAGAATAAGAACAGACAAAGATTGAGGAATGACCTTTGCAAGTAGTTCGGGCATCAGCACATCAAAAACAGGTTTCCCGCCTTTAAAAGCAGCAGGATTCGTGCCGGGAGAAAGAAATATCCTCGTGGTTGCTCCGGTAAAGTATGCAACCCCTCCGATAAGTATTGCAAAGAATGCCGATGCAAACATTCCTTTTCTCACGGAACTTCTATCCTTAATCGCATAAAACTTTTGCACTAATTGAGGCATTGCAAACGGTGCAACACTTGTTAAAAATATCAGAGAAAAGAGAGACCATATTCCGGGAGGTCCGACTGCTGATACAAGCCCCGGATTGATCGCTTTCAAGTCGGAAATAATATTTGCCAATCCTCCGGCTTTGTTAAGAGTGCTAATGAAGAGAACAACAACCCCGACAGTCATAATAACTCCAAATACAGTGTCCACCATTGCCATCGATTTATACCCTCCGAGGACAATGTATAGTGCAGTGAACATCCCGATAAAAACAAGCCCCTGCCAATATTCTATTCCAAAGTTTGATTTAAAAAGATATGAAAGTCCCATAAAGACCGCTGCCGAATACGGTATTAAGAAAACAAAGATAGAGACAGAGGAAAAAAGTTTTAAAAATTTACTGTCATACCTCTTCTCAAGAAACTCATTCATCGTGGAAACTTTATATTCAACCGACATCTTTTTAATCTTCCACCCCATAATCCCCCAAACAGCCATTACACCGATTATTGAATTAAATATAGCGATCCATAGTCCCGACAAACCGAATCCCCATCCGATCTTTCCTGCAAAACCTATGAATAATACAGCTGAAAAATAGGCAGTACCGTATGAAAATGCACTCATCCACGGACCGACCTTCCCTCCGCCGAGAAAGAAATCCGAAAAAGAGACAGTCTTTCTTAATCCTATAATTCCTATGGTAATAATCGTTAAAGCATATAAAGATAAAACAACAATTTTTACAGTCACATTAGCTCCGTTTATTTTATTTTATAATACATTTCAAATCTAAACCAGTTATAACTGTCAGCAGATTTAAAATAGAAATTCCCCGGGATAAAATGTTCCCATGCAAGGTGAGATGTCAACCTCTTGGAAAAGGTGAATCTGAACTTAGTTTCAAAAAGATTACCTCTGGAATTACCTTCTCCTCCCGGAAACAGATTGGTCGCACTATTTTGAGGGGCTCTCAAATTATGCCAGATGAGACTCAAGTTGCACCCTTTGAAAAGTTTCGCGTTTACTGCAATATAGAGAGATGAAAGATTGCTCCAATTGGCAACTCCACCTTCATTTATTAATGTATAAATATAGGAATCACTCCATTTCGGCCATCGTGAAAAAGGAGGTTCCCAAGCTTCATATTTTTCACTCTCTTTTTTATCTCCACTTAAATATATGCCGCCGAAAGTCAGATTTTTTAAAAATTTAATCTTCCGGGAAAAATGATATCTAAGATAAAAATAACCTCCTAAGGCTGCAACGGAATATTCACTTCCGTTTCCGAATTCATATGCCCCCTCTGCAGTAAGTGAAAAGTTTTTTAAAAAATTTACCCTCGCTTTTGTTCCGAGAATGTTATATCCGGATAAATTTACCATTCCGTTTTTTTTAGAATAGTCTTTTCTTATCAGATAGAGATCAACCGGAGTTTTAAGTCTGTTCCCTGAAAAATAGAGCCCGTATCCTGTTGAATCTCTGTCATTAAACGCCTGTTCTCTTGCATTTATAATCGGTAAAAATCTATCTTTTTCCGGTGAGGAGAACCAGAGAAAAGTCAAGACTCCTATCTTTTCTATTTTCAGGTCGGCTCTCAACGCATCAAAAAATATTGACCTTGATCCGTCAAGCGGATTTCCGTCCATAAGGATAAAACCTTCCCCGAATATAAGATTTTGTCTTCCTATCGTAAATGATACAGGAAAGCTTTCCGTCCCTTTTATTCGCAAATAGAGATTATCTACAAAAACCTCACTGAGATTAAAATCCCTTCCGGAGGGTTTAAAATAGTATTTGAATTCATTTGTAACCTTAAAATAGACCTCTGTTTTTTTTGAGGGTTGAAATTTCATACCAATCGAAGTTCTGTGCCGGGAGAATAAAAAATTATCATCCGAAGCATCATCAAGAGCTATTGTATTTTTCCAGGAGACCAATCTGAATCTTTCCGAAAAATCTACCTTAATAACATTTTTTTTATCACGAGGTGATTCTCCCGATAATGAAAAAGATATCAACATAATAAGAACAAATAATATTTTTCTCTTTTTAAATTCCATATAAAATTATAATTTAAACTTTATATCATTGCAACCTATTCCTTGTTAACGGAAATAAAACATCTCTCTCCGCACGTGTTACCTTTTTATTTTTTATGCTACCATGATATAATCAGAATTCCGGAGATCAAATGAAATATTATATGTTTTTATTTATTTCTTTTTTTTTAGTTGATGCAACACTCTTCCCGCACGGAGTCAACTATAAAAAAATTAACGGCGGAATAGGAATAGAAGTTTTATATGACAATGGTGAACCTATTTCGGAAGCTGAGACGAAAATATATTCTCCTCGGAGGAAAAATAATACATTTCAAGAAGGATATACCGATAAAAACGGAAGATTCCTGTTTTATCCGGACGAACAGGGAAAATGGAAGATTATTATAAGTGACGGAATGGGGCACGGTGTTTCAACATTTATCGAAGTTAAAAATATTAAAACAATGGAGACCGGAAATACAGGGAATATACCGATCCCGCTCTACAATAAAATTCTTTTGGGAATTTCCATTATATTCGGAATAACAGGTATTCTTACTTTCCTTGCTACGCGAAAAATGAGGAAGGAATAAAATGCATATCCCCGACGGATTTTTAAATTTGCCGGTATTAATATCAACCGGAACATTTTCAGCGGGAATGCTTGCAATCTCATCAAAAAAAATCAATAAAACCATATCTCCCGAAAGGATTCCGTTGATGGGTCTTTCGGCCGCTTTCGTATTCACTGCCCAGCTGCTAAGTTTTCCGGTCTTAGGTGGAACTTCCGTCCATATTTCGGGATCTCTTTTAATAGCTATATTGCTCGGACCATTTTCCGGATTTCTAATAACATCTTCCGCAATAATACTTCAAGCACTGCTTTTCCAGCATGGCGGACTTTTGACCATAGGGGCAAACATTTTAAATATAGCCTTCATCCAGGCTTTTCTCGGTTATTATCTCTTCCGGATTTTTCCTGAAAAAAAATATTTTTTTTCGATCTTTTTCTCAGTCACGATCATTAAGATCCTCGCTTCGGCAACATGTGCTTCCGAACTCATAATTTCAGGGACAATACCTTTTAGGGAGGGTATGATCTCGATGGTTTCAGCCCACTTAATTGCAGGAATCATTGAAAGTATAGTTACAATATTTATCTTTTCTATTATCCGGAAACTCTCTCCTGAAATTTTCAAAATGGAAAAAATATGAAACATTCATTCTGGGACCGTTACAGTGATATAAAGAGCCCTGTTCACTCAATTCCCCCCGGAATAAAGATAGCTTCTACAATTTTTCTGATCACACTTCTGTCAGTCTTACCATATAAGATACTTATTCTTTCCATTCCACCGATTTTTCTGTTTCTTATTATAATTTTTGCCGTTTCAAAAATACCGTTGATATTTATTATTAAAAGAGTTTTGATAATATTTCCGTTTCTGCTTCCGGTTATAATATTAAACTTTTTTTTTACAAAGGAAGGTATAATTGTTTCAATAATCTTAACGATCAGATCTATTCTAAGTATAATATCCGTAGTTATTCTTATTTCCGTAACAAAATTCAGAGATATTCTAAGAACTTTGTCCGGATGGCATCTTCCAAAGATACTGATTCTTATTCTCTCTTTTATGTACAGATATTTTTTCCTTCTTACGGATGAATCGGAAAAGATGGTAAGATCGGTTAAAGTGCGATCCGGAAAAAGAGCAAAATTCAGTCTCATAAAAGTTTACGCACATATTCTCGGAATTCTTTTCATAAAAAGTTATGAGAGATCAGACAGAGTATATAAAGCCATGCTGATAAGAGGCTACAACGGTGAGGAGAATATACTTTGAAAAACCATATAGAGATACAGCATGTATCCTTCTCATATCCTGACGGAACGGAAGTTTTTAAAGAAATAGACCTTATGATAGCGGAAGGAGAAACAGCCGGAATTATTGGACCGAACGGTGCGGGGAAAACAACACTTTTACTTGCAATTGCAGGTCTTATAGATTTTTCAGGTGAAATAGAAGTATCCGGAAAATCGGTAAATAAAAAAAATATTGCAGATATAAGAAGCGGAATCAGTTTCGTTTTTCAAAATCCTGATGATCAGCTGTTCATGCCGACAGTTGAAGAGGATATCTCATTCGGTCTTGAAAAACTCGGATTTAACAACGATGAGATCAAAAATAGAGTTTCATCAAGCCTTCAAAGAGTTGACCTGGCCGGATTTGAAAAAAAGAGCAGTCATCACCTCAGTCTCGGGCAGAAAAAGAGGATCTGCCTTGCTGCTGCATTTGCAAGGGATTCCAAATTACTGCTGCTTGATGAACCGTCAAATGAACTTGACCCGAAGGGCAGACGTGAATTTATGGAACTTATAGACAGCATGAAGTGTACAAAACTGATTGTAAGTCACGATCTGAATCTTATCTATGAGATGTGCGACAAAGTTGCTGTTTTAAATGACAAGAAGATCATTGCTTACGGAGATAAACTCAAAATTCTGTCAAATAAAAAACTGATGATCGAAAACTCTCTCGAAGTCCCCCTGCTTTTAAAA
>CAZWFY010000011.1:0-57489 GCA_964633415.1 uncultured Clostridia bacterium | reverse complement strand
GTCAAATAAAAAACTGATGATCGAAAACTCTCTCGAAGTCCCCCTGCTTTTAAAAATTCAGATTTTATCTTAATTATCAGGGCTTTTTAAATACAATCAAACCTGCCAATCCATGAGTAAAGATTGCAGAAGAAATCGAGAGTTCCATCCAATGATTACCTATAAGATGTCCGTTTATTTTAATACCTGAAAAATAGTAAATTAATAAAATAACCAGAATCATCAATCCCATTGAAAGATTTCCGGCTTTATAAAATAATTGTGTCTCTCTTTCATCAGGTTTTTTTGTTATTTTTGATATCAATAAAGGTAATAGTGCATATAGTGATAAAACAGTCATCCCCACTATACCAAATACCAAAACAGATAATAAACAGATGAATCCCACTAAAAATTCAAATAAAAATCTAAATATCATTTTCACTCTCCTCCATTAAACTAAAAATATCTTCAATATGGCATACGAAAAACTTTGCCATTTTAAGTGCTAATCTTACAGACGGATTGAACTTACCTTTCTCAATTGCAATGATCGTCTGCCTCGAAACATTTAAAGATCTTGCCAATTCCTCCTGGGTAATTCTATTATTATCAAACCTGAGTTTTCTTAAATTATTATGTAATTTCATATTTTTTTCCTTTTATTTTACTTAACATATATATATGTACACTATTATATACTTTTTGTCAAGTTTTATTTACATTTTTTTACAATAAAATTGCAAATTATTCTTATGAAAGAGAAAAAACAGTAGTTTAACTATAATTATCGATACTATTATCTAATTATTTAATGAATCTCAAATTAATGTCTTTAATTCTCGGTTTTTTTCGGGGCAATATAGCGATTGTATAGAAGAAGACTGACAATAGTTGCAACTCCGATACCTGAAAAAATAAGCCAAAGAGTTCTCGGCTGATTCAGATTATCGACAAAATGCACATAGAGTTTGGCTCCCACAACTCCTCCCACCGAACTTCCGAATACTCCGTATAAAAAAAGATATCCCATATACATTGCCTTTTTATCCGGTGGAGCGGTTATTCCGATATAGCTTATGAATTTGGGATGAGCCGTCATTTCTCCAATTGAAAAGAGGACAATTCCCGAAATAAATATCCAAATATTGGCAGAGACTGCAAGCATTGCCATCCCGAGTGTCGCAACGGAGATTCCCGTCATCATTGTCGGAAGAGCCTTTTTGTTTTTAACAATATTTGAAATGAAAAGTTGAAGAAGAATTATTACACCCGCATTTATCACCGTAACATGTTCAACATCAAAGAACCAGTTTATATGTATTCCGAATAAAGAAAGAAATGAATTTACAGCACTATTCAGCGACGAGGCATCCACATAAGCCTGAACATACCAGAGGACGGAATCAAACATCTGAAAATAGAGTACCCAAAAACCGGAATAGAGTAATATCATTAACAAGAATTTGGAATGATCACGAAATTTGTCAATATCGGATTTGTCAATTATCACGAGAGATAGCATGGAAAAATAGATAACCGAGGTGATTATCCTGCCGAGTAGCGATAATCCGGGTAGAAAAAATATTATGACAATTGCAAAGACAGGAAGAAATATTGATCTTTTTGAAATTACAGGGATCATAAACAGAGAAATAATAACTATCGACAACAAGAACAGAAGGAAAAATGATCTGATCCCGATCGAGTCGATCATAGAATTAACATCACCGGCACTAATCCCTTTTAAAACCGGAAAAGAGTGAAGTGAATCCATCAGCTGTCTGTTCAGATTCTTAATATCCGCATGTTTATCTATTAAAATATCATAACTGTTCTCCGATACTTTTTTTATGAGAAAAGGAGTTCCTTCCATATCGGTTTTCGTCACTCTCAATGTTATTTTCCCGGAAGATCTTTTAATAAGGTTTAACAAATCATCTTTCCCAATATTTTTAAATCCATTAAATTCATATAATTTTTGAATTAGTGAATCCGAATAAGAATCAAAAACATCCGGTTTATAGATCGTCAGGAATAGTTCAATACTATCCTCCCCTCGTCTTTCAAGTTTATACATATCTCTGACCGACATATTTCTTGATACACTTACCGTTAAAACATCATTACCATTCTCTAT
The DNA here is from genome assembly GCA_964633415.1 of uncultured Clostridia bacterium. Classification (GTDB taxonomy): domain Bacteria; phylum Acidobacteriota; class Aminicenantia; order UBA2199; family UBA2199; genus CAZNLS01. The sequence continues at coordinate 55,370 of CAZWFY010000011.1, read as the reverse complement.
CGAAACCTGTGGAAATTTTTTCTCGGCAACCGGAGATTTAAGATATCCGGAGATAGAGAAAAAGAGAAGAACCGCTAATACGGCAACTGTTATCGATCTGAATATAACAGATCTCTTTATTTTATTGCTCAATAATACAAGGGGAGAATAAATGATCTCAAATGCATTCGCCAGTGTCTGTAACAGAGATGTCTGTTCTCTTGCATCCACTTTCTGTTTTTTTACAGGATCTTTAAAAAACAGAAGTGTAGGAATAATAAGTGATCCTGTGCATATTGCGGAAGCAATTATCACATATGACGGATTCATACTCTTTAAAAATGGAACCAGGAACAGAGGGAAGAGAAATGCACCGAGATTTATCGACCAGTAAAAAATACCGAATGCCTGTGTACTGTTTGATTCATCTGTCACCCGAGCAATTGTTCCGGATATGACAGGCTTGAACATTCCCGCACCAAAACCCATTACGACAAGTGCCAGAAAGACAGCAGAATATGTTGTCATTTGACTTGTCAGGAAATATCCGCCGCCGAGAAGTGCAAAAGCTATCATAAGGATCTTCCTGTATCCGAATCTGTCTGCAACCGCACCGGATATTATCGGTAGAAAATAGAGAAGCGGCTGGATTACACCTTTTATTATTCCTACATTTTCCTTTGGTATATGAAGCGAATCGGTAAAATATACAGAGAGGAAGCTCATCATTCCGTAATATGATCCTCTTTCAAAAAACTCAAATAACACAACAAGCCAGAACTGACCCGGAAATTTTTTAAACAAACCCTTTTTTAAATTATCCATTTTCCTTCCTGAAATTCCATACTATAAATATTTACTGAAAATGACGATCCCATATGTATAGATGTCTTTTCCATTTTGAAAATAATTAAAGATTTCAATCAATTATCTTAGTAGTAAAAAATTTTACAACCGTAGAAATCATTAAACTCATTCCGCTGAAAGTTTTAAAATCTCTATTATCATGTTTTTTGCTTTTTCCATATCCGAAATATAAATATGCTCATCGGTCGAGTGTTCAAGATTTGCACCTATCCCGACTACAGCCATTTCAATTCCTTTATTGTTATAAATAGAAGCATCCGTAAATCCGGTAATAAATGTGGTCTCCGCATTAACTCCCACTTTTTTCAATGCCTTTTTTGCTATTTCAACAGTAAATGAATCTTCCGGAATATCTACAGCCTGACAAAGATTGTCAATTTTTATTTCAACCTTTGCACCTGCGGATTCCACTTCCTGTTTTATAATCTTTTCCATCTGATCCGCAAGCTCCTTCCCTTTTGTATGATCCAGACTCCGACACTCAGCAAGAAATGTGACCGAATCAGGAACTCCGTTCCGTATCATTCCCCCGTTTATAACTCCGACATTTGCCGTTGTTTCATGATCTATCCTTCCGAGTTTCAATGCGGCTATGGCTTTGGAAGCAGCATATATTGCATTTATCCCCTTTTCCGGTTCCATACCTGCGTGTGCCGATCTTCCCGTAACAACAACATCTATTGCAAAATAGGAGGGACCTCCGATCACAATCGTATCAAGTGTATCATTGTCGAGAAGAAAACCTCGTTTTGCACTTATCTTAGCATAATCAAGATTTTTAACTCCGAAAAGACCTATTTCCTCCTGCCTGCTTATTGCAACCTCAACCGGAGGATAAATTTCCGCAACCCTCATCGCTTCAAGTAGTTCGGCAATTCCGGCTTTATCATCAGCCCCGAGTATAGTGTCACCTTTTGACCTGATGACTCCGTCTTTTAAGACAGGCTCAATCCCTATTCCGGGTTTCACCGTATCCGCGTGGCATGACAGAAGAACCGGATCTTTTCCACTGCAGTTTTTTTCCGTAAACTTTGCCACAAGATTTCCATAACTGTCTTTCTCTGCCTTTGCACCGAGCTTTTCAAATTCATTTTTCAGATAATCTATAAATTTTGACTCATTACCAGACTCACTATCTATTTTCACCATTTCCATAAACTGATCTATCATTCTTTCGGACATAATTTCCTCCTTTGTCTAAAAAAAAAAGATATCAAAATTCGAATAAAAATACAATCGGATTGACAGCTAAATAAAACAAAAAAAAGTTTTACTCTATATCTGTTCCTTTCGAGGTCATTATAAGCTTCCCGTGTTTTATCCCTTTAGTACTGGCAAGCAGATCGGAAACCTTCCTGATATCCTTACTCTTTCCCATAAGAATTATTACTTCAAGACAGTTATCATGGTCGATATGAAGATGAGTTGAAGATTTAATAACTTCAAGATATTTGTGCTGAATACTGTTCAGATGTTTTGTCAGATCACGTTTATGATGATCATAGACAAGGCTGAAAACGCCGACGGTCTCCTTATCATCATCCCTCCACTCTTCAGAGATCAAACGCTCTCTTATCAGATCCCTGATAGCTTCGGACCTGTTCTTATACCCCTCTTTTTCAATTAAAGAATCAAACTGCTTAAGCAATTTAGAGTTTAATGATACTCCGAATCGTATCAAGTCAGACATTATCCCTCCGGGTTAAAAACAGATTATATTTTTCTTAAATATTAATGTCAATGCCGAAATAAAATCCGTGAATCTATTTTAGTTTATACAGGTTTCTTTATTTTCAAAGAGAAATTCCGGCAGATTGTCAAGCAAATAGAGCATGGTAAAGAGACTTTCCGAATCAAACTTCCGATTTTTATTATTTATTCTCTTGATATCTTCAATTTTTAAATTACTCTCGTTAAAAATTATCTCAAAAGATTCTACCGAATATATGATCTTATCACCTATCTTGACAATTTTCTCCTCGGTTTTATCCTTTTTCCTCAACAATCCTTTTCCTGAATGATCTTTAAACGGAAGAAAAACATTATCTTCAACCCTATAACTTTCTCCCGACAATGCCAATCTGGGTTTATCCATAAAGGGTTTCCCGGAAGTCGGACAAAACGTTGTGCAATTTCCACAATGATTACACAGATCCGTTATATGAACGACCTGATACTCCTGATTTATCTCAAACTTACGATAAGTTACATTATTCGAATCACTATCAATAACAGGAATTGAAAATGGTCCGGTTTTTCCTTTGTAGGATATATTAGCTCTATTCGGACATACGGTTACACACAGGTCGCAAAGCTTATCGCACTCCAGACATCTTGAAGCCTCCTCCGAAGCTTGAGTTGCGTTTATTACTTCTCCGCCTTCACTAAGCATACTATACACTCTGTATGATCTCTTTCTGATCAGATCATCATGATCACCATTCGATCTTCCTGTAATTTTATCCGGAACCAAAGAAATATTTCCGAGAATAAATTCAGCTGCACTTCTTCCGTCTCCTATTGCATTTATAACCGTTTTGTCTCCTCTTCCACAATCACCTCCCAAAATAATATTACCGTCTATCAGAATATTTTCATATCCCGGGATTTTCCCCGGATCTAAACCGAATGAATCAAGATCAGGCTTCTGCCCTAAAGCAGGAATGATCGAATCGAATGTGAGAGAAAACTCGGTACCTCTGATCTTTTTCGGATAGGGTCTTCCATCTTTTCCCGCTCCGGATAATTCTGTCCTTGAACATATCAGTCCTCTGACCTTCCCGTCCTCAGATATTACCTTTTCAGGTACGGTAAGAACTAAAATTTCAACACCCTCTTTGACTGCCGCTTTGATCTCTTCGGGTTCAGCCGGCATCTCTTTTAAACCTCTTCTGTATAGAATTGATACACTTCCATTATCACCTAAATATTTTTTGACAGATCTTGCCGAATCAAATGCTGTATTTCCCCCGCCTATAACAGCAATTTTATTCCCTAAGTCGTGAACTTTTCCGGATTTGAGACCTTCCAACAATTTATGAGGATGAACTACACCTTTTGATTCAATTCCCTCTATTTTCAATTTAATATTTTTTACTGCACCTGTTGCAAAAAAAACAAAATCATTTTTACTCTTAAGATCATTAAGAAGTGATCTGTCAACATATGATTCAAATCCGATATTTACACTGCTCAGTTCTAAATTTTCAAGATCTTTTTTCAATGAATCTTCTCCCAGTCTGAATGGAGGGATTACCCTTTCAACCATTCCGCCAAGAGTCACGGACTTTTCCAAAAGTGTCACATTCACACCTTCCCGGGAGAGATAATGAGCACACGTTAACCCGGCAGGTCCTCCGCCGATTATTGCCACATTCACATCATCTCTTAGCTTTTCAGGAAAATATTCATCTTTTCCCCCGTCATAATCCGATAAAAAATGTTTTATTTTTTTAATTTTTACAGCTTCATCATAATATTCCCTTGTACATCTTATCTGACATTTATGGTCGCAAACAAGTCCTGTTACGGAAGGAAAAGGATTTGTCTCAAAAACTTTTAAATATCCTTGAGAAAACTCATTTTTCGATGTCAATTTTAAATATGCGGGAATATCTTGTGAAGCTGCACACTCCTCCATACACGGCGGATATATACAGTCAAACAATTCAAGTTTTCGTTTTCCTTTTACGATCTCTTTTTTTAAAAGTTCATTCTTATATTTAGGATCATTGATGACTTTACTATTATATATCTCCAAATTTTGCACATGATCGCTGTTCTCATTTGAAAAAAGATAGTCTGCCTTTCTCAATTCTTCAATATACTGAAAAAACCTTGTATATCCACCGGGTCTTAAGATATCCGAAGCAACGGTAACAGGCTTTAATCCGACAGCAACAAGATCCGGTAAATTAAAAGCATCCGCTCCCGCCGAAAAAGAGATATTTATACTACTCCCTACAGCCTTTCTGATTGCAAGAGCAAGTGATACCGCTATGGGATGAAGAGCTCTTCCGCTTAAATAGACCCTCTCTTCATTTTTAGGTAAAGATGTTGAAACATTGATAGTTTCAAGAGTGTTTGTTAATTTTATTCCGAATTTCACTCCCAAGGAATCCGCATTCATTTTTAGATTCTCTATAATATTAATACCTTCGGCATAATCAGGATCATGTTCAAATGCCGAATCGGGAACATTAATATCAAATTTTTGAATATCATTCAAAAGATGAGTGAGCTTATCCTTTCCCAATAGTGTCGGATTAAGTTTCAAAACAGTATTTAACCCTAATTCCGACATAAAAAAATTTCCTATCGCTTCTATCTCTTCCGGTGGAGTTCCGTGCATTGTTGAAATTGTAATATTATCCGAGATAGTATCCGGAATATACAATTTGGAAATTTCCGGATAAATATCCGATATTTCCCCGAGCATTTCGTCTTTCTCTTTTTTGCAATTCCTCATTTTTTCAATAAATTCAAGAACTTTCCCGCTTTTAATACCTTTAAGATCATATCCCGCACTCATATTAAATACAGTCCCAATATCGGGGCCGGAACCCAATTCATACATTGATCTTACTATATGAATAAGTATCCATGCTTTCAGATATTCGTTAAAGGATTCTTCCACCGATAACTCCTGTGACCATTCACAATTGTAACCCTCATCCCTCATATCTATGCACGGTTTTGATACATCAATGGAATCAAGCACCTGAATTGTTTTAAGCTCGATAAACCTTGCTCCCGTTAACCATCCGGAAAGTATATTCTGTGCCATCTGTGTATGTGGTCCTGCGGCAAGACCGAAAGGTGTTTCAATAACAGTTCCGAAAAATTTTATTCTGAAATGATCGTTTTTATCGGGACTGAATATGAACTGTTTGTCAATCCCGAAGATCGTACCATTTTCCTTTCCCGCAAGAATTATTTCAAGAAGACTTTTAATATTTAACGGGAAAAATTTATCACTTCTATCTTTCATTCCGGTTTAAATACCAACTCTTTTTTTAGACTTTTTTTCAACCTCACGAAGAATTGATAAGGGATCATCAAATCTGTTCGCTACCATCATTGCAGCAATAATATATGGTTTAAATCCGGCTTCTCTGTATGTATCAAGACGGTATTTTTCAAATACTTCCGCAGAAACCTCTCCTCTTTCACAGGAAACTCCGGAGATATCGGCAGGCAGGCAGTGCATATATAGTGCATCTCCGCCTTTTGTCAGAGACATCATTTTATCATTACATTCCCATTCAATAAATTTTTTATTATTATCAAGACTCTTTTTTTCAAGTTCTTTCAACCCTTTCATGTCACTCCTTTTAAGTAACTTTGTTCTCTCCTCCATAACGGAAAACGGTGCCCAACTTTTCGGATAAACAATATCGGCGTCCGAAAAAGCCTCTTCCATTGATCCGGATCTAATAAAAGTACTGCCGGAATTTTCAGCTTGTGAAGCAGCTCTATCCTCAACACCTGCAATAAGGTTGTATCCTTCCGGATAGGCAAGAGTTACATCCATACCGAACCTTGTCATGAGTCCGATTATTCCCTGCGGAACAGAGAGAGGCTTGCCATAGCTCGGAGAATAAGCCCAGGTCATTGCAATTTTTTTCCCCTTTAGAGCCTCCAAAGAACCAAAATGTTTCTTCAAATGCAGTAGGTCCGCCATTGATTGAGTAGGATGATCGATATCACTCTGAAGATTGATTATTCCGGGTCTTACGGAAAGAACTCCATTATCAAATCCATCCTGCAATGCGGAGCCGAACGCTCTCATATATTTATCTCCTTCTCCGAGAAAGATATCATCTCTGATTCCGATCATTTCAGCAAGAAAAGATATCATATTTGCCGTCTCCCTGACAGTTTCTCCATGTGCTATTTGAGATTTACTTTCATCAAGATCTTGAATTTCAAGTCCGAGAAAATTTGCAGCCGATGCAAATGAAAACCTTGTTCTTGTAGAATTATCTCTGAAAATTGATATTGCAAGCCCCGAATCGAACAGACGGGAAGATATATTCTTCTCTCTTAAACTTATCAATTTTTCTGCTATCAGTAAAATTTTCTCAAGTTCATTAACTTTTTTTTCCCACGTCAGTAAAAAATCTTTTCCGAATAAACCGGAATTATCCGAAGTTTCCCCTAAAATATCTTTAATCATATTCTCAAACTCTCCTTTTTAAAATTCAACAGCTAAAGCGGCATAAAACGCAGACGCATTTACAAGATCATCTATTAATATTTTTTCATTAGGTGCATGAGCCATTTTTTCTTCACCAGGTCCGAATCCTATTACCGGAATACCATAAAGACCATTAATAGTCACACCGTTTGTGGAAAATGTCCATTTATCAACAATAGGATCTTTGTTGAACAATTTTTTAAAGGTTTTAATCCCTTTCTGAACAAAATCATTATCCTCTTCGATTTTCCATGTCGGAAAATATTTTTTCATACCATAATTTAAACCTGTGTAAGAAACCCCTTCATAAACCGGGATCTTAACCTTGGCATCCAATCCTTTTATCAGATCCTCTATTTCCGCAACAGCCGATTTTTCATCTTCTCCCCAGGTAAGCCTTCTGTCAATATATATTTTTGCATAATCCGCTACTGCACACAATGACGGGCTACCCGACACAAACTCACTAACCGTAATACTCCCTTTTCCGAGAAAATCATCACTTTTTAATCTTTTATTCAATTTTTCTATCTCAAGACAAACATTTGCTGCCATATATATTGCATTTTTCCCTCTTTCCGGGGCCGAACCGTGTGAAGATAGTCCTTTAAAAATAACCTCCATCTCCATCCTTCCTCTATGCCCTCTGTAAATATTAAGACTCGTCGGTTCCGTGCTTACTACAAGATCAGGTTTCAACTTATCTTCATCAATAATATACTTCCAGCAGAGTCCGTCACAATCTTCCTCCATAACACTTCCGATAAAATAGACGGAAAGATCATCACTTATCCCGATCTCCTTCAATATTTTCCCGGCGGTAACAAATGATGCAACGCCACCTTTTTGATCTGCCGTTCCTCTCCCGTAAACATATTTTTCATCTATTTTCCCTGAAAACGGGTCTGAGTTCCAATTATTCGTATTTCCCGTATCAACCGTATCAATATGACCGTCAAAAACAATTATCCTCTCACCCTTTCCTATTCTTCCGATAACATTTCCGAGAGGGTCGGAATATACTTCATCAAATCCCGACTTCTTCATCTGGCTCTTCAATAAGGAGGCAACTTCTCTCTCCTCCCCGCTCATTGATCTTATTTTAACAAGATCCGAAAGATTTTTTGAAGTTTCATTTCTGAATTTTTCTGCAATTTCCGTAATAATTTTAATATCAGCCATAGAACACTCCTTAAAGATTAGAAAACTAAAACATAATATCACTTTAATAATAAATATTTCAAATTAAGATGATTTTTTAATAGAATTTTTTTTTTAATTATTGTAGAATATCGTTATTGCAAAATCAGGAGGAAGAATGAAAAAATTGCTGGGTGTTATATTATTAACTTTATTTATTATGTCGGTAACCTCATTACCTGCAATGGGAACTTCAACCGAATGGTTCCATAAATACGGGATCCTGCTTGACGACTCTCTCAACTATATCTACTTCTATTTTGGAGTTAATGCCGATATCAACCTTAGCGAAACTCTTATGATTACACCTGAAGCCAACATTTTTGTAAGACCAATCTGCAAAGTGATCTATTTTGAACCGGCGGTTTTACTTCAATTAAAGGTTAAAAATGTCTTTTTCGGTGCAGGACCGATGAAACTTTTCCGTGTTGCAGGAGATAAGCTTATTCCTGAATTCTGGGGATTGAAACTAAACTTTGGAATGTGGCTCCACAACATGAGAATAAGATTGATGACATTCTCTCCTTTTGATAACCTTTTTAAGGATAACTATATTGCAGCACAGGTAGGATTTGCTTTTTAATTTTTTACGGAGGATATTATGAAAAAAACAATTCTGATTTTAATAACAATAATATTGATTTTAACCTTTTCATCCATTCAATTGAAAGGATCGGAAGGGCTGAAAGTTTTTGCAAACTTCGGACTGATAACCGATGACTCTTTTACATTTACCGATTATATGTGGTATGCGGGTGCAAATCTGGATTTTCATATTAACGATCTTATTATGTTCAGTCCTGAAATAAATCTTATGACATACAAATTTGATTTTAAAGCTTTTTTTGTTGAACCTGCAGTTCTCCTTAATTTTAAACTCGGGACTGTATTTGCCGGAGGAGGATTGACAAAGATATTTCTTGTTTCAGGACATAATTTCGGAGCTACAACAGATTTCGCTCTTAAATTAAATGCAGGATTCAGAAGTGCTCATATGAGATTCAGAGTATTTGTTATAACACCGTTTGGAAATATTTTCGGTGAGAACCTTGTCGGAGTTCAGTTCGGTCTGGGATTCTGATCTTTTTATTCCGAATAATTCATTAAAAGATTTAATACTCTTTCCGGTGTTAAAGGAGTTTCACAAATAGTTTCCTTTTTATATTTATATGAATTTATTGCACTCATAATCGAAAAATATGTCGCAATACCATACAAGAACGGAGGTTCTCCTACGGCTTTTGATCCCATGACAGCATAGGGATTGTCGGAGTTTTCAAATATTTTCACATTAATTTCCTCCGGGATTGATTTTATATCCGGGACTTTATAAGAAGATGATGTTGCAGTCAAAAGAATTCCTCTATTATCAGTTATTAACTCCTCCATTGTCATCCATCCCATTCCCTGGATAAACGCACCCTCGATCTGACCTATATCTATCATTTCATTTAGGCTTTTCCCGGAATCGTGAACTATGAAAACCTTTTTAATCTCATAGACACCTCTTAGTATATCCACTTCACTCTCAACATACACGACACCATAAACATGATATGCGAATGGCTTTCCTTTTTCTTTTGATCTGTCAAACCATATATTCGGAGTTGCATAAAATGCCTGAGATGAGAGATTTTTTCTTCCGATATATGTCAATTCGATCAATTTATCCCAACTTAGATCTTTTAAACTTTTTTCATCTTTGATCTTTTCATCTTCAAATATAATATCTTTTATATCCGTTCCCAAAGCCTCCGCAGCAACCATAATAAGTCTCTCTTTAAGATTCATACATGCAATTTCAGTAGCTTTCCCGTTCAGATCGGCACCGGTGCTCGCTGCTGTCGGAGATGTATTTGCAACTCTTGAAGTATTTGTAGATTCCACCTTTATTCTTTCTTCATTCACAGAAAATATTTTAGCCGCGACACTTCTGATCTTCTGATTAACCCCCTGCCCCATCTCTATTGCACCCGTATTCACGGAGATACTGCCGTCCGTATAGATATGTACAAGAGCACCTGCCTGATTAAGCATTGCATTTGTAAAGGATATTCCAAAAGTTACCGGTAATAGATCAGCACCTCTCTTCTTGAGTAAATTTTCCTCGTTAAAAGTGGTTATCTCTTCAATACGTTTTTTAATATTAAAATCCTTTTTACACTTCTTCCAAATATTTCCGATATTGCAATTTTCAACTTTCATTCCGTAAGGCAGCATATCGGATTCTTTTAAAAGATTTTTTTCTCTTATATTGATTATATTAATGCCGGTCTCTATGGAAGCTTTATAGATTGCGGCTTCAATAACAAATGCTCCCTGCGGGGCACCAAATCCTCTAAAGGCCGTATAGGGGGGAAGGTTGGTATATGCACTTATTCCGGTAACTTTAACATTGGGAATAAAATATGAATTTGTAGTGTGAAAAAGTGCTCTCTCCATTATTGCAGTAGAAAGATCCGCTGAAGCTCCACAATTCTGATACAGTGTTGCTTCATAAGCTATTATTGTTCCGTCTTTTTTCAACCCGATTTTGAAATCTGCCGAAAACGGATGCCTTTTTCCGGTTATTCTTATATCTTCACCTCTCTCCAATATAATTTTTACCGGTCTGTTAGTGATATATGCACCGAGAGCTGCCATAACCGCCCATGGCGTTGCCTGATCCTCTTTACCTCCGAAAGCTCCGCCAAGCCTTCTCACATCTACTTCCACATGATTCATAGATATACCGAGAACAGTTGAGATAGCCCTCTGAACTGCTGTCGGAGACTGAGTTGAAGAGAATACTTTTACACCTGTTCCTTCAATCGGAAGTGCCACTGATGATTGTGGTTCCATATAGAGATGTTCTTGAGGACCCGATTCGGATCTTCCCTCAACAATATAATCACATTTGCTCCAAGATTCATCAATATTACCCATTGAAAAAATTCTCGGGGGAACAATTAGATCCCCGGACTCATATGCAACCCTGGGGTCTGTTACGGGTGTGCTCTCTTCAATATCCACTTCTATAAATTCGAGAGCTCTTTTTCCAGCCTCTCTGCTATCCGACAATATAAGAAGAATCGGTTCTCCGGCAAATTTGACTTTTTTAACGGTAAATAACTCCTCATCCTTGATAATCGTACCTATCTGATTTTCCCCCGGGATATCATCACTTGTTAATATTTTTATAATTCCGGGAATTTCTTCAGCTTTGGAATAATCTATTTTTTTTATCCGTCCCTTTGCAACGGAAGAAGTATAAACTGTTCCATATAACAGATTATCGGGCATTTTGAGATCATCAATGAATAAAGATTCCCCTCGGACATGTTTTCTCCACTCATTATTTTTCATAATATTTCTCCAGGATCAATTATATCGGGAAACAGTTTAATAAAATGTGAAATAATAAGGCGCACCATAAGTTCTTTTTTATATACGGCTGATCCTCTTATATCACTAATCGGAGAAATCTCATCTTTTAAAAACTCAACAGCTTCCTTTAAATTGTGCTCATTCATAAATTTTCCCTCAAGAAAAGAAGAAATCTTCTTAAGAAAGAGGGGGACGGGAGCAACGCCTCCTGCCGATATTGAACATGTTTGAATTTTTCCTTCATTATATCTGATACGAATCCCGCTGTTACAGCTCGCGATATCCAGATGCTTTCTTCGTGAAACCTTCTCAAAATTTATCCTCTCATCTTCGTCGGTTTTTCTGAATTTTAAATATTTTATTATCTCTCCTTTGTTAAGATCAAAATCTTTATATCCTTTGAAAAAATCCTTCAGCATTATCTCACGCTCATTCCCCTGAGAGGAAATTATAAGTGATGATTCTACAGCAAGAAATAGAACCGAAAGATCTCCTATCGGAGAAGCATTAACGATATTGCCGCCTAATGTTGCACGATTTCTTATTATTGAAGATGAAACAAGGGTCAGGAATTTATCAATATCCTTTATACTTTTTTTGATTATCTCAGATCTTCTTATTTGTTCCGTTGTAACTCCGGAACCGATGTATATCATATTTTTCTTTATAAATATTTCTCTCAACTCTTTTCTTTCGAAGAGAAATTGAGGTTCCTTATCTACTTTTCCAACCTTGTCTCCAATCAAAAGGTCGGTTCCTCCGGCAACAAGGAGTTTATCTTTAGAAAAATCCGATTCATTATCTACTACCGGAATTGCCGAGAGTCTTTTTGGTATGGATTTAAAATATGAAGGAATTAATGATAACTCTATCAGTTTTTCAACTGTATTTTCAGTTTTTTCATAACTTTCGTAAATATTCACAAGCTTTTTTGAAGCTCTCCTGATAGGAACATACCCGGTACACCTGCAAATATTTCCGTCAATGGCATTTAAAATATTTTTATCAGTCTTAGGGACATCATCTAAAAAAAATCCGGTCATTGACATAACAAATCCGGGTGTGCAAAATCCACATTGAATTGCTCCTTCGGATACCATAATCTTCTGAATCAGATTAAGATCATTTCCATTAATACCTTCAAGTGTAACCAGATGTTTCCCGTTAATGTCTCCGATCGGAAGAATACAAGATGCAACATTTCTATATTTAACTGTTCCATCCGTCAGATCCCCTAAAAGAACCGTACAGGCTCCGCACTCTCCCTCCCCGCAACTCAACTTAACACTTTTTAATCCCTGATCATCTCTTAAAAATTTCAATGTTGACATAAGCGGGTCTAACTTTGTGGTTATCATTCTGTTATTAAGAATGAATTTAATCTCTTTTTCCATTTTTATCTTTTCCTGTCTTTGTGAGACTTAAAGTATTGTCAATTCCATATCTTACACTTTGGATCTCGGCAACTACAGCAAGAGCTATCTCCACAGGAGTGGACCCTCCAATATTTAATCCGGCCGGAGAATAAAGTAAAGATTTATCAAATTTTTCACCTGTCTCTTGCTCAAACTTTTCAATCATGGAATTAAGCTTTTTATCAGAAGCAATCATTCCGAGATATTTTAGTTTCACACCGGATTTAAGTATATTTTTTAATACTCGGTAATCAAGATCATGGGAGTGTGTTGAAATAAGTACAAACCCGTTTTTCATATATTCGATATCTTTAAAAAATGAATCAATTTTTTCGATGAATATTCCGTTGGCTTCGGATATACCGTCAATCGTCCCTTTTCTCGTATCCATAATATTCAATTTGAAATCGAGCGGTTCCATTAGTTTGATAACATTTTTACCGATATGTCCCGCTCCAAAGATAAAAACATTTTCACTGCTTCCGATATATTCAAAGAATAAAAGAACTTCACCTCCGCATAACATTCCGGTCTTCTCTCCTTTAGGATTCTCTTTATCTTCCAAAAGATATCTTTTAAGATAGCTTTCCTGTGAAGAAAAAATAGTTTTTGCTTCCTTTAGAGCCAATAATTCAAGTGTTCCGCCGCCTATTGTCCCTTCTGCTTTACCATCAGGTGTTACAACAATTCTTCTACCGACCTGTGAAGGTCCATGTCCATTCTTTTCAACAACAGTAATCAATACACATTCGCTTCCTCTTTCAACAATTCCGTAGATATCTTTAAAAATAGTGTTCATTTATTTATAAACCGGAAAAGTTAGATTGTTCTTAAAATGCGGTTCCTCTTTATTATCATTAATATATCCGGTCAACATTAGTGCAAATTTAATAGTCTGTTTTAATCCGCCAAGGTTCCATGCAGGATCATATTCATCCTTAACCGTATGATATCTTATTTTCCAAAAATCTTTATAATTTTGTTCTCCGGAGATCTCTCTTTCGCCCGCACTTATCCACATCGCCGGGATCCCTATTCTTGCAAACTCGAATTGATCGGAACGAAAGAAAAACCCCTGATTTGACATTGAAAAATATGAATATTTCAATCCTTCCTTTTTGGTAATTATTTTAAGCATATCTTCAAGAGTGGAAAATCTTGCTCCGACTCCCATAATGCTATCGGACTTCTCCCAAACCGGTGTTGACTCAAAATTTATATTTGCAATAATATCGTCCCCTTTGTAGCTCCGGACGAAATATCTTGTTCCGAGGAGTCCGGACTCCTCTGCGTTCGGAGCCAATATCACAATTGAATAATACAATTGTGCCTGAAATTTTTTCAACACCTTGGCCGATAGGAGAAGAGAGGTAACTGCAGTACCGTTATCAATGGCACCGTTGTAAATATTATCACCGCTCTTTCCATTGTCTTTTCCAAGATGATCTATATGAGCACTTAAAACTATCTTTTTTTTAGACTTCCCGGGAATCAGACCGATCACATTGGCATTTTTAACCTCTCTTGAAACACGCATCCCTGAAATATTTATATCAAACCCGAGATCCACAGGTTTAAAATCTCTCCTTAATGACCTTTTATAAAGATCTCTCAAATCCATTCCCCTTTTCTTTAATATTCCTTTCAAACTCTCTTCTTTGATCCAACCACTGAATTTAAGATTCCCATTCAGATCCGCAAGAAGATATAATTCTTCCCCTCCCCACGAATTTCTGACGACTTTCCACCCGTATCCGGCACTTTCATCCGTATGAATCAGAAGGACTCCCAAAGCACCTCTTTTCTTAGCTTCCTCAATATGATATGTCCATCTTCCGAAATAGGTTAAAATTTTATCCTCAAAAATTCCTTCTATAAACATTCCGGGATCATTAACTCTTACTATTACAATTTTACCGCTAATATCAGAATCTTTAAAATCATCCCAATTCCAGAGTTTTGCTTTGGTTCCGAATCCGATAAAGACAGCACCGGCAGAGATATTGAATTTATCATTATCACCTATATAACCGCCGACAATATCATTTTTATACTTTAGCTTTATACCGTTCGCATTAAGATTCAGCTCTTTCGTAGTAAAACCTTTAAGTATAAAAGGTTGAATATACTTGATCCCAAGCGGTTGAATATTCATAAACTTAAACATTGACCGAATATACTCCTGTGCAAGATTACCGCCTCTTGTTCCCGGGGCTCTCCCTTCAAACAGATCTCCTCCAAAAAACTCATCTATTCCCGACATTTCGGCTTTTGTTATCTTTTCGGCTTCTACTTTTAACTTCGACTGCAGATCTTCCATAACAGATGGTGAATTACCGACAAGTAGTGTCGGTATAGATAAAAAAATCACAATTATAAAACTAATGAGAATCTTCATTTTTTCCTCCGGTTACATAAAAATATAACAGAGGGAAAAATCTATTTCAACGTTTTTTTTATTTAATTTTAAATGATTTTAAAAAGATAAAATCATCCTTCCATTTCGGGAACTATAAGTTTTTGCGATCTTTTAAGATCTTTGCTATTTACCAATATTTTAACTTTCCCAAGTCCGTTCATGGTAATACCGAATAGTCTTCCGACAGGTTCAAATTGAAGCATTGCCTGAATTCCAAAATTCTCCAATTTTGATTTTATAACTTCAGCTTCAACCATTCCTTCCACAATTATCAATTCTCTCAGATCTTTACTCAAGAATCCCCCTGCAAAATACATTATACACTTTAATTTAAATTAAAAAACCGGAACTAAAACCTGATTACAGCTCCACCCCAGGTAAAACCGGCTCCGAAAGCAGCGAGAAGAACATTGTCTCCCTCTTTTATTCTTCCGGATTTATTTGCATGATCAAGTGCAATAGGAATCGTTGCAGCTGAAATATTTGCTATTTTGTCAATATTTATAAAAGTTTTTTCAAGAGGAATCTTTGCTCTTCTTATAGTTGCCTCTATTATTCTGATATTAGCCTGATGAGGAATAAAAAGATCAACATCGTCACCGGTCAGATTCGCCAGATCCAATGCCTTCATCGCAGCTTCCTGCATCCTGAGAACAGCATGTTTAAAAACTTCATTTCCCTTCATATGAACCGTATGAAGATTGTTTTTTACGGTCTCAAGAGTTGCAGGCATTGCACTTCCGCCGGCAGGCTGCATTAACAACTCTCCCAGATTACCGTCAGCTCCCCAATATGAAGAGATTATTCCCTTATCTTCATTGGTTAATCTTAGGATTACAGCTCCCGCTCCGTCACCAAACAGTACACATGTATTTCTATCTTCCCAATTCATCACTTTAGACATGGATTCGGCACCTGCCACAAGAACCGTAGTTGCAGTTCCTGTTTTTAGAAGTGAATCGGCTATTTTAAGAGCATAAAGAAATCCCGAACACGCAGCTCCGACATCAAAAGACGGGATAGGATTAAGCCCCAATTTTTTTTGAACCCAGTTTGCAGTTGACGGATATGCATTATCACCCGAAATCGTCGCAACCACCATCAGATCTATCTCCGATTTATCTATACCGGCATCAGCTATTGCATTTTTTGCGGCTTCGGTAACGAGATCGGAAGTTGCCTGATCCTCGGCAGCAATATGTCTCTCTTTAATTCCTGTTCTTGTAGTTATCCATTCATCGTTTGTATCAACAAGTTTTTCCCAATCCGCATTAGTCATGACTCTTTTCGGCAGGTAAGAGCCTGTACCTATTATCTTTGAATTAGTCAACGAAGTTCTCTCTAAAATAGATTGAATAGATCTGTATTCCAAGCACTCTGTCATCATTTACTTTTGAATCAATTTTACTCGGTGTAAAAGTTTTATCAACCTCAATAACAAACCTAAATTCATCATCTTGTCCCATCTTTTTTGCGGGAATAATATATTTTTTTTCAAATGAACCCATTGTTGGAATAAATTCATCCAGAAGATTTCCGTTTATCATAAATCTGATTTTTTGATCTTTGATATTCTCATTCACTACATTTCCATTTATTTTTAATACAGAATTCTTTTTCGGATTTTCGATTATACAGACAGCTTTTCCTGTGGTCCATCTCCATTCGTTTTTTGCAATATTATCGGATTTAAAGTTTGTTTCCAGTTGATGCCATCCTTCATCATATATTATTTCAGGTGCATTTATCGATGCCGACTGAACATTAAACACCTTCTCATAAAGAGTTATTTTATTTTCTCTCTGATCAGGATCATACAGCCCTATTGAAATTTTTATTTTTTCATAACCTTCAAAATCGATATCATATTCATCAAGAAATTTCGGAATATAAATCTCTCTCGAATATTTGATGTTTTTCCCCAATTCCCAATTCTGTGGAAGAATTTCCGGATAATGATCATCCTGAAAAAGCATTTCTTTGCTCTTTTCTCTCCAGAAATGAACAAAAACCTTATATTTTTTTTCTAATTTTTTAAAATCTTTATCTAATTCAAAAGAAAAATTCATCTTGGCATAAAGATCATCCGTTAAAACTTTTGGTGTAATCTTGACTTTAAGTTTAATTCCTTTCGTGTCATTTTTTTTTCCGCAAAAAGTAGTAATAAGAAGCAATACCAAAACTATTGCAAAAAATCTGTTTTTCATAACAAGCCTCCTTTTTAAGGCAATTTTTAAAGCTATTTTTATCACAAATCAACCTGTAAATCAAATCAGCATAAAGGTCTAAAACCAATTTTTAATAATAATCGCTCGATTTTACTATCCGATAGAGCATTAAATTGTACACCTGAATCTTATTAAAGATGAAGATCAAAAAAACTAATAAAAAAAAGGGAAAGGCGGGGGGTGCCTTTCCCTCTATATTTATCCGGGTAAAATAATTTTTAAAAAAAATTATTTTTTATCCATATCTTCATATTCCGCATCGATCACTTCCCCTTCTTCCGCGGAACCTTTGTCACTATCCGCACCGGAATCCCCACCGGTATTTTCCGGACCGGGTTGAGCTCCGGGATCTTCCTGTTGTGATGCACCATTCTTATATAACTCCGAAGATAACCTCGTTGTAAGATCATTAATTTTATCCATCTCACTTTTAATCTTGTCGTCATCACCCTTTTGAACTGCATCTTTTGCATCTTTCACAGCTGTCTCAATTTCGCTAACCATATTTTCCGGTACTTTATCCTTATTTTCCTTAAGAAGTTTCTCCAACCCGTAAGCCAGCTGATCTAATTTATTTTTATTTTCTATTGCCTCTTTCTTCTTTTCATCCTCATCTTTATGTTTTTCGGCATCTTTTACCATCTGATCAATCTCATCTTCGGAAAGTCCGCTCGAAGACGTAATTGTTATTGCCTGCTGCTTTCCGGTAGCAAGATCTTTTGCGGAAACATTCAATATACCGTTGGCATCAATATCAAAGGATACTTCAATCTGAGGAACACCTCTTGGAGAAGGAGGGATTCCCGAGAGATTAAATTTACCAAGTGTTCTGTTATCTCTCGCCATCTCTCTCTCTCCCTGCAAAACATGAATTTCAACCGCAGGCTGATTATCATCGGCAGTAGTAAAAACATCTTTCTTCTTTGTCGGAATAGTTGTATTTTTCTCTATAAGTTTATGTGTGATACCTCCGAGAGTTTCTATCCCAAGCGAAAGCGGAGTAACATCAAGAAGGAGGATATCCTTTGCCTCTCCACCGAGAACACCTCCCTGAACCGCAGCTCCCGAAGCAACAACTTCATCAGGATTAACGCTCTTGTTTGGATCCTTCCCGAAAAACTCCTTGACAACTTTCTGAACCATCGGAATTCTTGTTGATCCTCCAACGAGAATAATCTCTTTTATTTCCGAAGTAGGAATTCCCGCATCTTTAATAGCTCTCTTGCAAGGTTCCAGAGTCCTTTTAACAAGATCATCAATCAGTTGTTCAAATTTGGTTCTGGTAAGTTTCATTACAAGATGCTGGGGACCTGAAGCATCTGCCGTAATAAACGGAAGATTTATCTCCGTTTCCATTGTATTGGACAATTCGATCTTAGCTTTTTCCGCAGCTTCTTTCAACCGTTGAAGAACCATTTTATCTTTGGAAAGGTCAATACCTTTATCTTTTTTAAATTCGGCAATTATCCACTCTATCAACTTCTGATCAATATTGTCACCGCCAAGATGCGTATCACCGTTTGTCGATTTAACCTCAACAATATTCTCCCCGATCTCCAGTACTGAAATATCAAATGTCCCACCACCGAAGTCAAAAACCGCAATAGTTTGATCGGAACTTTTATCGAGACCATACGCTAATGCAGCAGCCGTAGGTTCATTTATAATTCTCTTTACCTCTAAGCCTGCAATTTTTCCCGCATCCTTTGTTGCCTGACGCTGAGAATCATTAAAATATGCAGGAACGGTAATAACCGCTTCGGTTACTTTCTCTCCGAGAAAATCTTCTGCGGCTTCTTTAAGTTTTGAAAGAATTAAAGCTGAAATTTCAGGAGGAGAATATAATTTCCCCATCACATCAACCCTTGCATCTCCTTTCTGCCCCTTAACAACCTTATAAGGCACCATCTTTATCTCTTCATTAACTTCGGAATAACGCCTCCCCATGAACCGTTTTATTGAATAAACGGTATTTTCCGGATTTGTTACAGCCTGTCTTTTGGCAACTTGCCCCACAAGTCTGTCACCATCTTTTGTAAATGCCACAACAGACGGAGTTGTTCTGCCACCCTCGGAACTCGGAATTATCTTTGCTTCACCTTTTTCCATAACGGCAACAACAGAGTTTGTTGTTCCAAGGTCAATTCCTATTATCTTACCCATATTTCACCTCCTAAATTAACTACTTTTCTATGATAGCATGAGAAAAAATATTTGTCAACTATTTCATTATATATATATGAGTGCATTATTATCAAGTTTGCTGCATACAGAGGTATAACCGTATTTGTTTTACCTGATTTTCATTTGCTGTTCTCAAACACTATCCATCATACTCGAATGCATTCTCATAGTGTTCAATTGATACTTCACCCAATCCCCGGTTAACCGCAATTACATCAAATCTTATAAGCATCTCGCGATATTTTTTTCTTACCGAAAAAAGCTTGGCACCATCTACAATCTTCTTTATCTTTCTTTCATCAACAAATTCTTCCGGATAACCAAAATCGATGGACAATCTGGATTTCACCTCGACAAACACAAGAAAATCTTCTTTTGTCGCGATAATATCTATCTCCGATCCGCCAATCCTCAGATTTCTTTCGATGATAGTATAACCGTTTTTAATCAGATATTCTGCAGCACGATCCTCTCCGGCCTTACCGTTATAATCTTTCAACTATCCGGTATACGGTATCTTCTTCTCAACCATTTCAATTCCAAGTGTTTTAAGTTCTTTAAGAACCGGAGAATAGATATCTTTAATAATCGGTATTTTTACACCTGTCAGATTATCAAATCCTCCCTGTGCCATCAATTTCACTCCGATAGCAAGAGGCAGACTGACAGTTCTTGCCATTGATGAATCACCGCCCGGAATACCGAAATCAATCATAGTGGATGTAATAATATTTTTTGAACCGTCACGATTCTCAACAATAAATTTATGCCGGAGGAGAAGCATATCTCTTTCACCACCTTTATATCTAAGTTTTTGCAAAAGAAGATCACTCAGAATATCAAGATAATTATTTTTATCGGGAACGGTTTTACTATCAAACAGACCAAGCCATGAAAGACGCTCTAAGACAGAGGAGTCCTTTTTTATTCCGAGTTTTGCTGCAACTTTTCCCCTGATATCATCGGTTGTTTCAGCTCCGACAAGAGATGCGATCATCTCTTTATAAGTAACACCTTTTAAGTTTTCTCTTTTTGTTTCATCCACCAACCCGAGATCAACAATTCCTTTGAAAGTATCACACCAACCCAGATTTCTATATGTCCCCCTCATTACGGTCTCAGCCTCATTTATTCCATAAAGCTCTTTATAAGGAAGAGAATCTCTGTTCGGGTAGACCTCAAATTCCCCGAGACCTTCAACCGTCTCCACTCTATAGTTGAGAAAAAGATCTTTTCCTTTGATTTCAACTATTTTACCGTGTTCTAAAAATCTGGCGGAATTACCGGAAGCAAGAACAACCCCTCTCGGACTCCATGAAAATTTATATCCGAATGGATTATCATTGTCATCAGGTGCCGGAAGTCCCCCGCAATATGAGTAGAAATCCACAATCTTTCCACCATCGGCATGGACTTCATCAATGATTTTCATAGCTGACATATGATCTATTCCGGGGTCTACTCCTATCTCATTTAAAAATAGCAATCCCCTTTTTTTAGCCTCATCATCCAATCTCCTCATACCATCGCTCACATATGAGGCTGTAGCCATATGCTTTCCGTTCTTTAAAGCCAACTCTGCAACCTTAACATGAAATATCCACGGAAGAAGGCTTACAATGATATCATTCGATTTAATCAAATTTTCAAGTGCAGAATTATCATTGACATCAATTTTAACAGCTTTGCCATTCTTATATCCCTCGACAAGATTTTCTGCATTTTCCGTAAACTTATCCGCTACTGTAACAAACAGGTCATTAATTTTCAATAAATATGAGATACCGGGTCTGCTAACCAACCCCGAACCAAGAACCAGAATTTTTTTCATATATCACCTTTTGAGAAAACTTTTCATATATTTATAGTCTTTTGTAAACTCTCCGTTATGAAGGATCAATCCTCTTTTTATAGGTCCCGGCAGTTTTAGATCGGAAAAATCCTTTGTAAAATCCGCAAAAGCGATTTCTATAGCAAAATCTTTCAAAACCCTTGAAAACTCTTTTGATGATTCAGCGGAAAATTCACACGGAAGATTATCTACGGACATAACCGTCACGCCACCTCTTTGAACACCGTCTTCAATCTTGTCTTCATTGGGGAAATATGAGAAAGTCGGGTTGTCAGGCATAGTAACCTTTTCCGTAATCTCTATTGAACCGTTTATATCACAACTTATATCCCCTATCACTCTAAGATTAAGATATGATTTTAAAGCAGACTCCGATTTAAGGAACTCTTTTGTTACAAGCCGCGGATAATCTTCTGTCCAATATATACAGTTAACAAGTGCTTTCAATTTAGGAATATAATCATCAAATACCGAAACATATTTTCCCGGATTCTTATAGTAATCTTGAAGTTCAAAGACTCCGTCAACAGGTCTGACCATATCTTCTTCTTTAAACACAACTTTATAGAGATGATAATTATCCGCAATAAAATTTTCATAATTTTCTTCAAGAATATTGATTGACACCACCTTATGGGGAAGCAGATCAAAAATTTCCTGTGCTCCCTTGGAAACATTCCCGTATCCTGTAAATCCTATCACAAAAGGGCTTAGCTCAATAGGCAAACCTTCATCATTTATCTCTTCACCGATTTTTTCAATTTCACGCTTTGCTTCTTCAATGGAACCATACTGATAGGGCTGTTTTATCTTCTCAAACGGAGTATCATACCCCTGCATTTTTAATTTTTGTCCGAGAGCATGAAGCGTTTCAACCATTCCCGCAATACCCGCAAACTTTCCAAAAAATATCAAACGTCTATTTTTCTCATCTACTATTCTTTCATAATCAATCAGATTGATTTTTCTCTCCACCATTGAATTAAGCAATCCCATATTATAAGATTGTCCTTTTATTGTATGAGAAAAAAACACATAGGTTTTTCCTTCTGAAAAAAACTTCTCCGGAATCTCTTTCACTCCGAAGATGACATCCGCTTCATTCAAAGATTCATCGATCTTCGCACCGGCTTTTCTATACTCTTCATCACTGAATATGCGCAACTTGGAGGGTTGGATAATTGTTTCAATGCCATGCTTTTCCTTCAGCTCCTTCACATGCTCGGGAATTAACGGAACTCTACGCTCCCATTCGTTCTTATCTTCTCTTCTAATACCTATTTTTTTTTTCATTTTCCCTCTTGATTTCAACACTTTATTTACCAGAGAATTTTTTACAAGTCAATAAAAATAAATATCTTTTTTTATCTTCTTTTTAGTAGTTTTTCTATCTTTTCAAGTGAAAAATTTACAATAATAGGTCTTTTGTGAGGACAAAAATATGGATTTGAAGATTTAAAAAGTCTTCTTACAACACTTTGCATCTGGTTTGTGTGAAGTTTATAATTTACTTTGATAGAACTTTTACATGCAATTTCAGATAGAACTTTCTCTTCAAACCGTTCATCCGAAAGATTCTGATTGATTATATTTTTCACTGTTTCCTTAACTCTTTTTTCGGAAAGAATTTCCGGATATTTTTTGATATCAAAGGAATTCCCACCCAAAGTCGATATTTCAAAACCGGATCTATTCAAAATTTCAGCTTTTTTTTCGTCAAACATAATAGATTCGGAAGGACTTAATTCTAAAACAAGAGGAAATAAAGGAGAAACGGAAACAACTTTATTCTCTCTGAAACTTTTCATTAATTTGTCGAAATTGACCCTTTCATCTGCATTATGCTGATCAACTATAAGTAAATCACTCTCTTTTTCTACTATTATATATGAATCTTGATATTGTCCTATTATTATAAAATCATCAATCTCAACATCATTATCTTCAAAAAGCAACGATTGAACAATTTCAGTTTTCTCCTCATCCGGTTTTTCAATGACAAAATCAGAACTCCTTTTTTCAAATCTACTATTATTATAATCATATGATTCAACACTTTTGTTATCTGAAAAAACGGAGCGTATCGCATGATTTACAAACCTGTAAATTTTTTGAGGATCCTCAAATTTTATTTCAAGTTTCATCGGATGAATATTAACATCGACTTCGGAAGGAGGAACCTCGAGAAGCATCACTGATACGGGAGATCTGCTTTTTTCCAGAAAACTTTTAAATGTATTGTTTAATGATGCAAAAAGAGTCTTTTCGGAAACCCCTCTCCCATTCACAAAAAAGAACTGATACTTTTTAGAACCTACACCTGTATTGATCTTTGAAACAACAGCTTTGATTTTATAATTTCCTTCTGAAAAATCTACAGGGATAAGTGAAGAGGCAAACTCTTTCCCAAATACCTGATATACTCTTTCAATTATACTCTTAACTTTCTCATAATAGAATAAAAGCTTTCCGTTGTTATAAAGTTCAAACGTTTTATCATAATGAGCCAGAACCAATGTTTCAAAAAAAGATAAAATTTTATTTAATTCACTTCTATCTCCTTTTAGAAACTTTTTTCTGACAGGGAAATTATAGAACAGATCTTTTACGGTAAAAGTAGTTCCCATAGGAAACGGAATTTTTGTTTTTTCAATAAGTTTCCCGTCACTGAATTTACAATAATATCCATCACCTGTATTGTTATCCGAAGTTTCAATGCTTATTCTGGAGACTTCCAAAATGGAAGGGAGGGCTTCACCGCGAAACCCCAGTGTATTGAGACTTTCAAAATCTGAAAAAGTTTTAAACTTGGAAGTAGAGTGTCGTTTAAATGCAACCTCAATATCTTCCTCACTAAAACCGCATCCATTATCAATGACTTTTATCAGATCCTTTCCTCCGGCTCTTAATTCAACCTTTATCTTATCGGCACCGGCATCAAGAGAATTCTCCGTCAATTCTTTAACAACTGAAAAAGGATTTTCTACAACCTCTCCTGCAGCAATCTTCTCATATACATCCTTTTTTAATGTTACTATTTTTCCCATTTCATAAAATGATCAGCTTATGATTATACCAGTTTGATATTCAATTTGAAACCATATTGATTTTATTTCTATTACAATCCGGATTGACTTGAGTATCTTAAAAATATTATAATCCGTGCATGGAAAGTGATAGCAAATTAAAAATTTTTAAATACGGAGAGCCGGTTTTAAAGGAGGGGGGAGCTCTTATCAAAAACATTGATAACGAAATAATAAAACTTATAGATATAATGAAATTAACTATGTATAACACTCCGAATGCAATAGGGCTTGCAGCTCCTCAAGTGGGTAAATCTTTCCAACTATCGGTTTTTGATATCTCTATGGGAAAGAATGAAGATGATTTTACAATATTGATAAACCCGTTTATTGCCGAATCCGAAGGAGAAGAGATCGACACTGAAGGATGTCTCTCATTTCCCAATATTTCTCTTGACGTAAAGAGAAGTACCACCATACTTTTAAAAGGAATAGATATAAACGGCAAGGAGTATGAAAGAGAATATTCGGGATTCATCGCAAGAGTAATACAGCACGAGACCGATCATCTCAACGGAATACTTATTTCGGACAGAGTATCAACTTTAAAAAGACAACTGCTGAGAAAAGAGATAAAAAAACTTAAAAAAAATGGCGAGTGGTAAAGACGATCTGGTTTTTTTCGGCACTTCCGAAGTCTGTATTCCTTTTTTAGAAGCACTTAAAGAGTCTTTTAATCTTAAACTTATCATAACTCAACCCGATTCATTCGGAGGAAGGAAAAAAAAACTGATTAAACCTCCCGTAAGAATATTTGCCGAAACAGAACAGATAAATTTCATACAGCCGGAAAAACTTAACACCGATATCAGAGATATGATAAAAGAAATAGATCCTGTAATAGGAGTTGTTATTTCTTATGGGAAATTCATTCCCAAAAGAATTTTTGAAATCCCCCGTTTTAACATTGTTAACGTTCATTTTTCTCTTCTTCCAATGCTTAGAGGTTCAGCACCTGTACAACGTGCAATAGAAGCAGGATATGAGATCACAGGAATAACTGTTTTTGAAATTGAACGTTCAATGGATAGTGGTCCTATCTGGTGGCAGAAAAAATTCAAGATTTTACCCGATGAAAAATCTGATGAACTGATTGAAAGGCTTAGTAGGGAAGGTTCTGTTCTTTTACCTGAAGTTATTAAAGACATCATAAAAGGAAAAATAAAAAAATCACCCCAGAAAGACGAAAAGGTGACATTTGCCGATATAATAAACAAAAAGGAGGGGCGAATAAATTGGGACATCTCTTCAAAAAAATTATACAACCGCTTTAGAGCATTCCACCCGTGGCCCGGAATTTTCTTTTTTATCGGCAATAAAAAAATTGATATTATAGACGCTATTCCCGGGGAATTATCTCACATAAGCACATCCGGAACGGTACTGGAGCTGAACAAGAAAAAAATGCTTGTTAGCTGCGGCGGAAAATCTGTTCTTGAGATCTTAAAAATCCAACCCTCAGGTAAAAAAGCAATGACACCCTACATCTATTCTCTCGGAAATAAAATACCGGATGTTTTAGATTGAACAACTTAACACATATAGTAAAAATACTCTCAATCTTCTTTAAAAAAAGAGATCTGAATCTTAAACTTTTACTATCAAATTATTTAAAAAACAATCGGAATGCAGACAGTGGAAAGGTGACAAACAGTGTTTATGGGATAGTCCGTAACGAATTAACTCTCATATATATAATAGAAAAAAATTCGAAGCAAAAATTTTCTTCATATACTATTACAACAAAGATACTGTTGTTAACAGGAGTATATTTACTTCTCTTCAGCTCTTCTTATCCCGACCATGCAATCGTCAATGAGATAGTAAATGCTGCAAAAGAGAGGAAAAAATCATTTATTAATGCAATACTCCGATCAATAGCAAGAGAAAAACCTGACCCTATGATTTTAAAAAACAGGATCAAACCACTTAATATAAGATTTTCAGGTACTTCCTTTTATATAAAAAAAGTTACGGAATTTCAGAAAGACGCTCTACCGATCTTAGAATATCTAGACAAGGAACCCGTTTTTCATATCAAACCTAACTTAGGAAAAATATCATATAAGAGTGTTTCAAAAATACTTGAAGATGCGAAAATTGAATTTAAGGAAATAAAAGAATTAGAAACTTTTGAGATAAAAAAAGCAGGAAAAGTGATATCTGATTTTGTTAACAAAGGGATTTTTTATTTCCAAAATTCAGGTTCACAACTGGTATCAATAATTACAGCACATTTTTCCGAAAAAAAAATCATTGACTGCTGCTCCGCTCCGGGAACAAAATCCATAACATTACATTTTTTTAAACCCGAGATTAGTATTGTAGCAAATGATATAAGCTTAAAACGTATTAAATTAATGAAAAATTTCATGAAATCATTCGATATTTCCGGAATCAGCTTAGTTACATCGAATATCCTTGAGAGTTACTTTTCAACTATATTTGATCTTTACCTTATCGACGCTCCCTGCTCTTCTTCAGGAACAATAAGAAAAAACCCGGATCTTAAACTGAAATTCAGCAAAGAAAAAATCACACAAAACAGTAAGTTGCAAAAAGCAATCTTAGAATCCATTATCGGAAATGCTCATAAAGGTAGTACTATTGTCTATTCGGTCTGTTCTTTTGTTGAGGATGAATCGGAAAAGGTTGTCGAAGATGTTTTAAAAACATTTAAAAAAAGATTTTTTTCAATATTAGATATCGGAGATATTGCAAACAAATTTGGATTCAAAATAGATCATGGCAATTATGGAATTTTTTTATTACCTTCCAACAAACTTAACAACGATCTTTTTTATATTTCGGTAATAAAAATATTATAAAATTGATAAAAAATCTTTCTGACTTTGCTTAATATAAAAAAGCAATTTCCCGAAAATTATATCTTTATTTGTGATTGCAATTAAGAAATAATCCTTATTAATTGTTTGTACCCAGATGAAGGAATCATCAGTTTCTAATTTAATATGAGTTTCATCATTAATATAACTTAATCTGGAAATTCCGGATAAAATTTCAGCTATTTCCGCTCCGACCATATCTTTATCAAGGTTATCATCACCATATGCTTTCCTTTCAAGCACAAGCCCATCCTTACCCCATATACCGAGCATTTTTACGGACCTATTTTTATCATAAATACTATCAAAATATTTTTCAAACAATAGAATCTCCCGATCTTTTCATTTTGTTCATAAGATTTTTCAATAAAACCACTTTTGTTTGAAGAAGTCTTACTCTATTAATAAGCTCAACCTTCTCTTTGTACATATTCGGATCAGCCTGCTTATATAATTTAAAATAAACATTTACGGCATCATCATACAAGCCCTGTTTAAGATATAAAGAAGCGGCACTCTCAGTTACAAAACTGCTGTTATCAGTCTCCGCATTTTCATTCTCCTTCTTTTCCTCATTCACAACACTACTCACTTCCGCCGCCTCATCCTCAACCTTCAAATCTTTAAGATCTGTTTCCGATAATTTATTCAACTCTTCAAGAGCAGTCTCAATATTACTTTTTTCATTTATCTCCGGAACATTATCAATATCAGGTATTAAAAGTTCATCTCTTCTTTGAATGGAAGAGTCCTCAAATGATATGGATACAGCGGGTAACGACTCTTCAGAAGAAGCTTCCTGTAAATTATCTATATTTTTTAATTCCATTAATTTTTCAAGATCCGATTCCGATATAGTATCTTCCAACCCCGCTTTCTCTTTCTCGTAAGAAACAAAACTCATAGGACTTTCATAAGAGGCTTCTTCCCCTGACTCATTTTTTTTTATTTCACTTATTCCCTTTTTCGCTCTTTGATTAAAAGGATCCAGAAAAAGAGCTTTTTCAAAAAAAACTTTTGCTTCGGTATTTAATCCCTTTCTAAGTATTAAAAATCCTTTTTCAACCAACAGATTAATATTCTCAGGAAATTTTGTCAGAAGGTTATCAATTTCACTCTCAGCTTCATTGAATTTTCCGGATTTAAGCAACGACTTACATCTAATGAAACCTATCTGAAATGATGAAGGAAACTCCTGCAGAAATTTTTTAGAAGTTTTTATTGCATCTTCATATTTCCCCGCATAAAAAAGGGTCTCAAGAATATGTAAGCTGTCTTTTTCCGTCGCCATAAAAAGAGATCAGTTCGAAATTATTCTTATTGCAATATAGTCGTAGGGAAGAGCAATATCATAATAGCTTTGAAACTGGTCGGCAACAGTTGCTTTTATATATACAAGCTGATCAGGTCCTGTTATTGATTTAGGGCCGTAATATGTAATAGTCGCATAACCCTGAGTATCGGTAACTTTGGTTGCAGTTTTAAGATTTCCGGTAAAATAACCCCAACCCACTCTAAGTGAATGTTTATCTCCTGCTCTCTGTTCAAAATAGACAGTTCTTCCCGACAAAGGATTATTCAGATAATCCGTTACCCTTACAGTTATACTTGTTGAATGATGTACTCCATTGGCAAGAATCATTGATGGATCCGCACTACCGTCAACTATGTATTTATAACCCGCCGGTCCGCTTGGATCCGGATTTGTAAATTCACTTCTTGTGCATGCAAAAAAAGACAACAGCATCAAAACAGAAAGAATTATTAAAAAAAAATTTTTCATCTTAACCTCCATTCTACTTATTTCCGATCTGCACGTTTCTTATTTTTTGTCAGAAAAATTTGAACACCATATAGATACATGCCCTACAGCCGGTTCAACAGCTCTTCCGCTTCCGTCGGTTCCATATACGGTAATCTTGGCATCCAACTTCAATACTTTTTCTTCTCCAAGCTCCTTAAGATCCCTTAACGGCGGTTCCAGCTTCGCTGAATGCCTTATGATGGTAAAAACTACCGGATAATATGTTAATGATACTCTTCCTTCAGAACTTTCAGAAGGGAAAATAACACTTTTAATTTGCTGAGTAAAAGAGATAGGAACATCAACACCCTCGACATTTCTCCCGTCAGATCGCGAATATTCCACCTTGATCTGATCTACTGTTATAGTGTTATAAAAACTTATCCCCTGATCGGAATTCGGATCAAGCAGAACGTTTGCAAGTTCAACAGAAGCAGGATCGTTCACAACCGTTCCATCCTGTTCGCTACTGCCGCTGCCTCCTCCTGCAATAAATACATCGGAAAATATTACTGTCGAACCGGAATTTCCATCGAGGTCATTTCCGGTTATCGACCCCATCAACAACTTTGAAGCTGATGTACTCTTATTTTCAAAAAGATTGCATCCATAAAGAGACAGTAAAAATACTACTATTAAAGAGGTTAATATAACCTTATTTAATCTCATTTTCACCTCCTATCTCACAATTCTCGGAGTCAAAAAGACCAACAGTTCTTTCTGATTTCTCGTTTTATTTGAATTTTTAAATAGCGATCCTAATATAGGGATTTTACTTAAGAACGGAACTTTGTCCGAGCTGGAAGAATCCACAACCTTGAAAACTCCTCCTATTACAATCGTTCCTCCATCGGCAGACATTACCGTATTTTGAAGCTCTTGAGTTGCGATTGCCGGATTATTATTCACCACATTAGTCCAATCCGGATAATCATTTTTTATTTTAACTTCCATAACTATAGTACCCTTTGCGGTTATATGTGGGGTTACTTCTAATTCGAGTGCTGCATTTTCATATTTAACCGTAACAGTATTATTCTGAACAGTCTGGATCGGCAGTCTCGCACCCTGAACAATTTTTGCCTTAAGATTGTCCTGGGTTGTGATCTTCGGAGCTGAAATAATCCTTCCTTTACCCTGATTTTCCATTGCGGTCAGAGCCATATTAAGTTTAAACGTTCCGGCTACATTTCCGAATGAAAAAAGTGCACCTGCTGTAGGAGCACCCGAAGCTGGAATATTAATCGCATAACCGCCTCCGGGAAGATTACTGGCAATTCCCGGATTAAGAGTATTTGTAACATTATCTCCATATACCTGCACGCTGTTAGGGAACTGAAGATTCGTCTGATTACCATGAGCTGCATCGGCAAACATATTCGTTCCCCACTGAATACCGAGACTTTTAATAAATTTTGTCGAAGTTTCAACTATTTTTGCTTCAATGGAAACCTGCGGGTTCGGGGCATCCAACGTATCTATAAGCTTATCCATTATCTTTATCTTATCCGGAATATCCGAAATTATTAAAAGATTTGTCCGTTTATCAACTATTATCTCGCCTCTTTGAGACAACTGTTTTGACAATACACTTTTTATATCGGAAGCTTTGGAATAACTCAGTTTCCTTGTTGTCACCTCTAATTTACCGTCCATTTCCCTCGCTTCCTGAAGCTTTCTTCTCTGTGACGCTTCTTTGGCAAGCGAATCAACCTTTCCAATTCGAAGTATATTTCCTTCGAGTACCATATCAAGTTTATTAATCTTTAAAAAAAGTTCAAGTGCCTGGTCCCATGGAACCTGTTTCAATTCGGCATTAATCCTCCCTGTAACTCCGGGATCCACTACTATGTTTAAGTTTGATACCTGAGCAATGAACTTTAGAACATTTGTAAGATCCGCATTCTTAAATGAAAAATCCATCGGAATTCCGGTATACTCTTTCCGTGCTTCGTCTATTGTATTTTTAAGATATGAAATCTGCTTTATTCCATCTTGATCTTTATACTGAACAAACCCTTTAAGTTCTTTATTCTCAGCTTTTGATTTCTCTTCGGAGAAAAATCCGGGCTTACTTTTAAGCTTAATATTTCTTGAAGGATTTAAATCACTTTTAGTTCCATTATTGTTGCTTCTTACATAAGCGGGAATATTTTTAATTTTTTCTCTTAAAGTTTTCCCTTTGAGAACAATAAAATCAGGTTTCGAATTTATTTTAATTATTTTTTCCGGTTTTTTCCTTAAAGATTTTGTAAGCTTTGGATTAGCTGTTCCCGATAAACCAATACCCTCTTCTCCAAATTCCACAACAAGATTATTACCTGAATATCCGACTTTAAATTTTTTCAAATAATCAAGATCGAAAACAACTCTGTAAACATCCGGAGAATTATAAGCACCCCTTACTCCTTTGACATTAAGCATACTGATGTTCTTTTTTACTCTTTTAGACTTCAGATTTTTAAAATCAATTGCAAGCCTTGCCGGTTTGTTCTCTATTGGAATAACATTATAATTAAGCGGACTTGAAAGTTTAATGCTTATTTTTACTTTTTTATCAGATATCTTTTTTGCACTTATTCCCTTTAAGAATCCATTTCCCCGGTAAATTAAACTACCGACCGAACTCTTTGTTTTAACTATTTTAGGTACATTAACGGAGGGAAGACCTTCTTTGACAGGTTTCACACTCTCTTTTTTCACAAGTTTAACCTTCGGAAACTCAATGTAAAGTCCATTTCGGTTTGAGAACACTCTGTAATTCACCTTCTCCTTTAGATATATCTCCACATCAACTCCACTTTTATTCTTCTTGACTCCGATATTTTTAACCACCGGAGATTCAAAAGAAAAACTGTCGGAAGATGGTGCGAATTTCACATTCTCTATTCTCATAACTATATATTTAAAGTTATTCTGAATAGGATAAAAGAGATCGGGAATCGGAATTATTGCATCGGTTTTAAAATGAAGTTGAACAAAATCCACTCCTTTCAGATATTCCACATCGGTAATGGATACCTTTGAAAAAACCGGCAATATTCCAAACAAAAATACCATCAATATTATTAAAATTATCTTATTTTTCATTTTTTTCCTCACCCTCCTCTTCCGGATTTAACCTTTTAATGATCATCCTCTCCTTTGTTCCACCCAATGCAACCGTAAGAATTTTTTTAAACTCTATCATATGACTTCCTATCTTAACTACAACTCCATCGTATACATTATCACCCTCTTTAACTTTATACGGTTTTCCGTCCGGACCTTTTAAAAGAGCCAGATATTTGCCATTAACCTTCACAATACCTTCGATCTCCAACTGATCAATGTCCAGTCCTTCAAGCCCTTCTTTTCTCTTCTTTTTCAGACGGGAACTGTTTCTCTTTAAAATGTTCCAGAAAGGATCTCTTCTTCCCATAGGATTGTATACAAATTCCCCGGATGAAATAGCAGGTTTGACAATCGAAATATTCTGTTTTTTATTCTTATCAGACTGATTTGCATTATTTTTGTTTTTCTTATCAGACTGAGGAACAAGTACAAATGTTACAGATAAAAATAATATTAAAAAAAATTTCATCTTCTTCTCCTTCCTCTCCGAGAATTTCTATTTGAAGATTTCTTTTCTCTGTAAATATAGGTTGTTGTATTAAATACAGCTTTTATAGAATAGTCACTCATCTTTGAACCTATAGGTGAAATAGACAGATTATTTACCGTAAATATTTTTGTTAACCGAGACAATTGGTCGAAAAACACTCCCAGATTATGATAAGTTCCTTGAAGACTTATCAAGTAAGGAACCTCAACATAAATTTCACGTTTCGATTCATTCTGTTTAGCAAATCTTCCTATTTTCAATCGGGCACTTGAGATAATGGACTGAATCTTCTTTATTATCTGACTAACCTCATTTTGTTCCGGAAGAACCTGTTTGAGTTCTTCAAGCGTTGCCTGTTTCCTTGCAATCTCTTCCTTAATCTGTGGCATCTGCTTCTCTTTCATCTCCGCAGTACGAATCTTTCGTACGACTGCATCGGTCTCTCTCTGAATACGATCAATTGAATCCTGTGTGGGAGAATACTGGAAATAGTAGAAAAACCCGAATAACACTACACCAATTATAAGAAAAACCAGAAATTGCCCATACCAAGGTAAACTCTGAAGATCCATATTACACCGTCCCCTTTTTTTCGGAAATATCTTTGAAAGAGCACTTCAACCTAAATTTAAAAACATCAACACCCGAAACTTTTTTTCTATTCGAGTCTTTAAACTGGATATTGAAAAAATAGTTTGTACTCTTAAGATTGTTAATAAAATCAGCTATCATATTGTTTGAAAGGGCACTTCCAGTAAGACTCAACAAGCCATTATTGAATTTCAAATTAGTCAGCCAGACCATTTCAGGCAAAGCACGCGACAACTGATCCATCATCTTAACTGTCGTCTGCTTTTTCGCATTCAAATTCTGGATTATTTTGACTTTCCTGTCCAGCATTTTTCTTGTCTGTTCAAGCTTTGCAAGAGTTTTTAAAACATTTTCCTTTTCCGCAAGAGTTGCTTTTTTTTCTTCAAGAGTTTTCCTCGAAGTATCAAGATTATTCGATTGAAGGAAATATAAAATACCTATAACAGCAAATATCAAAACCAATGCAGAAACAACTGCAGGAATATTTAATTTGCTTTCTCTTTCCTCATCGGCAAATACCGCAGTATCCCCCGGTGAAGACGAAATATCCTTTTTCTCCGGACTTAACAGATTAACTTTAATCATTTTCCATCTCCAGCGGCTCTAATAGCCAGCCCCATCGCAACATTGAAGACCGGGGCCATCTCGGTAATAAAGTTAAGATCAAACTTTTTTTCATTGATCTCAATATTATTAAAGGGATTGGCAATTTCAAAAGGAATATCGAACTCCTGGGAGAAGAAATCCAGAATAGACTCAAGATTTGCAGTTCCTCCGCTTAAAACAATATTATCAATCCTTCCCTCCATAGTATTTGACCTGAAAAACTCAAAAGTTTTTTTGATCTCATTTTTTAGTTCTCCGAAAATAAGATTTATAACAGGTTTAACCGTGGCCGGAGATACGCCCTCAACCTGCCTTCCTTTCTTAATGGATTCCGCTTTCTCATATTTTAAATTTAATTCTTTCTGGATCAAATCGGTAAACTGGTTACCTCCGATGGCGATATCCCTTACAAATACAGGATAACCGTTTTTTGCAATAACCACATTTGTTATGGAAGCACCAATATTAATAATGGCAATAGTTCTCTCACCATACATTTCATAGTTGTGAAGAACACTGTTAACAAGAGCAAATGATTCAAGATCAACAATCCTTACGGATTTGTTTGCAAGATCAAGCAAGCTTAAATAATCATTTAATTTCTCTTTCTTTACAGCGGCAAGAATCACTCCGACTTTACCGGATTGCCCGACGGCAGATTCCATTATCTCATAATCAATATTAACCTCTTCCGGAGTAAACGGAATATGAGGCCTCGCCTCCCACAAAATATGTTCATGCATTTCCGCAGGATTTAAACGCTGCACATCAATCTTCTTTACTATCACCGAACCTCCGGAGACACCAAACGAAAGACTGTTTGTTTTAGCCTTGCTCTCATAAAAGATATGTTGAATTGCATCTGCCACCGCGGAAGAATCCATTATACTTCCTTCTACGATTGATTGATAAGGGACAGGTTCATATCCGAGGGATACTAATTCATACCCCATATCCTTTCCCTTCTTCTTTGCTTTCAACTCAACCATTTTCAAAGCAAAGGAGCCGATATCCAGCCCTAGTATTTTACTTTTTTTAAAACTGAAAAATGACATACCATTCTCCGCATTCGGATTTTCTCCAATCTGTATGTCTATTAACATAGTGAAAACGAAAAGTCAAGCATTGAATACTTTTTTTTTCAGTTATATAGGCTATGTATGAAATCTTACATCCGGAAACGCTGATCCCATGCGGGTTTCGGGGAATTGCAAAAAAAAATTTTTTTTTACTGATATATCGGCAATGTATGCAAATTCGACTATGATTACAACGAATATATCTAATTAAATTGGTTTACAATGATATATTGGCTTTAAAGAGAATATTTTGCATGTTTTCACTCAATATTTCAATAGAAAAATTTGATTGACTTGAAAAGAAAGCGTTATTATGTTATAAAACTCTGGTATTTTAATAAGGAGAATTTTGATGTTTGCAATTCTTGAAACCGGAGGAAAGCAGTATAAAGTCGAGGAAGGTGATGTCCTTGATGTTGAATTACTCACAAATGAAGATAAAGAAGATTTTATTTTCGAAACCGTTCTGTTAATAAAAGACAAAGAGACGCTGGTAGGTGCTCCCTACGTAAAAAACGCTAAAATAAAGGCTAAGATACTTGAAAAGGTAAAAGCTTCCAAAATAATCGTTTTTAAAAAGAAATCGAAAAAACAGTATAAAAAAACTCAGGGGCACAGGCAGAAGCTTCATAGAATTAAGATTGAAAAAATAGAAGTGAAAGCACCCGCTAAACCCAAAGCCCGGACAACAGCTAAAACTGCCGCTAAAACCGGTGTTAAAAAAGTTGAAAAAAAGGAGAAATAGTCATGGCACATAAAAAATCCGGAGGAAGCGCTAAAAACGGGAGAGATAGTGAATCAAAACGGCTTGGGGTTAAAAAATTCGGTGGAGAGAAAATAAATGCCGGATCAATCATCATCAGACAGAGAGGTACCAAATTCAAACCCGGTAATAATGTCGGAATCGGAAAAGATGACACTCTTTTTGCATTATCATCGGGAACTGTGAAATTTGTTACAAAGAAAAACAAAAAATTTGTTGAAGTCATTCCCCAGTAAATTTTTCAAAGCAAAAAATCTTAAAAACGGGAGTATTTCTCGTTATACAATAGGTAATCAAATATAATACTATGTTTAAAGATAGAGCTGTCGTCACATTTATCGCCGGAAAAGGCGGAGACGGATGTATAAGTTTCCGTCGTGAAAAATACCTTCCTAAAGGAGGACCTAACGGAGGCGATGGCGGAAAAGGTGGAGATATTCTTCTTATAAGTAAAAAAAAAGTTAATTCCTTAATAGATTTTAAAGGTAAACATATAATTAAATCTGAAAACGGGAAAAACGGGAGCGGCTCAAATAAAACCGGAAAGAGCGGTGAAGACATGATTATTTTTGTCCCCGCGGGAACTATTATTAAAACTTTTCCCGATGAGAAATTAATATTTGATTTTGACCGGGAAAATATAGAGTTTCTAATTACAAAGGGCGGAAAAGGAGGAGCCGGGAATTCCAGATATAAATCCTCGGTGAACAGAGCTCCGAGAATTGCAAAGAGCGGAACTGCTGGTGAAGCGATAAAGGTAATTCTTGAATTGAAGCTTATTGCATTCGCCGGGCTTGTAGGACTGCCCAATGCAGGAAAATCAACATTGATTTCTATGATAAGCGGTGCAAAACCGAAAATTGCGGATTATCCGTTCACAACTCTTTCCCCTAATCTCGGGGTTGTCTACAGCGGACATGACAGTCTTGTAGTAGCTGATATTCCGGGAATAATTGAAGGTGCTCACAAAGGAGAGGGGATGGGGCTCAACTTTCTCAAGCACATTGAAAGAAACAGGGTACTTCTCTTCGTAATAGATATTTCGGATGCAGCACTTTTTTCTCCAATGGAAACATTCTTAATGTTGAAAAAAGAGTTAGAACATTATAAAAGCAGAATATTGAAAAAAAAAATATTAATTGCAGCAAATAAAACAGACCTGTTAAGTGAAGCTGAAATTGACAAAAGACTTTCGGAGCTGATGGATTATTGCAAAAAGAAACGGATCGACCTGATCAAAATTTCTGCTGTAAAGGGAGACAATCTTAATCTTTTAAAAAACAGTCTCTTTAAACTACTTCATGATGAATAAAAAAAGAATTGGAATTCTCGGAGGAACATTCAGCCCCGTGCATCGCGGACATATTGAATTGGGATTAAAGACACTTGAAATATTTGATCTCGATAAGATTCTCTATATTCTTTCCGCTCATCCACCGCACAAACAGGGTAAAAAAGTGATTTCCGCCCAACTCAGATGGGAAATGCTGAAAAAGGCTTTAAAGCCTTTTAAGAAACTTATTCCATCGAATATTGAGCTTAAAAGAGCGAACTATTCATGGACGATTGATACAATATCCACTCTGAAAAAACTCTATCCCGATGACATACTGTTTTTTCTCTCCGGAAGCGAAGGATTTCTTAAAATAAAAACATGGAAGAGTTATAAAAAACTTTTAAAAACAATAAATTTCATAGTTGCTTTACGAACAGACAAACAAAAATCCGATGTCACTGCACTCTTAGATTCGGAAAGCATAAAATATTCTTTTAATTCCAAAGAGTTGTCAAATATACCGGTTGTCTACATTTATGCATATGATTCTCCTCTACTCTCTCTCTCTTCTACACAGATAAGGGAGATGATCAGAAATGGTAAACCACTTGACAATCTTGTGACAGAAGATGTAAAAACCTTTATAACGGAGCATAAACTTTATGAATAAAAATGAACTTTCAAGCATTACCGAAAAAATGAAACCATGGAGAATTCCTTCGGAAGTTAAAAAATCCATCTCGATCATAGATGAGAAAAAGGGTGAAAACATTGTGGTTTTAAAACTCAAAACAATCTCGGATATCACTGATTTCATGGTTATATGCCAGGGTGGTTCGTCAAGACATAATACTGCAATTGCAATGGAAATAGAAAAAATGCTTAAAAAAGAGTTCAAGATAAAGCCCTACGGGAAAGAAGGACTTAAAACCGGTGAATGGATACTTCTGGACTATATTAACTTTATTATTCACATATTTGACGAAGAAACACGTAAAAAATATACTCTTGAAAAATTCTGGATGGATGCAAAAAGATACGATATCTAGTCTGTTAGAAAACCTTAAAGATCCAAAATCATTGGAGATCAAAGATTTTCTGGATAGATCATCTAAATTAAACTCTTCAATATTATTCTACGGGGAGACCGGAACAGGGAAAGATTTCTGGGCAAACTATCTTTTTCTTAAAAGTAACAAAGAAAAATTTATCAATTTAAACTGCGGTGATGTTCCGGAAACACTTCTTGAAAGTGAATGGTTCGGATATAAAAAGGGATCTTTTACCGGTGCCTCGGAAGATTTCGAAGGCAGATGGAGCTTAGCTGAAAACGGGATCTTATTTCTCAATCAGATTGACCTTTTAACTGTGGGGATGCAAGCAAGACTGCTTAGAATATTGGAAAACAGAAAATACTTCAGCATAGGGTCAAGGGAAGAGAAGCATATAAATGCAAGATTTCTGTTTTCAACCGACGGGGATATAAAAGAAAAGATCAAAAACGGTACTTTTAGAAAAGATCTCTTTTTCAGAATATCTTCCCTTTCTCTATTAATTCCTCCTTTGCGGGAAAGAAAAAATGATATCCTTCCGATTTTAAACTATTATGCAAATACCAAAGGATTAAAAGTAAACCTTACTTCAAAGGGAAAGGAAAATCTACTATCTTTTCGATGGCCCGGAAATATCAGAGAACTTGAAAATTTTGTAAATGACATAAGCATTCGTAAAGATATTATTGAGGATATTGATACTGAAAAGCTTTCAGAAGCACTATTTTTCGCTGAAACTCATATCTTTGAAGAACAACCTGCGTGGAAAGAACTTGAAAAAAGATATATAGAGTTTCTTCTGAAAAAACATGGGAACAGATCAAAGGTCGCAAGAATATTGAAAATTTCCAGAAAATCCCTTTACAATAAAATAAAAAAGTATGGCAAAGATTGAACTTATTACGGCAGGAGATCAAAAATTTACCCAATTTAAAAAGATCGAAGATGAATTTATTAAAAGAATTGGTCACTATATCAATTTTTCCGTTAGTTCAGTCAAAGTTAAAAACATAAAAGATGAAAAAAAACTTATTCATATCGAATCTGAAAAGATACAAAAAAAAATAAATCGGGAAGATTATGTTATCGCTCTCGATAGATCGGGAATTGAAATGAGTTCAACCGAATTCGCTTCTTTCATTTCCGAAAAAGCACTCAGGAATTCTAAAAAAATAGTCTTTTTGATAGGAAGTGCTGCCGGTATATCCAATGACCTCATTTCGATATCAGACAAAATAATATCTTTTTCAAAGATGACTTTTACTCACGACATATTTAAGATTGTTTTCCTTGAGCAATTATACAGAGCATTCACTATAATAAAAGGACAAAGATACCATAGATAAAAAGGGAGGGTTTCATGATAAAAAAGATATTTTTTTCCGTCATATTTATTTCCGTTCTATTTCAAATGGAAATGATTGCCAATTCCGAGTTTGACGACTTTTTTCTTAACAGAACATTTCGGATTGACTTTTATCATTCGGGAAATGCAAAAGAAGAGCATATTTCAATAGACAAACTATATCTTGAAGGAAAATGGTCGGGAAATAAAAAATCACTCATTTTCCCGTTTAAATATGGAAAATACAGATATGAAATTTATTCATATCCACAAAATATATTAAAATTTTCAAAGGGATATGACTCTTATTTTGCCGAATACAGCACTACTCAAGAAGCAATAAACGGCGTGAATAAGACCTGTCATGAAACAGCTCTAATCCCCTTTCCAAGGAGAAAATTCTTTTTTGTTATAAAAAAAAAGGATAGAAAAAATATTTACCATGAGATCTTTAAAACAAAAATCGACCCTCGGGACAGGATGATTTCCACAGAAAAAAAATATGGAAATGCAAAGATAATAAATATTTTAAAAAGCGGAGATCCGGAAAAATGTGTAGATCTGGCTTTTATTGCCGAAGGATATCAAGCTTCGGAATTTAAAAAGGCAAAAGCCGATTTTATGAGAGCAAAGGAGATTTTTTTCAGTCAGGAACCCTACAAATCTTTGCGATCACGATTTAACTTATATGGGATATTTAAAGCTTCTTTTAATTCAGGAACCGATGAACCGAGACAGCAAATTTTTAAAAATACTGCTGTTGATACTACATTCAACTCCTTTAATTCACCCCGTTACCTGCTTACGGAATCAAATAAGAAGTTAAGAGATATTTCATCTGCTGTTCCATACGACGCAATTATAATTATGGTCAATTCAAAACGTTATGGCGGCGGTGGTATCTTTAATCTTTACTGTACATTTACAATTGACAACAAGCAAACTCCATACCTTCTTCTTCATGAATTCGGTCACTCTTTTTCAGGACTTGCCGATGAATATTATTCATCAGCTGTCTCTTACAACGATTTCTATCCACCGGGAATAGAACCCGACGAGCCTAACATTACAGCTCTTCTTAACCCGAAAAATTTAAAATGGAGAAAACTTGTTACAGCAGGAGTTAAAATACCAACACCGTGGAGAAAGACAGAGTTTGACAGAATGAATGCCGATTTTTCAAAGAAAAGAGCAAAAATAAACAGGAAGATAGAAGCACTGATAAAAAAAGAAGCATCTCCGGATCAGATCTCAGCAGCAAGAAAGGAGTTAAATGATCTTATTAATAAAAAAGAGATAGAAGATAAAAACTTTTTTTTAAAATCAGGGAACAGAGGAATTATAGGAGCATTCGAGGGAGCAGGATATTCATCCAAAGGACTCTATCGTTCAATGACCAATTGCATTATGTTCACAATAGGCAAAAAACCATATTGTAAAGTTTGCCGTTCAGCAGTTGAAGAGATGATCAAATATTATTCGGACTGATATAAATCTGTCCGGAATTTGAATAATTTATTCTATTTATTTATAGTAAAACAAAATTTTATCCGGAGTAAAAAATGATCGATGGTAAATTTTATTTAGGGAAGGAACTTCCCGGACTTAAAGAAAAATTCCTCTATAAAAGTGAAGACCTGACCACGCACGCAATTGTATTCGGGATGACGGGCAGCGGAAAAACAGGATTGTGTATAGATATAATCGAAGAAGCCGTCAGCGAAGATATTCCGATAATCATTATCGATCCTAAAGGTGATGTATCAAATATTGCCTTAATGTTTCCCGACCTCCTTCCGGAAAATTTTCTGCCTTGGATTTCTGCAACTGAAGCAAAAAAGAGTGGTCTCACAATGAATGAATACAGCAAAGTTGTAGCAGAGAAATGGAAGAACGGTCTTGAAAAATGGGGAATTTCAACAGAAAAAATTCGAGATATCAGAAGCAAAATGGATTTGAGAATTTTTACTCCCGGATCATCGGAAGGGATGCAGATAAGTATACTTGAAGGATTCTCCAAACCTGAGGGAAGGTTTGCCGATAATGAAGAGATGAATATTCAGAAGATAAAAAACTCGGTCTCAGCACTCCTTGCGCTTCTCGATATCGACAATGATCCTCTAAAAAGCAAACCGCACATCCTCATATCAAATATAATCGAACATTTCTGGAGGAATGATATCAGCCTCTCTATCGAGGACCTTATCCTTAATATTCAAAAACCACCGATAAAAAAATTAGGAGTATTTGATATAGATCGAATTATTGATAAGAAAGAGAGAGAGGAACTGGCATTTGAGATTAACAATATAATTGCCTCATCAAGCTTTAGATTTTGGAAAAACGGTATGCCGGTTTCAGCAAAAAAACTATATGAAAAAAGGGATGGAAAAATTCCGATCAATATATTTTATACGTCTCACCTCCCTGAGAATGAAAAGATGTTCTTTTCCAGCCTTCTTTTAAACGAAATAGTTTACTGGATTAAAAAACAGCCGGGAACAACCGATCTGAAATATATGCTTTATATGGATGAGATATACGGATACCTTCCTCCATACCCGAAAAACCCACCATCAAAAAACCCTATGATGATCCTGATGAAACAAGCGAGAGCTTTTGGTCTCGGTGTTGTTCTTGTAACTCAAAATCCGAAAGATATTGATTATAAGGCATTAACAAATACAGGGACATGGTTCATAGGAAAACTTCAAGCCGAAGGTGACAGAGAGAGGGTTATGGAAGGTTTATCCGGAGCTGTGAATCAGAGTGGCGAAGAACTTGAAAAAAAAGATATAGAGGATAAAATAACAAATTTGAAAAAGAGAGAATTCCTAGTAAAAAATGTTCACAGAAAAGGTGTGAAATCATTCTACACACGCTGGGCTATGTCATATCTTTGCGGACCTCTTACAACCACGCAGATCGGCAGATTAATGAAACAATCGGACATTCAGATACAAAAGAGCAGATCACTTAATACGGATCATCAGTCAGAAAAAAGAATAGATAAAAAATCTCTGCCTCCGGTTCCGGAAACCCCTCTAAAATACTTTTACGATAACTCCGGCAATGCAGTTGGAAAATATTACCGGCCATATTTTTTTATTGAAGCCGAATTGATTTTTGATGATCATAAATACAATCTTTTTTTGAGAAAAAAATACAATATCACATTTCCTTTAAAGGAGAAAATAGACTGGGAAACGCTTGAGATATCCGAAAATATTCCGGAATATTCCGAAATCCCGGACAAAAGAGCCGAGGGATTTAAGGATATTCCGATAAGATTGACCTTCTCAAATATAAAAAAGTTCGATATCTCGGTAAAAAACAGCCTCTTTAGAAATTTATCTGTAAAACTTTTCATCAACAGAGATCTCAAACTCGTTTCAAAGGAGGGTCAGGACAGAGATTCCTTTAATACCGAATGCAGAACAGTTGTTGAAAAAATGATCGATAAAGAGATAGAAAAACGAAAAGATTCATTTGAAAAAAAGATCAGAAGGATTGAAGACAGGATCGAGA
This sequence comes from uncultured Clostridia bacterium, assembly GCA_964633415.1. Lineage (GTDB taxonomy): Bacteria > Acidobacteriota > Aminicenantia > UBA2199 > UBA2199 > CAZNLS01. Next base: position 12,081 of record CAZWFY010000011.1, on the reverse strand, counting down.
GAGAAAAACAGAGAATTGAAACTCTCGAGGATGTGCATAAATCAAAAAAAACCGAAGAGATAATCTCTATCGGAGAGACAATTCTCGGATTCCTTCTGGGAAGTAAATCAAGAAGGGGGTTTTCTACCGCTGCAAGAAAGAGAAGAATGACCGCTGCTTCCAAGGACAGGATAGAGACTGAAAAAGTAAAGCTGAGCCAGTTCGAAAATGAGTTGGTATCATTAAAAGAAGAGATGGAGGATGAAGTCGCAAATATTGAGGATAAATTCTATGATAAGTCGGATAATATTGAAGATTTCAACATCAGACTTGAGAAAGAGGATATAATAGTGGTGGATCAATCGATCCTATGGAGACTTTCGGAATAAACTTCGACTATTTCGGTTGAATATCATTAATTACATTCAATTCATCAAGTTCCCTGTCGGACAACCCTGCATAAGGAAGATATCCTCTCTTTTTGCATTTTTCATAATAGTCATCTATTCTTTTTTTATTATTTCCCGAATATCCCGAGCCGTTATCCACATAATCTATCGAAAAAACAATCTTCCCTCTTTTTATTATCTTATATATAAAATTTATCCTATATTCCGTTTCGCTCTCTTTAACAGCCGAGGTCTCATTATAGAAAAGATCTTCAATCCCTATTCCGGTAATTGAATTTATATAGAGATCATTCTTATCAAAATCAATAATCCGTTCACCATTCTGAGGAATAACCATAAAATCTTCACCTGCTTTAGATCTGCCGTAATCTGAAATCTCTTTAATAAAATCTATCATTCTCTCAGCTGCATCGGTCTCGGTCAGGGTTAAATCTTTCTCTATTTCATCATCACTCCAATATTCAAAAGCATCAACTATATCAAGATATACACCTGAAAATCCATGAGCTATTATCCTGTCCATATAGGAAAAAACTATATCCTTCCACTCTTTTTCCCAGAATTTCACTTTATAATTCCCCTTCCATTCAGGATTTTCCCTGCCGAGCCATACGGGAGGGTCGGTCTTCCATTTTGCTTCCCAATAAAATCTGTAATCCTCGGCTTCCCCTATGCTTAAATAGGCAATAGGGAGTTTATCACTATTCTTTATTTTGGATATCTGAACATTAGAATATTCACCGGACTCCTCCCCATTTGAAGAATAGTCAATGACTATCAATTCAAAACCGCTGTTTGAAATTTCCGTAGGATCGGCATTCTGAAGCTGATATACCCAGTTTTTAATAGTGCCGGGCGACTTGCCACTATCATCATCCGATCCCTCATCAAGTCGGCATCCATTAAAAAAAACAGATAAAAAAGTTACAATAATAAAAATTTTAAAAAAAAGTGAATTGAAATATTTATCCATTTTTCAATTATAGATAAATTCGGATCAAACTACCAATAAAGTATTAAATTCTTTTTTTTATCATTCATGGAACTTTTATCCTGTTTTCACGTTTCTTTTTAATGAGACAATAAATAAGGAGAAGAAATGAAATTTAAAAACATCTTGGTTATCTTCGCTATTTCATTAATTATGGCTTTTACTCTTTTTTCATCCATCAACAAATCAATAACCGTAACAAACGGAAAATCAGTGGATTCACTTAGTTCCATTAACGGTTCAATTACAATTGGTGAAAAATGCAAAGTCAACAGCGGCATTAAAAATGTTAACGGCAGCATTGAAGTAGGAGCTCGGAGCATTGTCAGAGGAAATATAAAAAATGTTAACGGTGGCATCAGAATTGAAAACAATTGTAAAACAGATGATGTAAGAAATGTCAACGGCAATATAAGAATAAGAGAAGATGTCTCTGTAATGGGGATTGTAAGATCAGTAAACGGTTCCATAAGAATAAGAAACGGAAGTGTTGTAAGAGATGGAATAAAGACCGTAAACGGCACTATTAAGATTTCAGGCGTAAAACTTGAAGACGGAATTACAACTGTAAACGGAAATATTACAATCTCCGACAATAGTATTGTCAACGGGGATATTCTTATAAAAGAGAGTAAAAGAAGTTTTCTCGGAATATTTAAATCCTCAAGACATCTTAAACTGAAGATTAAAATAACAGGAAATTCGATAATTAAAGGTGATATTATTAATGAAGATGAAGATTTTGATGTAATTCTTATTCTTGAGAAAGGAAGCAAGGTCTTGGGGAAAACGATTAATATTCACTCCTGATCACAAATCGGATCATTCCAAAATTTTTTATTAACCTGAAGAGATCACATGCACAAAAATCTATGATTACATTTTTGGGTTTAACAAAAAAAGATGATATATTATTTATCTCTTTTTAATTATTAAGAAAAAAATTATGGAAAAAAATTCGATAACTAATTCAAAGTTTATAATAACTTCCGCAGATACGGATATGAAGGCAAGACTCCGTTTGAGTGCAATAGTAAATATTCTTATTCAATCCGCTTCACAGTCGGCGGAAAGTCTCGGATTCGGATATAAGAATCTCAAGAAACACAAACTTTTCTGGGTGCTCAGCCGTCTTTCTATTGAAATTCTGGAAACGGTTAAATGGAATGATGAAATTATTGTTGAAACATGGCCGAAAGATATTAACGGAATTCTTTATCTGAGAGATTTTTTTCTTAGAAATAGAAATAAAACCACAATTGCCAAGGCAACTACCGGATGGCTCGCAATTGATCTTGAATCAAAACGACCGAAAAGAGTCGCCGAAGAAAACAGGGAACTCTTTATTTCATTAAAAGACAAATTTGCAATTAAAGATCCACCGGAAAAATTATCTCCGTTAAATAGTGGTGATAAATTCGAAGTAAATTCAAATTATTTTGATATTGATCTAAACAAACATGTAACATCAACAAGATATATTGACTGGATGATGGATACTTTTCCGATCGATTTTCACAAACACAACTATCCTGAAAAATTGTCCGTAAATTATGTTAAAGAAACACTGCCCGGACAAAAAATCAGTATAAAACGTAATGAAATAAAAAAAAACAAGTACATTTTCGAAGGAGTCGATAATAAAAGTTTAAAAACATCTTTCCGTGGAAGAATAGATTTTAAAAATGAATAATAACAGATTGGGATATCTTGAAGGTTTTATTTCAATACTGTTTAATATTTTACTCTTTTTCCTGAAATACCGGGCAGGGATTATCTCCGGATCAATTGCTCTTATAACCGATGCATGGCATACTCTATCCGACTCATTCAGTTCAATCATACTGATAGTGGGAATAAAGCTTTCATCTAAAGCCCCCGACAGAAAACATATATTCGGTCACGGCAGGTGGGAACAGGTAACAGCGATCTTCATAGGTTTTTTCCTCGGAATTATTGCCTTCGAATTTTCAAAAGAATCAATTGAAAAATTTTTTTCCGGAGAATCGGCACATTTCGGTACAATTGCAATCATAGTTACAATAACTTCCATTCTGATAAAAGAGGGTCTTGCACAATTTGCATTTTATATTGCAAAAAAGACAAACAATACCGCCATTAAAGCAGACGGTTGGCATCATAGAACCGATTCATTATCTTCTATCCTTGTTCTTATAGGTATCTTTTTTAAAGACAGCTTTTGGTGGATCGACAGTATTCTCGGAATAATAATTTCATTAATGATCTTTTATGCCGCATTTGAAATTGTTAAAGATGCCGTCAGCAAACTTCTCGGAGAAGCTCCTTCGGAAGAACTTATCTACAATATCAAACAGATCATTTCAAAGAACAGATATGAGAATCTGCTCCCTCATCATTTTCACATTCACGATTACGGATCACATAAAGAACTTACATTCCATATAAAATTTGACGGAAAAACGAATATAAATACCGCTCATTCCATAGCTACGGAAATAGAAAATGAAATCAGAAAAAACTTGAATATTGAACCTACGATCCATATAGAACCCTTTAAAAACGATAACCACTCCTGACAATATCTCAAGATTTTCAACCGACAAATCACTTGAAATTTTATATTTTTTAATATAGGTTATTAATTCACAAGGAGGATATATGAAAAAAAGAGGTTCAACGATACAGTATTTAGCACTCTCAGTCGTTTTTATTGCAGTTTCATTAGCTGTTTATTTTAAGAACATTCCAAGGACAGTGGATTTTATCGGAGTTCTGGTCTGCGGATTTGTTGCCGGAACTCTGTTTCAAAAAGGAATTTCAATGTTAAAAAAGAACTAACTTCCGGATTCATCAGCTCCTATATCGGGACCACCGCCCCTTGGTCTTAAATCCCCCTCAAAATCATACTTAAGATTTTGATCGGAACCTTTGTCAATAGCAGACGAACCGATCTTCAAATGAAAATCCAGTCCGGAAAGATCTTTAAAAAGAGAAGACGGGTCTAAAACAACGGAATTTCCATCAAACCCTCTTTGCTGCCATTGAGCAAGAGTATAATCGGTATCATCCTCATCCGATATCAAAAGGTCGGATTCATATCTATAATATATGTTATTATCAATCTTTATATTTTCCAGTGATCCGGTATTAAATTCAAAACCGCCTCTTCTTCCTCCGCACAGTATATTGTTGTATATTTTTGCACCGTTACTTCCGTTTTTAAGGCTTATTGCCCATCTCCCTTCCGTATTATCAAAAACTATCGTATTATGAATAATTGTAAGATTTTTTGACCCCCACTCATTACCCTGTCCGTCATCCCACGCAGCAATTCCGCCGGCATAATTTTTATACAATATATTATTCTGAATTATTGAATCTCTGACTGAAGCAAGATTTATTGCCGCTCCACCCCATTTACCGTTACCGGAAACAATATTATTTTCGATAAGACAATTTGAAGATATCCCGTCCCCGCCCATAGAAGGATCTGCATTAATCTGAATACCGCTTGCCACATTGTTATAAACCTTGTTCCCCCGTATAACGCTATTATCCGAACTGTTTGAAATATAGATGCCATGTTCATCTTTTGATCCTGAAATATCACAATCTTCTACTGTGGTATAATCGGAAAAATCAGTGAATATTCCCCACTTTCCACAATCAGATATCGTTAAATCCGATAATTCGATATAGTTTGAATAGCTTAGTCTTATTCCTGCTCTCTCTCCGTTTTTTATAGATAGATTTGATATTTTTATATAATCGGCACCCTCTATAAAGATGAGATCTCTCTCTATTCCGGTTCCGTCCAGAATAGTTCCAGATGATGATTCTCCCTTTATCTCAATTAATTTTCCTTCGGAGCCGGATCTATCCATATAAAGTTTTTCATGATATGTTCCCGTACCTATTATTGCTCTTTCTCCGGGGGATAGAGTCTCAAGTGCATACTGAATGGTTTTCCATGGAGAATCTTTTGAACCGCTTGCAGAATCATCACCTCCGGGAGAAATATAAAAAGTAGGGATATTATCTTCTTCGGAATTATTTTCTCCGGAATCATTATCCTCTATCCGCCCGGAACACCCGAATATAAACATTATCACGATTAACACTGAAAATATTTTTTTTAAGTCCATTTAATAAAATATAATAATAGGATTATTATCTCAATAAAAATAAACATAACTCGTCAGATTAACGATTATTGTCTTCTTTTCTATGATCTTTAAAATTGCAATTTACCATAATATAAAGGTATAATCATTACTATGGCAGTAGAAGTTCAATTTGTGGATATTAACAATCATCACAGAAAACAATTTATTCACACTGTAAACATTCTGAAAAAAGGAGGGATAATAGTCTATCCTACCGATACGATTTACGGACTGGCATGCGATGTTTTCAACAAAGATGCCGTTAGAAAAATCTCAAAAATCAAAAAAACTGCAAAAAACAAATTAATGAGTTTCATATTTTCGGATATAAAAGATATCGCCGATTGGGCTCACATCCCGAATAATGCTTTCAGGATAATGAAAAGAGTGCTTCCCGGCAAATATACATTTATCCTTCCTGCATCAAAAAGTGTTCCCAAAAGTTTAATAGAGAAAAGGAGAACCATAGGAATAAGAATTCCGGAATGCGAAGTTGCAAGAATTCTTGTGGAAGAGTTAGGGCGACCTCTTTTAAGCACAAGTGTCCCGAAAGGAAGTGATGATTTTTTTACAGATCCGAAAGAGATAGAAGAAAACTTTAAAAATGAGATAGATATAATTCTTAACGCCGGAATAACACTGAATATTCCTTCCACGGTAGTGGACTTTTCCATCGACCCTCCCGTACTGATAAGAGAGGGTGCAGGCGACGTTAAAGCAATTTTTTAGCAAAAACTTGTAATTCCAACCCCATAATGATATTTTTTTTGTATGAAAGAATCATTAAAAAAGTATCTTGGGGAAAAAATCGTTATAGATACAAAATCCTCATGGACTTATATCGGAAAACTTGATGAAGTGTTAGATAAAACCGTTATTCTGAGTGAAGTGGATGTTCACGACAGCAATGACTCAAATGCAACAAAAGAGATATATCTTTTTAACAGCAGGAAAACCGGAATAATGTCAAATCGGGAAAAAGTTTATGTCAACCTTGAATATGTAGTAAGTTTTTCTCCCTTCAACGCTGTTAAAAGTTTTTAACTTCCACATTCCTTCAAAGCTCAATATACTCGGGATCTTCCGGCGAAAGTTTTACATCCCACTCTTCATCCGAAGCATCAATATCTCCTATCTTGGAAAGATCAAGTTTCATATATTTTCCTTTTCCTTCAACAGCCACTGTTCCGTCTTTTAACAATATCTCTCCGGAACCCTCGAATATCCTGCTTGTATCTTTTGTGACTCTTGCAACTACACGTATCTCTTCACCGAGAGGGATCGGTTTTCTGTATCTTGAAGTGAATTCAATCGTAACTCCCCAATAATCATCAGAATCATTCATCATCACTGTTCTTCCCAGCGTCTCATCCAGAATTGTAGCGGCAAGACCTCCGTGTAATCTGCCGGGGTATCCTTGATGCTCCTCTCCCGGAGTGAACAGTGCTGACAGTTCTCCGTTTTCCAGTTCATAAAATTTAGCATGAAGACCGGCAACATTACCTGATCCGCAGACAAAACACATTTTACTTGTCGGTTGTTTCTTTTTTACTGCAATTTTCATATTTTCATTCTCCTACATTATCCCCCTGTACATTCCTCCGTCAATAAGGATCGTATCGCCTGTTATATATGAAGCTTGTTTAGAACACAGGAAGGCAACAAAATCCCCGAAATCCATTTAATTCTCCTTCTCACGGTCTTTCTCTACCGGGAGCAATCTTTTCTCTCCAGATAAAAACCTGATCCTTTCTTCTCACTTTAAACGGCAATTTTACACCGACCCTTTCACCCTTAACGGCTTCTTCAACATTCTTATGCTCCTGTTGAAGCTCCTTTGCCACTGCAAAATCCGACGGAGTGTTTTTCCCCGTTATAAAAAGCCTGTCTCCCTTTGACAACTTTGAACTTCTGATCAATATTTCCGCCACGCTGATATTTTTATAATAATTTGTAACTTCTCCGACAAAAACTTTCTCATATTTATTTTCAAGTTTTTTTGTCTTCCAGTTCTCCGGTTCACCAAAGTAGAAACCATCGGAAAACCCTCTATTGTAAACAGATGAAAGCCTTCTGTTAAATTCCTTCTTTTTGTCTTCATTTAATTTTTTTTCAAAGAAAAGATCTATAGCCTCTCTGTATGACGAAACAACCTCTTTTACATATTCGGCCGATCTCATTCTTCCTTCTATCTTAAAAGAGTGGATTCCTGATTCAATCAATTCATCGATAAATCCGATCGTGTTAAGATCTTTCGGACTGAGAATATAATCTTTGCCCAGAATATATTTTGCCTCTCCCGTTCTGTCGGTTATCTCATATTCTCTCCTGCAGGATTGGCGGCACTCTCCTCTATTTGCCGATTTTCCCCAGGAATAGGAGGATAGAAAACAGCGGCCTGAAATACTGACACACATAGCTCCGTGAATAAATGTTTCTATCTCAACGGGAATTTTTTCCACATCTATTTTCTTTACTATTTCCCTTATCTCATTTAGAGTCAGCTCTCTTGCAAGGACGGCTCTCTCCGCACCAAGTTTTGAATACATTTTTAAAGCATCAAAATTCGATATACTCGCTTGTGTTGAAATGTGTATATTCAACCCCAGATCTTTTGCAATGGAAAGTGCAGCCATATCCCATAAAATAACGGCATCAACAGAAGCATCTTTCGCCATTTTAAGAATATCTTTAATTTTCTTTAACTCATTTTCCATAACAATAACATTCAAAGCAAGGTAACCCTTCCTTTTTTTCTCATGAAGGTATTCCATTATCTTTTTGATCTGAAGTCGGTCAAAATTTGATGCGGCAGCTCTCATATTTACACCTTTTACACCGAAATAGACTGCATCCGCACCACTTTCGATTGCCGTTATAAGGGAGTTCCAGTTTCCTGCGGGACAAACAAGTTCGGTTTTTTTTACTTCCATAAAAAGAGCATCTCCATTAAACTCAATTCTATTAGATACTCCCCCATGAGTCAAATACTTCTATTCCTCCCATACCCCTAGAAGGGAATTATTAATTCTCAATTTTGAATTTTAAATTTCGACCCCTCTATGAATTGAACTTGCTTAAATTTCTTGAAATGATAAAATCTAAATATGTTATTCGTCAGAATAAAAGAAACAATCAATAAAAGACCATATATTATAGGATTGTTAATTATTTCAGCAATTTTTGTTGCTTATTTTTCAGCATTGGATAATTATTTAATTCGTGACGATTTCGAATGGTTAAATGAATCTTACGGAGCCATGGAAAATCCATCCATTCTCTTTGAAAAAATAAACAACTTTTTTAGACCGATGGTAAAATTATCATACTTTTTTAACCATTTTTTTTTCAAAACCAACCACTATTTCTACAATTTAACTACAATTCTTTTTCACCTGCTGAATGTTTTCTTACTTTTTATTTTAATTGAAAGACTAGGAATTTATTTAAATTCAAAAAGGAGTAGGATTCTCGCCACAACAATTGCTATCGGTTTTGGAACATCTCCCATGTATAGTGAAGTAACTCTCTGGGCTGCAGGCAGACCGGATTCAATATTATTAATATTTTTTCTTTTAATAATATTAATATACATAAAATTGGATAATAAAGAATTGCTCTCAAGCAAAAACAAACTTGTCCTCATTATTTTAACCGTATTTGCATCATTTTCAAAAGAAACCTGGGTTTTATTACCATTTCTAATACTTTCATTCCAAATAATTATTAAAAAGATGAAATTATCAGACTCTTTTAAACAATTACTGCCTATCATAATTATCTGGATATCATACATTGTTTATTTCATTGGAATCCCAGCTTTAAACCATAGTAATTCTCCTTCAAATTATTACAACTCATCCATCGGATATACTATTAAAAAATTTGGATTTCTTATTTATAAATATTTCGGATTCGGAGATTCATATGGCGGAAAACTATGGGAAATTATTTTAGTTCTCTTTTTTATCATATTTTTATCTATGCTCTTTATTTACAGAAAAAACCGCTTGGCTTTGTGGGGATTGATCTGGATGTTAATTACAATTTCCATTTCACTTCCAATCTATTATGCTCCATCCAGGTATAATTACCTACCTTTAATGGGATTCTGGATAATGATAATAAGCTTTACATCTAAAGAACTTACAATCATTGGCAAAAAAGCAAAAATGAGTAAAAGAATAATATACCTGCTTACCGGTATATTATTCACATTAACAATATCTTACCAAATTATTATGATACAGTGGGAAATCAGAGACTATCACTTCCAAAGTGGACCACATAAAGAGCTTGCTCAAATGTATTTAAAGATTATCAACAAATTACCTAATGACAAACCAATAATTTTTATAGATATCGGTAAAAGAAAAGCCGTTAACGAATCAGTATATGCAATGAAGGGTTATAGAAAATTACTTTTTGTAAGAAGTTCAGCTATCTGGCAAATAATATACATTGCACCGTTACATAATTTTTTAACTGGTTCTTACGAAAAAAAAATGACGGTTATTCCCAAAGAAAATACTGACAATGCTTTATCAGGAGATTTTAGTATACTGGTTTTTTCCGATTTATCTTTCGGTTTTGATAATTCCTATAAAGATAAACTCTTAAAATTCTACAAAGAGAATAAAAAACTTCCTTTTAAAGTTCAAATAGTAAAAATTAATACTAAAAAATGATAAAAAATAAAAAAGAACTTATTGTAATTCCTACTTATAATGAAGAAGGAAATATCGGCTCACTAATAAATGAAATAATTGAAATTCTGCCGAATGCAGATATTATTGTCATTGATGATAATTCTACCGATAATACACAAGAAGAAATTAATACTTTGATAGCAAAACATAGTAAAAGAGTGAACTTGATTGTAAGGAAAGATATAAGAGGGTTGGGAACTGCATATACTACAGGACTCCTCTATGGTCTAAATAACGGTTACGATCATATTGTTACTATGGATGCCGATTATTCACATTCGCCTGAGTATCTCCCCCTTATTCTTAAAACATTAAATGAATGTGATGTCGTAATCGGTTCAAGATATATTAAAGACGGAGGAACCGTCAATTGGCGTATCAGAAGAATATTATTAAGTTGGCTTGCAAATCGTTTTGCGAGCTTTATAATGGGATTAAACGGTACCGATCTAACATCCGGTTATCGAGCATACAAAGCCGATATATTAAAAAAAATCGACTTTGACAATATTCGTTCAAACGGTTACTCATACCTTGTTGAAATGTTATACATAATAAAAATCTTAAACGGAAAAACAATAGATATACCAATAATTTTTTTTGATAGAACACAGGGAAAATCCAAAATTTCTAAAAAAGAAATTTACAGAGGTGCTTTTACACTTTTCAGATTGAGATTTTCAAAAGTAAAAGCAAAATTAAACATATAAAAAATGTCCCAGCAACTTATCTATATAAATTGTCCTTTATGTGGAGCAAATGACAACAAAACAATATTTCCATCATTAAAAATAAGCTCAGAAAAAAATCAACAAGAATTATTCAATTGTACAAACAACAATCTTGGAACTTACAATAATGATATTGTAAAATGTAATAAATGCGGAATGATTTATTCAAACCCTCAACCTTCCCAGATTGAGCTATCTACTTTATATAAAAATGTAATTGATTATCAATATCTCAATGAAGTCGCAGCAAGGGAAAAAACATTTAATTTATCACTTAAACAATTGCATAAATTCATTACACCGCCGGGTAAACTAATAGATTTCGGATGTTATACCGGTGTATTCATGGAAATGGCAAAAAACAAAGGATGGACAGTATCCGGTATAGAATTGAGTGATTGGGCAAGCAAAATTGCTAGAAAAAAGAATCTTGGGGAAGTATATAGCAAACCAATTAACGAATTATCTCTGCCATATAAAACTTTTGACCTGATAACTCTATGGGATGTAATTGAACACCTTGCAAATCCGAAACAAATCTTGGAGAATTTATCAAAATATTTGAAACATAACGGAATAATTGCATTTAGTACTCATTTCATTGATAGTTTCTCTGCAAAAATATTGGGGAAGCATTATCCTTTTCTAATGGATATGCATTTATCACATTTCTCAGGAAAAACAATTAAAAAGATGCTAAACGATTTGGGATTCGAAATATTAAAGATATATCCTCATAAAAGAATACTCAGAAGCGGATACTTTCTTGATAAACTTTCAAACATAACTCCAATTGGAGGAAAATGTATTTCCAAATTAAATAAAAAAAAATTTATCTCAGAACGATTTATCCGGGTTGGATTACTCGGATTAAAAAACATTTATTGCAAAAAAATATACTGAATTGATTCTACATCCCCTTTCGTCTTTCGGATTTTGTTAGGGCGGACGCAAGGCCCACCCCGACAATCAAATCTAAAATGAGAAATTACCGATTATTCTTCGAATATGCGTTTATATCAAAAAAGCCATGACCGGAAAGATTGAATAAAATAACTTTTTCCTTTCCTTCCTTTTTAGCCTGATCAGCTTCATCTATAACCTTAGCTATCG
>CAZWFY010000010.1:0-65652 GCA_964633415.1 uncultured Clostridia bacterium | reverse complement strand
TCACTGCCGTTTAAAATAAATTCCTCTTTACGTGAATTACTATTTTTTTTTGTCAATTTACCCTCCTTCCTTTATCTGTTATACGAAAATAACTTTAATGAGTTCCGAAAAAAAGGAGTTCACAAGTTAGCAGAAATCAGAAGCAAGAAGTCGGGAGTCAGCCGGAGTTCACATTACTAAGAGATAAAATATCAGCAAATTCCGAAGAAACAGAAAGGAGTGGCCGGGAACCGGTACATACCGAAGGTGTGTGTTCCGGAGGGAAACAGGTGATGTTTGAACCCATACGTTTTAGATGGGTGAGTTCACCTTGTTTAACACACCTGAATATGCACCCGGTCGGACACGTATTGGTTAATGAGGAAATTGATGATATTTTAGAGATTACAGAGATCACAAGATTAAAGATAAAAGTAAAAAGATAAAAGTAGTAAGTAGCAAGAAGAAGTCGGAAGAGATCAAAAGAATTTACTTAAAACTAAACACTTAAAACTCTCCTCTAACCTCTAACTCCTTACCTCTAACCAATAACAACTTCATTTTCGACTTTTCGACGATTTACCTCTTAATTAAGAATTTAGAATTCAAAATTGTGAATTAATAATTCCCCTCTTGGGGTTGATTTGCAGATTAATTCTTGACACTATCTGCTATCAATATTAAACTACAGTGTAAACTACAGTGTGAGGGATTATATGGATAAAACAAAAGATATAGATATTAATTCTAAAGAGAATGGTGATTCTTTTAAAGATCTTATGGAAGAGTTTGAGGGAAAAATCTCGGAGATAGAGATAGATGATAAAGTCAAAGGAATTGTATTGGAGCAAAAAGGAGAGTTTACATTCCTTGATCTTGGTGGACGACTCGACGGAAGGATAAAAACAGAAGATATTGAAGCAGCCGGAAATGTTTCCATTGGTGATGAAATGGAAGTCTTTGTAACCGGTGTAAGGGAAGGATTTTATTCATGCTCACTTAATGGAACGGATTCAACAGACCAAATTTCATCTGAAAGCGATTCACCGGGCTTTGAGACGGATTCGACAGTTACCGGAAAAATAACAGGTCATAACAAAGGCGGATTTGAAGTAAATGTCGGAGGCACTTCATGTTTTTCCCCATTTTCAAAAATGGACAGAGGTGCCGGTGAGAATCCTGATGAATATGTCGGGAAAGTGTTAAGATTTGTTGTTGAAGAAGTTGATGATGAAAAAAGCAGATATATTTTAAGTCGTCGGGAGATAATCAGATCCGAAAAAGATAAAAAGAAAAGAGATTTTTTAAATATGCTTGAAGAGGGGAGAGTCTATTCGGGAACCGTTAAATCAATAATGAACTATGGTGCGTTTGTAGAGGTCGGAGAGATCGAGGGACTTTTGCACATTTCCGATATTTCACACGAAAAGATAAAAAATATTGATGAAGTGTTAAAAGTAGATGATGAGATCGAAGTAGTCCTAAAAAAAGCCGACAGAGAAACCGGGAAAGTTTCGTTTTCTATGAAAGAGTTAACTCCGGAACCATGGTTGGAGTTTATCGACAAATATTCCATCGGAGATAAAATAGAGGGTACGGTTGAGACTCTTAAACCTTATGGAGCTTTTGTTAAGGTTTTTCCCGGAGTTTCAGGATTGCTTCACATTTCAAAACTGGGTACGGGAAAATTCCACAAACATCCGAAAGAGGTATTCAGGGTGGGTGATAAAGTCAATGTATGGATTGATAAAATCAGTGAAGATGATAAGAGAGTATCTCTTTCCGGAGAATCTCCTGAAACGGATTATTCTAATCAGATTAGAAAGATAAACGAAGAGTCGGAGAATGTGGGGAAAAATTCTTCATCAAGTGCATTTGGAAAAATGCTTGATAATGCTCTAAATAAGGATAAAAAATAATGCTGTTGACAATAGACATAGGAAATACTACGACAGGAGCGGCTATTTTTAATAAAGATATTATCGTGTCAAAGAATAAACTTCTGACCCCAGGAGAAATAAGTGTCCTTTTTTTGAAAAGTTTAATAAAAAAAGTATATAGAGATAAAATCGATTCAATTTCAGTCTCATCTGTTGTTCCTTTCGTAGATAATTCTTTAAAAGAGAGTGCGAAAAAATTATTCGGCACGGAGCCGGTTTTTATAGATTATTTAACACCTACAGGAGTTAAATTAAAGATTGACAATCCTTCCGAAATGGGAGCCGACAGGATTGCGGATTATATGGGAGCGTTAAGTCTCGTTCCGCCTCCTTTGATAATACTCGATTCCGGAACAGCAACAACATTTGATATAATAAATAAGAAATATGAATATATAGGGGGAGCAATATTTCCCGGTATAGAATTGGCAATAAAGAGTTTAGCACAGAATACGGCTAAACTTGAGATGATAAAGTTTGAGGTCCCGGAATCAATTTTCGGTACTAATACCGTAAATAGTATCAGATCCGGCATATATTTTAGTTATATCGGCGGACTCTCTTTCATGATCAATGAGTATAAGAAGAAGCTGGGTTCCGGTTGTTCCGTAATAGCAACCGGAGGTCTTTCCAGATATTTTAGAGGTAAGATAAAAGAGGTTGATATATATGAACCCGACCTTATATATTTCGGTCTGAAAAAGATATTCGAAGATTCCGTTAGAGAAAAATGATCGGTTAATGAAAAATTCCGGTAATTCAGATTATGAATTTATTGTTAAAATAATCGACTATTTTGAATCAAAGTGCAACATATCATTTTTTATAACTTCCAAAGATTTTGATGTTTTGTATAAATGGTGGGAGAAAAAAATTCCGTTGAAAACCATAGAAAAATCGATTATTGAAGTCTGCCGAAGATGGAATCTCAAAAAAAAACAAATTTACAGTTTCTCCAATTTCGAATATGAAGTGAAAAAAAACCATAAAAAAAATATGGAACTCAATGTAAATGTTCATGAGGATATTGAAATACGCTCAGTTTCGGAAAGGGTTGATGATTTTTTCAGGGATTTTCCAAAAGATCTTATGCCGATCAAAAAAATATTTGAAAATGAGGTTTCAAAGATAAAGAGAGGTTCGGGGGGAGATCTTAATAGTGTTTACTCCGAGATGGTTCTGCTGTTTAAAAATGATAATGAGCTTAAATTAAGAAAAAAAATATTTTTAAAAAATCTTATGCCGGGTCTTGTAAATCCGGAACTTGAGAAAAAGTTTGAAATAAATTATTTGAAAAAGAGGTATCGTATACCTGACTTTGAACTCCTTGTAAAATGAAAAAGAAGGGTAACAGATTAGACATTGAGCTTGTAAAAAGAGAGTTTTTCAGTTCAAGAGAGAAAGCTAAAGCTTATATTATGTCGGGAGAAGTTTTTGTTAACGGTTTCCCTGTTATTAAACCTGATAAGAGTGTACTCGAAAATGATAAAATTGAGATAAAAGAAAAAAATGTTTATGCATCGAGGGGTGCATATAAAATTGAGAAAGCATTCAATGATTTTAACTTTAATCTTTTCAACAAGAGGGCTGTTGACATAGGAATATCAAATGGAGGATTTACCGATTATATTCTTAGACAAGGAGCAAAAGATGTGCTCGGTATAGATGTAAATATAAAACAGCTTGATTATAAACTTGCAAATGATAAAAGAGTTAAGGTTCTTAAACTTAATGCGAGATTTCTTACAAAAAAACATATTGATTTTAAGCCTGATCTCATAGTTATCGATGTTTCATTTATAAGCATTTTAAAAATACTTGAACCGCTAAGATTTTTAGAGGGAGTTCCTATCGTCTCACTTGTTAAACCTCAGTTTGAAGCGGGAAGGAGAGAGGTGACAAAGGGAGGAGTAATCTCTTCGGTTGAAAAGAGTGCGGAAATAGTTATAGGTTTGAAAAAAAAACTTGAATCGATAGGTTATTCGATATTAAACTTCACAAAAGCGGGGATAAAAGGTAAAAAAGGCAATCAGGAATATTTTTTTCTTCTTGAATATGGAAACAAACAGTCAATAAGTGATAAAATCATTGAAGATGAAATTAAAATATAAAAAAATAGGATTTGTTGTAAAACCTCATAGGGATGTAAAAGATTATCTGGAGAGAAGTATTGATCTTGTAAAAAAATTTGGTGCGGAGATCGTTCTTGAAAAAATAGCATCGGAAATGGCCGGGATCAGCGGGGGTGTGGAGAGAAACGATGTAGCAGGTTTGACTGATCTGATAGTTTTGATAGGTGGTGACGGAACATTTCTTTCCATAGCGGAGTCTGCCGTAATCAACAATGTTCCTATCGCAGGATTTAATCTGGGGACATTGGGATTTCTTACCGAATTAAAAAAGGAAAATCTGGATAAAGAGATGAAGGATCTTCTTGAGGGTCGGCTTTTACTTTCGGAAAGAAAGTTGATAAGGACTGATTTTAATTCAAAAAGTTTCTTGTCTCTAAATGATGTGGTTATCAGCAAAGGTGATATTGCAAGGATCATTAAATTTGATATTGATATCAACGGAGATAGAGTGACAACTCTCCGTGCCGACGGTTTGATAATTTCTACACCGACCGGATCAACCGCTTATTCTCTTTCCGCCGGAGGTCCGATTCTTGATCCCAATGTAAACGGACTTGTAGTAACTCCCATCTGCCCTCATTCACTAACCCTTAGACCTTTTGTTATTTCAGATTCATCTGTTGTTAAGGTCACTTTGGATCGCGGTATTGAAAATGTGTTTATAACCATAGACGGACAGACCGTGATACCGATAGAGGGGGGAGATTATTTTATAGCAAGAACATTTGAAAAAAAATTAAAAATGATAATTTCAAAAGATCTCAATTATTTCACTCTTCTAAGTGAAAAACTGAATTGGGGAATATAGACCATGCTTCAGGTATGGGTGAAATTTTTCTTTTTACTATCACTTATTTTTTATTTCGGTACAAAAATAACCGAAAGTGCCGATGTAATAGCGGAAAAAAAAGGCTGGGGAAGAGCTTTCATGGGGGTTATTTTTATATCCATGATCACATCTTTTCCGGAACTTTTTACGGGCATATCTGCTGCAACGATTGTTAATTCACCTGATATTTCAATTGGCGAGATTGTAGGATCCTGTATCTTCAATATGTTAATTATTGGAATTATCGGGGTCTATTTTAAGAAAGAGAGAGTTTTTACAATTAAAAATTCACATGAAAGACTCCCTATCATTTTCAGTCTGATGTTAATGATCTTTCTTACACTGGCAATCTTTCTGAAATTGAATATACAGATATTTAATTTCGGAATATCAACTTTTTTAATATTTCTTATTTATATTGTCGTTATTTATTTCATTTTCAAGAACCGGAAATCAGAAAAAGAAGTTCTGAAATATAAAGATAGAGTTTTAAAAAAGGAAGTAAGATTTTTTCTGATTTCAGCATTAATAATAATTTCCGTTGGAATCTATCTTCCTGTAGTAGGAAAAGAACTTGCACTTGTAATGGGGTGGAAAGATTCTTTTGTCGGTGCTGTTTTTCTTGCATTTGTAACATCATTTCCAGAACTGATAGTATCATTTGCCTCAGTTAAACTGGGAGCATTTGATATGCTTCTGGGAAATATTGCGGGAAGCAATCTTTTTAACCTTGCTATTGTATTTATTATTGACCTGTTCTATTTAAAAGGTAATTTGATAAATGATGTGAAGGACGGACAGATAGCATATTTGGGTATCATTGCTATATTAATGAGTATTCTTATCCTATTCGGTTCACATATAAGGAAAAAAAGCGTTAATAAAAGAAGGTATTTTCCATTAAATCCGATTTTATTAATTTTATTATACTTATTTAGTCTTATTATTATTTTTAAATAAAATAGAAATATGATAAATTATTTACGCGAGGGAAAAAATGAGTAAGAGAATATTATTAATTATTATTATATTGCTTTTTGTATTATCTCCGGTTTATTTGCAAGGTTCATCTGATTTTGAAAGAGGGATAGCATACCTTCTTCTAAAGGATCCTTCATATTCAGGAACATTTTTTTCCAACTATTTTAATAAAAATTATAATCCTATTGTTAAAAGCGGTTTTGCTTTTTTACTCAACGGGAAGTATAACGATGCAAAAAAGGAGTTTAATCGTTATCTCAATATGAATTTTCGTTCGACAGAAGCACTTGTCGGTATTTCAATTGCGGTTTCGGATATGAAACAATCAACTTCAATCGAAAACCTAAAAAAATGTATTAAACTTGACAAGAGATTTTCCGCTGCCTATGCCTGTCTCGGATATGAATATCAGAAAAGGGATAATTTTCCTTCCGCTGAAAAGTATTATCTTCTTGCTTTTCAATATGGAAAAATTTCCGAATTTAAAATTTTGCTCGGTGATTTTTACCTTAAAGTCGAAAATCCGGGAAAAACCGTTGAATTGATAAGTGCGGATGTGGACCTTTCTCCCGATAACTTTCAGATAAATTTTTTAATGGCAAAAGCTCTGTTTAAAATGAATCGAATTTCGGAAATGACTAAATATATTAATATTTGTCTTGAATTAAACGGAAACAGAAAGGATGTCAGGCAGCTATATGCCGGATACCTTTATAAAAGAGGAAAATACAGTCAGGCAAAAAGTGTATTAAAGAGTTTTAAATTTATGAAAAAGTTTGATAAAGAATACATAAAACTCTATGCCAAAACTCTTATAAAAACCGGAGATAAAAAGGCAAAGGAGTTGCTCTATAAACTTTTTTCAAAATGTCCATGGGATAGTGAAGTTAATTATCTTTTGGGACAATACTATTTAAAGAATAAAAATGAAAAAAGTAATATTCAAAACTGGATATTCAGGGCAATTCTCAGTGGTAATAACTTATCTAAATTAAGGGAGATATTCTCTGGAAATTACATCTATCCTCAAATAAAAAGAATTGGTTTTTTTAAAGCTCTTAATCTTTTCTGGCTTGATAATTCAACAATTGCCATTTCCGCTCAGATGCGAAGCGGAGAAAATGAGAGAGTGTTTCTCATTGATGCAAATTCAAAAAGAGTAATTAACAGTTTTTCCTTTAAAGGAAAATACAAAGGTATGTTTTTATCAGGTGCAAGAGATAAAATTGTTGTTATTTCATCTGTAACGGGTGGTGTATTTGCATATTCAATTATGAAAAAAGGGAAAGGATGGATTTTTCAAAAATTGAATTACAGAGTGTTACCCCTTAAAGATGCAAAGGTAGGTTTTAATGCTTCAGGCTCACTTGCCTATATCGTCGAGGGAAATATCGATAAACTCTCTTTTGAATCTCCTTTTTCAAATGTGAATCGTTTCGGACAGAAGTTCCCTGTTTATCCGAATTTTAATTTTAAAGTCTATAAATATAATTTTATGAGGAGTAGATTATCATATGTTAATGATATTTCAGAAGTGGAAAAGATCCCTTGTCTCTCTGTAAAAAAGTATTTTATGGTTTTAAATGCATATAATACTACCGGAGAAGTAAGCAAATTAATTGAGCAGGGAAAAGCTCTTGATGTGATATCATCCAAACTTGTAAAGATTATTTTTTCTGAAAATATGGATAGTTTTGCAATATATCTTGCGGATCTGAAAAATGCATTTCAAGCTGTTATTTTTAATAGTGATACGGGTGAAATAATAAAAGTAGATGAGACAATGTTTTTGGATAAAGGAAGATTTGCAGAACTGTCGGTCTTGAAATTTGATTCAGTTAAAAAAAGATTTATCTTTAGTACCAGAGATAAGAGAAAAAATCTGATTATTTTTAACTATAAATCAAAATTATACAGAACCGTTGCCGAACATTATTTCAGCGGGTGTTTTAACAAAGATTCCAAATATGTGTATATACTGACGGAAAGGGATAAAAAATATTCATTTACCGAAACTATTTTTCAGGTTGTAAAGATTGATCCTTTCTGGATTGACGAACTGTCTGCAAGAAGAGACATCAGCAAAATTGAAGATTGTGGTGACTTAATGAATATCAAAGTACTGACAAACTCGGGAGAGATGCTTTCTTTGGATTATAAAAATGAATTTTCCTACCTTTCTCCTTCCTATGAAGGAACGATCCACGGCTATTCTCCAGACAAAAAAAAAGTTGCAATGTTCAATAACGGTTATCTATACTTTTTTAATAATTATAAAATATGGGAAAAGTCACAGAATTTAAAAAAGTAAATCTATTTTCCGGTGTGATTTTCAGATATCCTGAAGATTTGGAAGAGGTTGAATCTAAATTATCCGATTTTTTTACAGAAATAGATTTTTCATCCGATACTTTTGATTTCACTTTTACGGATTATTATTTTTCCGAGATGGGGTCACCTCTCTATAGAAAATTTTTATCGTTTTCAAAACTGATATCACCTCTAAAACTTCCGGATATTAAAAATATCACAAATGAAATTGAACTGGAATTTTCAAATGATGGAAGAAGGAGAGTAAATCTTGACCCCGGATATCTTTCCGATGCAAATGTAATAATTGCAACCACAAAGAATCACTACCACAGGATACCGCTTGCAAATGGGATATATGCACATATGGAATACATATTTAAAAATAAGAAAATACATTTTATGGAATGGACATATCCGGATTTTAGATCCGATAACTATGTAAGATTTTTTAATAAACTTATGACGATATATAAGGGGAAACTTAAAAAAAGCAGAGGTTAGTTGTCGGTAAAAATATATTTTAATTAAACTAAATTGACATTTATGAAATCTGATGATATTTTACTCCTTAAGGAATGAAAATGGATGAAAAAGTAAAAGCAAAAGTAATGGATGAAAAAAAGATGAAAAGGTCATTTTCAAGAATGGCAATGGAAATTCTTGAGAAAAACAGAGATATCGACAATCTGGTCCTGATCGGAATTCAGAAGAAAGGCGTATATGTTGCCGAAAGGATTAAGAAACTTATTAAAGAGATTGAAGGAGTTGATCTTCCTTTAGGGATTCTTGATATTACTCTTTTTAGAGATGATCTTCACAAACATGAACATAAGCCGGCGATACAGAAGACCGAGATTAAGTTTACAGTGGAAGATAAAGATATCATTTTGATTGATGATGTGCTTTTTACGGGAAGGACAATTAGAGCTGCAATGGATTCGATATTTGAATTAGGACGCCCTTCAACGATACAGCTTGCTGTTTTTATTGACAGAGGACACAGGGAACTTCCGATTAATCCGGATTTCAAAGGAAAATATCTTCCTACATCAAGAAGAGAAAGGATAAATGTAATGCTTAAAGAGACAGAGGAAGTTGATCAGGTTCTTATAATGGAGCCTTCGAGGTTTTAGATGAGCAAATATCAATTTAAGAAAAATCATCTTCTCGGTATTGAAAATCTGGATCCGGAAGATATTGATTTGATCCTTGAAACAGCCGAATCGTTTGTTGAAGTGTCAACAAGAAATATTAAGAAGGTTCCGGCACTTAAGGGAAAAACCGTTGTAAATCTTTTTTTTGAAAATTCAACAAGAACGAGAAGTTCTTTTGAGATTGCAGCTAAAAGATTAAGTGCCGATCTGATAAACTTCAATTCATCGGTTTCAAGTTTGAAAAAGGGGGAGTCTCTGAAAGACACTGTTCTTACCTTAGAAGCAATGAACCCGAATATTATCGTAATAAGACATTCGGCATCGGGTTCTCCTTATTACCTTACGACCTTTGCGAAATCTTCTATTGTTAATGCAGGCGATGGATTTCATGAACATCCGACACAGGCACTTCTCGATGCTTTAACAATAAAACAGGTGTTCGGAACGATAAGAGGGCTTAAAATAACTATAGTAGGTGATATTTTACATTCCAGAGTTGCAAGATCTAATATATTCTTGCATAAAAAAATGGGTAATGATGTCTCTGTTGTAGGTCCTCCCTCCCTCGTTCCCGAAGAGTTTGAGAAGATGGGTGCAAAAGTTCATTATAATCTTAAAAACGGAATTAAGAATTCAGATATAATTATGATGCTGAGAGTACAGGGTGAAAGAGGAGCCGGGAGGTATTTCCCTTCCGTAAGAGAATACAGGAATTATTTTGCAATAACAAAAGAGTTGGCGTCCTATGCAAAAAAATCTTTTATATTAATGCATCCCGGTCCGATAAACAGAGATGTTGAAATAGATACAAGTCTTGCGGATTCGGATAAATCAGTAATCTTGCAACAGGTAACAAATGGGATTGCCGTAAGAATGGCTGTTCTGTTTTTATTAAAAGGAGCAATGAATGAGTCTGTTGATCAAAAACGGCCGGGTAATTGATCCGGAGAGTAATTTTAACGATATTGCAGATGTATTGGTTGATAACGGAAAGATAATATCAGTCGGGAAAAATATTAAACGGAAAAGTGAGAAAACAATAGATGCGAATGGATTAATAGTTTCTCCGGGATTTATAGATATGCATGTACATCTCCGTGAGCCGGGAGAAGAGAATAAAGAGACTATCGAGACCGGAATTAAAGCTGCCGAACATGGAGGCTTTACTTCAATAGCATGTATGCCCAACACATATCCCGTAAATGATAACAGATCGGTAACCGAATACATTATCGCAAGAGCTCATGAATTTAATTCTGTAAATGTTTTTCCGATTGCGTCTATTTCCAAAGGACTTAACGGAGAATATCTTTCGGAAATGGGAGATCTTGTTAACGGCGGAGCCAGAGGTTTTTCCGATGACGGGAAATGTGTTATGAAAGCAGATCTGATAAGAAAAGCTCTTGAATATTCAAAAATGTTCGATGTACCTATAATAGAACATCCTGAAGATCACTCTATTTCAGAAGAAGGGCAGGTTAACGAAGGGATCATATCTTATAAATACGGATTGAGAGGTATATTAAATGCTGCTGAAGAGGTGATCGTCTCAAGGGATATAATACTTCAGGAGAGAATAAGATCTAAACTTCATCTGACTCATATCTCAACAAAAGGTTCGGTTGATATAATTAAAAATGCAAAGAAAAGGGGAGTTAAAGTAACTGCTGATGCTACGCCGCACCATATTTTATTAACCGATGAAAATATAACAAAATTTGATCCTGCATATAAAATGAAACCCCCTTTAAGAAGTGAAGAGGACAGGCTTGGTTTAATTGAAGGAATTAAAGACGGAACAATTGATGTTATTGCATCGGATCATGCTCCACATACAGCTGATGAAAAGGACAAAGAATTTGAATATGCCCCTTTCGGAGTTATCGGTCTTGAGACATCTTTCCCGGTAATTTACGATAGGCTTGTCAGAACAGGTATTATTACCGTAGAGAGAATGGTTGAATTATTTTCGGTAAACCCGGCAAAAGTTTTGGGGTTAAGCAAAAGGGGTTCTCTTAAAACAGATAATATTGCCGATATTACTATCTTTGATCCTGAAAAAAAATTTGAGATAAGAGTCGAGGATTTTTATTCAAAGGCCAGCAATTCGCCATTTATAGGTTGGAAAGGAAAGGGGCAAATTGCCTATACAATAGTTAAAGGTATAGTGGTCTTTAAATCCTGAATAACTCGGATATCTCTACCTTAAAAAGCTTTTCTCTCTTTTTTCTTTCACTTATTTTAAATTCATCGGAAATATGTGATCCGGCAACCCATAACGGCTTCCCGTTTACATCGGTTACAAGCGGAGCAAGTTTTACCAATTCCTCCGGAAGTCCGCTCTCTTTAATCATCTCAAAAACGGGCTGGAAAAATTTAGAATTAATCTTTTTGTATCTGTCTTCTTTTTGAGGTGATCTTATTATAAGTGGAAAAGAGATATCCCTTAATGAGAATGTTGCCGATTTTTTATCCGCAACCCTTTTGAAAGAGTCTGACTCTGAAAATATTAAGCTTTTCCCAATCTCAGGGATATTTAATTTTTCCGCTCCCTTAACAAAATATTCATAGTCGCTAATCTCAATATCCGAAGGATATATAAAACCTTTCTTAATCATAAGTTTTATCCCCGGCAACGATATACCTCCCTCTCCGACAATTCGTCTTTTAAAAGCATCAATGTGGTTGAAAGTGATATTAAAAAGGTTTCCTTTTATTATTCTTATATATTCTCGTAAAATATGATTTTGAATTGCCGGATGTTCATTTAAAACTGCAGAGGCAGGAAGAATTACATTTAATTGAATACTGTTTTTTAAAACTATTTCAGATTTTTCCTTAAAATAGTTGTTTTCCGTTCTTAGAATACCCGAAGTTATTAAAATATGATCCTCTAATTTCGGCTCAATATCTTTAAGCTTTGGAATTATTGTTTTTCTTATTCTGTTTCTGAGAAAATCAGTATTATCATTTGATGAATCTTTGTAGTATTTTATTCTATTTCTATCTAAAAAACTTAAAATATCTTCTTCTGAAAAAAAAAGAAGAGGTCTTATTATGTTAGAGTTTTTTTGTTCAAAGATAGAACTTAAACCTAATGATCCGGTTCCTCTTAATAGTTTCATGATGAATGTTTCAGTAAGGTCGGATTTTGAATGTGCGGTTGCAATTATTGATCTGTCATAATTTTTTGAAACTCTGTTTAAAAAATCATATCTTGTAATGGAGGCTGCAGACTCCAGATTAATTTTGTTTTTTGCTGAGATTGACGGGACATCTTGGTTTTCCGTTACAAGTTGGATCTTTAGTTTCCTGCAGAAATTTTTAACATAAGTTTCTTCTTCTTTAAAATCGGTTCTTATATTATGATTTAGATATGCGGCTATCAGGTTGAATTTTATCTCTTTTTTTAATTCATTTAAAAGAATCAAAAGAGCTGTGGAATCTTTACCGCCCGAAAATCCGAGAATAACGGTATCTATATCTTTTATGAGTTCTTTCTTTCTTATGTTATTGAGAAATTCAGGGAAAATTTGATCCATATCTTTTGCAACCTCTTTACTGTTGAAAAATATTAAAACCTTAATATAACCGGAAAGAAAAAAATAGCGGTGGAGGGACTTGAACCCACGACATATCGGATATGAGCCGACTGCTCTACCGGCTGAGCTACACCGCCGTTTTTCTGAATTATATTAGAATTAGCCTTATTAATCAAGAGTTGTTTTTGTCTAAAATTTGTTTATGGTAAAAAACTATTATTTTAGAGATTAAAAGAAATGAATGGTTCAAATCTTGAATTTACCGTTAATAAGTTATACAATAATAACCTCTTGAAAAGGAGAGGTGTCCGAGTGGCTTAAGGAGCACGCTTGGAAAGCGTGTGTGCTGGAAACGGTACCGTGGGTTCAAATCCCACCCTCTCCGAATTTAAGTTTTTAAAATGTATGGGATGATATCCCTGATTGATGTATTATTATTTAAGTAGAAAAACGGGTTCGGGAGCCTTGCAATACGGAGGTGTGAACTTTGTCAGGACCGAAAGGTAGCAGCAATAAGCTCTTTCCTGTATGTGTGAGGATTTCCCGGACCTTTAAAAAAAAATGTATTTAGCCTTAGCAAGAAAGTATAGACCGCAAAAGTTTGCAGAACTGATAGGACAACCTCATATTACAAAAACTTTGCAAAATGCTCTTTCCATGAACAAGCTTTATCCCTCTCTGATTTTTTCTGGAATGAAGGGAGTTGGGAAAACTTCAGCAGCAAGGATTCTTGCCAAAGCTTTAAATTGTGAAAAAGGACCGGGAATAGAACCATGTAACGAATGTACAACTTGTAAAGAGATAACCGAGGATAAGTCTCCGGATTATATTGAGATTGACGGAGCTTCCAATAATGGTGTCGAAGAGGTAAGAAATTTAAGAGAAAAAGTAAAATATAAACCTTTTAAGAACAGATTCAGAGTGGTTGTAATCGATGAAGTTCATATGCTTTCCAATTCCGCATGGAATGCTTTGTTAAAAACGGTGGAAGAACCGCCGGAACATACCTATTTTATAATGGCAACTACGGATTTTCATAAAATTCCGGCAACGATCGTATCGAGATGTCAACATTTTGAATTTAAAAGAATTCCTGCTGAGATTATTGTTAAGCTACTTTCCAAAATTAGTAAAAAAGAGAACATTACGGTTTCAGATTATTCTCTTTTTCTCATTGCCAAAGCTTCGGAGGGGAGTCTTCGTGATGCGAAAAAGATACTTGACCAGACAATTGCAATTTCAGGCGGAACTATAGAAGAGAGGGATATAATTGATATTTTGGGAGTAATAGAAGAGGAGATTTTTATAACTCTTACTCAGTCGTTCTTATCTCAGGATAGAAAGAGAATAATCGAATTGATCAATGAACTTGCCGAAAGAGGTATAGATAACAGATTTTTTTATAATGAATTTATTAAATTCCTAAGAAATTTAATAGTATTAAAATCGGAAATAAAGAGTGAAAAACTTATTAATTTGAATCCGGAAAATATTCCAAAGCTGAAAAAAATAGTTAAGGATATTAAAGAGACCGAACTGCTGAGATATTTTAATGCAGTCAAAGATTTGGAGATCACTATTAAAAATACGGAAAATCCGAGAATAATTCTTGAATATATGTTTCTTAAGTTATCTTTTTTCCCGAAATTAAGAGATATAGAAACCGTAATAAATGATTTTAAGAATAGAAGGGATTCAGATGTTTTAAAACCCTTTTCAAAAGCACAGATGAATAGGATAAGTCCGGATAGCAGATCGGAGGCGAAAAGGGAGAACGATAAGACAGATTCTTTATCAAAAAAAAATAATATTGAGAAGGAGTCTGAGAAAAGTTCGGAAAATAAAAGAAAGAAAGATCCGAAATTAGATAGTCTGGCGGAAAAAATAAGAGGGAAAATTGTATCTATAGATAGTTTAAAAGGAGAATAAAATGGCTAAATTTCCAAATATTAACCAACTGATGAAAATGGCTCAGGATGTTTCCAAACAGATGGAAGATAAAATGAATTCAATTGAAGTCGAAGGAAATTCCGGTGGAGGAATGGTTAAAGTAGTTATGAACGGACATAAAAATATTTTATCTTTAAATATTGAAAAAGAGGTTGTCGATCCGGAAGATATTGATATGCTTCAGGATCTGGTTATTGCAGCAGTCAATGATGCTATTTCAAAGGTTGACGATGAGGTCAAGGGTAATATGAGCTCTGCCATTCCCGGTGGGCTCCCGGGAGGAATTCCGTTTCCGGGATTATAATTATTTAATTTTATATTATGATGTTCGGATTCACGAAACCTGTTGCAAGGCTTATTGAGGAGTTAAAGAAACTTCCCGGAATCGGTACAAAATCTGCACAGAGAATAGGTTTTTTTATTTTAAGAGCCGACAGGGAAAAAATGCTTAGACTGGCAGAATCGATTGTTGATGCCAAAGAAAATACTTTTTCATGTAAAATCTGTAATAATATTTCAGAAAATGATATATGTGAGATATGTTCCGATGAGTCACGCGATAAAAAAAAAATATGCGTTGTTGAGGAACCGTTTAACATTTTCTCTATTGAGAAAACAGGATTGTATAAAGGACAATACCATGTTCTCGGAGGAAATCTTTCACCTATTAAAGGAGTGGGACCTGATGAACTTAATATCAGTTCTTTGTTTAAGAGAGTTGAGTCCTCTGAAATTGAGGAATTGATACTTGCGTTAAGTCCTACAACCGAAGGTAATGCCACTTCTTATTTTTTGTTTGATAAATTTAGAAAATTTAATTTGAGAATTACAAGAATTGCACTTGGTATCCCTGTCGGGTCCGATCTTGATTATGTTGACTCGGTTACGATCGCAAAATCTTTTGAAGGGAGGGTGGAGTTTAAATAGATTGAATAAGGTTAGTTATATTCGATTTATATAAATATTTGTTTGCAAAATAAATAAAAAAATGTTAAATATAAGCTAATGAAAGAAAATTTTGTAATTTACAATGAAGAATATTTTCAGATTAAGAAAATTATTGAGGAGTTAAAGGGGTTTACAAATTCCGATATAGTTTTTGTTACTGATTCGGAGGGTCACTGTATTGCTTCAACGGAAGGTATGGATGATTCATATTTAAATTCAATATCTTCACTTGTAGCAGGAAGTATTGCCGCCGTTAACAGCATTGCTCAGATGCTCGAAATTAAAAATTATGAGACCGTATTATCGGAATCCAGCGAAAAAAATCTTTTTATCTCTCTGATTAACGATAAAATGGTATTAATCGTAATTTTTGCGAACAGTTCAAATCTGGGAATTGTCAGGTTAAAGGGAAAACAGGCGAATAATAAATTAAAAGATGTTTTTATCAAAATCAATGAAAAATTAAAAGAGACTTCTTTTGATTCGGATGATTCGCCTTTTGAAGGTGTTTCGGACGAAGACATTGATCAGATATTCGGAGATTAATATTGTCATTCCTCAACTATTCAACTAAAGAGATAAATTTTAAGATTGTTTATTATGGTCCCGGTTTAAGCGGTAAAACGACTAACATAAAAGAGATTTATAAAAAGATTAAAACCGATAACAAAGGAAAGCTTGTAAGCCTTGCAACCGAGACGGAGCGTACTCTGTTTTTCGATTTTTTCCCTTTAGATCTGGGTATGATAAGCGGATATAAGGTTAAATTCCATCTGTATACGGTTCCGGGGCAGATATATTACAGCAGCTCCAGAAAGTTAATTCTTAAAGGTGTGGATGGAGTTGTTTTTGTTGCGGATTCCCAAAGAGAAAGATTTGATGCCAATATTGAGAGCATTAATGATATGTTTGATAATCTTAAAGAGTACAATCTTGATTTCGATATATTGCCATACATACTTCAGTTAAATAAGAGAGATCTTCCGAATATTTCACCTATTGATGAAATGTTAACTGAATTAAGAAAAAAGGATGAGCCGGTAATAGAAGCTGTGGCACTTAAAGGGATTGGTGTTGTAGAGACTTTGAAGAGTATTTCCAAATTAATTATGAAGGATGTTAAAAAGAAGATAGGATGACCATGACGATAATCGAAAAGATATTAAGCAAACATTCGAAAGAAGAGATAAAACCGGGAAAGATTGCATGGATTGATCTTGATGTTGTTACTGCAAGAGATTTCGGCGGACCTAATGTTGTAAAAAATTTCAGAAAATTCTATGGTGATTCTCCGGTTTTTGATCCTGAAAAAGTAAAATTTACTTTTGATCTGACTGTTCCGCCGAAAACCATTCAATATGCAAATAATCAGAGATTATGCAGAGAGTTTGCTAAAGAGAAAGGCATTGAAGTTTTTGATATTGACAGAGGGGTCGGAACTCACAATCTTATCGAAAGCGGAATTGCCCAACCCGGAAAAATTGTTGTAGGAACCGATAGTCATATGAATATTCTCGGTGCTGTCAACTGTTTCGGTCAGGGAATGGGCGATGTTGATATTACTTTCGGATTTAAAAACGGGAAAACATGGTTTGAAGTTCCTGAAACCGTTAAAGTTATAGTTAAGGGAACTCCGGCGATCAGCTATAGTGCAAAAGATCTGGTTCTTGAGATTCTCGGAGTACTCGGCACGGATAAAGTACTTGGAAAGTCGGTTGAGTTTTACGGATCAACCGTTGAAGCTCTCGATCTTGAAGGGAGGATCACTTTTTTAAGTATGATAACGGAAATGGGAGGAATAATCGGATTTATTCCTTTTACCGAACAAACAATAGATGAATTAAAAGTTATTACCGGAAATGATAATATTCAGTCGGAGGTAAAAGCCGATGAGGATGCAAAATATCATTCAACAATTACGATTGACATTTCCAACATGGAATCTACGGTTGCAAAACCTCCCTTCCCTCACAATGCCATTAAGATATCCGATCTGGGTAAAATTCGGATCGATTTTGGTTTTGTAGGTTCGTGTACAAACGGAAGACTTGAAGATATGGTCAAAGTATGGGAAATATTAAGGGGAAAAAAGATTGCTTCTCATGTTAAATTATCTATTGTACCTTCAACAATGAAGGTTTACAGAGAGGCTCTTGAGAAAGGGATATTTAAAGATTTAATTGATGCAGGTGCAATAATATCAAATCCGGGATGCGGTGGTTGTGCACAGGGGCATATAGGAATGACCGGAAAAGGTGATGTTATGGTATCAACCGGGAACAGAAATTATCCGGGAAAGCAGGGAGATGGCGATACATACCTTGCTTCTCCTGAAGTTGTCGCATATTCCGTCTTAAACGGTTTTATTTCCGATAGAGAGTATTAAAGGGAAGAGAAATGAAAGATCATAAATTAAATGGAAGAATATGGGTTATAACCGATATCGACGGTCAATTGATTTCGGATATTGATACCGATCAAATTTTTCATAACGCATTTTTACATATTACGGAAATAGATCAGATGGGTATTCATGCATTTGGGAACCTTGAGAACTGGAGAAATTTTTCTTCTAAATGTTCTCCCGGTGATATAATTCTTACCGGGAAAAATTTCGGTTCCGGTTCTTCAAGACAGCAAGCTGTCGACTGTTTTAAATCACTCGGAATAGTTGCCGTTATTTCGGAATCTTTCGGAGCCATTTATAAAAGGAATGCAATAAATTCAGGATTTCCAATTATTACTTTTCCGGATGCGGAAACTATAATCTCTGAAAAAAGAATAAAAAATCTTGATGAAATAGAAATAGATATTTACTCAGGATCTTTAAAGATAAAAAGGTCGGGAGAGATTTTTCATGTAGAACCCCTTTCAAATGTTCAGAAAGATATTTTGGAAAAGGGGAGCCTTCTGTCGATATGAAGGTGTTTATTGCCTCATTTTTTGTTGATAGTATTGACTTTCAGCCTCTTTTGATGTAAAAATATGCATATTCAGGAGGATTTTTTTTATGAATAAAAATGAGCTTGCAGTTGAAATGTCTCTTCATACGGATTTGACTAAAGAACAGGTGCTGAATTATATTGATATAATGATTGATTCTATTACCGGAGAACTGAAAAAAAAAGATGGAAAATTGACTCTTGTCGGGTTTGGAACTTTAAAAACTATTATTAAAAAAAGAAAAAGAGGAAGAAACCCGAGAACCGGTGAGGAAATTATTATTCCGAAAAGGAGAAGCGTGAAATTTGTCCCCGGAAAAAATTTAAAGGAATTGGTAAAGTAGTGTTGATTGATATTGTAGAGGCGCGTAGCTCAGTTCCGGTTAGAGTGCTACCCTGACATGGTAGAGGTCGGCGGTTCGAGTCCGCCCGCGCCTATTTTAAATGAAAAATGAATAAGTTGAAAAAAGATATTGTGTTATTAAAAATTGACGGAGAGTTAAGAGACGTCTATACGGAAGTTTCGGACGATACAGATGTTATTGACATTGAGTCAACCGCACCCGAAGCTCTTGATGTTTTCAAACATTCTTGTTCTCATCTTCTTGCACAGGCAGTTACCGAACTGTATCCGGGGACGCTTTACGGAGTAGGTCCGGCTGTTGACAGCGGTTTTTATTATGATTTCCTTACATCCGAACCCTTTACTCCGGATGATCTTGAAAAGATTACAAAAAAGATGAGATTTATCGTTAAACAGAATCTTAAAATAAGAAAAGAGATATGGACAAAAAAGAGAGCTTTGGATTATTTTAATTCCATTGGTCAAAAACTTAAGGTAGAACTTATTAATGAAAAAGTTGAAGGAGATGAAGTTTCGGTCTATGTTCAGGGAGATTTTATTGACCTATGCAGAGGTCCTCATCTGCCGTCTACCGGTTTTTTAAAGAATTTTAAGCTTTTATCAATAGCTGCTTCCTATTGGAAAGGTGATGAAAAAAACAGTTCAATGCAAAGAATTTACGGTTGTGTTTTTCCAAATCACGAACAACTTGAAGAACATCTGAATCTTTTAAAAGAGGCTGCGAGAAGGGATCACAGAAAATTAGGAAAAGAGTTAGACCTTTTTTCCATTAGTGAAGATATAGGAGCGGGACTGATTTTGTGGCATCCAAAGGGAAGCATGATCAGATATGAGATAGAAAAGTTCTGGTATGAAGAACATCTTTCAGGTGGTTATCAACTTCTTAATACTCCTCATATTGCAAGATACGGATTGTGGGATATAAGCGGGCATAATGATTTTTATTCTCAGAATATGTTTACTCCGATCGAATTTGATAATACAAAATATAGATTGAAGCCTATGAATTGTCCTTTTCATATTGAAGTTTTTAAATCACGGAACAGAAGTTATAGAGAACTTCCCCTGAAATGGGCTGAACTCGGTACGGTTTACAGATATGAAAGGAGCGGAGTGCTTCACGGATTATTAAGAGTCAGAGGGTTTACTCAGGATGACGCTCATATTTTTTGTACTCCGGACCAACTTGAACATGAAATCGGGGAACTGATTGATTTCAGCTTGAGGTTGTTGAGAAAGTTCGGTTTTGAAGAACTTGATGTATATCTATCAACAAGACCTGAAAAATATGTGGGTGAACCTGAAGATTGGGAAAGAGCAACGCTTGCACTGGAAAATTCTCTTAAGAAGAGTGGAGTAGAGTATAGTGTCGATCCGGGTGAGGGAGTCTTCTATGGTCCAAAGATTGATATTAAAGTTAAGGATCAGTTGAAAAGAGCGTGGCAATGCACAACAATACAGATAGATTTTAATCTTCCCGAAAGATTTAATTTGAAATATTCCGGTGATGACGGTAAGCTTAAGAGACCTATAATGATTCACAGAGCTTTACTTGGTTCACTTGAAAGATTTTTCGGTGTACTGATTGAACACTATGGAGGTTTTTTCCCTCTCTGGTTGGCTCCGGTTCAGGTGATTATTCTTCCTGTTACCGAAAAAAATCTGGAATATAGCCAGGTTGTGTTAGATAGAATAAAGAAAGAAGGGTTTAGAGTAGAAGTTGATTCACGAAGTGAAGGGGTCGGAAGGAAGATAAGAGATGCCGAAAATCAGAAGATCCCATACATCATAATCATCGGAGAAGAGGAAGAGAAAAATAGTAATATTTCCTATAGAATACACTCCATGGGAGATAAGGGTAAGATAGATATTGATGTTTTTATAAATAAATTAATAAAAATAAGGGAGGAGAAACTTTTAAAATATGAGATATAAGAGACCTGTTAGAAAGAAAAAGCTTCATTTAACGAATGAAGAGATCAGAGCTTCAGAAGTAAGATTGATAGATGAGGATAAAAATCAGATCGGAATAGTTTCGAGGGAGAAGGCTCTTGAGCTTGCAAACCAGAAAGGGCTTGATCTTGTTGCTATCTCTCCTAATGCAAAACCACCTGTATGCAGACTTCTGGACTATGGAAAGTATCTTTATTCAATTCAGAAGAAAGCTCATGAAGCTCAAAAGAATCAGCGGAAAATACATATCAAAGAGATAAAGTTTACTCCCGTTATCGGTGAACATGATATTGAAGTAAAGTTGAAAAAAATAAAACAGTTTCTCGAAGAGGGAAACAAAGTTAAAGTAACCATATGGCTTAGAGGTCGTCAAAAGAGAAAGCCTGAAATGCTGGATACTATGACTACAAAAATGGTAGAAATATTAAAGGATATTTCAGAGATAGAATCACCGCCGAAAAAAGAGAGGTGGAATTGTTATATTCTGATTAGCCAGAAAAAAGGAGGAAAAGATGCCAAAGTTAAAGACTCACAGAGGGGCAAAGAAGAGAATTAAAGTAACGGGAACCGGAAAGCTTGTTAGGATGAAAGCAAATGCTTCGCATATTTTAACGAAGAAAAATAAAAAAAGAAAAAGAAATTTAAGAAAATCAACGGTTGTTGTTGCCGAAGAATACAAAAGAATAAAGAGTTTGCTACCCAATTCTTAGGAGGAAGAAATGCCGCGTGTAACAAGAGGAAATAAAAAATTATTAAGAAGAAAAAAAATACTGAAATTGGCGAAAGGCTTTTTTGGAACAAAAAAATCCAATTACAGGACAGCAAAAGAAGCAGTTGAAAAATCCCTTACATATGCTTACAGGGACAGAAGGAACAGGAAAAGGGATTTTAGAAGACTTTGGAATATTCGTATCAATGCCGGTGTCAGGGAATATGGTTTGAATTATTCAAAATTCATTAACGGATTAAAAAAATCCGGAATAATTCTTAACAGAAAAGTTCTCTCCAACCTTGCAGCAGAGGAACCGGAGACTTTTAAAGTAATTGTAGAAAAAGCAAAAGCTGCATTATGATTGATGGTCTGCACAGAGAGATTGAACGTGTAAAAAAAGAATTTTTAGATAAACTTAATAAAGTTCGATCTCTTGAAGAAATTACTGAGATCAAAAATAGTTTTTTAAGCAGAAAAAGAGGGATAATTACAAACCTTTTAATCGGGTTGAAAAATTTTCCTCCTGATGAAAAGCCAAAAGCCGGATCTCTTATTAACTCATTTAAGGTTTTTGTGAAAAGTGAGATCGAAAAATTTGAAAATGCACCTGTTGAACCTGAAGAAGAAAAGTTGGATTATACTCTTCCGGAATTTAAGGAAAGAGTAGGTCGGACGCATATTATCACTCATATAAGAGAAAAGATTGAGGATATTTTTCTTAATCTCGGTTATGAAATTGCAGGAGGACCTGAAATAGAATTAGAGAAAAACAATTTTACTCTTTTAAATTTCAGAGAAGATCATCCTGCAAAGGATGAACAAGATACTTTTTTTATTAAAGATTTTGAAAATAGATTATTACGAACTCATACATCTCCTGTTCAGGTTAGATATATGCTTAATAATGATCCTCCAATCAAGATTATTGCTCCGGGGAAGGTTTTCCGGAAGGATGAACCTGATGCTACTCACTCCCCCGTATTTCATCAGATCGAAGGATTACTTGTTGATAAAGGGATAACTTTTTCTAATTTAAAAGGTACTCTGGAACTTTTCATTAAAGCGTTTTTCGGGGAAAATATAAAACTCAGATTCAGACCCAGTTATTTTCCTTTTACGGAGCCTTCGGCTGAAGTGGATATCAGTTGTTTTATGTGCTTTGGAGAAGATAAAAATTGCAGAATATGTAAAGGAACAGGATGGTTGGAGATTTTAGGTAGCGGAATGGTACACAGGGAAGTGTTAAAAAATTGTAATATTGATCCTGATGAATTTACCGGTTTTGCTTTTGGAATGGGCTTGGAAAGGATTGCTATTTTAAAATACGGTATCTCGGATTTGCGTTATCTTTATGATAATGATTTGAGATTTAACCGTCAGTTTGGATAAGATCGGATGAAAAATGTTAATTAATTTAAATTTACTTAAAAAATTCATTAATGTAAACATAGATACTGAGTATTTAAAGCAATTATTGGCTTCAATCGGTATAGAAGTTGCAGGTATCAGTGATTATAAAGGGACAAAAGTTTTTGAAGTTGAGATAACTCCAAACAGACCCGATTGGCTTTCTCATTATGGTATTGCACGGGAAATATATTCAAAAGAGAGAAGTTTAAGTTTTAATGAGATAAAAGTGATAAAACCGGAGCCGAAGAGCTCGGGAAATATTGAAATTAGAGTTGAGGATGCTAAAGATTGCGAAAGATATTCTGCTGCACTTATTAGGAATATTGAAGTAAAGGAATCTTCGGATGAGGTTAAAGAGCTACTTGAGAGTCTCGGAATGAGACCGGTTAATAATATTGTTGATATCTCTAATCTTATTCTTATGACCTATGGACATCCAACGCATATATTTGATTATGGAAAGTTGAATGGAAATACTATTAAAATCAGAAGAGGAAAAAGCGGTGAGAAAATAAAACTTCTGGATGGACGGAATGTAATGATCGGTTCTGAAGATCTTGTGATTGCCGATATGGATTCTCCAATAGCTTTGGCAGGTGTTATGGGCGGTGAAGATTCCGGAGTTACATTTGATACAAAAGATATTGTTGTTGAAAGTGCATATTTTAATCCTACATTAGTAAGAAGGACATCAAAACGATATGGTATGAAAACGGATTCATCATATCTTTTTGAAAGAGGAGCAGATATAGGTATTACCGATACTGTTCTTTCCATTCTCTTTGATATGTTGAAAAAGGATCAATCGAAAACTTTTAATATTACAGACATTTTTGATTTCTATCCCGATAAAAGTAAGAAGCAGACGGTCTCTATGGATAAGTATTTCCCTTCTGCTTTTACGGGAATTGATCTTGGGTTTGATCTGTATAGAGAAATATTAAACAATCTTGGTTTTTCGGTAGTGGAAAATGGTGGTTCGGTCGATGTATCCGTTCCTTCATTCAGAGTTGATATTAATGGTAAAGAGGATCTTGTTGAAGAGATTATCAGGATTTACGGTTATGATAAGCTTAATTCGGAAATACCAAAGACAGTTAATCCAAGAGTTTTTGATTCAAGGTCTAGAGACTTAAAAAAATCTATGAGAATGTTTCTTGAGGCAAAGGGGTTCAATGAGGTTATTAATTATAGTTTCCAGTCTGAAAAGGATAATTTACATTTCGGAAAAAACAGTGAATTTGTAGAGATAAAAAATCCGATCGGAAAGGAATTCTCTATCATGAGAAATTCAATGCTTCCGGGATTATTGAAAAATATTTCGCTTAATAGGAATAATGATTTTAAATCAGTGACTCTGTTTGAATTCGGCACGGTTTTCAAAAAGAAGGGAAATGAATTAATTGAGAATAATTTGCTTTCGATATCCGTATCCGGAGAATATTCTCGATCGAACTGGAGAAAGAAGGAACCTGAGATATTTGATTTTTTTATTTTCAAATCTATTATTTTCTCTCTGTTTGATAAGATGAGGTTGGACATATCTTTAAGTTTTACGGATAGTTTTAATTCTTTTCTTAATGCCGGAAGCGGGTTTGAATTAGTAACAAACGGAAAAATTTTAGGATATATAGGCAAAGTCAATAAAACTCTGCTTGATATGTATAAGATCGATGAAGATGTATATACAGCTCAATTGGATATGGATATTATTTTTTCTTTGATAAAAGATGAAAAATTTAAAATGTGGAATAAGTTCCCATATTCGACAAGAGATCTTTCTTTTATTATTGATAAAAATATTTCTTATAACAATATTGAGCAGTTTATTAAAAAAGAGAAGATAGAAAATCTGGAACACTTTGATATTGTTGATATTTATGAAGGAGAGAAAATTCAAAAAGGAAAAAAAAGTATTTTAATGTCATTTAAATATAGAAGCAGACAAAAAACATTGACCGGTGAAGAGGTTAATGAATTACACAATAAACTTGTGAATAGTTTGATGTCAGGTTTGGGGATTAATCTTAGATGAGGTGAAAATGGATATGGAGAGTTTAAATAAACTGGAAGAAAAGATTAAAAGTCTTGTTGATACTCTTGAGTTCTTAAAAAAGGAAAATAGTGAGCTTAAACATTCTCTCGGAGAACTTGAGAAAGAAAAAAAACTAAGTAGTTCAGAGAAGGAGGAGATCAAAAACAGGGTCTCGTCTTTAATAAATTTGATAGATTCGATAAAAAATGAAAACAAAAGAGATTAAAGTAAATCTTCAAGGTAGGTCTTTTTCTTTTATTGTTTCCGAAAAGATAAAAACAGAAGATTTTTGGGAAATTATTAATTATGTTGATGATAAATACAGTAAGATCAAAGGAGAGTCCGGGGAAACGGATATTTTCCGGATGGGAATTTTATTGTCCGTTAATATTGCAGAAGAGTATTTCTCTTTAAAAAAGGAGAATGTGAAACTTAAAGAGTTTCTAAAAAGTATTGACAGGATTATATCTCCTGAAGATAGAAAGGAAAAACATATTATTAATTTCTCACCTAAATAAAATAAGGGAGAAAAAATTATGAATGTTTTATATATAGTTTTATTTGCTACCGGTGTTATTCTGACGTCAGTTTTCTTTTTTTTGTTTAAAAAAATACTTTTTATTAATGAAGTTAAAGAATTAGAACGGAAAGGAAGACAGCTTGAAGAAAAAAACAGATTGGAGATAGAAGAATCCAAAAAAAAGATTAGTCAGGATTTAAAAGATGAATTTATTAATTGGAAAAATGAATATAATAAAAAGCACAGCCAGAGAATAAATAAGTTAAATGATCTTGAAAGGAGATTGATACAAAAAGAGGAAAACCTTGATAAGAGATATATTAATCTGGACAATAAGGAAAAAGAGCTTAAAGCTAAAGAGAAGGATCTCAGGTATGAAGAAGAAGAGTTGAATGTTTTAAAGGAAAAACTCAATAATACATATGAAGAAGAAAAGAAGAGACTTGAACAAATATCGGGAATGACTGCATCTGAAGCCAAAGAGGTGCTGATAAAGCAACTTGAAAGTGAAGCTAAAATTGATGCAGCAAAGAGATTGAAAATTGTCGAAGAGGAATTTAAGGAAAAAAGTTCGGTTATTGCAAAAGATATAATTTCAACTGCAATACAGAGGATAGGAACGGAACATGTTATGTCGTCTGCCGTAACTGTAATCGATCTACCGAATGATGATATGAAAGGGAGAATTATCGGACGTGAAGGTAGAAATATAAGGGCACTTGAAACCGCTACCGAAGTTGATTTTATTGTTGATGATACTCCTGAAGCTATTATAGTTTCATCATTTGATCCGGTGCGGAGGGAGATTGCGAAAAGAGTGCTGGAAACTCTTATTTCAGATGGAAGAATTCACCCTGCAAGAATAGAAGAAGTGGTTGAGAAGGAAAAAGCCAATTTCAAGGAATATCTCAAAGAAGTTGGTGAAAATGCAGTCCTTGAACTTGAGATTGGCGATATAAATCCTGAATTATTCTATTATATAGGTAAACTTCAATATAGGACTTCCTATGGACAGAATGTCCTGTCTCATTCCAAAGAAGTAGCAATGATATCGGCAATGATGGCAAGGGAGCTCGGAATAAATGTTAATGTTGCAAAAAGAGCCGGGCTTCTGCATGATATAGGAAAAGCAATAGATCGTGAAACCGAAGGAACTCATACTCAGCTATCTCTTGAACTGACAAAAAAATATGGTGAATCAAAAGATGTCCTTGATGCAATAGCTTCTCACCATATGGATGTTGATTTTAATTCCGTTGAAGCGGTGCTCGTTCAGGTTGCAGATGCGATGTCCGCAGCGAGACCGGGAGCAAGAAGGGAGATGTTTGAAACTTATATAAAGAGACTTGAAAAACTTGAAGAACTTAGTAGATCTTTTGAAAATGTTAATAAGGCTTACGCATTGAGAGCCGGAAGGGAAGTTAGAGTTATAATTGATTCAAATGAAACGGATGACAATAAAACTTTTCTTATATCAAAGGATATTGCAAAAAAGATCCAGGAAGAGATGGAATATCCGGGACAGATCAAAGTTACGGTTATAAGGGAGATCAGAGCTACGGAATATGCAAAATAGTAATAGTATCAGAATTATTTTTATAGGAGATGTTGTCGGAAAACCGGGGAGAAGAATGGTTGCCGAATCATGTCTTCTAATGAAAAAAAAGTTTTCTCCCGACCTTATAATTGCAAATGGAGAAAATGTTGCAGGCGGACTTGGTATTACAGATAATACATCAAATGATCTGTTTAATGCAGGGGTTGATTTTATAACCGGAGGAAATCATATTTTTGATAAAAGGGAATCTGTAGATCTTCTAAATAGCAGCAACAATATAATTAGGCCGATAAACTATCCCGATAATGTTCCCGGAAGAGGATTCTGCGAAATCAATGTTAAAGAAGATATAAACATTACAATTGTAAATCTTCAGGGAAGAGTATTTATGGAGCCGGTTGTGGATAATCCGTTTAACGCTATTGATAACCGGTTGAAAAAAATAAGATCAAAAATTATTTTTGTTGATTTTCATGCGGAAGCAACAGCAGAAAAACAGGCAATGGGTTTTTATCTTGATGGACGGGTCAGTGTAATGGTAGGAACTCATACCCATGTTCCTACTGCCGATGCAAGGATACTTGCAAATGGAACTGCTTATCAGACTGATGTCGGAATGACCGGCTCTCTAGATTCTGTTATAGGTATGAAAAGAGGACCTGTTCTTGAAAAATTCAAAACGGGAATAAATCAGCGCTGGGAAGTTGCAAAAAAGAATGTGATAATGGATACGGTAATTATTGATATTAACACGGATACCGGACGATCAACATATGTAAAATCTTTAAGATTATATGCCGATGATATTCATAATCAGCTGAGTTAGTTATCTTCATGAATTTAACAGGGACATAGCTTCCTGTCGAGTTGCCGTTTTTTTTCGAAAGATTCCTCTTACGGCAGATGTAACAGTTGTAGAGCCGGGTTTTTTTGCTCCTCTCATTGTCATACACAGATGTTCAGCTTTAATAACTACCATAACTCCGAGTGGAGAGAGAGATTCGACAAGAGAATCAGCGATCTGTTTTGTTAATCTCTCCTGGATTTGGAGACGTTTTGCAAATGAATCAACTAATCTGGCTAATGTGTTAAGACCGATTATCTTTCCATTTCTGGGAATATATGCAATGTTTGCAGTTCCAAAAAAAGGAAGAAGATGGTGTTCGCACATTGAGTAGAGAGGGATATCTTTAAGAATTACCATTTCATCATGTTTTTCTTCCGAAAGTGCTTTTAAAAAATCTTTCGGATCGGAATTAGTACAGGATAAAACCTCGAGAAGCATATCGGCTACTCTTCGTGGAGTGCTTTTTAATCTTTTGGAATCTATATCTTCTCCTATCCCTTCAAGAATTTTTTCAACTCCCTTTTCTATCATATTGCGATCGTGTTTCATATTTGTCATTAAATTTTCCTGTGAATTGTATTTATACTCCAAATCTCTTTATAACGTCAAGTAATGAACTGTTTTTTTACTTTAAAATCAAATCTATAAAGTAAAATTTATTGATATTGCCAATAATGATATAATTTTTATTGTAAAATAAAGTGTTTCTATCTATCATTAGACAAAGAGATTTATGTGACTTGAAAAAATGTTTAAAAAATAGGATTAAAAGGAATTCGTAAATGAAAAGATTTTCAAATTTATTATCCGGTCTTTTATCTTTGCAGATAATAATAGTTAGAAAGTTAAGAAGTTTAAAAATTAACGAGCATACTCTAATGGTTATAATTGCTCTTGCAATAGGAGTTCTCGGTGGTTTCGGTGCAATATTTTTCAGATTTGCAATAAGATTTTTTCAGGGAGTTTTTTTCGGTAGTTGGAACTATTCATTAAATTATGTTCTTCAGCTTCCATGGTATATAAAACTCTTTTCACCCGTTGCAGGAGGTTTATTAGTAGGTCCGATAGTCTATAAGTTTGCAAAAGAGGCAAAGGGTCATGGAGTTCCCGAAGTAATGGAATCAATACTTCTGCGTGGAGGAGCTATCCGCCCGAGAGTTATGGTGGCAAAGGTTGCTGCTTCAGCAATATGTATCGGTTCAGGTGGATCGGTAGGACGTGAAGGTCCGATTGTTCAGATTGGTTCGGCGATTGGATCGGTTCTTGGTCAGATCTTAAAGATATCCGGATCCCGACTAAGAACTCTTGTAGCATGCGGGACGGCTGCGGGAATTGCAGCTACATTCAACGCTCCTATTGCAGGAGCTCTTTTTGCCGTGGAAATAATTCTTAGTGATTTCGGGATATCTCAGTTCAGCCCGGTTGTGGTATCTTCCGTATCTGCAACAGTTATCTCGCGGCATTTTATAGGAGATTTTTCAGCTTTTGTAATTCCTCACTATCAACTTGTAAGTGTTTTTGAAATGATTCCTTATGTCATTCTCGGTATTCTTTCTGCCTTTGTGGCTTTGGGGTTTATAAGTATTCTTTACAGAACAGAAGATTTTTTTGAAAAATTAAAAATGCCTGATTATCTCAAACCGGCTCTCGGTGGGTTGATTATCGGAATTATCGCAATTAAGTTTCCACATGTTTTCGGAGTCGGATATGATACTGTAAGTCTTGCTTTAAACGGGAAACTTTTATGGTTATTTTTACTGTTTCTTGTGTTTTTAAAACTTTTAGTTACGTCGGTAACAATAGGGTCGGGAGGATCCGGTGGTATTTTTGCTCCTTCTCTTTTTCTCGGAGCTACTTTAGGAGGATTTCTCGGAACAATTGTTCACAGCCTTTTCCCTTCGATCACATCAAATCCGGGAGCTTATGCTCTGGTGGGAATGGGTGCAGTTGCCGCAGGTGCAATGCATGCTCCTATAACATCGATTCTTATTATTTTTGAATTGACAAACGATTACAGAATAATACTTCCGCTCATGGTTACATGCATTATAAGTGTACTGATAACTTCAAGGATAAGAAGGGATTCGATTTATACGTTAAAACTTTCAAGAAAGGGAATAAATATGTTTCAGGGACAGGAAACTAATGTTCTTCACTCACTTCATATTTCCAAAGTTATGAAATCGGATTATGAACTTGTGTATGCCGATACTCCTCTTCATACATTACTTGATCTTACGGTAAGCAGTTCGCATCCGAATTTTTTTGTTGTTGATAAAAAGGATGAATTATTAGGAATAATATCAATTTTTGATCTTAGAAAAATAATATACAAATCCGAACTTCTTGATTCCATAATTGTTGCTTATGATCTGTTAATCCCTTTAAACTACTGTTTTACACCTGAAGATACACTTGATATTGTTATGAAAGCTTTTTCCGAGATGGGTATTGATGAGTTTCCGGTGGTTGATAGAAAAAATAGTAAAAAGCTTGTCGGATATGTATCAAAAGATGATGTGATCGAGAGTTATAACAGTGAAATGTTCAGAAGAGATATGGTTAACTCTTTCTCAAGTTATATAAATTCAATACCGGAGTTCAAACAGATAAAGTTAAGAGACGGGAAGATCCTTTCCGAACTTCCGGTCCCTGATAAATTTATTGATAAAACGATAAAAGATCTTAATATCCGTAATAATTTTGAAGTTGAAATTATTTTGATAAAAGAGAATGGGTCGGGAATTGAAAGCGGAGATAACAAGCTGATATTTCCTTCTCCGGAATATATTTTTAAAAAAGATGATTCTATTCTGATAATAGGTTCTGAAAAAAAAATCAAACAGTTTGGCGGATAAGAGGGAATTTCATCAGTATAAAGATTTTTTTTTATTTTGTTAAGTTACATGGTGTTACTTGACATAAAATCAAAATTTTGTAAAAATCAAAAAGTGGATAAGAAAATGAAGAGACCTGAAATATGGGCTATCGGAGGTGGGAAGGGCGGAACCGGAAAAAGTTTTTTATCTTGTTCTATAGGACTTAAACTAAGTAGTGAAAATAAAAAAACGATTGTTATTGACGGTGATCTCGGAGGATCTAATATTCACTCTTTTTTTGGAAGGGATAAGATAAAGGCAACTCTCTCCGATTTTTTTGAAAAAAGATCTGATCTTAATGATATAGTTTCAGGATCCGGTTTCAGTAAACTAAAATTCATAGCAGGGGATATCAGATCTGTTAATCCTGCTACCATTCCATATTTTAGCAGGACCAGGTTTTACAGAGATGTTCGAAAACTTGATGCAGACGTGATCATTATTGATCTTGGTGCCGGTTCGGTTTTAAATACGATAGATACATTTTTGATAGCGGATAAAAAAATAGTAGTAACAACACCGGAAATAACCTCTATAGAAAATATGTATCTTTTTATAAAAAAAGTACTTATCCGTAGACTTTCAGATCTATATCTTGATAGGGGGTATGGTAAAACTGTTAAGAACTTTTGGAAAAACAGAGGTTCTGAAGTTAAAATCAATACATTTGCAGAATTCATTGAATATTTAAGAAAAGCTGATAAGATTCTTTCCGAGGAAATTGATAAAGTATATTCTAATATCAGATTTAATGTCGTTTTAAATCAGGTAAAAGACAGATCTCAGATTAAAAGCGGTATGTATCTCAACAGCGTAATTAAAAACCATTTTAAGGTTGACTCAGTATTTTCCGGTTATATTGATTATGATAATAATTTCGGTACTATATTCGAAACAAAAGAGCCTATAAATGAGATTCAAAAACATGAGAAGCTTTACGGGTCGGTTTCGGAGATTGTTAAAAATATTATTGATGGTAAGAATCGATCATATATCAGATAAATGAAAGAAAAAGAGAAGACAAAATATTTAGAGATACTTGAGTTGGATTCAGGTGCATCTTTTAATGATATTGAACAATCATATAAAGAGCTTTTGGAATTGTATAAAAATGAAGATTCTATTGAATTATCTCCTTTAAGAAATGAGTTAGATGAAAACGAGAAAGAAAAAATAATTTTTAATATTACATCAGCATATAATCAACTTATTTCCGAAAAGCCTGCATCCGAAAATATTGAACTTGGGCATAATGAAGATATTAATGTTGAATTGCCTGAAGAATTAGATGAACCGGAGGAGATAAACGGCGAATATTTCAGAAAAGTCAGGGAAAATTTAGGTCTAAAATTAAAAGATGTCTCTGAAGAAATGGGAGTATCCTCCAAACTTATCAATGCACTTGAAAATGAAAAATTTTCAAAATTTGACGATGATGGATATTTAAGATGGTTGGTTATGAAATATGCACAATTTCTAAATATTGATAAAAAGAGATCTGCCGAAGATTATATGAAATTATACAGAGCGTCAAAATAAATTAATAAAAACAGTTGAAATACTCAA
Organism: uncultured Clostridia bacterium; assembly: GCA_964633415.1. Classification (GTDB taxonomy): domain Bacteria; phylum Acidobacteriota; class Aminicenantia; order UBA2199; family UBA2199; genus CAZNLS01. The sequence goes on along the minus strand of CAZWFY010000010.1, from coordinate 33,098 downwards.
CTAATTGTTGTATATTAATATATTGACCGAACGGTCGGTCAAGGAAAAGCTGATGAGTGCGAAAAGAGTTGTTAAAGCCAAAAAAAGAGAGAAAATAATTCTATCTGCAATGAAAGTATTTGCAAAAAACGGTATTAAAAATACAACGGTAAATGATATTGCCGTTGAAGCCGGAATTGGCAAAGGCACAATATATGAATATTTTAAAGATAAGAATGATATTATCGTTAATTCATTTAAATATTTTGTTAATCTTTTTGATTCCGGAATTGAGAATATTGCACTCGATGATTCGGTTGGTAAGGAGAAATTGTTAAAAATAACAGGTTTTGTAATAAACTATTTAAGAGAAGAACAAAATGAGATAATGAATCTGACTTTTGATTTCTGGGCGGAAAGTATAAGGGCTAAAACAGTAAAAGATATTATCTACAGAGAGATGAAGGATTTTTATCGATCATATAGAAAACTTATATCAGATATAATAAAACAGGGAAAAATAGATGGAAGTTTCTCAAATGACATTGATGAAAAATCATTGGCTTCTTTACTTGTGGGTATGCTCGACGGATTAATGGTTCAATGGATTCTTGATAGAGATGAAATAAATCTGTTTAAAGTTGAACAAGAGATGAGAAGAATTATAAATATGAATATAAATTAACGGAGGTTCCGATGGGGAAAATATTAAGGCTCTTTTTTAAATTTTTAACGGTATTCATAGTTATTGCTGTTTTGAACCGGATAGGATTTTCTGCGGATAATATTGGTGATGCAAGAAGTATAGTGAAGAAAGTTGATGAACTTTATAGGAGTGATGCAAGTTACGGACTTATAGAAATGAATATAATTACGACACATTGGAAAAGAAAGTTAAAAATCGAATCATGGTCAATGGGGAAAAAACATACATTTATAAGAATACTGGAACCGAAAAAAGAGAAGGGAATGACAACCTTGAGAATAGACAAGGAGATGTGGAATTATTTTCCTAAAACAAATAAAGTGATGAAGATACCGCCCTCTATGATGATGGGTTCATGGATGGGCTCTGATTTTACCAATGATGATCTTGTTAAAGAGTATACCTATTTTGATGATTATCATTTCGAAATAATTAACCCTGATTATGCGAAAAAAGGAGAAACATATGTAAAATGTATTCCGAAAGACGGAATGCCGATTGTATGGGGATGGGTTATACTTGCTGTCGATACAGAATCATATATTCCGGTTTGGCAAAAGTTTTATGATGAGAAGGGAACTCTAATGAGAGAGATGTATTTCAGGGAAGTTAAAAAAATGGGAAATAAAATAATTCCGACAATATTGGAATTGATCCCGACAAAAAAGAAAGGGAAAAAAACCATAATAAAATATATTAAAGCTAAATTTAATATGAGAATAGATAAAAAGATTTTTTCTCTGAGAAATTTGAGATCGGGTAATTAACATGCTTACTCTAAAAATTGCATTCAGAAATATTTTCAGGCAGAAAAGGCGGACAATTCTGACCGCATTAAGTATGTTCGGGGGATTTTTCCTGGCGGCTTTTTTTATCGGTTTTTCGGATGGATCTTATAATGATATTATTAACATGTTTACAAAGAATGATTTGGGGCATATTCAGATACATGAAAAAAATTATCTCGATACACCATCCATATACAAGACAATTGATAATTATTCAATTTTAAAAAAAGATTTGAAAAAAGAGAAGGAGATCGAAGGGTTTTCCCCGAGAGTATATTCTGCAGGTATAGTGTCCGTCGGTGAAAAAAGTTCCGGGGCGAAGATAATCGGAATAGATATTGATGTTGAGAATAAAAACACTAATTTTAATAATAAAATTAAAAAGGGAAAGAAATTTTCTTCTCAGGAAGCAAATGAAGTTATGATCGGTAAAGGGCTCAGGAAGATCTTAAAAGCAAAAACAGATGATGAACTTGTGATCGTTACTCAGGGAGCTGACGGTTCTATTGCCAATGATAAATATAGAATTGTCGGAATAATTGACAGCGGGAATGATATTTCGGATAGAGTTTCAATGTATATGCCTATAAAAAAGGCTCAGGAATTACTTGTATTGGGAACTAAGATCCATGAAATAGTCATTACCGTTGATTCTCTCAAAGATGTTGGAAGGGTTACAAAACGTTTAAACAGATTACTTGTTGGAACTGGGCTTATTGCAGATCCGTGGCAGATTTTTGCCAAATCATTCTATACTGCGATGAAAGCCGATCAGCAGGGGATGTGGGTAATGCTTCTTATTATTGTTCTTGTAGTTGCAGTAGGAGTTTTAAATACGGTACTAATGGCGGTTCTTGAGAGGCGAAGAGAATACGGGGTATTAAAAGCTATTGGAACAAAGCCCGGAGAGATAATAAAATTGATTTTGTATGAAGTTAATATTCTTGCTGTTATATGTATAGTGATAGGAACTATTGTTGCATTGGGAGTTAATTACTGGTTATCAAAACATGGAATAAAACTGCCGCAGGCATTTAGTTACGGGGGAATGAAATTTGAGGTGATGAGATCCGAAATAAATCTCAGAAGCTTTATTATTCCTGCAATTACCGTTCTTATTTCGGCTTCTTTAGTCAGTATAATTCCCGCTCTGAAAGCGGCAAAAACGGATCCGGCAAAAGCCATGAGATTACATTAGAAATAGGAGGGTAGAAGTGAAATTCTTTTTAAAATTGGCATGGAAAAATGTTTTTCGAAATAAACGAAGAACTGTAATTGCTTCAATTGCGATTGGGATAGGTCTTGCATCTCTAATTGTTACAGACGGGATAATGATCGGAATGAAAAAAAATCTTATCGACTCTGCAACTTCAACACTTCTTGGAGAAGCTCAGATACACAACAGGGATTTCAGGCTTACTCAGGATGTTGAAAAAACAATAGAAGACCCGGATATTATAACTAAAGATTTAAAAAAGGAGCTTGCAGTAAGAAATTTTTCTCACAGAGTTATAAGTTTCGGAATGGTAACTTCTCCGTCAAATGTTGAATCCATTATTCTTTACGGAATAGTTCCGAATGAAGAAAGATTTTTATCAAAAGTTGATGATAATATACTTGAAGGAGACTATTTCTCAGACAATAACGTCCGAGATATTGTTATCGGAGAAAAACTGGCAAAAGTGCTTGAAGTAACTATCGGTGATAGGATTGTGATAACTGTCGCACAGGCTTGTTCCGGTGATCTGGGTCAGGATATGTTCAGAGTTTCGGGCATATACAGATTCGGTATCAAAGAGATGGATAATGGAATGGCTTTTATAAGACTTAATAAAGCTCAACAGATGCTTAATTTGAAAAATAAAATCCATGAGATAGCTATAAATTTTACGGATCTGAATTTTGCCGGAAATAAAAATGCCGATTTCTGGCAGAAGTATTCCAAGGGACAAAATGAAGCTGTTAGTTGGGTAAAAATATTGCCTGAGTTGAAAAATATGCTTGAAATGTCAAATTTAAGTATGGCAATTATGGGAATGATCCTATTTGTTGTTGTTGTTTTCGGAATTATTAATACACTGTTTATGTCTCTCTACGAGAGGATGTTCGAATTCGGAATTTTAAGAGCTGTGGGGACGCGTCCTTCAGGTATAAGGAAACTGATCATTTTTGAATCGGCTGTTCTTGCATTTATAAGTATTATTATCGGAGTTATTCTCGGATTTATTATTATGATGATACTTGTAAAGTGGGGGATAGATTATAGAGGAATAGAAATGGCCGGAGCGGTTATAAGTGATATGCTTTATCCTGTAGTAGAGTTGAGACAATTTATTATATATCCGTTTTTTGTTTTTATTTTTACCGTACTGATAGGTCTATATCCGGCATTTGTTGCAGGAAAGATTGTAATTACAGATGCTTTAAGAAAAAGCTTATAGTGAAAAATATGAAATCTGTAAAAAAAAGAAAATATTAGGAGAGACAATGAGTAAAACAAATATTATAACTACTAAAGATTTAAAAAAAACTTATAAAGATAACAGTGTGGAAGTAAAAGCTGTAAGAGGAATATCAATAAAGATAGATTCAGGAGAGTTTACCGCAATTGTAGGTCCGTCCGGATCTGGAAAAACCACACTTCTAAATATGGTATCGGGTCTTGATACTCCTTCAAGCGGTGAAGTGATTCTTAATGGAATAGAACTCTCAAAGATGAAGGGGAAGGAACTTTCCGACTTCAGAAGAGATAATCTCGGATTTGTTTTCCAATCCTACAATCTTATTCCGGTTCTTTCAGTTGAGGAAAATGTTGAATATATTATGCTTCTTCAGGGTGTAAAAAAGGAGGAGAGACATAGAAGGGTTAAAAAAATCTTAGAGGATGTAGGACTTATTGATATGCAGGACAGACTTCCCACTCAATTATCCGGTGGTCAGCAGCAGAGAGTAGCCATAGCGAGGGCAATGGTATCCAATCCGATATTGATTTTGGCTGATGAACCGACTGCAAATCTTGATTCGAAAATGGGATCCGATCTTCTTAATATGATGAAAGATTTAAATGAGAATACAGGGATGACATTTCTGTTTTCAACTCATGACAGAATGATAATGGAGAGAGCTACAAGATTGATAACTTTAAAGGATGGTATTGTAGTTGATGATGAAGTTAAATAGAAAGATACGGTCGGTATTTTTATTTTTGTTTATTATTAACTCTGTATCTGTATTTTCATACGGATCGATTTTAAATATTTCCGGTTATTATAAATCTTTTTTTACTCTCCTTCTTAACAAAAGTGTAAAATCACCGGATGGAATGGTAGATTCCCCGGAATTTGGTTTGGTGACAAATAGTTTCAGGTTTAAATCATCTTTAAAAATATTATCTGATATAAAATTAAATATTGCTTATGATATTTTCCCCTCTATTACTTATAATACAAATGACTCTCAATCTTTCCTATTGGATTCATTCCAACCTTCATCATACAGGATCGGAGATTTAAAAGGGATACTATATCCGGGAGGATCAGTTGAAGAAGGTAATTTTACTTTAAATCACAATCTTGATAGATTTTCACTATCGATAAGAAGTGATTTTGCCGATTTTTTTATTGGAAGGCAATCAATATCCTGGGGTAGTGGGAGAGTGTTTAATCCTACGGATATTCTTGCTCCATATAATTTTAATCAACTTGATAAAGAGGAGAGGATCGGAATTGATGCCGTAAGAATGAGAATTCCGGTTGGAGAGATGAATGAAATTGATGCCGGATATGTTTTCGGAGATAAATTCGAATTTTCAAAGAGTGCTTTTTTCATAAGAGGGAGATTGAATGTTCTAAAAAGTGATATCTCTCTCCTTGCTGTGGGTTTCCGGGAAAATCTTCTTTTAGGTTTTGATATTTCTTCCTCAATCGGAGGAGCGGGAGTTTGGGTTGAAAGTGCTTTTGTCATAACCGGTTTCTTTCTAAATGAACCTGAAAAGAGCGAAGAAAACTATTTCAGGATATCTGCAGGAGCTGATTATAATTTCAGAGGCAACTTATATATATTTGTTGAATACTATTTTAATTCGGCCGGGAGTTCTTTACCGGAGGATTATATCGGACTTTTTAATACAATACCGTTTAAAGAGGGAAATGTCTATCAGATGGGAAAAAATTATGTTTCGATAGGATTAAATAAGCAGCTGCACCCTCTTGTCGGATTAAATTCAATATTCATCTATAATATCGGGGATAATTCTCTAATCTTTTCTCCGGTTATCGAATACAATATAAGTGAAAATATATATATATCATTGGGAGGTTTTGCAGGATTTGGAAAATGTCCCGAAATAAAATCAGTTAGCAATGAAAATATATCAAACGCTATCTTAAGATCGGAATTCGGATCTTATCCTACTATTATTTACAGTTCATTCAGAATATATTTTTAAATGTTCTTACTCTATTTATTGACCTGAAAAGTTCTGTCTCCGGTTTCAAAGAAAGAAATTATTTGAGTTATTGCAGCAATTCCTGCATTAATATTTGCTTCTGCGGTTTGAGCACCCATCTTTTTCGGAGTGAAAAAACATCTATCCGAATAGTTTTTTTCAAGTGTGTCGGAACAATCCGGTGCAATATCAGAAACATATTTAAAATCTTCACGCTCTTTTAAGATTTTCATGAGTGAATCTTCACAAACAACTTCTTTTCTTGCCGTATTTATTAGAACGGCATTTTTCGGCATTGAATACATAAGAGCATAATTTATCGATTTTTTTGTTTTCTCATTTGCAGGAATGTGAAGTGAAACATATCTACATTCGGAATAGAGTGTCTCGGCAGAATCAACCGGGATAACACCATCTTTTTTTATTTCATCATCATCGATAAAGGGGTCGAAAGCGTAAACATTCATACCGAATCCTAATGCGATGCGAGCAACATATTTCCCTACATGTCCATAAGCGTGAATACCGAGTTTTTTCCCTTTCAATTCAGTTCCGGCTTTACCGTTAAATTTGTTTCTTGCAATATAAACCATCATTCCGAAAGCAAGCTCAGCAACCGCATTAGAATTTTGTCCCGGAGTATTCATAACCGTTATACCTTTTTTTGAAGCAGATTCAAGATCAACATTGTCGTATCCTGCACCGGCTCTTACAATGATCTTAAGATCCTCTGCATTTTCAATAATACCACTGTGAATTTTATCGCTTCTGATTATAAGTGCATCTGTTTTTTTTGATGCTTCCAAAAGTTCTTTTTCATCTTTATAAGACTCCAGAAGTGTAATAGCATATCCTTTGGAATCGGCGATATCTTGAATGCTTTTGACTGCTTCTTTCGCAAAAGGCTTAACTGTTGCAATTAAAACTTTTTTTCCCATTTGTTTATCTCCCTATGTTTAATTATATTTTTATTTAAATATCTTTAATATTGAAAACTTAAATCCTTTGAAAGGAGGCATAATAAAACATTGACCTCCCGAGCAGACCTGTCCACCTCTGATGTTTCCTCCTGTCATTGATATCTGAAGGTTGTTATTGAGGAATAAGGTTATTGATGAGCTTAAAAATTCATTAAGACCCATAATCTTATTGTGTGAATACTGGTAGAGCAGAGTTAAGGAAATAGTCGGATAGATAGAGATCTGAATTGAGTGGTCCCTCTCGTTAAAAAAAAAGTTTACATCACTGTAACGTTTGTCTTTTGAAGAAATCTCAATACTGAGTTTATCTGAGAATTGGTAGTTAACATCCGCAGAAAATTTCTTGATCGGATAAATAATATCCTTTATACCATACGAAATGGAGAAAGATAATTTATCCCATATATCCTGAGATGTTATACCGGCAAAAATGTGAGTTCCCGTCTCATTGTATTCTCTGTAATTTCCATAATTTATAAAAAAAGAGATCTCCGGATTAAAGATAGTATAACTCATAAGAATTCTTCCGCCTTCGGAATCCGTAAGAGTGGAAATCTCATCTTCTCTGTCCGCAATAGGCGGGGTATTCATCTCATTGTTAAAATTTTTATAAAATTTGTATTCGGCACTTAGTGTAATGTGTCCTTTGTTGAAAGTTATATTAGAATAGACAGCTTTTCCCAAGTCAGAATTATCCTCAATGAAATTAAGATAAGAGATTTCCGTATAATAACTGAAATATTTAAAGATATTATCTCCGTGAAGACTGAAAGAGTATGTGAATCTTTTCCCCAGTTCTCTGAAAGAATAGATGTCGTTAATATAACTGAAGTGAAAACCGGCTCTGTTATTTTTTGCAAAATTATATTTTACTTCTCCGCCTGTAAGTGTCCATTTTTGCAAATTTATTTCATCTTTAATCACACCGCCTATAAATCTAAGATCAAATTTTTTCAAGCTTAAATCCGATTTTATCCCGAAAATAGTTCTTTCACGTAAAATATCATCATTTTTAAGAACCGAGAGAACTAATCCTCTTCCGAGCAGGGAGTAAAAATCCCCGAAAGTTATATTCATCTTTTTTGATTTATAGTGAATGGATTTTCTGTAGATATCAGTATTAATTTGATCAAGAGTTATATTGGGAGATTGTTTGAAAAAATTATTAACCCTGAGAGTGAAATTTGCAGACCATTTTTTATATCCGGTGAATATGGAAAGAGCTTCATAGTATTGGGATGATCTATTTGCAACTTTGTTAATATTAAATAGAGATTCGCTGGAAATATAAAAATTCCAGCCGTTAATTGAAAAACCGGAGACTAAAGCAGGGAAAACCAAAATGAATATGAGAAATATTAATAAAGATTTTTTATTCATTTTTTAAATTCTCAATCTTTGATTTCAACTCTTTGTCAAAGCCCGGAATATATCCATAGTGAGTGTATCTGATGGTACCTTTCTTATCAATTATCATTGTGAAAGGTATTTTTGAAGAAGGATTAAAAAGGCTGGAAACGGAGCTGTCAGGATCAAGTAAAACAGTAAATTTATATTTCCTGCTTTTTATATAGTTTTCGATTCTGCTGAACGCAGATGAATCATCTGTTGAAATAGCAAGGACTAAAACATCATCGCTATATTGTTTTTGAATTATATCAAGCTTTTTCATAAGCTTAAGGCATGGTTTACACCAAGTAGCCCAGAAATCTATTACAATTATCTTTTCCCCGAGATGATTGCCTATATTGAACTCTTCGCCATTTAATTTTTTTAAAGAAAAATCGGGAACTTTCCCCGATAAATTGATGAAGGAAAAGATTAAAAGTAAGGTTATTAATATTATGTTTTTTTTCATAATAATTCGATTAAAGAAGTTCTTCGATCTTATTAATTATATCTTCTTTGTAGAAACCTTCCAATCTGTATTGTATTGTAAAATCTCTTCCTATTATCAGATTAAAGGGGATTCCGGAAAATGTGAAAAAGCCGGTCAGTGAACCGTCGGGATCATTTATAACCGTATAACTGATATTGAATTCATCAGCCCATCTTTTAATATCGCTCTGGTCAGATCTTTCTCCGTTTTCATCCTGATAGATGCACTGAACGATCTCAAAACCTCTCTCTTTGTAAGTGTTGTAGAGTTCCATAAGTTCCGAAGCTTCGGATCTGCAAGGTGAACACCACATTGCACTGATATTAAGGAGAATAACTTTCCCTTTATATGAATCTAAGGAGAAATCTTTACCATACTGATCTTTCTCCTGAAAATTCTTTATTGTATTGCCGATCTTTTGACCGATACCGGTATCGGTTGAATTATTATCTTTATCGGTAACAGCAGCTTTTTTGCAAGACCAAGTAAAAAGAATTAAAAAAAGTGTAACTGTAAATATTAAAAATTTGTTTTTCAAATTTCCCTCCTAAATAAAAAAATATTTATACATCAAAATAATTGACATTTCAATGCAAAGCAGATTAATTGGTTATAATTAAAATTAAAGGTCAAAAAAAAATCGCACCTGGCAGGATTCGAACCTGCGGCACTGGGATTAGGAATCCCAAGCTCTATCCTCTGAGCTACAGGTGCAATAAATTATTATATCATCCGTAACCCGATCAGGTCAATTACAATCGTTGAGGCATATCACATTTTTTTCGACTCAAGTTTTTAAGATCTCAAGAGTTGATAATTGTAATTATTTTGAAAAATGAGAGTTTAATCTTGAAAAGAAAGCTTCTTTCTGGCATTATATAAAAATAAAACTTCTTAAAAAGATGGAACAAAACGAAAATAACGAGAATAACAGGGGAGTCAGATTTATAATTATCGGTGTTGCTCTCTTTTTTATAATATTTGTTATTATAAAAGTGCTTTTTGATGAGAATAAGAATTTTTCTTCTATCCTCTCAAATATTAAGACAAGTCAGACAATGCTTTTTGTTCTTTGGACAATAATAATCCTGTTTAGTGTAACTTTTTTATTTGTTTTTGTACGAAACCTGATAAAACTTTATTATGATAAAAACAAGGAGAAAACCGGAAGCCGGTTTAAAAAGAGGCTTGTATTTTTCTTTATCATTTTTACAATTGTTCCTACGTTATTTCTTTTTTTCTTTGCAACCGAGTTGATTGACAGGGGAATAGAGAAGTGGTTCAGAACCGATATAGGTTCAATTATGCAGAAGACCAATGAGCTTAAAGGAAGCTACTATGAAAAATCAAAAGATGATCTTAAATATTTCTCTAAGATAATTTCAAGCGGTATAAAAAGTAAAAAAATGTATACACCTAATAACTCGGTTTTTTTAAGGAATTGGGTTAAAAGACAGATGATAAACTACAGGCTTGATGTTGTGAATATTTTCCTGAACAGTAAGGAGATCATTTCTCAGTTTAATCCTGTAATACCGCTTCAAGAATATAAAGATCTGTCACTTGAAGATGTATATAGAGTTCTTTCCGGAAGTGATTTCATTAAAGTTGATTCATTAAAGAATGGTGAACTTATAAGAAGTGGGATCCCATTCAATACTCCAAATGGCAGAAAAGTGCTTGTAATAATCGGAAAATTTTATCCGGATAATTATATTAAGAATCTTAAAAATCTAAATAATATGGTTGATAAATATATGCAATTAAAGATGATACGTGATCCTGTTAAGACCACTTATTATCTTCTTTTTATATTTATATCAATTCTTATTGTTTTTTCAGCATCATGGGTTGCTCTCTATCTGGCAAAGGGGATAACTACACCAATTGAAAAACTGGTCGAAGCTGCAACTGAAATTACAAAGGGAAATTTGGATGTTAAGATAGATTATATTGCTAAAGATGAATTTAACGCTCTCATTAATGAGTTTAACAAAATGATAATTGACCTGAAGAATAATCGAAAGACTCTTCAGCGAAGAACAATCGAACTTAGACAAAGGAGAAGTATTACCGAGAATATTCTGAATAATATTACTTCAGGTGTGATATCTATCAATGAAAGAGGTGAGATTGAAGAAGTTAATTCAGCGGTTGAAAGGATTCTCGGAATTAAAAAATCAAAAATATTAAATAAAAGATTTTCGGAGATATTTAAAGCAAATCCATATATGGAGATAGGTGATATTATTGAGAAAGCTTTTAAATCCAGATTTAAGGTTTATGAAAAGGAACTGGATATTAAGATAAAAGGCAAAATTTTAAATATTGCCATTAAGATTTCCCAAATGAGAAATCCTGTTAACAAGAAATTTTCAGGAGTTCTTGCGGTTCTCACCGACCTTACTGCATTGATCAAAGCACAAAAAATGCTCGTTTGGAGAGAAGTTGCAAAGCGTATAGCACATGAAATCAAAAATCCTTTAACACCGATTCATCTCTCATCTCAACGTATATTAAGGTCGATTGATCTTCCGGAGGACAAGTTTAGAAAGGTTGTTGAGGACGGTTTGAATATTATTCTTATGGAGATAAAATCCATTAAAGAACTGGCTGATGAATTTTCCAATTATGCAAGACTTCCGGAGATTAAATTTTCCAAAGGAGATATCAATCAGATCCTTGAAAAATTGATTTCCGTATATTCCTCTATCTATAACTCAATAGAGTTTAAGGTTAATCTTGATCCGGAGATACCAATTCTTATAAAAATGGATACGGAGCAGATAAAGAGGATTTTTGTTAATATTATTGACAATGCAATTGAAGCGATGAATAAAGAGGGATCAATAGAAATAGTCTCAATATACAATAAAGAGAGTCAGTTTGTTCGCGTGGAAATTGCCGATACGGGTGATGGGATCAGTGATGATGACAAGGATAAATTATTTCTACCCTATTTTTCAAAGAAGAGTTCTGGGACAGGACTGGGGCTTGCAATTACTCATAATATTATTGATGAACATAACGGAATGATAACGGTTATTGATAATCATCCTTCGGGAACGCGATTTATAATTGAGCTTCCTTCATAAATGATGAAGTTTGGAAAAATTAATTCTATTTTTATATATGCAGATTGAGAATATTATTAAGTGGAGGCAATTTTGAAAAAAGTGGTTTTTTTAATAATAATATTGTTTGTTATATCTTTTAACATTAAAGCTGAAATGAATTTTAACGGTTATATACAAAATTGGTTTTCTGTTACTACCAATAACAATGATCCCGATCAAGGTGATATCTGGGGTTTCTCTAATCGGAGAATAAGGTTTATTCCTACGGGAAATCTTGGTGAAAAATTTGAATGGGGCATCTATTTTTCCTTTGATAAATTTTCTCCTGAAATTTTAGAAGCATATCTGAAATATTCGATCACAAAATTCATAAATTTAAGAGTGGGCAAATGGAGTGCTCCGGGAGCTGTATCAGGTTCCATTACACATTCCGATACTCTTGATTTTATTGAAAGAGCTCCGATAACGAGACTTTGGGGTGCAAGAAATGCTTTAAGCGGATATAGAGCCGTCGGAGTGGAAATGAGTGGAAAGTTTATGAATGACAGAATATTCTATGCACTGATGATATCAAATGCAGTAACTGATAAAAATAACTGGATGTCAACTCTTAATAGCCTTACATCTTCAAATGAGCATAACGGACTTGCATTCTGGGGAAGGCTTGAGGCATCACCTTTAAACGGTTTAAGAATAGGAGGTTTCTACGGTTCCGGAACGGAAGAAGATTCGGCTGGCAATAATATAAAAAGAGGGTCTTCGGGTGCTCATGTTTTTTTTGTAAAAGAAGGTTTTAATTTCAAAGTTGAATATATATCCGGAGATATAACGGGAATAAAGTATAGCGGCATGTATGTCTTATTCGGTTATAAATTCAACAACATTGAACCTATTATCCGTTATGATAATTATAAACCGATCGAAGGAAAGGAAAAATTCACAGATTATACTGTTGGAATTAATTTTACTCCGGATGATAATGTTAAGTTGCAAGCAAATTATATTTATCGTGAAGAGAGTATTTCATCAATTCCGAATAATATTTTTTATCTTAATTTTCAATTTTCTTTTAATTCTAAGAAGTAGATGAAAAAAGGTGTAAAATTTTAATATATGTATATTTTTAAAGGATCAATCGGAAATGTTTTACTTCCTCTTGATATACCTTTAACAGTATGATTTGGTATTTTTAAATCTGTTTGTTCGGATAATTTAAGTGAATAAAGTATTGCGGCTCCCGTTGGAGTGCACAGTTCTTTCTCAATCGGACCCTTTTCCCATTTAAGCCCGGATTTTTCAAGAATTATTTTTGTTGCCGGTGCGGGAACATTTAGGGTCCCGTGTGAGAAATTTATCTTTCCGGATCCGACTGATATTTGGGATAAAAGTATTCCTTCGGGCTTAATATTAAGCAATTCCAGACCTGAAACCACTCCGATAATATCAATTACAATATCTTGTGCTTCATGAAGATGAGTATTCATATTGTTATCATGAGAGTTTACTTCAGGGATAAGATAACCGGTGTTTTTGAATTTGAAAATTTTTGCACTGTGAGCCTCTTTTTCAGCGTCGAGTAATGTTCTTAAAATTTTTTCGCCAAAAATTCTGTATTCTTTATCTATATTGAATTCAATGAAAGTTTTTTTTAAAATTTTTTCCGCATCGAATCCGGTTAGAATTTCATTATTATTTTTTATGCTGATAAGGAGTCTTGATGATCCGTCTTCCAGAATGATATGTTTAAGCAAAGTTTTTCCGAGTTGATTTCCCGCAAATGTCATTCTGTTTTTCATCTTTATGAAATCCGCTCCTGCATTAATAAGAGCAGCACTGAACATATCTCCTGCAATTCCTCCGGAGCAATCTATTGCTATACTATTTTTTTTCATAGTTTGAAGCCGAACCGAAAATTAACTTTTCAAGCTCTAAACAGATATCCGTAGCATTACCCCTTAGAAATATATTTGATATATTTTCAGTATAGTTTGATCTTTCAGGATTTATTTCAATTATCTTTGAACCGGAATCTTTGGAAATGAACGGTATTTTTGATGCAGGGAAGACTTCTCCCGATGTTCCGATGATTATCTGCAATTCAGATTGTTTAGATAGTTTTATAGCTTCCGAGAAAGAATTTTCCGGAAGCGGTTCTCCGAAGAATACGAAATCCGGTTTGAGATAACCACCGCAGTTTTCACAAACCGGAGGAAGATTATTTAATAAAGATTCACGAAAATCATATTTAATTCCGCATGAGATACAGATAGTCTTTACAGTTGTTCCGTGAAGCTCAATAACATTGAATGATCCGGATTTTTGATGAAGATTGTCTATATTTTGCGTTATTATTGTATCAAGCATATTGGAATTTTGGAGTCTTGAAAAAAAATAGTGTGCTCTGTTTGGATTTACACTCAATGTGAAATCGTAAAATATCTCTTTTATCGTTTTCCATGATTCTTTAGGGTATTTTTTGAAAAACTCTATATCAAGATATTTTGTGTCATATTTCTCCCATATTCCGTTTTTACCGCGAAAAGGAGGAATTCCGCTTTCAACGGAAATGCCGGCTCCGGAGAATAGAGTGGTCAGATTGGAATTTTTTATCCATTCGGAAGCTAAAATAAAATTATTCTCAATCATATGGATGAGAATGTTAGCAAAAATCAATATATGTGTCAAAGATGCAATTTTTATTTGAATTGAAATAAAGAAACTATTCTGATATATTCCAAATATGGAAGAAACAAGAATTCTTATTGTTGATGATGAAACCAGTATTCTCGATTCTATAAAGATGGTATTAAAATATGAAAACTATTCCGTTGAAACAGCTGAGAATGGAATAGACGGGATAGAGCTTTTTAAAAAATTTCATCCCCATATTGTTCTCCTTGATGTAAAAATTCCCGGGATGGGTGGAATTGAAATATTAAAGGCTTTAAAAAAAATTGATGAATTTTCAGAAGTTATCATGATATCGGGACATTCGGGAATAGAGGAAGCTGTGGAATCTTCAAGATTTGGGGCATTTGATTTTCTTGAAAAACCGGTATCAAGGGAAAAATTGATTTTAACCGTAAAAAATGCCTCTGAAAAGATAAATCTTAGAAAAGAGAATTTTTACCTTAAAAATGTAAATGAAAAAAAATATGAAATTAAGGGAGAGTCTTTTGTTGTAACGGATATGCTTAAAAAAATAGAAAAAGTTGCCAAGACAAACTCAACCGTTCTTATCTTTGGAGAAAGTGGAACGGGGAAAGAGTTAATTGCAAGGAATATTCATTTGATGTCTAAACGAAAAAACAACAAATTTGTTCAAGTTAATTGTGCTGCTATTCCGGAAGAGTTGATTGAGAGTGAACTCTTCGGACATGAAAAGGGTTCTTTTACCGGAGCTGTTGATAAAAAAATAGGTAAGTTTGACAGTGCTCATAAAGGAACAATTTTTCTTGATGAAATAGGGGATTTGAGTCTTAAAGCACAGGCGAAGGTTTTAAGAGTGCTGGAGGAGGGTGAAGTCCAGAGAGTAGGATCCGATGAGATAAAAAAAGTTGATGTCAGGATAATTGCCGCAACAAATAAAAATTTGAAAAATGAAATAAAAAACGGGAATTTTCGTGAAGATCTGTTTTTCAGACTTAATGTTGTTCCGATTATTTCCCCGTCATTAAACGAAAGAAGAGATGATATTCCACTTCTTCTTGATCATTTTACAAATCTGTTTTGCGAAGAGAATAATTTTAAAAGAAAAGTATTTACGGAAAATGCAATTGACGCAATGAAGCGGCATAACTGGAAAGGAAATATAAGAGAGCTGAGAAATCTGGTAGAAAGATTGATTATCATGACCGATTCATATAGAATAGATGTGGGTGATCTTCCGGATAGTTTTAAAATCAGTAATAAGAATGATAGTTTTGATTTTTCTTCAATAGATAAGTGGAAAGATTTTAAGCGGATTATAGAGAAAGATTTTATAGAAAAAAAGTTAAAAAAATTTGGAAATAATATTGCGAGAACAGCAAGAGAGATTGATATACCAAGGAGTAATCTGTATAAAAAGATTGAAAGCTTGAATATAAATATGGATAATAATAACAGCAGGGAAGCAGATAACGGGTCGCTTCGCAATAACGAAGAGGAAAGTCCGGGCTCCGCAGGGAAGGATGGTTTTTAATGAAAACTGCACATCGCAGGACGTTGTGTAAGGAAAGTGTCCCAGAGAATAGACTTCCTGTTTCGGCAGGTAAAGGTGAAAAGGTGAGGTAAGAGCTCACCATTTTTTCCGGCGACGGAAAGAATTGAGATAAACCCCATCCGGAGCAAGGCTAAACAGAAGGTGGTTGAAGTTTTCCCGGCTGAAACCTTCGGGTTAGCTGCTCAAACGGTTAAGCAATTAATCGTGTAGATAAATGACCCGTCAAGACAGAACCCGGCTTACAGTCTGCTTCCCTGCCGTTTACTCTTTCTTTAAATAGTGAGCACCTTTAGATATTTTATTCATTAGTGCGGCTCTCACGACAAGAAGAGCTGTGAGAACACAATCTCTTAAGTTTATTATTCCATCGGTTATTTCGGTTTTTCTGTAAAATTTTATTATTCTATGCTGAAGATATTCAAGATCCGATTTTGCACGTTCAAGTCTTTTTTCCGTTCTTATAATTCCTGCATAATTCCACATTATGTATTTAACCGTGATTTGATCCTGAACAACAAGAGCGGGATCAAGCTTTTCCTGGGGGAAAGGATATTGCCATTCGGGAATCTCGGATATTGTATATGGTGTTTCCGAATCTGAAATATTTTTTATAATATCCTCCGAAGATCTTACTCCCCATACCAGCCCCTCAAGAAGAGAAACCGATGCCAATCTGTTGGCTCCATGCACTCCTGTTGAAGATACTTCACCTATTGCATATAGATTTTTTATTGAAGTTCTGCCGGAGAGATCCGATAGAACTCCTCCGCAACCGTAATGTGCAGCGGGGACAACAGGAATGGGTTTCTTCTCTATATCTATCCCAAAATCAAGACATTTATTGTATATTGTTGGAAATCTCTCTTTAATATTAATTTTAGTAAATGAAGCAAGATCAAGATATACAAAATCACTTCCGCATCTTAACATCTCTTCATAAATTGCTCTTGACACTTCATCTCTCGGAGCCAATTCGCTAAGATGTGAATATTTTTCCATAAAATATTCACCTTTAGTATTGATAAGTTTTGCACCTTCACCCCTAACCGCTTCCGAGATAAGAAAACTGTCTCCCTCTTTATGGTAAAGTGATGTCGGATGAAATTGAACATATTCAAGATTGGCAAGTCTCGCACCGGCTCTGTATGCCATTGCTATTCCCGTACCGATGGCATTTGCCGGGTTTGTGGAATTCAAAAAGATACTGCTTAATCCTCCTGTGGCAAGTATAACTGTTTTTGCAAATATTCTTATTACTTTACCCGATTCTCTGTTCAAAACATAAGCTCCCATGACTTCAGGTTCTTCATATATCCTTGCCGGATTTGTTGAATGGTGGTTTGTTGTAAGAAGATCTATCGCAGTGTGTCTGAAAAGTATTTTCAGGTTTTTATTATTTTTTTTTAGATAATTCATAAAGCTTTCCTGAATTGCTTTCCCTGTCATATCCCTTACATTTAGAACTCTTCGATTGGAATGACCTCCCTCCTGTGCCATATCATAATTATTACCGTTTTTTGTGAAAGGAACTCCAATTTTATCTATGAGTATCTCTTTAACTAATTTATTGGAATTTTTAACAACAACTTCAACGGCCGGTTTGTAATTAATATTGTCTCCCGCTTTCATAATATCATTGATGAAATCCTCAGGAGATTCGTTTTTTGAAAGTTTTGCAATTCCGCCCTGTGCATAATTTGTATTTGCATCGGACATATCCTTTTCTCTTGTTAAAAGGGTTGTTTTTATTCCTGATTCCGAAAGTTTTAATGCAGCGGTAGATCCGGCGATTCCGCCTCCGATTATTAAAACATCGGTTTCGGTAAAATTATTCATATTTACACTCCCTTGTCGTTTAAAATTTCAAGACTTATATCAAGAGATTTGAAAGAGTGGGTGAGAGCACCGGATGATATAAAATCTATTCCTTTTACACACTTCTTTTTTATGTTTTTAATAGTGACATTGCCTGATATCTCATATTTAACTTTACTTCCCTTCATTGAGACTGCTTTAGATAATAGTTCAGTATCAAAATTATCAAGCATGATTATATCCGATCCTGCTTTGAGTGCTTCGGAAAGTTCATCAAGGTTTGTTACTTCGACCTCTATTTTTTTTTTAGGATATTTTTTTCTTATCAAATTAACCGCATTGGTTATTGAGCCAGCCATTTTTATATGGTTATCTTTGACCATAGCCATATCCGAAAGGTTCATTCTATGATTAGTTCCGCCGCCTGAAAGAACCGCTTCCTTTTCAAGATATCTCATACCCGGAGTGGTCTTCCTTGTATCAAGCAGTGTGATTCCGCTTCCTTTTAAAAGTGATGTATATCGAGATGTCATTGTGGCGATTCCGGAAAGTCTCTGGAGAAAATTAAGAGCAGTTCTTTCACCTCGTAGGATTGAACTTTTAAATCCCGTTATGATAATTATAACATCACCTTTCTTTACAACGGTAGAATCACCTTTTAAAATATCGATTTTTATCTTTTTATCAATTTTTTTAAAAACAGATTTGAATATATTTGTCCCGGAAATGATACCTTTCTCCTTTGCAATTACTTCAGCTTTGACTATTGTATCAAATTTCAATAGTGAATTCGTTGTTATATCTTCATCTATTTTGTCTTCATCGAGAGCTAATTTAATTATCCTATCACGCATTTTTTCTTTAAAGTCCATTAATGAACATTATATTTAATCCTAAGTCATCTGTAAAGAAAAAGATTAAATTACTTTAAAATTTGTAAACAAAATTAATAAAAATTAATAAAAAAAAATAAAAAATAAAAATAAATATGACAAAAAGAGTTTTTTATACTATTATATATTATTCAGGAGGATTAAATGTTTGAAGTTAATATTAAATGGGAACATTTGACCGAAGAAACCAAGAAAAATATTATATATGAATTCTTAAACAGTCTTAATGTTGAGGAACTTACGGAAATGGTCAATAACATTGATTATGTGGAAGAGGATGGTGTAAACAGCGGAGTTTATAATGAATATGATTCATTTGTTGAAAATGAGTTTAATGTAAAGAAGTATGAAATATATTTAACACTTGAAGAGTTCATATCAAAACAGTTTCCGTTTACCGTTACAATTTGACTTAATGAAGAATAAAGAAAATAAGCGTAAGACACTTTCAATAAGAATGGAATATTCACTTTTTCATATTATTAAAGAAGATGCAAAGATAAATGAGAGACTTGCCGGAGCACATATAAGGTGGATATTGAAGCAACACTATTTGAATAAGAGGTTAAAGGGAGCAAAATGAATTTATATATATCATTTGAAAATATATTCAAATCTAATGGATTTGAAAGATTAACAGGCTTTTTCAGAAATCTCTTTTTTTCGGGGAGAAGAATAAGGACCAGTATTAAAATACTTTTAACCCTCCTTGCAATATATTTTATACTGGTCCTTTTCATTCTGATTGAGATTTTGTCCGGATTTTAAATAAGTTGATTTAACAATTATTGATATAAATCACATTGCAATAAAACTTGATCTTTTTATTATATTATCCATTTTTAATTTATTTAGTTTGTTATGTATAAGTTTGGGTGATCTTAATAAATTCGGGTTCCTTTCTATTAAGAGCTGTTCCTCCCTTGAAAGATTTTTTACCTGAATAACAGGTATATCTTTTACAGTTGCTTTTGTAAGAAGAATTGACCCCATTCTAATGGAAATGTTAGGAACTCCCTTTAACATTTTAATGGTTTCAGCAAGTTTTTTTGCAGAATAGTCCATACTATTCTTTTGAATCGAATCTTTAGAATTTTTAATATTAACCATTCCCTTTACGGCAGCATAAAGTTTTTTGATCAGGTCAAAATGTGAAACAACCGATTTTGTACCAACCCAAAATTTTTCTATTATTGATCCCTTGAAAATCTCTGCTTTTGTAAACATTTCCACATCAATGGATTCGAGGAATTTTTTTACAGATCTGTTTACCCTTTCAAGCACTTTCGGATCATCTGTATCAAGATAGATATCGACAGGAAAGTATTGTTTTTTTTCAATATATTCATCCTTTCCGTCAAGTGATGATCTAAAATCACGGCTGGCTATCTCTTTTTTGACATCATTGAGTCCGGAAGATATTGCTTCCATTTCTCTTTCAATATTTTTCATATTACCTCCTAAGTAATGCTACTAATAATATAGTATTAAAAATATATAATTTCAACATTTTTAATATAATATAGGTTTGGGCAAGATTAATTCAGATGGAATTAATTTTAATGTTTTAGAAGAAAGGAACAGTAATTAGAAAAATTTTAAAATTAAATAAAAAATGAAATATTGCCTTGACAAGTATGGATGATAAAGGTAAATTTTGTACAGAGGTTAGAATGGAAAATTTGAGGATTCCTTCGGTAAAAAGAAAAGAGCAGATCAAGATTTTTGTAAACGGGAAAGAGACGGTTGCATTTATTGGAGAGAGTGTTCTCGCTTCACTTATTGCAGCCGGCTATAAAAATATCAAAAAGAGTCCGGTTTCCGGAGAAAAGCGAGGTGGTTTTTGCGGAATGGGAGTATGTTTTGAGTGTATAGCGAAAATTGACGGTGTACCCAATATCAGGACATGCATGGTTCTTTCGAGGGATGGCATGGAGATTGAAATTGAAGAATAACAGATATAATGTGATTATTGTAGGTAGTGGTTTTGCAGGAATAGTTTCTGCAGATATTCTTTCCGGGCACGGTTTATCCGTTTTACTTGTTGATGAAAATTTTCATTCCGGTGGTCAGCTATTAAGAAAAATTTCCGATGAACTCGGAGACAGCAAAAAACATAGAAATACTTATATTAAGAGATTGGGAAACAGATTTCTTGATAAATTAAAAAAAAATAGGATAGAAATATTAAAAAGATCGGTTGTTTTAGGAATTTACGATAAAAATGAAATGCTTATTGAGGTTGACAATAAAAAAGTTGAAAAATTCTATTATGATAATCTGATTTTTGCAACAGGAGCAAGAGAGAGATTTCTTCCTTTTAAGGGTTGGACTCTTCCCGGTGTTATCTCAACAGGAATGTCTCAGGTTTTAATGAAAAGCTATGGAGTTTTACCTTCAAAAAGAGTATTGGTTGCAGGGTCGGGACTTTTTCTCTTCTCGGTTACCTATGAATTGTTAAAGAACGGAGCAAAGGTGATTTCAGTACTTGAATCAACTCCATTTATGAATAAAGTAAAATTATTACCTTCATTGATCCATGCTCCTTCAAAAGCAGCGGAGGGTATTCTCTATATGAGCAAAATTGTCTCTTCGGGTGTTTCCATTAAATACAATACAAGAGTGTTGGAAGCAAGAGGATCAAATGTGCTTGAGGAAGTCGTAATAGCTAAAACGGATAGAAATGGAAATATTAAGAACGGAAGTGAGAAGATCATTAAAACCGACTCACTTGCAATAGGATTCGGATTTTCGCCCAATGTTGAACTTCCTTCTCTTGCAGGATGTAAACTTGAGTTTAACAGATCTCTCGGTGGATGGATCGTGAAGGTTGATGATGAGATGAAAACTTCCGTTGACGGTATTTTCTCCGCAGGTGAAATAACCGGCGTTGGAGGAGCGCTTAAATCAATTAATGAAGGAAAGATAGCAGCTTTTTCCATACTTAGAGAAATGCAAAAGATAAGTGAAAAGGATTTCAATAAACAGAATGGAAAATTGTTGAAAGAGAGAAAAAATAATCTTATATTTTCAAAATACTTTAACACTCTTTATGGAATAAGAGCAAAAGATTTAGATATAATATCCGATGATACGGTGATATGCAGATGTGAAGATGTCAGTATGGGAGAGATAAGATCCGCAGTAAAGGAGGGTTTTGTAACTCCCGGTGCTTTAAAACTTTCAGTAAGGGCGGGAATGGGGAACTGTCAGGGCAGGACATGCGGACCACTGATATATGATCTTCTTGATCTATCTTCACAAGATCATCCGAAAGAGCCATTTTCAACACGTCCTCCCGTAAAACCTGTCAGAGTCAAAAAACTTGTTCAGGAGAGATAACCCGGACTCATTCCAATTGTTTAACCTTAAACTAATTTGACAAAATAAGGCGTATTGTCTATTTTTTTAAAAGGAGTCAATTTATGTCTATAAAAAAAAAGATCGAAATTCTTGAAGAAAAAAACAGTCTGGCTGAACTCGGAGGTGGGGAAGATCGTATCGAAAAGCAGCATAAAAACGGGAAAATGACTGCGAGAGAAAGAGTCGAATATCTGCTTGATCCGGGTTCTTTTAAAGAGATGGACAAACTTGTTCTTTCTGAAAATAATAAATTCGGAATGGATAAATTAAAGTTTTACGGAGACGGATTCGTAACCGGACACGGACTTTTGAATGGGCGGGAGGTTTTTGTCTTTGCACAGGATTTTACAGTTTTCGGTGGTTCTCTATCCGGCACGAATGCAAAAAAAATTGTCAAAATAATGGATATGGCATTAAAATACGGAAAGCCTGTAATAGGTTTGAATGACTCGGGCGGAGCAAGAATTCAGGAAGGTGTTGAGAGTCTTGCAGGTTATGCCGATATTTTCTTAAGAAATGTATTATCATCAGGTGTAATACCTCAGCTTTCCGCAATTATGGGTCCTTCTGCTGGTGGAGCTGTTTATTCTCCTGCCATAACTGATTTTATTGTAATGACAAAAAAGAGTTCATATATGTTCATAACCGGACCTGATGTTATAAAGACCGTTACAAATGAAGATGTAACGAAAGAGAAACTTGGAGGTGCGGATACACATAATTCCGTATCAGGTGTTGCCCAGTTTGCCGGTGAAAATGATGAAGATACGCTTGAGATAATCAAGGAAATCCACTCTTTTATTCCTGACAATAATATGGAAGATCCTCCGTTAAAGAAAACCGATGACCCTTATGACAGGATAGAAAAAAGTTTGAATACGATTGTACCTGATAATCCTAACAAAGGTTATGATATAAAGGAGATAATAAATATAGCTTTTGATGATAACTATTTTTTTGAAGTTGCAGAACATTTTGCAAAGAACATTGTTGTGGGTTTTGCAAGACTTGGCGGGCGTTCTGTCGGAATTGTAGCAAATCAGCCGATGCACCTTGCCGGAGCTCTTGATATTAACGCTTCTGTCAAGGGAGCAAGATTTGTAAGATTTTGTGATGCTTTTAATATTCCTATTGTTATTTTTGAGGATGTACCGGGATTTCTTCCGGGTACAAATCAGGAGTTTGGTGGAATAATTAAACACGGTGCCAAATTACTTTATGCGTTTGCCGAAGCAACTGTTCCTAAAATCACGGTTATAACAAGAAAAGCATATGGGGGTGCTTATTGTGTTATGGGTTCGAAACATATAAGAACCGATTTGAATTTTGCATTTCCCGGATCGGAAATAGCCGTTATGGGTCCAAGAGGTGCTGTGGGAATATTAAACAGAAAAGAGATATTGAATGCTAAAGATCCGGCTGCGGTAACGGCTGAAAAAGAGCAGGAATATCGTGATCTGTTTGCAAATCCATATGTTGCCGCTGAGAAAGGTTATATTGATGAGGTAATCTTACCGGAAACTTTGAGACCGAGGTTAATAAACGGATTGGATCTTATTAAAGATAAAAAGGATGAAAATCCACCCAAAAAACATGGCAATATTCCTTTGTAACATTTAAAAAGTGAGAAACGGAGAAATAAATGGGAAAAATTAAAAAAATATTGATTGCAAACAGAGGTGAAATTGCGGTCAGAATAATAAGAGCAATAAGAGAGATGGGATTGTCTCCGGTTGTAGTTTATTCGGATGCGGATGAGTTATCCCTTGCCGTGAAACTGGCTGATGAGGCATACCATATAGGTGGCTCTCCCTCTTCGGAAAGTTATCTTGTTATTGACAAGATAATTGATGTTGCGAAAAAAAGTAAGTGTGATGCAATACATCCCGGCTATGGTTTTCTTGCTGAGAATGCCGGTTTTGCAGAGAGGGTGAAAAAGGAGGGAATGATATTTATCGGTCCTTCTCCCGATGCTATCAGGATGATGGGTTCTAAGACAGAGTCAAGGGGAATAATGAAAAAAGCAGGAGTTCCGGTAGTTCCCGGGACTACTTCTCCCCTTAAATCTATTAAAGAGTTAAATGAAGTAGCAAAAGAGATTGGTTTCCCTGTCCTTTTAAAAGCTTCTGCGGGAGGAGGGGGCAAGGGAATGAGACTCGTCAGGAGTATAAGCGAGCTTGAAGATTCATTTATGCGAGCTCAGTCGGAAGCCGGGTCCAGCTTCGGAGACGACAGTGTTTATGTTGAAAAATATATTGAGGAGCCGCATCATATTGAGATTCAGATTTTAGCAGATAGTTTCGGTAATACTCTATATCTCGGTGAAAGAGAGTGTTCCGTACAGAGAAGATATCAGAAAATTATTGAAGAGACACCTTCACCTTTTATTACTGATGATATACGGAAAAAGATGGGTAAGATTGCCGTTAAAGCTGCTGAGGCTGTTCAATATGAAAATGCAGGGACGGTAGAATTCATTGTAGATAAAAATAAAAACTTCTATTTTCTTGAGATGAATACACGCCTTCAGGTTGAACATCCGATAACCGAGATGGTGACCGGAATTGACATTGTGAAAGAGCAGATAAAAATTGCATCCGGAGAAAAGATTAATTTTTCCCAGGATTCTATAGACCCTCGCGGTGTTTCCATTGAATGCAGAGTTTACGCTGAGGATCCGTTTAATAATTTTGCACCTTCACCCGGTAAAATTGCCGAGTATGTTCCACCGGCAGGAGGTATAGGGATAAGAGATGATACGGGAGTTTATGAAGGTTATACGGTTCCGGTATTTTACGATCCTTTAATTTCAAAATTAATCACTTGGGGAAGAGACAGAGATGAAGCTGTAAACAGAATGAAAAGAGCTCTTCTCGAATACAGGATAGTGGGAATAAATACATCTATCCCGTATTTTCTGAGGATATTGGAGAATAAAGAATTTTTATCCGGGAATTATACAACAAGTCTTGTTGAAAGGATTGATAATATAAAAAAGGAGATTGAACCGGATCTAATGGAAGTTGCAATGTTGGCGGCGGGAGTTAAAGCTATGGAATACAACGGTAACGGGAAGAAAGAAGAAAAGAGTGATAAAGGAAAAAACGGAAATTGGAAAATGTTCGGAAGAATGAAAAATCTGAGGAGGTTCTGATGAAGTTTAA
Organism: uncultured Clostridia bacterium; assembly: GCA_964633415.1. Classification (GTDB taxonomy): domain Bacteria; phylum Acidobacteriota; class Aminicenantia; order UBA2199; family UBA2199; genus CAZNLS01. The sequence goes on along the minus strand of CAZWFY010000010.1, from coordinate 7,803 downwards.
CTATGAAATTGATGGAGTAAAAACTGCAATTGATATCAGTAATGAGGATGATAGATTTAAATTATCGATAGAAGAAAGATCGAGGGAATTCACTGTCAAGAAGGTAAAGAATAAAAACTATATTATTGTCGGAGATGACGGTAAAGTTTATGATGTTTTTGTTGACGGTAGAGAAGACGGAAGTGTAGTTTTTTTTAAAGGTAACGGATTTAAAGTTAAAGACAGTAACTTAGCAAGAAAGAGGGGCGGTTTTGAAATTGACGGTGAGGTAACGGTAAAATCTCCTTTACCCGGACAGATCAAGAAAGTATTTAAAACCGAGGGTGATGAGATAGATTCGGGAGAAAGTGTTTTGGTTCTTGAGGCTATGAAGATGGAAAATGAGATAAAATCACCTAAAAAAGGGAAAATAAAAAAAATATTTGTAACTGAGAATACTTCAGTTGAATCGGATGGAAAACTTTTCATCGTAGAATAAAACATTTATCGGGAAATTAATTTAAGTTTGACCGTAAGTCGGATTTCTGATAAAAAAGAGTATGATCATTGAACAATTTCTTCCTGCATTTCACTATGGCGATGCGACAAGCAATTCAGCAGTTACTCTTCATGAATTCTTTATATCTAAGGGCATAGAGAGCAGATTAATAACTCTTACAAGCGATAAAAGGGTTCTTGATAAAGTAATCCTGTATAAAGATTATAAGGAGGATCATGATTCGGTAAAAATACTTCATTTTGCCATTCCTTCACCTCTCACTGATTTTTTTCTTAAAGCAAAAGGTAAAAAAATATTGATCTACCATAATATTACTCCGTCAAAATTCTTTGTTGACTATTCGGAATTTTTAGTAAAATTTACAAAAGACGGAAGAGAACATTTAAAAAGACTATCGAATGTTTTCGATCTATCTGTGGGTGTTTCGGAATTTAATGCCAGGGAATTGAGAGAGATTAGCTTTAAAAATGTTGTCGTTTCTCCCCTTCCGGTAGATCTTAAAAATTATGATACTCCATATAACAAGGGATATTATAATTTGATAAAAGATGACAGAAAGAACATCCTTTGTGTTGGAAGAGTTGCTCCGAATAAAGCTCTTGAAGATGCAGTTAAAGCACTTTTCTTTTATAAAAAGTATATATCTCCTTCCGTAAGACTGATAATAGCGGGTAATACGGAATCAGTCCCAAAATATTTTTCTGCGGTTCGTGATCTTGCTTCGCGATTTTACCTCACTTCTGAAGATATTCTTTTTACCGGACATATTGAGTTTGATGAATTCATTTCCGTCTATAAACTTGCTGATCTCTTTTTATCCGTATCCGAACATGAAGGTTTTTGCCTTCCTATCCTGGAGAGTTTTTATCTGGGAACACCTGTGGTTGCTTATGATGCAGCTGCAATCAGTGAGACACTTGGAGAAGGAGGAATCCTTTTCAAAGACAAGTCTCCCGATAAACTTGCCGCACTGATGGATTATGTGATTAACAGTGAAAAAGTTTCGAAAAAACTAATAAAGTCGGGATATGAAATGATTGACAAATATAAAAGCAAATCCTCACCTGAAACACTTTTCAAAATGATCAATAAACTCTGATAATGATTGTTGAACAGTTTTTATCCGGTTTCCATTATGGGGATGCTGTCGGTAATTCGGTAATGCGTTTTCACCGTTTTTTATTAAAAAAAGGAATAGAAAGCAGAATAGTTTCAATAACTACAGATGAAAAGTTAGAAGCGGATTCGATAAATTTAAGTGAATATAAAGAGACAAAAGATTCTATAAAAATTTACCATTTTGCAATTTCTTCACCCTTAACGGATTTTTTTCTCAGAGCTTCCGGAAAGAAAATAATTGTTTATCACAATATCACTCCTTCACATTTTTTTATTGACTATTCACATTCTTTTGTAAGATCTACATCAAACGGGAGGAAAGAATTAAAAAAACTTTCCGGAGTTTTTGATATATCGGTTGCCGATTCCGAATATAATGCAAAGGAGTTGAAGGAGTTGGGGTTTAAAAATGTAAAAGTGTTTCCGATAATGGTTGACATAGATTTATATAGAGATAACTTCAGCCGAGGGATCGAGGAGTATTTTAACAGTAACAAAAAAAATATAATTTTTGTCGGAAGGGTTTCACCTAACAAAAAAATTGAGGATCTCCTGAAATTTTTTTCATTGTACAGAGAATTAACATTCACTCCGGCAAAGTTGATTATTGCGGGAGATATAAATGGTGTTCCTTTGTATTATCATTCCATAAGGGATTATGCCGATAGTTTGCAATTAAAAAATGATGAACTCTATTTTACCGGACATATCCCGTTTGACGAGCTTATTTCAATATACAAAACAGCCGATCTATTCCTATCTATGAGCGAACATGAGGGATTCTGTCTGCCGCTGATAGAAAGCATGATATTCAATATACCTGTTGTAGCGTTTTCAGCAGGGGCTGTAGAAGAAACTTTGAAAAGCGGAGGAATCGTTTTTAAAAAGAAGGAGTTTGATAAACTTGCATTTCTTGTCGAAAAAGTATTTAACGATAAGGAGTTGAATTTGAAACTTAAAGAACTTTCACAAGATAGGATTGATGAATACAGGAATGAATCAAATCCGGAAAAATTGTTTTCAATCATATCGGAGGAATAAGTATGATTAAAATAGCCGTTGTTGTTCAAAGATATGGAAATGAAGTTGTCGGCGGAGCGGAAACACTTGCAAAAGATGTTTCGGAAAGACTGAACAGAACAGGTTTTGATGTTACGGTTTTTACCACTACCGCAAAAGATTATATAACTTGGGAGAACCATTTTAAGCAGGGAGTTTCAATTTTAAAAGGTGTTGAAATAAGAAGATTTCCCGTAGATCGTGTCAGAGATATAGATTCTTTTAATGATTATTCGGAAGTTTTTTTCACAAAGGAACAGAGTGTTGATGAAGAGAACATGTGGATTGATACTCAGGGTCCTGTTTCATCCGGATTAAAAGAAGCTGTTGAAAAAGGGCAAGGGGATTTTGATGTTTTTATGTTTTTCACTTATCTATATTATTCGACGGTTAAGATAATTAATTTGGTGAAAAAGCCGGTTATTCTTTTTCCTACCGCTCATGATGAACTCCCGTTTCACTTGAAGATAATGAAGGATGTTTTTAAGAGACCCGACTCGTTTTTCTTTTTAACGGGAGCTGAACAGGATCTTGTAGAAAAAAGTTATCATCCGAATGGTAAAATGAATTTATTGAGAACCGGAATAGATATAGTTGAAAATATTGATGAAAATCTATTCAGATTAAAGTATGCCGTAGTTGCTCCTTTTATACTTTATGCAGGAAGAATAGAGAGGGGGAAGGGACTTGAAACCGTTTTTGAAGCTTATAGGAAGATAAGGGATAAAAGTGTTGTAAACCTTGTTCTTATGGGTAAGAAATTTATGGATATTCCCGATACTGATGGAATAAGATATGTCGGATTTGTTAGTGAAGAGGAGAAATTATCGGCTTTTAAAGGTGCAATGTTTTCAATCCAGCCTTCACATTTTGAAAGTTTATCCATCACGACTCTTGAGTCTTTTTCTCAGAAAACTCCTGTCCTTGTCAATAGAAAAAGCAATGTTTTAATGGAACATGTTGATATTTCAAAAGGGGGAACTTCATATGAGAGTGTTGAAGATTTCATTGATAAATTCGACTTTTTAAATATCCATCCTTCCGAGAGGATTAAAATGGGCAAGAAAGGATTTGATTATGTTAAAGAGTATTTTTCATGGGATGTTGTCCTTAAAAAGATAGATAAAGAGGTAAAAAGGCTTACTAAAAAGTCTTAGTTTTTATAAATAAAGATAGAGAGAGAATAGATTGAGTGTGGATATAGATAAAATAACCGAACTTTGTGCCGATTGCGGTAATTGCCTTCACTATTGTCCCGTATATAATGCCGAATTAACGGAACCTAACTCACCGAGAGGAAAGGTAAATCTTGTAAAAGCTCTCTATGACGGTACTTTTCATCCTTCAGATCAACTTGAAATTTTTACGTATCAGTGCGTTTTATGCGGTAGCTGTGAATATAACTGCACAAAGGGTGTAGAATTTACCGATATGATGATCGAATTCAGGAATAGAAGAAGCAAGGGGAAAAATATACCGATATTAAGAAAAATCATTCTGTCGATCTATGATCTGAATATTTTAAAAATTTTTGTGAAGTTTTTATTCCTGATCCCGAAGGCTATCCGGAAAAGGATAAAAATTCTTCCCGTATCCGGATTTCCGGCACTTAAACTGAAAAAAAAGATAAAAGGAAAAAGGGATGAGAAATTTGATATACTTCTTTTCCCGGGGTGTATGATCAACCTTTTTTATACTGATATAAAAGAAAGAATTTATGATCTTTTAACTATACACGGATTCTCGGTTGTTATTCCCGATCATATGAAATGCTGCGGTGCTCCGTATAAAACTCAGGGATGGAATGAAAAGTTTTTAAAGTTAAAGAAAAAGAATAAAAAGATATTTTCAAAATTTAAATTTAAATATATTGTTATCCCATGCGGAACGGGAGTTAAAACATTTAGAAAATATTATGACATCAAAGATGCGGAAGTGTTTGAACTTACGGAATTCATATATAAATTCATTAAAGATGCAAAGATTAACAGGAATATCATTAATGAAGGGGAGAAGATTACTTATCATGATCCGTGTCATAATCTTAAATTATTGAATATTAAGGATGAACCCAGATTTTTTATGAAAAAATTTGATAAAAATTTTGTTGATGATAATTCCGAACTATGTTGCGGTTTCGGAGGGCTCTTTAGTGTTAATTTCGGTAAAACTTCCAAAAAGATCCTGAAAAGGAGAGAAGATAGAATTGAGGAGATCGGAGCCGATACTGTCGTCACATCTTGTCCCGGATGTTATTATCAACTTCAAAAGAACAATAAACAAAATGTAAAATTCTTTATAGATATTTTTGAATAGCAAAAGCAGGGTCATATACGTACGCATGTCAGTATTTGGGAATTGAAAATAAAATGAATTTGTAAGAGGACAAGGGAAACTCGCTTTAAAAAAAATGAGAATACTTGCTAAAAGCCTCGAAATGTAATAAAAAATAAAGTATAAATGGGACTTTCCGAAAGATTTTTAAATATTATTTCAAAAAAGCAAAAAATAATTGAATTTTGTGTGATTTTTTTAATATTTCTTTCCATAGGTTTTAGTTTCGGTAGTAAAACTACAAAGTGGTTTTGGAATGATTATCCTTTTATTGCAATTATTCTTGTAATAATAGTTCTGTTGCTGTCCCTGCTTTGGATTAGAATAGAACAACATAAAACTCAGATAATTATAAATGGAATTAAAAATTCCAATAAAGATAATTCAAGTGAAATCGGTAAAAAAGTCGATCTATTAACCCATAGGCAAAGAGAGATATTTGAATTAATTATAAAAGGGAGATCAAACAAAGAAATTATGAGTGAACTTTTTATAGAGCTTAGCACACTTAAGACCCATATTAATCATATTTACAAAATATTGGAAATTCTTAACAGAAAAGAAGCAAGAGCCATTGGAAAAAAATATAACAGAGAGCAAACATAATTGATTTTGTGCAAAATCAACCTTTTTTCAACCTTTTTTTTTCTAAATTGTCCAATATAATTGAGACAAATGATCTATAAAACAGAAGGAGAAAAAAATGAAAAACAGAAGAAAGAATTTATGGATGAGTGTAACACTTATGTGCGGTTTTCTTACTATTTTTTTTCAGTTTAACAAAGACGGTATAAAATGGTTTTGGACAGGGCAGGAAATTGTTCCTATAGTTTTATTAATTTCAACACTGATATTTGGAATTTTATGGTTTAAAGAATATAAAAAAATCAGAAAAGGGTGACGGAACTCACAGCTCATAGCCCTCAGCTTTCAACTCACAGCCTTCAGCTATCAGCCGGAGTTCACATTACTAAGAGATAAAATATCAGCAAATTCCGAAGAAACAAAAAGGAGTACTCGGTCGGACACGTATTGGTTAATGAGGAAATTGATGATATTTAAGCTCTTTATTCATTGAGAATTGCCTCCACCCGACCGTCGTCTATCCTTCGGAACGTCAAATTTATTAACTTAAATTTTAAACTCACTTCGTTCAAACATGAAAAATTTACCCTCCGGGACGTTATAAATTCGACTTAGACTCCTCTGCCTCCTCCGGCAATTCATCAATGAATCTCTTAATAATTATTTAAGTGGATTTCACAGTTCATAGTGGTTAGTAGTGAGTGGTTAGTGAGGAGTTATAAGTTTTGAGTGTTGAGTTTTTAGTTTGAAATTAAAGAGATGGTCATTTAATTAATAATTTAGAATTCAAAATTCAGAATTTAGAATTACAGAGATTGGTGGTCATTAGTTCACTTCGTGAACGTCATTAAGAGTTTACTGAATTTGTCATTAAAAATCAAAGTAGCAAGTAGGAGTTTGTAAGATCAAAATAAAAAGAATAAAGTTTAGTAGAGTGGAAAAAGTGCACTACTGAACGGCACCGTCCCGGAAATCTGGAAAAATAGAGTATTGGTTGATGTCATGTTGAATAAATAGCAATTTTATACTATACTCTTGTTGGTTGTATAACCAACGGAGGTGGTAGAAATGATTGAAGCAATAACAGGGTCTTTATTAAAAGAGAAGATCCTATTGTATTTAGTTCTCAATCCACTTTCCTATCCGAATAAAATAGCACGAAATTTTGGATATAATTTAAATGCTGTACAAAAACAATTGGAAAAACTCGAGAGTGGAAGAGTGGTGTGCAGCAGATTGAAGGGCAGGGTAAGGTTGTATGAGATGGATCCGAGATATCCATTTAAGAATGAACTTGAAGCACTTTTAAGAAAAGTTTATTCGTATATTGATCAGGAAACAAAGGATAAATATTATATTGAGCGAACACGTCCGAGAAAACCGGGAAAACCATTATGAGAATTGAAGATTGCAAGAGTATAAAGGAGTATGCACAAGTAGTTTCTCAGAATTTACATGACAATGGTATTGACAACATACTTACGGGTGGGGCATGCGTAAGTATTTATAGTAATGAAAAATATAGATCTAATGATCTCGATTTTTTGATAGTAGATGAAGTGAAATTAAAAAAAATAAGATTGGCTCTGGAAGAGTTGGGTTTTAAAGAAAGCGGCAGGATTTTCCTTCACAAAAAAATGGAGATTTCTGTTGATCTGATCTCACCGCCTTTAACAGTGGGCGGAGAACAAATTACCAAAGTCAATGAGATAAAAGAAAACAATACATTCCTGAAGCTTTTATTCCCGACAGATTGTGTTAAGGATAGATTAGCTGCATATTTTTATTGGGATGATCAGCAATCACTAAATCAGGCTTTAATGGTTTGTGCGGAAAGTAAAGTTGATATTGAGAATATAAGAGAATGGTCCAAAAGAGAAGGTATGATGAAAAAGTTTAAAATATTTGAAGATGAATTTAATTTTAATATTCTCAAAAAGTAGAGGTATAGTCTAATAAGAATCTCAAAGTTTGATAAGGGTAACGTCAAGTAGAATTTAAGTGATAAGAGTATAAAGTTAATTTGTTTTGAAATAATTTTTTTTTGACAATGATGATCAATTATTATATTAATGATTAAAAGGTATTGTTTAATTAAGGAGAGAATTTGTTAAAATAAATTAAATCCCGAGGGGAGTTTTAATCATGAAACGGATTTATATATTTATGGTTTTGATACTATTTATTCTTAATTTTTCTACTTTTTC
>CAZWFY010000009.1:0-71572 GCA_964633415.1 uncultured Clostridia bacterium | reverse complement strand
AGGGGAATTTTTTTACTGCTTCATTTGAGATGAGTTTAAACTCTTTTTCAAGCTTGAGCTTTTTTAAGAGTTCCAACACATTTTGATAATTATCTGTATTTTGACTAAGAAAAAGAGCACAACTTGCATAATCGAGTGCGGAATAGAATTTTTTCCCTTTTTTCAATAACCGCGAAATCTTAAAGTATGAGTCTCCTGAAAAAGGATTTTTCCAAAGCTTCCTGTCCAGTTCATTAATCATAGGATCGGGGTTGTCGTTTGCTCCGTTATATTCCGATCCGATATTTCCTGTGGAAGACTCATCGTTGATTCCCGGAATGAAAGGATTTATAAGTTTAAAATGGATCCTATATTTTTTATTCCCGATATTAAACCCCGGGATATATTTTGAAAAAACTTCACTTGCCCGTTTTGAAAGTGGAAATTCATCGAGAAATTTTTTCAGTATATTTCTAAGATCATCGGAGTATGGAAATTTTGTGAGTGCTGAAACGAGGGCACTCTTAGCTTCGGATAATCTTTTATCAAGCATATATATATACATTATATTAAGATAGGCTTCGTCGGTCTTTTTAATCTTCAGAGATCTTTTAAGATATTTTATTCCTTCTTTATAGTCATGAGTCAAACCTAAGAGCATTCCGTAGTTACTGAGAGCCTCTGCTGTGAATACCTTTGTTCCTAAAACTTTGGAGAAATTATTCATTGATTCATCCATTTGCCCGTCGAAATAGTTTATTATCCCTAAAAGAAAGCATTTTTCACCTTTCAGGTAACTGTCATCTTCTATCTTTTTTAAATATTCTTCCGCTTCACTACTTGAATTTGTAAAAAAAAGAGATTTCGCCAACTCAAGATTAAGCAGGTCGGAAGTATGATCTTTATCAACAGGGATCTTTTTAAATAATTTTATTCTTTCTTCAAAATTGTCTATTAACATTGCTTTTACAAATATTTCATAACCTGATTTGTCAAATTCAATATCAGGGAAAATAATTTGATCTTTTCCGGGAGAATAGAGGTTAAAAACATAGTTAAATAGTTTCTGTTCCATCTCGAAAATATTTCCGGGAATTCCTTTAATAACCGGAAGATATTTTTGTGTGAAATTTTTGATGTCTATTACAAAGGTTTTGATGATTATGTGTCTCGGAGATTGGTTTTTTAAATTATCCGATGATGAGATCTCCCCCCATATCAGCCTGTCTGCTCCTATCTCTTTGGAAATGTGTATTAATAGTGCTTTAGAGATATTGTAGGGGAAGGTTATCCTGTATTTTTTTAGAAAAGAATCGGTATCCGCATTACTAAAAGAGTTAATGCCGTTCAGCTTGAATCCGCAATCTATATACAAAGATACCGCTTTACCGAGCCATTGTAATGATTTATCCTCTTTCAAGCTCACTTTAAACGGGAATACAACCGTTATCGAATAAGAAAGATAGTTAAGAAGAAATAATACAATAAATATGAAAGAGAGTCGTTTTTTCATTTATCTGTTCCTTTCCGTAACACCGGTTAAAAAATCTTTAAGGAATCCGGCTCCCGCTAATTCTGCTTTTCCCGCTCTTTCAAGCCTGATTGCAAATGAAAATCTTGGAGATTCATAGGGGAAAAAACCAATAATAACAGAGTCGAATCCAAGTTTCTTACTCCCTGCCGTTCCGGTTTTAATTGCAAATTTTAAGTTGTCTTTTTTTGCTCTTCTTCCGGTTCCGTTTTTATCTTCAACGACACGGTTCATGGCAAACCGAATCTTACTGTATGCCATGTTGTTTTTCATTACTTCCATAACAGATGATTTATGGTAATAATTACCGAGTTTTAAAATATTCTTTCTGTTTATGATTAAAAAAGGAGATGCGGAGATTCCGTCTGATGCTATCAATGAACTGATTAATGCCATATGAAATGTAGTCTCCTCTATTTCATTAAGTCCTATGGATAGTTTGGCAAGTGAAAAATCATTGTTGATGTTTTCATTAAAACTTCCCGTCTTTAATTTTAAAAAAAGGTCGTTGATCGGAGGGTTGTTAAACCGGAAAAGTTTCAGAGTGTCGGACAGCTTCTGCTTTCCAATCAAAATCCCCATTTTGGCAAAGGATAGATTGCAGGATCGGGCGAGAGCCGTGACCGGATCATTCAGATTCCCGTGTTTTATCCAGTCGTAAAAAATTTTGCCGTCGATAAGCATATTACCTTTGCAGTTAAACGGAAAAATGTCATCAACCTGAGAATTGAGGTATGAAAACATTGTTATGCATTTGATTATTGATCCGGGTTCATATTTTTCTGTAAATGCAGAGTTTGGAAAATTTGTATTAAATGGTTTGGAATAAGCGGAAATAATACTTCCGTCATCAAGATCTATAAAAACAAGAGATCCGTGTTTCCCTCTGAATAGTCTGTCCACCTTATCCTGAACAAATTTATCAATGGTAAGAGTGAAAAACTTGATTCCGGTTCTTACGGATCTGCCGAATTCAGAGAAGTCAAATCCTTTTATCATAGGAACAGCTTCTCTTTTTGCAATGTCATAGTATGCTATCGGGTCTTTATTGGAGTCAAACACAAAATTGATCTTTCCACTTCTTAAGGTTTTATTTATATCCTTTAATATTTTTATCTTTCCACTATTTTGATCTTCTCCGGATTCAATCGCAAGTTTTAAAAATTTGTCTGATTTTTGCGGCAGATAAAGTGCCGATGATGCCGAAGCAATTGAGATAAGCAGTTCGGGATCCCTATTGTAAAAATCATAAAGAAATTCGGAATAAATTTTTAAAAGATCATATTTTGAATTGTAGGAAAAAAAATCCAGAAATGATTTATAATTAATATATGATCTCTTTACTTTAAGCTTTTTCAATATATCATTTCCGGTTTTGAGTTTTCCTTTAAAGAGGTATATTAAGGCTTTAAGTTCTCTCTTTGAATTTTTATGAAAAAAAGAATTTTTTATATCATTAAAAACTTTTTCAGCTTTGTTAAGTCTATTTGTAAGAAGCAGTGATTCAATCTTTTTTATTTTACCGTAATCGCTATGAGAGATGTAAAGAGTTACCAAAAGAAAAAACAGCAGGGAAAATAATATAATAACAACTCTTCTTTTTCTTTTTTTCCTCTTATTTTTTGAAAAAGAAAATGTTCTTCCTTTATAGTCAAGCTCCATATTATCCGTTCAAATATTTTTCAAGTCTGTTGAATCCCTCTTTAAGAATATCCAATGATGCTGCATAGGAAATTCGCAGATATCCTTCCGCTCCGAATGCAGATCCCGGAACAGTTATGATTTTCAGCTTATTCAGAATATCCATTGCAAAATCTTTATCATTCTTAAATCCCATTTTTGTTATATAATAAGAGAAATCCACAAAAAAGTAAAAGGCTCCCTGAGGGATTTTAAATTTCAGATTTCCTATCTCTCTTATTTTTTGAGTTATGAGATCTCTTCTTTGTTTATATTTTTTAACCATAGATAAAACCGATCCTTCCTCTTCCAAAAGAGCTGCAATTGCAGATTTCTGAGATATTGAGCATGGGTTTGATGTGGAGTGTCCCTGAATTTTTGACATTGAGTTGCAGATAAACTCAGGAGCAATTGTATATCCTATTCTCCAACCTGTCATAGAAAATGTTTTAGAGAGTGAACTTACAATTGCAAGATTCCCGAAGGAATCCGGAAAAAGGGAGATCGGTGATGTGAATTCTTTTTCCGTATAAACGATCTTTCTGTAACAATCATCGAAAATAATAAAAACATCCTTTTTTGTGAAGAATTCAAGTAGTCTTTTTAGTTCGGAATCCGACATTATTTCTCCGGTGGGATTTGAAGGAGAGTTTACTATAATTGCCTTTGTTTTTTCGCTATACTTTTCTATATAGGATTCAGCGGTAATTGTGAATAGGTCAACTCCGTTTATATGATCTGCATAGATAACTTTTCCTCCTGCAAAACTTACAAGCTGAGGATAGGTCACCCAGTATGGTTTAGGGATAATAACTTCATCTCCTTCATCAATAAGAGCCTGAATTATCAGATAAAGTCCGTATTTGCTGCCCGGTGTTACAATTATCTCTTTATCCTCAGGTAAAAAACCCTGCTCTTTTTTATAATTCACTGCAATCGCTTTCTTAAGTTCCGGAATACCTGTAACGGAAGTATATTTGGTGAAATTATTATTAATCGCCTCAATTCCGGCTTTTTTTATAAAATCAGGAGTGTTGAAATCAGGCTCTCCCGCACCAAAATCCAATATAGTATCACCTTTTTTAATCATTGAGTTTTTGATCTTTAAAAGTTCAAGTGTAGGTGAGGCGGATATCCTCTTTACTCTTGCAGATAATCTGTCCATTTTATGTCTCCAAAAAAAAATTTATTTTATTAACAAATAGTTGACATCTTAACATATTTTTGATAAAAATTGAATTCAAAAAAAAATGATTTAAAGGAGATAATTTATGTCATTAAAAAATGAAATTCTTGAAAAAGTTAAGTCAAAGGACCCCGGTCAGCCTGAGTTTCATCAAGCTGTTGAAGAGGTCATGGAGTCTCTTGAGCCTACAGTAGAGAGACATCCTGAATTTGTGAAAGCCGCAATCTATGACAGAATCATAGAACCGGACAGAGCATTTCAGTTTAGAGTTCCCTGGGTAGATGACAAGGGTAATGTTCAGATCAACAGAGGTTTCAGAGTTCAGTTCAACGGGGCTATCGGTCCTTATAAAGGCGGACTCAGATTTCATCCTTCTGTTTATCTTGGAATTATTAAATTTCTCGGATTTGAACAGGTCTTTAAAAATTCACTTACAACTCTTCCTATGGGCGGAGCAAAAGGCGGATCTGATTTTGATCCTAAAGGTAAATCGGATGCTGAAGTAATGAGATTTTGTCAGGCATTCATGAGAGAGCTCTACAGACATATCGGACCTGATACGGATGTTCCTGCCGGTGATATCGGTGTTGGCGGAAGAGAGATCGGTTTCATGTTCGGTTACTATAAAAAACTTAAAAATGAACATACAGGCATTCTTACGGGAAAAGGTCTTGAATGGGGCGGAAGTCTTATCAGACCGGAAGCAACCGGTTATGGTTCTGTTTATTTTGCAGCTGAAATGCTGAATGTTAAAAATGATACACTTCAGGGTAAGACCGCACTGGTTTCCGGTTCCGGAAATGTTGCTCAGTATACGGTTGAGAAACTTCTCGAACTCGGTGCAAAACCCGTTACTCTTTCCGATTCCAAAGGATATATCTATGATGAAGCAGGTATTGATACTGAAAAACTTGCATTTGTAATGGAATTGAAAAATGTCAGAAGAGGAAGAATCAAAGAGTATGCAGACAAATACTCATCTGCCGTTTATACTCCGGTTGATCCTTCAAAGGATTTCAATCCTCTCTGGAATCACAAAGCTGATATCGCATTCCCGAGTGCAACTCAAAATGAGATCAATGAAAAAGATGCACAGAATCTCGTTAACAATGGAGTTAAAGCTGTATCCGAAGGTGCTAATATGCCTACTAATCCTGCCGGAATCAATGTATTTCTTGCTAATGATATTATGTATGGTCCTGGAAAAGCTGCAAATGCAGGTGGTGTTGCTGTTTCCGGTCTTGAAATGAGTCAGAACAGTCTCAGATATAGCTGGACAAGAGAAGAAGTTGATAAAAAACTTCATGATATTATGAAAAACATTCATAAGAATGCTTATGAAACTGCTGAAAAGTATGGACACAAGGGTAACTATATGGTCGGAGCTAATATTGCCGGCTTCTTAAAAGTTGCTAAATCAATGTTAGATCAGGGTATTGTTTAATAGTTAAAAAAACCTGAAAATACAATGGGGGGGCTTTTTCGCCCCCCTTTTTTTTTATATCTCTTTTTGTTAAAATAGTGATTGCAGGCGGAGGAAATAATGAATGACAATGATTCCATATTCAATAAATATAACGGGGAAAAAAAAGATTTGAAGCAGAGGATAAATGATCCTAAATATTGGATTAATTTTATTCTTATTGCCGCTTTTCTTATTGCTGCGATTGTGATTGTCACTTCATTTAAATCCACATGGAATAGCAGTCAGGTAAGAAGATCAATGGAAATTGTCTGGCAGGAAACGGAATGGCGGGAAGTTAAGACTAATTTCAAAGATGTTATGGTCAAGATAGTTCCTGTTATATCCTTAAAGGTTAAAAATATTGGCAGTGAACCGTTACAATTCGTAGATTTTGAGGGGGTTTTTGAATTTGTTCTGACCGGAAAGACTCATACTTCAGGATATTCCAAAAGTATGCAGAATCCTCTCAAGCCGGGTGAAATCAGTGAGAAAATCGTTTTATCGGGAGCTAACGGTTATACTGCTTCTTCTGTAAAGGCATTCTATGAAAAATTAGAAAACTGGAAAAAATTGAGAGTAAAGATTTTTGCAAGAACTAAGGGTTCACCTCCTTCAAGGATCGGTGGGACTTATCCTGTAAAACAGGTTATTAAAGGCAATAGAGAGTTTCTTGATTTGGATAGTGCTGAAGATGAAAATTTAAAAAGTTCTTTAAAAGTTGATAATTATAAGAGTGAGTGGATATATAAGATTCAAAAAGCAGGTGATGTTATTATTTATCCTTTAATTGATTTGAAAGTAAAAAACATAGGTGATACGGATATTAAAAAACTTGTTTTTTCCGCTGTTTTCTCTTTTGAAAAGAGTGGCGATAGAAAACAGAGCGGTTATCCAATGATAAACAGAGTGATAAAACCCGGGGATTTGAGTAAGAAGATCACTTTAACTGCTGAATTCGGTATAAGTGTTTCATCTCTTCAGTCTCTCTATGACAATATATTTGAGTGGGAAAGAGTGAAGGTGAAAGTACTTGTGAAAAATATGAAAAGCGGTTATATTCTTCTCGGAGAGTTTCCGGTAGATCAGAAGATCAGAGGTGTAAGAGTTATTAGAAAATAGAAGATATGAAAAAAAAAATTATCCTACTTATTGATGATGAAAAAATAATCCGGGATACCGGTGCTGCGATGATTGAGATGATGGGTTACAACTGTGTTACGGCGTCATCAGGAAAGGACGGGATAAAGCTGTTTAGAGAACTATATGGGAAAATATTTTTAGTGTTATTGGATGTTGAAATGCCTGACTTAAAGGGAAATGAAGTTGGAGAGATCCTTAAAAGTGAATATCCTGATGTCAAAATTCTTTTTACTTCAGGATATGGCAAGCAGTATCTTGAAGATAAAATATTCGGAAAAAAAGTTGAAAATTTTATTCCGAAACCTTTGAGTGTAAAAGACTTGTCAATTAAATTTGAACAGCTAATGGATTAGTATAAATGTTTAAGGATCTTTTTGTCAGAGTAAAAGCCGCAAATTTTATTAATGAGTGGAGATTTTTCTTTGAGAACGGAATTAATCCGGAAATATATCTTGATGGAGAGACATTAAAAGATATTGATGAAGAGGAAATAAAAAAGTTTTCAAAGATACTTAAGAAATTCGGATCAAATACGATTCATGCCCCTTTCCTTGATATATCTACAGGCGGGTCTGATTCTGAAATAAGAGATCTTAGTTTTAATAAATTAAAAAAAGTTATGGAGATGGGGAAACAATGGAATTCCTATCTCGTTGTTGTTCATTATAATTTTGATAATATATATTATAGAGAGTATAAAGATATGTGGTTGAAAAACTCTTCGATTTTCTTTAAAAAACTCATGGCTTATTCTCCTCCTCTTGTAGCAATTGAAAATATTGCGGATCAGACACCGGTTATGGCTTTGGATCTCGAAAAAAGAATAAATAACAATAATCTTATTCACTGTTTTGATTTTGGACATCATAGAGTTTTCGGAACTATCCCTTTCAAGGAATGGTTATTACTTCTGAGTTCGGAAAAACCTATTCACTTTCATTTCCACGATAATAATGGGAGCGGCGATGACCACCTTCCTCTTGGCGAAGGGGATATCTGCTGGGAGGAGGTGAAGAGTGTATTGTCAGAACTTCCCAACAGGTTTACCGTTACTCTTGAACCCCATTCAAGGGCGGATCTTGAAAAATCTTTGAAATATTACAGAGAATATTTTTTATAATATTTTTGTATTGAAGTATTAAAAGTTTATGGAAAAAAATAGTATATCGGATTTAACAGAGTGGAAGACTGTCAAGAATCACTTTGAAGAAATTAAAAGTATAAACATTGAAAAACTTTTTGCTAAAGATAACAAAAGAGGAAAAACATTTTCTCTTTATGAAGATGGTATCTATTTTGATTATTCAAAAAATCAGTTAACGGAAGAGAGTGTTGATCTTCTTGTTAAATTAGCGAAAAAAGTTTCTCTTGGAGAAAAGATCGAAGATCTGTTTAACGGGGGGAAAGTTAATGCCACAGAGAACAGGCCTGCTCTTCATACCGTATCAAGAGATGTCTTTAGTGATAAATCAGTGATATCCGGAACTGATGTAGAACAGATTGTATCTTCAACGTATAAAAAAATGCAGAAGTTTTCCAACGGTATAGTTTCCGGGGAAAGGAAAGGCGGGACAGGAAAGAGAATCAGAAATATAGTGAATATCGGAATAGGAGGATCATATTTAGGTCCGTTAATGTCCTATTGTGCTTTGAAAAGATATGGATCGGAAGGGATAAATCAATATTTTATTTCCAATTTAGACAGAACGTTCTCCGAAAATGTTTATAAGAAACTTGATCCTGAGGAGACACTTTTTATAATTATTTCAAAATCATTTTCAACAAAAGAGACAATGATGAATGCCGGATCTGCCGTTGACTGGCTAAGTAATAGATTGAAAATCACAAATCCGATTAAAGATCATTTTATTGCAATAACCGCAAAAAAGGATAATGCTCTGGCGTTTGGGATTCAAGAGGACAATGTTTTTGAGATAGGAGAATGGATAGGGGGAAGATTTTCGGTATCATCTGCAGTAAATCTTTCGCTGATGATATCTTTAGGGCGTGAAAAGTATGATCGATTTTTAAAAGGGTTTCATTCCGTAGACAACCATTTCAGATATGCTCCTTTTAGAAGAAACATCCCCGTTCTACTCGGTCTGATCGGAATTTGGAATAGGAATTTTTTTGGCAGAAGTGCAGCGGCAGTTATTCCATACGGTGAAGAGCTCAAATATTTCACTAAATATCTTCAGCAACTGGAGATGGAGTCCAATGGAAAAAGTGTTGATATAAATGGAAAAAGTGTTTTGATTGATACGGTTCCGGTGATTTTCGGAGATAGAGGTACAAATGCTCAACACTCTTTTTTCCAGCTTTTGCATCAGGGAACGGATATTATTCCGGTGGATTTTATAGGGTTTGCAAGATCCGGAAAAGGAAGAGACGAGTTCCATGATATGCTGATATCAAATATGATTGCACAGAGTGAAGCTCTTGCATTCGGGGTTGAAGAGGAAAAATTAAGAATTAACGGAAGGGATGAAAAAATCATTCCACATCTTGTTTGCAGAGGCAATCGTCCGTCAAATACTATGGTTATGGATGAATTATCTCCCTATTTTCTCGGAAAGTTAATAGCAATCTATGAACATAAGGTTTTTGTCCAGGGAGTTATCTGGAATATTGATTCATTTGATCAGTGGGGTGTGGAATCGGGTAAAAGATTATCGGAAAAAATATTTTCTGAACTTAACAGTGAGAAACCGGATGTAAAAAATCATGACAGTTCAACTAATGCACTCATTGACCATTATATAAAACTAAAAAACAAGGATTGATTTAAAGGAATCCTTTCTCTTTCATCCATTCATCGTTGAATATTGTACTGAGATATCTGTTTGAACTATCGGGAAATATTGTGACAATCCGGGCATCTTTATTAATCTCTTTTGCAAGTTTTAATGCTCCCCATAGTGCTGCACCCGAGGAACCTCCTGCAAGGATCCCCTCTTCTTTTAACAGTTTTCTTGCAAAGAGGAATGAATCTCTGTCCGATACTCTAAACATATCATCTATGTTTGAAAAGTCGGCACATTTGATGAGAAATTCATCACCGAGACCTTCTATTAGATATGGTTTGGGTTCAACCATCTTTTTATATTTAAAATAATCATAAAATATGGAACCTTCGGGATCTATTGCTATGATCTTGATCCCGGGATCTTTCTCTTTGAGGAATTTTGCGACTCCCCCTATAGTTCCTCCCGTGCCTATACCTGCAATAAAATAGTCTATTTTACCTTCCATCTGCTCCCATATCTCCGGGCCTGTGGAATTGTAATGTGAGTCATTATTTTCCGGATTATTATGTTGGTCTGGAAAATAGGAATTTTTTGTCTCCTTAACAAGCTTTGGAGTAATATTGTTGTAGCTTTCGGGAGATTCCGGAGGAAGTGAACTGTCAACCTTAAGTACATCAACACCCAAAGTCTCAAGAAGGTTAAGTTTTTCGGGACTGATTCTATCTCTGACAACCACTTTCAGCTTGTACCCCTTCTGGATAGCTATAAGTGCAAGACCAAGAGCTGTATTTCCCGAAGAACTTTCGATAATCAATTGTCCCTCTTTAATCCTGCCATCTTTTTCCGCTTGTTCTATCATATATTTTGCAGCTCTGTCTTTAACACTTCCCATCGGATTGAAAAATTCAAGTTTTGCAAATATTTCACCTTTTATCTCAGATGTTACCTTGTTAAGTTTCACAATGGGAGTGTTTCCAACCGTATCCAAAATTGAATTAAAAGCTTTATCAATCATCATATTTTCCTTTTTAAACATGTTATTCTACCACCGCTTCGGATCTATTGCAATTAATGGTTATAAGTAATAAAATTGACAGACAAATCAATTAAGGGACGGTTAATGATATACAAAAATTTTATATATTTTATTGTAGCTGTAGTTCTTTTTTCTGTTGCTCCGATAACGCAGAACACTCTTTTTTCACCTTTGGAGGATATTCTTTTCATCATGCTTATCTTAATGATATTTTCCCATTTGAACAGGATGAGATTTGTGAAATTGAAGAAGGGATTTGAGGAGAGAGATGGGGAAGATATTAATATAAAAAGAGATATAGTAAAAAATACAGACAAAAATTCATTTTTAGCACTTATATTCTTTTCTCTCGAGTTGTTTGTATTTGATCTTAAACCGATTCTCTATTCTCTTTTCGGTTTTTCCGGGATCGGAACTTTCGTAAATATATCAATGATAGCTGTTTTTATTTTGCATCTTGCTATTATCTGGTATTGGAGTTTCAGGTTCTTTGGAGAAGAGATAGGATACGGATTAAATCCATACAGATATATTATCGAGAATATTAAGTTTAACCTTGTGGTTCTTATTCCATGGATAGGAATCACGCTTTTATCCGATATACTCGGTCTAATAAAAATAGAATGGGTTGTTCGGAATAGTTCGTCTTTTCTTTTTCAGCTCGTATTTTTAATCCTTTTTTTACTACTTTTCATATTCCTGTCTCCTTCGCTTATTGTCAGAATGTGGAACTGTTCGGAAATGGAAGAGGGAAATTTAAAAAGATCGATATTGAATTATTCGAGAGCTCAAGGTATCGAGTTTAAAAAGATTCTTTATTGGAACTCTTTCGGAGGTGATCTTATTACGGCTGCGGTAATAGGTTTTTTTAAGCGTTTCAGATATCTTCTTATTACTCCGGGTCTTAAAAATATTCTTAATGATGATGAAATGATTGCCGTTATAAGTCATGAAACAGGGCATGTAAAAAAGAGACATTTATTTTACTATCTTCTGTTTTTTATCGGATTCATAATAATCGGAAGCGGAATGATAACCCTTGTTGAATTAGCAGTATTAAATTTTCAATTCGGTTTTAATATGTTTTTTAATCTAAGTAATAATTCCGGAACGGGTTTTTTCAATTTTTTTATTGCTTCTGTTTATATTATCTTTTTTATTGTTTATTTCAGGTATATATTTGCTTATTTTATGAGAAATTTTGAACGGGAGGCAGATCTTTTCTGTTTTGAATCTGATGTTGATCCCGGACTCCTCATTTCTGCTTTTCAAAAGATCAGATTCCTTGCGGGAAATGAGAAGAGAGGCTCCAACTGGCATCATTTTACAATAGGGGAGAGAGTAGATTTCCTGACGGAGTGTATGAAGGATAAAAGGATTATCCGGAAACATGGATCTAAGGTTAAAAAATCGATAATATCATATCTGTTTATCCTGCTGATTTTTACATTTTTTTCTTTGTCACCATCCACAACTCTTTCTATCCGTAAATTCGAAACAAATATTATTATAAAAGCTTTAGAAAAGAAGATTGATTCATCTCCTGCCGATCCTCGTTTATATGCAACTCTTGCATCCCTCTATTATGAACAGTCAAAATGGAAACTTGCGGAGAGCAATTATGAAAAAAGTTTATATCTAAATGAAAATCAACCGGAAATTTTAAATAATCTTGCTTGGCTTTTAATTACTTGCAAAGATGAATCCGTGAGGTCTCCAAAGAAGGGGTTAAGACTTGCTCTGCAAGCTATAAGGTTAAAGGAAGCGGCTCATATATTTGATACGCTTTCGGAAGCTTATCTTGCAAATGAAAGATATGAAGATGCTTATAAAGCGGCATACAATGCATTGAGAACCGCCGTCGATAATATTGATTATTATAAGAAACAGTTAGATAAAATGAGAGGGGAACTGAAAAGATCTAAGAGAACAATAAAATTGTAATTAGAGATATTGTATATTGAAAGATTTGTTAGTATTTTTTTTTTTCATTTTTAACCTTTTCTCTTTTTAATCGTATAATATATTTAAGAAAAATCTACAAAAGTGTTAAGGAGAATTATATGAAAAATTTTAAAACAATTTTATTTTCACTACTATTTCTGATTTCGATAATGAATCTTTATTCATCTGAAAACTGGATGAGATATCCGGCTATATCGCCAAGTGGAGAACAGATTGCTTTCAGTTTCCAGGGTGATATATTTATTGTTGATTCAGCAGGTGGGAAGGCTGTGCAACTGACAAGACACAGTGCATATGATTTTAAACCGGTTTGGTCGCCGGACGGAAAGTTTATCGCATTTGCTTCGGACAGGTTCGGGAATTTTGATATATTCTATATTTCCATTGATGGAGGAAAAGCAAAAAGGTTGACCTTTCACAGTGCCGGAGATATTCCGACCGGATTTACTCCGGAAGGAGAATACGTTATTTTTTATTCGTCAAGAATGGATTCCGTTAAATCCGTTCTCTTTCCTTCGGGAGTATTACCGGAACTATACAGTGTTAATGTAAAGGGCGGGTTACCGAACCGGATTTTGACTTCACCTGCAATAGATGCGGTTATGAATAAAAACGGAGATAAGATTCTTTATCACGACCGGAAAGGGTATGAAAACAGATGGAGAAAACATCATGTTTCTTCTGTTGCAAGAGATATATGGTTATATGACATTAAATCAAAGAAACATAAAAAACTTACTGAATTTAAGGGAGAAGACAGAAATCCTTTGTGGAGCAGTGATCAAGAAAATGTCTTCTTTATTAGTGAGAAATCGGGGAGCTTTAATGTATGGGAGATGAATCTTAACAATGTTAATGAAAAGAAACAGATAACATTTTTCACAAAAAATCCTGTTAGATTTCTGTCAATATCAAAGAATGATGAACTATGTTTCGGATATAACGGGAAGATTTTTATAAAGAAAAAAAATGAAGTTAATCCTTTAAAAGTGAATGTTGATATAAATCCTGATGAATCTACAAATCCTGTTAAACACATCAATGTATCCTCCGGAATTACTCAATATGTTCTCTCTCCGAATGGGAAAGAGGTTGCTTATATTGCGAGAGGTGAGGTTTTTGTTACATCGGTTGATTATGGAATTACAAAAAGGATAACAAATACTCCCGAGCAGGAGAGAAGTGTAAGTTTCAGCCCGGATGGACGGAAACTTCTTTTTGCAGGAGAGTTAAATAACAGCTGGAATCTTTATGAGGCAAAGATAGAGAGTAAAGATGAACCATATTTTTATGCATCAACTCTAATAAAAACTTATCCCATACTTGAGAGTGATAAAGATACCTTCCAGCCACTTTACAGTCCAAACGGGGAAGAGGTGGCATTTCTGGAAACAAGAACAACATTGAGAGTAATAAATCTTAAATCAAAAAAGGTAAGAACGGTGTTATCGGGAGATAAGAACTATTCCTACAGTGACGGAGATCAGTGGTTTTCCTGGTCCCCTGACAGCAAATGGTTGCTGGTTCAGTATCTGGACAAAAAAATATGGATCGATGAAGTCGGACTTGTTGATGCTTCCTGTAGTAAGAGTGTTGTAAATCTTACAAAAAGCGGATATGCGGACGAGATGCCGATCTGGAGTAAAAAAGGAGATTTTATGATATGGGCTTCGGATAAATACGGAATGCGGAGTCACGGAAGCTGGGGTGCACAATTTGATGTTTACGCTATGTTCTTCACAAAAGATTCGTTTGATAAATTCACTCTGTCAAAGGCTGAATATGCTTTGAAAAAGGAGATGGAAAAGAAAAACAAGAAAGATGTAGAGAATGGGAAAAGTAAAAAGGAAGAAAAAAAGAGTAAGGAAAAAGAAAAAATAAAAAATATTGCTATAGATCTGAAGAATATAGAAGACAGAGTTGTTAAGTTAACCGTCAGGTCATCCAATCTTGTTGATTCCGCTTTAAGTCCTGATGAGAAAACTCTTGTATATATAAGTAGATATAAAAAGGGGTTTGCTCTCTGGTCAAATGTTTTACGTGAAAAGAAAGTTAAACTTGTTACAAAATTCAGATCGGCAGGAAGAGGCTTGGTATTTGACAAGAAAGGAAAGAATGTGTTTGTTCTTGCCGGTACAAGGATCGTTAAAGTAAATCTTACCAACGGAATGCAAAAACCGGTGTCTGTTTCTGCAGAAATGGAGGTTAATTCGGAGAGAGAAAGGGAATATATGTTTGAGCATGTCTGGAGGCAGGTTAAAGAAAAATTTTACGATCCGAATCTCCACAATATTGACTGGAAATATTATAAAGAATTTTATAAAAAATTTCTTCCGTCAATAAATAACAACTATGATTTCGCAGAATTGCTTAGTGAAATGCTTGGTGAGTTAAATGCATCTCATACAGGATCAGGGTATAGAGTAAGATCAAGAAACGGGGATTCCACGGCAAGTATGGGACTGTTTTTTGATACCGGTTTTAACGGACCCGGTTTGAAAGTAGCTGAGGTTATTGAAAAAGGTCCTTTTGACAGAGCCGATTCCAAAGTGAAAAACGGAGTTATAATAAAGAAAATCGATGGGATTCCGATTGTAAAAGGGTTGAATTATTATACTATTCTCAACAGAAAATCCGGAAAATATATTCTCGTTAGTCTGACGGATCCTTCTACGGGTAAGTCATGGACTGAAAAAATAAAACCAATCTCTTTGCACAGGTTAAACAATCTTCTCTATGAAAGATGGGTGAAAAGCAGAAGAGATGAGACTGAGAAACTTTCCGGTGGAAAGATAGGGTATGTTCATATAAGGGGAATGGATAGTCATAGTTTCAGAACGATCTATTCCGAAATAATGGGAAGAAATTACAATAAGGACGGAATTGTCGTTGACACCAGATTTAACGGAGGAGGATGGCTTCATAATGATCTGGTAATTCTTTTATCTGGAAAAAAATATATGACATTTTATCCGAGAAAAAGAGCTATAGGAATAGAACCGATGAACAGATGGGTAAAAAAATCGGTTGTTGTAATGAGTGAGTCAAACTATTCCGATGCACATATGTTCCCTTTTTCCTATAAAGCACTAAAAATAGGAAAACTTGTCGGGATGCCTGTTCCCGGGACAGGAACAGCAGTCTGGTGGGAAACACTTCAGGATAGAAGTTTATATTTCGGGATTCCTCAGGTAGGAATGCTCGGAAATGACGGAAAATATCTTGAGAACCAACAGCTTTATCCCGACTATCGGGTTTTAAATGATTATGAGTCGGTTTCTATGGGAAAGGATAAACAATTAAGAAAAGCGGTCGAAGTTATTTTAAAAGAGAAATAGAAAAATCATATGATACGGAGGCGGATTCAAACTAATCCGCCTTCGTACTTTTTTGATCAAAATTATACCTCGGATTAAAAAGCTTCTAATATACTTTAATACTTAAAAGGATTTAAGTAGAATATAGTATTATGAAACAACAGATATTCATTATTTCGGATGGAACAGGAAGGACGGCCGAAGGTGCATTAAAATCTGCAATTGCTCAGTTCGGAACAGACGAAGTTGAGTTGATAATTAATTCCAAAGTGAGGAGTGAGAATAGAATTGAAAAAATCATAAAAAGAGCCAGAAGGGTTAACGGTTTTGTTGTTCATACCATTGTTTCCGAAAGATTAAGAAATAAAATACTTGAATTCGGAATGTTAAATGAAGTGGTTACGATTGATCTCATGGGACCTCTTCTTGCTCAGCTTGCAGAGCGTCTCTCTGCAACTCCGAGCGAAGTTCCGGGATTGTTCCGGAAATTAAATAAATCTTATTTCCAAAGAATCGAAGCAATGGAATTTGCATTCCGACATGATGACGGACAGAGGATAGAAGAACTTGATAAAGCCGAACTTATTCTTGTCGGAGTTTCAAGAACATTCAAGACCCCTTTGAGCATTTATTTTGCATTTAAAGGCTGGATGGTTGCTAATGTTCCTATTATTGAAGGAATGGAACCTCCGGATATTCTGTTTGAAGTTGCTGATAAAAGTATTTTCGGGCTTGATACATCAGCGGGTGCTCTCTCTATATTAAGAAGTGTCAGAGATAAACATCTTGGCGGAGGGACCGGAAATTATGCGGATAGAATGTATGTACAGAGTGAATTGAATTTTGCCCATTCTATTTTTAATAGAATAAAAAATTGTAAGATCATCAAAGTTACGAATAAACCGATTGAAGAGATAGCTTCGGAGATACTTGATAATATCAGAGATAATTCAGCTTAAGATATCTGAAAAATTGTATCTATCTATTTTACGGGATTATTGTTTAACCATCTGTTATAGAGCCACATTGAGAGAGCTGAGAACAGACCTACAGCCATAAGGATTATCCATCCTAAAGAGTTCCAGAACGGATTAAGCTTGAGAAGTCCTGTCTGCAATTTCTCCGAATGTCTGCACATTATTTCATTAAAAATAAATGCACCTGCCGGTCCGCCTACCAGAGCCCCGATAGCCACCGGGAGATTTGCATATCCGAGAAACAGACCCTCCTGCCCTTTGGGAGCCAATGCTCCGATGTATTCATATGTTCTTGCTGATGTAAAAAGTTCACCGAAAGCGATCATAGCAACGGTCAGAACCGCAAACAGAGATCCGATTGGAATAAAATCTCCAAGTACCATTTTGCTGACGCCTCCTGCCAGAAATATCGGAACAAGATTTATGATCATTGCTATACCTATTATAATAATTCCTACAATTATTGAATTTATAGGTTTCATTTTTCCGAATTTTTTTGTGATCAGTAATTGGAAAAAAACAATAACAAACGGATTTGCCATGGTAATTATATCGACTGCGGGATCCAGTTCAACAACTTTCTTCAGATAGAGCGGGATAACATTGTATACTTGTGAGTAGATAAAAAAGAATCCGCTTGAAACTATTAAAAAAAGAGCGAATCGTTTGTTTTTAAGAACCAGAACCATATCGAGCAGAATTCTTTTTACCGATTTGGCTTCTTTCATAACACGTTTTACTCTTTCCGATTTATCAATATCAGTATAGAAAAAAAGAACAACGAAAAATGCAATGATTGAACTTATAACGGAAACGGCAAATATAAGACTGAGATTGTCAAACCCGGTTCTGGTAAAATAGCTTATAGCTCTTCCTAAAAGTGAACCTATATTGATAACCATATAGAATATTGCAAATGCAAGTGTTGCTCTTTTCCCCGATGTTTTTTGTACTGTTCCCGATATACATGGTTTTATAATGGATCCACCCATACCTATCAGGAGAATCGCAAAAAATATCGGGATTGTTACACTTAAACCCGCCGTTACGGTACTTTCTACTGTATGGCTTAAAACATTTCCTCCAAACCATACCGGATAGCCCATCAACATATATCCTGCGGTAAGCAGAATAAAAGCAAATAGAAGGGATTTTTTAAACCCGACCCTGTCCGCAATTGTTCCCGACAGAATGGGAAGAAAATATACAAGAGTCCATAGAACTCCGTTCAAAGTACTTGGCCAATAGTCACCCAGACCCAACTGTCCGAGGTATAGGACAACAAAGCTTGCCATCGCATAATAGGCACCTCTTTCAAATAGTTCGGTTAAATTTGCCGTCCAGAAACTTCCGGGAAATTTATTTTTTTCAATACTGTTTTCCATTTACTATTCTCCTTAAAATCTATTTTACCAATCAGTCTTCCAATTCAAGAGCTGCAAGAAAAGCTTCCTGAGGAATATCTACTTTTCCTATTCTTTTCATCCTCTTCTTTCCTTTCTTCTGTTTTTCAAGAAGTTTCATTTTTCTTGAAATATCGCCGCCGTAACATTTTGCAAGAACATTTTTTCTCAATGCTTTTACTACTGTTTTGGCAATTACTCGTTTATTTATTGCAGCTTGAATAACTACTTCAAAAAGTTGTTTTGGAATCGATTTTTTCATCTTTGATGTCAATAGGTTCCCGTATGTAAAAGCTTTGTCTTTATGAACAATTAATGCAAGTGCATCGACAGGCATCTGATTGATCAAAATATCAAGCTTTATCAGAGGAGATTCTCTGTAATCCAGAAGTTCATAATCAAAGGATGCATATCCTTGGGAAATCGATTTTATTTTATTGAAAAAATCGTATAAAACTTCTGCAAGAGGGAGTTCATATGTCAGATGAACTCTTTTTGAACTTATGTAGTCCATTTTTTTATGAATACCTCTCCGATTTTGAAGAAGTTTCATTATATTTCCGAGATATGAATCAGGTGTTATTATAATTGCTTCAATATAGGGTTCTTCTATTTTTGCCAGATGTTGAGGAGGGGGGAGGTCTGCCGGTGATTCGATCTCAAAGATCTCTCCCTTTGTTGTCGTCACTCTATATCTGACGGAAGGAGCTGTTGTAACTATAGATAAATTATATTCTCTTTCCAATCTTTCCTGAATGATCTCTTTATGCAGAAGTCCGAGAAATCCGCATCTGAACCCGATGCCGAGGGCAGGAGAATTCTCAGGTTCGAATTTTAATGATGAGTCATTTAGTATGAGTTTTTCTATTGCTTCTCTGAGCTCTTCATGGCTGGATCCTTCTCCCGGATAAAATCCGGCAAATACCATAGGCTGTGGTTCTTTAAAACCCGGAAGAGGTTTTATGTTCTCCTCCTTTGCCAAAGTAATTGTATCACCGACCTTTACTTCGGAAATTTTCTTTATACTTCCTATAAGATATCCGACCTCTCCTGCCGAAAGTTGTTTAAGAGGTTCAATCTTGGGAGTATGAACGCCAAGCTCATTTATTTCATAAACCGCTCCGTTTGAAAGGAATTTTATTTTTTCTCCTTTTTTCAGTTCTCCGTCAATAATTCTTACCAGTATTATGACACCTCTGTAGGGGTCAAACCATGAATCAAAAATAAGAGCACGAAGTGGTTTCGATTTATCTCCCTCCGGAGGGGGGATCCTCTCTATGATTGCATCGAGAATCTCTTTTACACCTTCTCCGGTTTTTGCACTGACGTTAAGTGATTCATCCCGGGAAAGACCGATAATACTTTCCATCTGATCAAGAGATTTTTCAAGTTCATTATTGGGAAGATCAATTTTATTCATAACCGGAATTAAAGAAAGGTCATTTTCAACGGCGAGATAAGTATTCGCAACGGTTTGAGCTTCAACTCCCTGCGTTGAGTCAATTACAAGAACCGCTCCTTCGCATGCGGAGAGTGAACGTGATACCTCATAGTTAAAATCAATATGTCCGGGAGTGTCGATAAGATTAAGGAGATATTTTTCTCTGTTTTTATATGTATATTCAAGTCGTACAAAGTGAGATTTTATTGTAATACCTCTTTCTCTTTCAAGTTCCATAGAATCAAGTATCTGTTCCTGCATATCTCTTTTTGAGACAGCATTTGTGATCTCGAGTATTCTATCTGAGAGAGTTGTCTTCCCATGGTCAATATGGGCAATAATAGAAAAGTTTCTTATATTCTTCATTATTTTTCCCCGATAATAGCATAATCGGGTGAGGAAAACAGAATTTTATTAAGTTTATCAACATTTGAGTTAAATTGTTTCGCAATCCCGTTTCCTACCGGAATTTCCTCTAAGTAGTGTTTATCCAGAGGTTCCGAATAGAGTATATCAACGTTTGAAAAATTATATGCCTTAAAGAGATATCTCATAAATTCCGGATGAAGCGGTTTTTGATGTGTTATATCAAGAAAATAGATGTTTGTAAGAGCAAAAAGCGAAAGAGGATTAAGTGTTTCAAAAATAATTATTCCGCCTTTCCTTAAAACCCTGTGTGATTCCGCAACTATCTCAATCAGATAGTTTGAAGGGAAGTGTTCAATAACTTGAGCTGAAAATATTCCTCCCAATGAATTCTCTTTTCTATTCTTTAAAAATTGAAGCGCATCTTCTTCACTACATTTCAGACCTTTTCCCTTAGCCTCTTTAAGCATTGATGAAGAAATATCAATACCTTCGGCATCAATATTATTTTCAGAAAGCAGTTGGATAAACTCTCCTCTTCCGCATCCTATATCGAGTATATTCTGCTGTCCTTTGAAATATTGTATATACTTTTCCTGTCTCTCGTAGATCTTTTCGGAATTTCCTCTGAATCTCTTTTCAAAATCCGAATATTGAACCGGAGATATCTCATCCTTAATTTTTTTTAATTCGTTTTTCTCTTTAACACCGGTATCGGCGGGAATTTTTTTTATCAACTCTCCGAGCCTGTTCTCAAGGTCAATAAAATTTCCGGTAACTGTTTTAAAGTTTGAAAATTTTGCCGAGAGATCTTCAATTTGAGAACTGAGCGAATTAAAAATTGATGAATAATGGTTGTTAGAGAGTTCATCCCACTCCCTATCCTGAGCGGTTATCAATTCAAAAAGGGATTCGGAGAATTTTGAAAAAAGATTTTGTAAACGGCGTTTTCTGCTTTTAAAAAAAGAAGACTTTCCAATAGACTCTCCGATATCTTTTAATATATTTTCAATCTCAAGCTGTTTTTTCTTTCTCTTCTCTATTGCCTCTTCAATTATCCTTCTCATTCTCGGTCTGTTTTTCCTCTTTATCTTCATCAGTGTCTTTCTTTAATGAATTTTTAAAGTTTTTTATTCCGTCTCCAAGCCCCTTGCCGAGTTCAGGAAGTTTCTTTCCGCCAAAAAGTAGTGCAATAACAACAAAAATTAATAAAATTTCCCAAATTCCGAGACTTCCAATCATTTTATCTCCTTTTGTATCATTCTAAGGCTTAGCATTATTTCTGTCAAGTAACGAACTGAGAAAGGATATCCGTTAATTTTTAAAAATATATTGACATTAAAAATCACTGAATGTATATATTTACATACTGTCTTTCCAATCCAATATTCTTTTAAAAAATATCACTGATAATTAATATAATAACCTGATTGTCAGTAAGGTGTCTTGTCGGTTTTGTTATCCCATAATTTGAAAAGGGGAAGACATTTATCCCTGTTAATCTGGATTGATTTTAATCTTGAATCTATACTGTCGCCCTTTATAACATCATAAATAAATTTATCATCAAAACCTATCTTTGCAGCATCCTGGTTTGTACATCCGTAATAGAGCTTTTTGATTTTCGCCCAGTGAATTGCTGAAAAACACATTGGGCATGGTTCGCATGTTGAATAAATCTCACAATCCGACAGATCAAATCTACATAGCTTTTCGGAAGCTCTTCTGATAGCAAGAATTTCAGCATGGGCGGTGGGGTCATTGCTGCTAATCACCTCGTTATGAGCTGAAGAGATGATTACACCGTCCTTAACTATTATTGCTCCGAACGGACCACCATCTCCCGAATTAATCCCTATTTCTGCTTCTTTTATTGCAGAATTTAAAAAGTCCGTAATTTCATCTTTCATAAAACCATTATAATTCTTAGGTATTATATGGTCAAGACCAATCTACTTGCTGATGTACGGACTTTTGACATTTCAGACTTTTATTGTTAAAATAAATAATTAGAAGCTTGCAATTGTAATCAATACAAAGTTTAATTAAATTAAAGTTTTTAGATCAAGAGGAGGAAAGATGTCAAAGCCGGAAGAATTAAATAATATTTTGATCAAACTTCAGTCGAGTACTACCGATTTTGAAGCCAGTGCAATAATTTCCGAAGACGGATTAATGATCGCAAATATACTTCCTCAGGGAACGGAGGAGACTCAAGTTGCTGCAATGAGTGCAGCTATCTTAAATATGGGAGCAAAAGCTGCTGAAGAGTTAAAAAGAGGAAAAATAAATCAGCTTTTCATTAAGGGAGAAAACGGATATGTTGTTATTACTGAAGCCGGACCTCATTCGGTTCTTCTTGCACTGGCAAGACCGGAAGCTAAATTGGGACTTGTCTTCCTTGGAATGTCAAGAGCCTCCGAAGAGATCGCCAAGGTTCTTTCTGTTCTTTAAAAGGGGAATATCATGGAAATACTTTATCAAAACAATGAACATAAATGCGTTATGTTTGATGATCTTGCCGTTGGAGGTATGATTCAGGCGACACAATTTGTGATTGTGGATGGTGATGAGGCGATGATCCTTGACCCCGGAGGTCATAAAGTTTTTTCATCGCTTATAAAGGAGATAGCGGAAGTTGTAAGTGTTTCAAAATTAAAACATATATTTTTTTCACATCAGGATCCGGATATTGTTGCTTCCGGTAATGCATGGCTGATGCTGACCGAAGCCAAAGCATATCTTTCGGAACACTGGACAAGATTTGTCATGCATTTCGGGATTGATGATTATATTTCAAAAAGGATCAATCCTATTCCCGATGATGGTATGGAAATAAAGGTCGGAGAAAGGAATTTAAGTGTTATTCCTGCACACTTTATGCATTCTGCTGCTAATTTTCAAATATATGATCCTGAATCGAAGATACTTTTTTCAGGAGATCTCGGTGCTTCATTCGGTCAGAATTATAATAGAGTTGAAAATTTTGATGAACATATAAAATATATGGAAATTTTTCATAAGAGATTTATTCCCGGAAATGAAATATTGAAAAAATGGGTGAATATGGTTAGAAAACTTGATATAGAACAGATTGCACCTCAGCATGGTGCGGTATTGCCGGGAAAGGAAAATATTGAAAAGTTCTTTATTTGGTTGGAAAATCTTAAGTGCGGAGTATCTCTGCTTGATGAAAATCTTGATTTTAAAGGATAGAATTAATCGAAATTCAAATGGAAAAGCTTAAAATATTGATAATTGACGATGATAAAGTTACTGTTGCAGTTCTTGATGAATATTTGTCTGATTCGGGTTATATCGTATACAATGCTGAAAACGGGAAAGTGGGAATTGAAATGATGTCTGAGATTTTTCCGGATCTTATTCTTCTCGATGTTATGATGCCTGGAAAGGATGGGATTGAAATATTAAAAGATATAAAATCCGATTCGAAATATTCTCATATTCCGATCTTAATGCTGACTTCGGTTGACCGTGCCGATGTCAAAGTTAAAGGGTTTGAGATAGGTGCGGATGATTATATTATAAAACCTGTTAATAAAGCTGAATTGAGAGCAAGAATAAAAGCTTCAATAAGGAGATCGAAAACCAACAGGATAAATGATGAGCTTTTAACTGGAAATCTTGAAAAGTTTCCTTTGGCAGATCTGCTTCAGAGTGCGGAACTGGGTAGCAAATCCGCTAAAATAAAGTTTCCGGATATGGCAGCTGAGTTAATTGTTAAAAATGGTTTTATTATCTCCTGTAAATTCGGAAAGTTTACCGGAGAAAAAGCATTAAACAGAATATTTTTTCTAAATAAGGGTAGGTTTATTGTTGATTATTCAAATATTTCCGAAGATTTCCAAGAAAATGAAAAAATTGGTATAATGAATATTCTAATGAAAAATTTTACCTACATTGATGAATGTAATTCTATGTTAAGTGATTTTTCCAAAAGATCGGAAAAAATTAAGATAACGAGAAAAATGGAGTTTCTTCTCGGGATTAAAGATGTAAAAAAAAATTCTTATATGGGAATAGATGATCTTATTGTTCTTATGGACGGAGATATAAAGGGGAATATTGAATCTCTCCTACAGATCAATAATGATTTTCCCTTTGAATTTTTCAAAAGGTAAAGATGTAAACCGGAGTTATACTAATGTCAAAAATAATTACTATTGCGAGTCAGAAAGGCGGGGTCGGTAAGACAACTATCGCATTTAATCTTGCCTATACTCTTGGAAAACTGGGAAACTCGGTTTTACTTGTGGACGGTGATCCTCAAGGAGGTATCTCTGTTGCAAGTAATCTGAAAAAAAGGACTAAATTGGGGATAATAGATGTTTTGAAAGTAAGTTCCGATATTTCAAGTGCGGTTGAAATGACTAAGGATAAATTCCTGAATATTCTCGGTATGGGAAGTCCCGAACCTAAGGATATAGATCTTATTGAGAATATGGCAAGGAATGGAGATCTCGGGAATGCAATTAAAGGTCTTTCGGATAAATATAAATATATTATTATTGATGCACCTGCGGGAATAGGGTCGGTTGTAACTTCTCTCCTTTCCGTGAGTGATTCGACTATTCTTGTGGTAAATTGCAAAACTTTTTCACTGAAAACCATTCCACTATTTTTAAAAGCTATGAAAATGGTCCGGGATGAAAAAAACCCGACTCTTGATCTTGAAGGAGTTCTTATTAATATGTTTAATTCTTCCAGTAGAATTGAGTCTGATATATTTTCAAAGATTAATGATGTGTTCCCCGAAAAGACACTATTTAGAACTGTAATTCCGTTTAATGAATATTTTGAAAGAGCCGGAATGTTTGCCGTACCCGTCTCATTGATGCCAAACGGAGCTGAACAGGGGCGTATATTTATTGATCTTGCCCTCGAACTTCAGGAGAGGAACAGCAAACTTTTGAAAGGAGAAGAAAATGACGAACCTATTGCCGGACTCTTTTGATCTTTCCGAAACGGTAGATCTCCTGAAGGAGTTATCGGGAGGTGAAGAAACCGTTGGAGGTATTAATTCTTCATCTGTCTTTAAGTCGGAGTTAACGGAAGTAAATTATTCAACAAATTTTATTAAACACGATGATTTCAATGCCAATAGAGAGTTGTCCGAAAATATTGAAGATCCGGATGTTTTTAAGGATTATTCATCTGAAAATAAAACGGTTGAAAAAAATATTGATTTTGAAATTGACGGTGATGATCCTCTCTATAAATTGCTGGCTGTAATGTGTAAAAGAGGTTCCTTTGAGGGAGCTGTTATTGCGGATGAGGATGGTTTGCCATTGGCGGTTTACAATAGCCCTGCTGAAGATCAGGTTCTTGCCGCTTATGCATCTATTCTAGGTGAATCTCTTGAAAAAGCCGAATCTTTTTTACATCAGAGTGAAGCTAATAATATATCTATGGATATTAATAATCTTGATAAGATCGTTCTAAGGCGTTTTAAATTACGGGAAGTAAATTTTTATCTGCTGATCATTGCTCCTCAAAACATAGATGAAAGAGCCGAAGTGGAACTTGCTATTTCTGAAATTAAAAGGTCTCTTGATTAGCAATTTTATATATGCTGAAAGATAATTATAATCTGTTCCGATAATGAAAAAAAAAATAGAGATTGATGATCTCAATAAAAAAGAGATCAAAAATTTTGAGACCATCCTCTCTAATATTCCGGTAGGGATTTTCAGAACTACTTCAAAAGGAAAGTTTTTAAAAGTAAATAGGTTTATGGTTGATATTTTGAATTATGATTCCGAGGAAGAGATGCTAAATATCAAAGTTTCCGAATTGTATTGTGAATCCTCAGACAGGAATAATTTGATTGAAATATTAAAAAACAATAATGAGGTCCATGGTAGTGAAATCAAACTAAAGAAGAAGAACGGAGATATGATCTGGGTTAAATTGACGGAAAAAATTGCAGGATATATTGATGATAAATCTTTTATAATAGATGGAATAATCGAAGATATAACGATACGCAAACAATCCGAACTCCAGTTGGCACGAATGGCAACGCTTGTCGATCAAGCCGCAGATTCAATTGTTCTAACGGATACAAAAGGAAATATTGAGTATGTTAATCGTTTTTTTGAAATAAATACGGGATATTCATTTGATGAAGCTATAGGAAAGAATCCGAGGATTCTGAAATCTCCGGCTGCAAAGTATCCG
Source organism: uncultured Clostridia bacterium (assembly GCA_964633415.1). Lineage (GTDB taxonomy): Bacteria > Acidobacteriota > Aminicenantia > UBA2199 > UBA2199 > CAZNLS01. Next base: position 45,138 of record CAZWFY010000009.1, on the reverse strand, counting down.
AAGAAATATTTTGAATATCTGTGGGAAACAATAAGTTCGGGAGAAGTCTGGCAGGGTGAATTTACCAACAGAAAAAAAAACGGTGAAGACTTTATAGAAGAAGCAACAATTTTTCCGGTCAAACTTGATAATGATGAAATAATCGGTTACGGTGCAATTAAAAAAGATATTACATTAAGGGTTGAAATGGAGCAGGAATTGGAGTCAGCATATAATGAGATGGAAATTCAGAAAAACAGAGCGGAAGAGGCTGTAAAATTCAAGTCTGTATTTTTAGCGAATATGTCTCATGATATGAGAACTCCTTTAAATGCCATAAATGGATTTGCTGATCTTATGACCGGAACGGATACTAATGATAAGCAGAAAAAATATGTTTCAAATATAAAAAAATCGGGGAAGATTTTAGAAAACCTGATTAATGATATTCTTGATGTTTCAAAAATTGAAGCGGGAAAAATAAAATTGAATATTCAACAATATGAAGTAGATGATCTTATTGAAAATATTTCCTCGTTATTTGATCATCTTTTTAGTGAAAAAGCTGTACGGTTTGAGATAAAAAAAAGAGAGACCGTACCTAAAACAGTTTATGGAGATATGAGGCGAATACAGCAGATATTGGGAAATTTCCTTTCAAACTCATTAAAATTTACTATAGAAGGATCGGTGACACTTGATATAGATTATATATCTGAATCCGAAGTTATAAAGTTTTCAGTGACTGATACGGGGATTGGGATTGAAGAGGATTCAAAGCAAAGGATCTTCGACCCGTTTTTTTCAGACAAGAATTCATTAATGATTAATAGTTCCGGAACCGGTCTCGGTCTTGTGATTTCAAAAAATCTTGCAGAACTAATGGGTGGTGAGATCAGTTTTGAATCGGGTTTTGGAAAAGGTTCCAAGTTTTCCGTAACATTGCCTGCAAATAGAACGGAGGTAATAGAATATAAATTGTCTGACAAGAAAAATTCCATCAATCGTGAAGATATTGACAAATATTTAAACAGAAGAATAGTTGTAGCCGAAGATGATATTTTTAATCGGGAATTATTAAATGAAGCTTTGAGGATGAGAGGCTTTAATTTTGTTAAACTTGTTAATGATGGAAAAGAGTTATTGCATCAAATTGATTTTTATAATCCGGATATAATAATAATGGATAATAAGATGCCTGAATTATCAGGTATGGAAGCGGCAATAGAATTAAGGAAAAAGAAGGTAAAAATACCTATAATCCTTTTGACGGCGGATCTAAAGTTTGAGAATGGAGATGACCTTAGTGATATCATTGATTCTCTCATGTCGAAACCTATAGATTTTGAACTGTTATTCTCTGAGATGTACAGGCTTTTTGAGTCGGCAGAGAGTAACAGTGAAAGTGAAATGATTAAACAGAGAGATACGGACAGAATTCCGAAAAAGGATAATTTATTCGGAAAAGCATTCAATGTACTTCTGGAAGATTTGAGTGAGAAAAGGAGCTTTTTAAATAAGGTGATAAGTAGAGATAAAATTTCAGAAGAAAATGAGATGATTGCAAGGATCGCACATACTTTAAAGGGAAATGCGGGATATTTCAGCCTTACCGAGCTTGAAACGGTTTCAAGGAATCTTGATGCTGCTTATAAAAGAGGGGCATCTTTAAGTGAGATTAAAGCTTTAGTAGAGGGATTAAGAGATAAAATAGAAGATGTTATTGAAAACAGAAAAGATCTTTAACTAATCTTTCTGATCAGATTATCTTAATATCGAATTCAAAAAAAGAATAGATTATTCTATAATTAAAAGTTAACGGAGGGAAAGAATTAATGAGTTCTAAAGTATTTTTTATTGAGATCAAAGAAAGTGAATCCGAAGATAGTCTTATTGGGAAATTTAAAAAGAGCTTAAAGGAAAATTCTTTTTTTTCATTTATCAGTAAAAAAGATATGGTTGCCGTCAAAACTCACTTCGGAGAAGGTCCGAAGAGTGGGTTTGTAAGGTCGACCTATTTAAAAGTAATTGGAGAGCTTATAAAAGATATGGGTGGTTTGCCTTTTCTAACGGAGACATCGACACTATACCGAGGGAACAGAACAAATGCGATAGATCACATTATGCATGCAAACAGACAGGGATTTTCAATAGAGAATACGGGAATGCCGATAATTATGTCCGACGGATTGATGGGAGATGAAGAAATTGAGATAGCGATAGAAGGAAAATTTTACAATAAAGTTTCTATCGCTTCACTTGTTGAAAAGATACAATCATTAGTTGTTGTTACACATTTTACAGGGCACATTGTTTCAGGATTCGGAGGAACTCTGAAAAATCTTGGAATGGGACTTTCGAGCCGTAGAGGAAAGATGGTCCAGCACTCTACATCAAAACCGAAAATAAAAAAAAAATTCTGCACTGCCTGCGGAGAGTGTATAAAGTGGTGCCCGGTGGAAGCTATATCGTTTGTTGAAGGGAAAGCTTATATTAATAAAAGCGTTTGCATAGGTTGCGGTGAATGCCTTGCTGTCTGTAGATTTGATGCAGTCGGATATAACTGGAGTGAAAGTTACGAAAGACTTCAAAAGAAGATAGTGGAACATGCTTTGGGGGTTAGTAAAACGAAGATGGGAAAGATGATCTTTATTAATTTTCTTACAAATATCTCAAAAGATTGTGATTGTATGAATTCTTATGAACAGATCGCTCCGGATATAGGTATTCTTATATCAAGTGACCCGGTAGCGATTGATTCGGCATCACTTGATCTTGTTGAGGAGAGAATAGGGAAAAAATTGTCCGGGGTTTCATACGATATCCCTTATAGAGTTCAACTTGATCATTCGAAAGAGTTGGGATTCGGTAATACGGAATATAACCTTATAAAAATTTGATACCGATACAAAAGTATTATTGGAAATAAAAAAAGATATCAGATCAGTCCAAACGATAATTGGGGGACTCTTCCGTGATCATAACATCATGAACGTGACTCTCCTTCAATGATGCTCCTGTGATCTTGACAAATTTTGCTTTGTTGTGAAGGTCCACAATTGTTTTGCATCCTGTTAATCCCATTCCGGCACGTATCCCGCCTATCATTAACGGAACTATCTCCATAACACTTCCTCTATATGGGACTCTGCCTTCTATTCCTTCCGGTATTAACTTTGATTCCGAATATTCATCTTCCTGAAAATATCTGTCCTTGCTGCCTTGTTTCATGGCACTTATAGAACCCATTCCTCTATATTTTTTATAGGTCCGTCCCTGATATATAATAAGTTCCCCCGGGCTTTCATCGGTTCCCGCAAGCAGTGATCCTATCATGACGGTGTCAGCTCCTGCTGCAAGTGCTTTTGTGACATCTCCCGAAAATTTGATACCTCCGTCGGCTATAATCGGAACTCTGTTTTTCACAGCTTTTTTTATCTCGATAAGAGCTGCTATTTGAGGCATCCCCGCTCCGGTGACAATTCTCGTTGTGCATATTGAGCCCGGACCTATTCCTACTTTAACGGCATCGGCACCTGCTTCAATTAGTGCCAGAGCGGCTTCTCCAGTGGCAATATTTCCGCCTATAATTGCAATATCCTTGTAGGATTTTCTTATTTTTTTTACGGTATCAAGAACTTTTTTAGAATGGCCGTGAGATGTATCGACAACAATTACATCTGCTCTTTCTCTAATAAGGGCTTTAACCCTCTCCATTGTATCTTTTGCCGTTCCAACTGCAGCTCCCACAAGTAATCTGCCGAAACTATCCTTTGATGCTTTCGGAAATTGTTCGGATTTAAGAATATCCTTTAATGTTATTAAACCTACAAGTGTATTGGTTTTATCAACTACAGGAAGTTTTTCTATCTTGTTTTGATTCAGAAGTTTTTTGGCTTCTTCCGGAGAAGTATCCTCGCTTACTGTTATAAGATTTTCAGATGTCATAAATTCTTTTATCTCTCGTTCTGTTTCCGTGGCAAATCTCATATCTCTGTTTGTCAGAATACCTTTCAGTTTACCTTTTTTATCAATAATCGGAAGACCGGAAATACCCTTGTTTTTAACAAGTTGCAGGGCTTCGTATATTTTATTTTCAGGATTAAGAGTTATCGGGTCAACAATTATTCCGGATTCGGATCTTTTAACTTTTCTTACTTCGAGAGCTTGTTCTTCGATAGACATATTCTTATGTATAATTGATATTCCTCCCATCTGAGCCATAGCAATAGCCATCCGGGATTCCGAAACAGTATCCATTGCGGCTGATATCAAAGGAATGTTAAGAATAATGTCTTTACATAATTTTGCAGAAACATCTACTTCTCGCGGAATAGCCTCGGAATATCCGGGGACAAGTAAGACATCATCAAACGTGAGTCCATCATATTCGGTAAATTTATTTTCCATATTAATTACCTTCTCTTTTTTTTCTTTTTTCTTTTTCCCGACCTTCTTCCGGGCATTTTGGAACTTGGTTTAGAGAGACTGGATTTTTTCTTTTTTCTCAAACTCTCAATCTCTTCTTCCGGAACAGGTTGAAACAGGAAAAGTGTTTTAATAATTTCGTCATCAATTCTGTCCTGAAGTTCCTGAAAGAGTTCGAAACTCTCTTTCTTATACTCAATGAGCGGATCCTTTTGTGCATATCCCCTTAACCCTATGCCTTCTTTAAGATGATCTACATTTAACAGATGATCCTTCCATTGAGAATCTATTATCTGTAACATTACCCAACGTTCGAATTCTCTTAAGTTGTCAGATCCGATCATCTGCTCTTTTTCCGAGTAAATTGATTTTAAATAATTTAATAAAGTGTCTCTAAGTTCAAAATAGGGGACATCAATATAGTCTTCTTTAATTACATCATCAACGTTTATTCCGAATTGAGCGGTTATTTCCTTTTTAAACGAGTCAAAATTCCACTCTTCCGGTTCCTTGTTTTCATCACAGTGATAGCCTAAGATACTGTCGAATATCTCCGTTGTCAATTCCGAAATGTGATCTTTAAAATCTTTCCCGTATAAAATATCTTTTCTTATTGAATAGATAAGCTTTCTCTGTTTATTCATTACATCATCATATTCAAGGAGATGTTTTCTCATAAGAAAGTTTTGTCCTTCTATCTGTTTCTGGGCATTCTCAATAGCTTTTGTGACAAATCTGTTCTCAATCGGATTCCCTTCATTCATACCGGCTCTGACCAATAATCCGCGAATCCTTTCACTCCCGAGTATTTTCATCAGGTCATCTTCAAGAGATATGTAAAAACGCGATGACCCGGGATCACCCTGTCTTCCCGATCTTCCTCTCAACTGATTGTCAATTCTTCTTGATTCGTGTCTTTCCGTTCCGAGAATATGGAGTCCCCCAAGTGCAAGGACATCTTTTTGCTCTATTTTTTGTCTGGCTTTTACATCTTCCATAAGAGTTTCAGTCATATCTCCGGGTGCTGTTTCCGGAGTATATCCTTTCTTTTTAAGTTCTTCAATTAAGATGAATTCCGGATTTCCACCGAGAATAATGTCGGTTCCTCTTCCGGCCATATTTGTAGCTATCGTAACGGATCCTTTTCTTCCGGCCTGAGCAACTATTTCTGCTTCCATTTCATGATATTTAGCATTTAGAACATGGTGTTTTACCTGCTCCCTTTTCAATTTTCTGCTTATCAATTCCGAATTTTCAATTGAGATTGTACCGACAAGAACAGGTTGTCCTTTACGATTCAACTCTTTTATCTCATTTGCAACAGCATTCCATTTTTCATCTTTACTACCGAAAATAACATCGGGATATTCTATTCTAATAAGTGTTTTATTTGTCGGGATTTCAATTACATCAAGGTTATATATTGCATTAAATTCAGGAGCTTCCGTTACAGCTGTTCCGGTCATTCCCGATAACTTTTTATACATTCTGAAAAGATTCTGAAATGTTATAGTTGCAAGTGTCTGATACTCCTGCTCTATCTTGACATTTTCTTTTGCTTCGAGAGCTTGATGAAGTCCGTCGGAGAATCTTCTCCCCGGCATCATCCTGCCGGTAAATTCATCAACGATAATAACCTGATTATCTTTTACCAGATAATCAACATCTCTTGAAAACAGAAGATGTGCTTTAAGAGATTGATAAGTTTGATGGAGAGTATCCATATTGTTAAGATCATAGAGGTTATTAACTTTAAAAAACTTTTCTGCTTCGGTTATACCTTTTTCGGTTAAAACAACTGTTTTAGATTTTTCATCAACTTCATATGTTTCACTATCTTTCTTTATCCTTTTAACAAAATCATTTACCTGATAATAGATTGATGTTGATTCTTCAGTAGGACCTGAAATTATCAAGGGTGTTCTCGCTTCATCAATGAGAATAGAGTCAACTTCGTCGACAATTGCAAAATTAAATTCTTTCTGGCATAAAAGATCCACATCAAATTTCATATTATCTCTAAGATAATCGAACCCGAATTCATTGTTAGTTCCGTAAGTTACATCACAATTGTATGCCTCTTTTCTCTCCATATCATCCATTTCATGTTGAATAACCCCGACTGACAGCCCAAGGAATCTATAAATATTACCCATCCACTCAGAATCTCTCTGGGCGAGATAATCGTTAACGGTGACTACATGAACACCTTTCCCTTCCAATGCATTTAAATATGCGGAAAGAGTAGCTACGAGAGTTTTCCCTTCCCCTGTTTTCATTTCAGCAATTTTACCCTGATGAAGGACAATTCCACCCATTAACTGAACATCAAAATGCCTCATATTCAGGACACGTTTCCCTGTCTCTCTTACTACGGCGAATGCTTCGGGTAGAATATCATCAAGTGTTTCACCTGATTTTATCCTTTCTCTGAAATGAATTGTCTTGTTTTTCAACTCTTCATCGGAAAGTTTAACTATTGACGGCTCCAGATCGTTGATCTTTTCTACTGTCGGTATGAATTTTTTTAGTTCCCTCTCATTTCTTGTTCCGAAGATTTTTTTCATAGCATACTTAATCATAGTGTTACAATTATATCAGATTAACCGATCAACTGAAAGTTGAGCAAAGTTTAATCTTAAAACCTTTATAAATATTTAAATTTTTTTATTAATAAAAAGTATCTAATTTAAATTTGATTTACTCCTATAACATTAGTAGAATCAGTTTCTATGAAGATAAAAAAAATATATTTAATAAGAGTTAGAGCTTTTGTAATAATTTTCCTGCTTTTATTTATGGCAGTTTCACTTATTAAAATGTTTTTTGGATTTTTCACTACCGATAACAGGCAGGTTGAAAGTGTTACAAGCGGAAATATAAATATACAAACTCTGTCTCCGCCTTTTATTGAATTCAAGCGAAAGGTAAGAAGCGGTACAACTATTGAAAAGATTCTGTATGATGAAAATATTAATGCTAATGAGAGAGAGATAATCATCAATGCCGTAACAAAAGTATTTGATGTAAGGAAAATTAAAATCGGAAATGAATATGTGGTTAGATATAATGGGTCGGGTTTGGGAAGTATAAAATATTTTATTAATTATAGTAGTTTTTTATTAATAAAAAATAAAAAAGGAAAATTTTCTGCCGATGTGATCAATATTCCAATAAAAACCAAACTTTCGGTAATCAAAGGAGTGATTGAAGAGTCTCTTTTTCAAACGATACTTAGATTGGGAGAAAAAGGTGAACTCGCTGATCTGATGGCTTCACTTTTTGAATATGATGTGGATTTCAACAGAGATATAAGACAAAATGATTCTTTTACGGTTTTAATAGAAAAAAAATATGTGCAAAATAAATTTGTAGGATACGGTCATTTAATTGCCGCTAAGTTTGTAAACAGGGGGAAAATTATTCGGACTGTAAGATTTGAATTCCAAAAGGGAAAATATTCATATTTCCATCCTGATGGAAAAGCAGTAAGAAAAATGTTCCTGAGATGCCCTCTGCCCTTTATGAGAGTTACATCACGTTTCGGATTAAGAAAACATCCGATACTTGGTTTTTCGGCAAATCATAACGGTGTGGATTTCGGAGCACCAAGAGGGACTGTGATACGTGTTTCCGGAGACGGAGTTGTTTTTAGGACCGGATATAGTCGGGTCAGAGGACGGTTTATCATAATCTCTCACAAAAATAATTATAAAACACATTATTACCATTTATCAGGAATAAAACCAGGTATAAGGAGAGGAAAATATGTTGTTCAGGGGAAAATTATCGGATATGTCGGAAGCACCGGACGTTCAACCGGACCGCATCTCCATTATGGGATTCAGAGAGGGAGAAGATATATCAATCCGTTAAGATTGAGATCTCCATCAAAGAGTTCTGTCCCTAAAAAGAGACTAAAGAATTTTAAGATTTATTCCGATGTGATTTTAACTCTAATGGAGGGAGATAATAGAAGTTTCCTTACTAAGTTTTTATTGCATAACATTGTTAAAATAGCAGAGAGATCGGGTTGATTTTCCGGAAGCTATTTGATTATTATCAGAAAATATTTTTTCTTTCCAATTTGAGCAAGAATATATTTTCCGTTTATAAGAAAATCCGAATTGATTATTTGAGTTTCATTTAATATTTTTTCCTTATTTATACTTAAACCACCGTTTTTTATAAGTCTTCTCGCTTCACTTTTTGATGATAGTATATTTGTCCGAACCGACAAAAGATCCGTGATGTTGACTCCCGATGAGAGATCTTTCTCCGGAATATTGAAATTAGGTACTCCGTCAAACACCGATAGAAAATCTTTTTCATTTAAATTTTCCAGAGTTTCTTTTGTCCCTGCTCCGAATAGTATTCCGGAAGCCTCTTTTGCATTAAAAAAATCCTCTTTGGAATGGACCATGATGGTAATCTCTTCCGCAAGTTTTTTCTGAAGTAATCTCAGATGAGGAGCTTTATTATGTTCGTTAATAAGTTCTTCTATTTCATGTTTATTAAGAATAGTGAATATCTTTATATATTTTTCCGCATCTTTATCCGATGTATCTATCCAGAATTGATAAAACTTATATGGAGAAGTTTTATCCGGATCGAGCCATATATTTCCGGTCTCTGTTTTGCCGAATTTTGACCCGTCGCTTTTTGTTATCAGAGGACATGTCAGAGCAAATACTTCCCCGCCTGTCTTTTTTCTTATCAGTTCGATCCCCGTCGTGATATTGCCCCACTGGTCGGATCCTCCCATTTGAAGTTTACAGTTTTTATTAAGATAGAGTTCAAGAAAATCGGTAGCTTGAACGAGTTGATAGGAAAACTCCGTAAAAGACATCCCTGATGAGGAGTCCTCACCTATTCTTTTTTTTACCGAATCTTTTGCTATCATATAATTAACGGTAATATGTTTGCCGATCTCTCTTATAAAATCAAGGAAAGAATATTTCTTCATCCAGTCGTAATTGTTAACCATTTCGGCACAATTGTTTATATTTGTGTCAAAGTTGAGAAATTTTGATATCTGATCTTTAATCAATCTCTGATTTTGTAATAAAGTTTTTTCATCAAGCAGATTTCTCTCTTCGGATTTTCCCGACGGATCTCCTATCATTCCGGTTGCACCTCCAACCAGAACAAGCGGTTTATGTCCTTTCATCTGGAAGTGTTTCAACATCATCAGTGAAACAAGGTGTCCGATATGAAGTGAATCTGCTGTAGGATCAATCCCGACATAAGCGATTGTCATCTCTTTCTCAAGCTGCCTTTCCGCACCCGGAGTGATGTTATGGATCATTCCTCGCCAATCGAGTTCTTTTAAAAAATCTTTATAAGTATCCATAATTGAAATTTTATGTTAATTAAAAAAAAAGTCAACTTTAACAGATGTTAAACCAGATCACGACCTATTTCGATTGCCTTGATATTCAGATCAAGAAATCCTTTCGGAGCCCAGTTTTTAATAAAAGCTAACATATTGTCATATTCAATGATTTCCGTCAGTTTCTGAGTTATTGATAAAGTGACAACAGAAGTTAAAACTATATTCCCGAGTTTCTTTTTTGTCTCATTTATTATCGGGATCTGATAAACCTTCCAATTGTGAGTGTCACCGAGATCCGTAACAAGATTGGAATCAACAACAACGATGGCATCATCTTTTAACCGGCTTTTATAGAGATCAAATGTTTTTTGGAATGTGCATAGAAAAAAATCAATTGCACTTGCCTGAGGAAAGACAATTTTTTTATCGGAGATCAGAACATCAACTTTTGTCGGACCTCCTCTGACGGTTGCAGTATATGTAGGACTTTCAAGTGCATATTTATTCTCTTTTTCCACTGCAATATCAACCAGCAGAGCTCCTGCCGTTATTATACCTTGACCGCCGACCGCACCATATCTTATCTCATATCTTTCGTTCATTTTTTCCCCTTATTATTCTCCGCTACCGCTTGTTTCGCGGCCGGGACTATATGTTTATGATAAAGTTCGGAATATTCATATCTGTCCGTTGTCTCCTGAAGGACACCTACGGGATATTTGTGTTCTCTCTCTTTTGGAGTTAGTTTTGCATATTGTTCTTTTGTTACGGTTCTTTCCCCGATCCATTTGGTCATCTTGACAGGATTTTTCATCTTATTTCTCCGACCGAGATTAATATGACAATTGCTTATTGCCTCGACAACCGAGAAACCCGAGTGAAGAAAAGATTTTTTAATGACATTTTTTAGCTGAACCGGTCTGTTTACCGTTTCACGGGCAACAAATGTAGCTCTTGCTGCAATTAAGAGTTCAGCGGCTAAGAATTTAGGCTCAATATTACCATAGGGAGTTGTTTCGGTTATAAATTTTTGAGGAGTTAAAGGTGATACCTGACCTCCTGTCATTCCGTATACTCCGTTATTCAGTAAGATCATTTTAATACCGATATTTCTTCTTGCTGCATGAATCAAATGATTTCCGCCTATTGCCAATGCATCTCCGTCACCTGAAATAACAACAACCATCTTTTCAGGTCTCGCAAGTTTTATTCCCGTTGCAAATGTAAGTGCTCTGCCGTGAGTTGTGTGAAGTGTATTTGTATTAAAGAATGTAGGCATTCTTCCTGAACATCCGATTCCCGCTACGACAATTATATCGTTAGGATCAATGTCAAGTTCGGCAAATGCCATTGCAATTGATTTGAGGATTGTTCCGTCCCCGCATCCCGGACACCAGGGAGTAGGAAAAGTTCTGTATCTGATATATTTTTCATAATTTCTCATTTTAAAACTCCTCGATTGATTTTACAATTTCTTTAGGTGTAAAAGGTATGCCGTTTGCTCTAAGCAATGCTTTTCTTTCAATATCGTCAGTTGCAATTCTGTCTATCTCATATTTGGTCTGTCCCATATTCATTTCAACAGTAAGCACCTTTTTTATCTTTTTAAATCTTTCAATGAGTGCTTTTTCAGGAAATGGCCATATTGTTAAAGCTTGAAAAAGACCGACTTTGATTCCCTTTGATCTTGCTTCTCTTACAGCTGCAAGAGCTCCTCTTGCAGAGACACCGAAAGAAAAGACCATAATTTCCGCATCATCCATAAAATATTCTTTAAACTCTATTATTTCATCAAGATGATCATTGATCTTTTGTAGTCTTAAATTTTGCATTTTATCTGCTGTATCCGCATCGTAAGAAGGCCATCCGTGAGAATCATGTTCAAGTCCGTCTATATGAATGGGATATCCTTCGAAAAAATCAACTCTCGGTGGTTTTTCGCCGATTATTCTGTCATAGATATTAAGATCCTTTAATGTATTCGATTTGTATTTATATATTTCAATATTCTTCTGGTCGGGAATTTCTATATCTTCATGAGCTTTGGCAATAACTTCGTCAAGAAGCAGAATGACAGGATTCCAGAACTTTTCGGATAAATTAAAAGCTCTTACCGTTTCTGAAAAAATTTCATCTGCAAAGGCAGGATATAGTGTGATTATAGGATGATCTCCATGTGTTCCCCATTTGGCTTGCATTATATCCGCTTGAGAAGGTTTTGTCGGCATTCCTGTGGAGGGACCTCCTCTCATAACATTTACTATTACAAGGGGGATTTCCGCCATTACAGCAAGACCGAGGTGTTCCTGCATAAGGGAAAATCCCGGTCCGCTTGTTGCGGTTAAAACTTTTTTCCCGGAAAGTGAAGCTCCGATACAAGCTCCGAGAGAAGCGATCTCATCTTCCATCTGGATAAAATCTCTGTCTATTTTCGGGAATTCTCTTGACATATATTGAGCTATCTCCGAAGAAGGTGTTATCGGATATCCCGCAAAAAAGTTACATCCGGCCGCTATTGCCGCTTTTGCTACGATTATATTACCCTGATATACTTTTCTTTTTGTCATTGTTTCTCCTGGTCATAATTGGAAAATATTGCAAAATCGGGGCATCTGTTCTCACATATCTTGCATCCTATACAGAACTCCGGTGCATCAACTCTGACTGAAATTCCGAATTTACTCTCGACGTTGTCTTCAAGTAACAGTGTACCTGTGGGACAAACATCAACGCAAAGTCCGCATCCCTTACAATATTTGCTTATAACGTACAAACTATTCTCTTTTGGAGAAGGTTTTTTCTTTGATCTTCGTTCCAGTGCTTCGGAATTGATCAGTTTTTCATCTTTTTCCATTAAAATACCCCTGTATTTTTGATTTGTTTTTTTTAAACCTGATGAATGAAAAGGATATCAGGGTTTTTTTATCAATCATATTGATATCTTTGCCCGGATTCACTTTTTTCTCTTTGAAAAAGTTGTCATTTTATTAAACCTTTTTTTAAGGAAGGATTTTATCACACTTATTATGATAAATGAATGATTATTTTTATTTTTTTTAACAAATTTATTCGCCTATTATTTTAACAAGTACTCTTTTTCTTCTTTTTCCGTCAAATTCGCCGTAAAAGATCTCTTCCCAAGGACCGAAATCAAGATTTCCGTCTGTTATTGCGACTACAACTTCTCTTCCCATGACGGTTCTTTTAAGATGTGCATCTCCGTTATCTTCAAAACCATTATGTTTATATTGTGAGTATGGTTTTTCCGGTGCAAGCTTTTCGAGCCATTTTTCAAAATCGGCATGCAGTCCGGATTCATTATCGTTAATAAAAACACTTGCAGTAATATGCATGGCATTACAAAGAAGAATTCCTTCCTTTATGCCGCTCTCCTTGAGGCATTTCCGAATTAAAGGTGTTATGTGAAAAAACTTCCTTCTTTCTTTAGATTCAAACCACAACTCTTTTCTATAACTTTTCATAGTTTCCTCCTTCTTGAAAAAATGTATCAAATTCTATTTTTTTGTTAATTTCTCTATAAAGTCGGCAATTCCAACAATGTCATCTCTTTCAAAAAACCTGATCCCTTCAATAATATTTTTATCTCCGATAATTGCCGTTATTTTTTTCGGATCTCCTTTCAGACGGTCATTCTTTGTTGAGTCAAAAACTTCAAACACGGGATAATTGCCGTAGCTTAATCCCTCTGCAAAAACCATGTCATATTGATCAAATTTTTTCTTGTATTTGTCAAATATATTAAAGTTTTCATCGATCAGCATTGTATTTATTAATTCTTTTGAGCTGAGGATAAAAGCTTCTTCGGCACCATTTGCAAGATATTTAAAGCTGTCTTTTGATTCCGGTTCAAGGTAAAATTTCCCCGGAACATGTTTTATTGAGGTAATACTGAAATCTCTCGAAATAAGTTCTTTTATTAAAAGTGTGATGATAGTGGTTTTTCCGCTTCCTGACCATCCTATAAAAGAGAATAAGTTCATACGAAAATGCTATTATAATTACTGAAATTAGTCAATTTTTTGTTTTTCAAGAATAGTATGATCATGAATAATATATGTGACAGCAGATTTATCTTGAATAAAAACATATATTTTTTTTGGGAATATGATTGTTCTTCAAAAGATCGTTAACACTTTTTACAGGGTTGAAAGTTTCAACAGGTGTTTCGACAAAGATAGTGATCCAATCGTACATTGCTCCATTCCATAGTCCGGGATGTTCCAATACTCTGATTTTTTCTCCGTTATAATCTTTTTCGGAAACAAAATATTTCGTTTCATCTGAAAAATCCGGGAGGTGAAATTTTTCCCCTTTGAAATCAGTTATGCTGCAGACGATATCAACGGGATTAAAATATTTTGAATTTTTTAAGATTTCCATCTGCTTCAGGTCGGATGTGTTGATCTGAGCTTTTTCCACGATTTGCAGAATGTTTTCGCCGGAATTTCCCTTTATCCAAAATGGTCCTCCACCGGGTTCTCCTCTGTTTTCAACCATACCGCAAACTCTGATAGGTCGATTGAGTCTGTTTTTCAATATCTCTTTTTTTTTATTAATATCAAATTCGGAGAAATCTTTACTGAAACCGATATTCAATACATCTTTTGAATAACAATATATATCGTTTATAATTTCAGAATCTTTTCTTATCTCCGGAAGAAGGTTTAAATATTTAAAAACTTTTTCTCTTATCTCAATTATCATTCCACCCATTATTTTTTTATAATTGACAGAGCTGTTTATACGATCATAAGTTGTGATGTTATCAATGTTTTTGATAAAGATAAGATCGTTGTCCATATTGTTTAAATTATAGAGGAGAGAGCCGTGTCCTCCGGGTCTGAAGAGTAATTTACCTTCGGGAGTAGTGACGGGATTACCTTTAAGATCAATTGCAACCGTATCCGTATTTTTATTTTGAGAAGATATTTCATATGAAAAATTCATTCCTATCTTTGAGAACTTTATTTTTAACTCATCAAGAAAAAGAGAAATTTTATCATTATATTGATCAGATAGAGTGAAATGAATCATTTTTTCACGATTATCGTTTCCCATATAGAGGCAGGTTTCGCTTATGTGTTCTTCAAGAGGTGTTATTCCCGTATCCTGATATTTATGGAATTTTATGAGAGCTTTAGGTGTATTACCATAGTCGAGTCCATTTTTATCGAGAATCGAGTTGACAATTATACTGTAATTTTCTTTTTGCAAAACCTCTTTGGTTCCCAATCCAATTTTCTTTAGAATCACATAAATATCTTCTGAGAAAGCAAATTTTTTTAAGTATATTCCTTTTAAAAATGTTTCAAATTCCACTAAAGTATGATTATTCTCATAATTTTCCATTAAAATTTTGTCTGAAAATGAATTTGATCCCAACAAATGTCTTATTTCGAACAGCGTTTTGAACATTCTCGTTGCCGCACCGGAAGCGGGAACAAATTTAGATATTTTATAAAATCTGCTTTTTTTTGAAAATATGGAGATCATTCTCTCTTGTTCCTCAGTTGATAAAATCTTTATCCCGTCATACGGAAGAGAAGGTCTGTCAAGTTCAATATATGAACTGCCGGTACTGATTTTCTCAAGTTGAGAAAAAAAAGATTGTACGGTTATCTCTTTTTTTTCAAGTTCTCTTTTATGATCATCATTAATCTTAAACATTGTTTTTATTATACTTCGTAAAGATTTTTTTCATTTAGAGCATAATAAAATATTCCGAATAGAAAAACAATAACTATTATGAATGCAATACGTATAAAATCTCAAATGGAAAGAGATAAGTTTAACTTAAAAAAAAGCTTTATTTTATTGTCGCTGATCATATCTGTTTTATCCTTGAGTTTATACGGATCAATTAAAAAAAAAGAGAAGCGAATTGTTGAAAATGTTTCCGTCGTTAATGTCGAAGTTCCCGTAAGAGTGTTTTATAAAGGGAAACCTATTGATGAACTTAAAAAAGGGGATTTTAAACTGTATGAAGACGGAAAATTGCAGAAGATCAACGGTTTCTGGATCAAAAGGAAAAGTATAACGATTATTGTTGATGATCTTAAAGAAAACAGTGAAATAATTCAGAAAAGAAAAGAATCTTCAAGATATTTTGTTCTCGTATTCAGAACGACTAAATTGAACAAATCTCTAAGGGAGGGAGTTACTTATATATTTGAAAAAGTTTTAAGAGAGAGAGACAGGTTGATGATCTTTGTCAATAACAGAACCTTTATACTTGATAATTTAAAAGGAAAGAAAAGGATTCTCGAACTTGTATTAAAAATGATCTCCAAAGAGAGTAAAAAAGCAAGAATGAGACAGGTAACGGAAGTTGAGAAGATAAAGACAATTATTTACAGAATGAGGTCTGAATTAGCTTCGGGAGGAGGAAGGTCTAATCCGGCGGATGAAGTAAGAAAAATGCTTGGGGATTACCTTAAATTATGGAATGAATATAAGAGAAGATATCTGACTCCCAGTATTAACGGTTATTATAATTTTGCTCAATATCTCGATAGAATCAAAGGGGAAAAATGGGTTGTGAATTTTTATCAGATGGAGTTGTTCCCAAGATTAAAACCGACCGGGGAAATAGTTAATTATGTGAAAAATCTAATAAACAACCTTCGGATAAGTGACAGAGGGGAGGATATATCTTATGCACAGATCCTTTCAAGTTTATTGGTAAGGATAAATCTCTCGCTTAATGTCAGTCAGGATTTTCCGACCAAACAGATTTCCAAGCTGTTTTATAAAGTAGGTGCGGTTTTTCAAACTATATTTATAAAAACCCAAAACAGTCTTCTTTCTAATGATATAGAGTATAAAAGAGTCTCAACCGACATTGAAAATAATTTCAGGGAATTGACAAGGATAACAGGCGGTGATCTTATATCCTCCAATAATATTAAAAAATCCTTAGATAAAATTGTAAAGAAAAAGGATATTTTATACATGCTGACATATTCTCCTTCGGATGATAAAAAGGGGAAAATAAAAGTAGTGACGTCCGATGAAAAATATAGAGTTGTTTTTGATAACAATATAAGACAGGATTATATAAAAAATTATTTTAAAAAAATGGAAAAAAAAATACCGGCGGTAAAAATATTGAATGCTGTTTTCAATCAAAAAAAATTAAAAATTTCAATAAACGGTTTTTATCTGAGAAAAGAAGGTGAGAAAAAACTCGGAAAACTAAAGATTCATATAAAAATAACCGATGGTTTTGGAAATGTAAGATTTGATAATGAGAAAATATTGGTATCCGAGAATAGAATATTTTCAATTTCTATAAATTTTCCTAAATTTAAAGAAGGTGAATATAGTTGTGTTATCTCTGTTATTGATCTTCTTACCGATAAATCCGACATGAAATATATCACATCCGAAACAAACTGAATTTGTTGATTTTTCAAGATATAATGCTATAATTTTAACGAATGTGCAGGAGGAAAAATGAAAAGGAGATTCTTATTCGGACTGATTATTCTTGTTGTTTCGGTTAATTTTTTAATACCGGCAAAAAAAAGTCATAAACTCGGTTTAAGATATAGAAAATGGTTGGAGAAAGATGTAGCTTATATAATCACAAAGGCTGAAAGAAAAATTTTTAAAATGCTTGAGACCGACCTGCAGAGAGATATGTTTATCAATGCTTTCTGGAAAAACAGAGATCCGAATCATAATACAATAATCAATGAATATAAAAATGAACATTATAAACGACTGAAATATGCTACCGATACTTTCGGAAGAGGTACACCCACTCCCGGATGGAAAACGGAAATGGGGAGGATATATATAACACTTGGTAAGCCGAAATCGATTTTAAGATATGAACATGAGACTGAATTGAGACCGATTGTTATCTGGTATTATCAGGGGCTTGCGAAGTACGGGCTTCCTAATGCATTTAACGTTGTTTTTTTCAAGCCGTATAATAGCGGTGACTATGTATTGTATAGTCCGATTCAAAATGGTCCGGCTTCCCTACTTATGCATTATAAAGGAAGTACTGGTGATACAAAGAAATCGTATAATGAGCTGGTTAGAATAGATCCGGATGTGGCAAAAGTATCCTTAAATCTCATAGAGGGTGATATAAATTCTTTTGGAAAACCGACTATGGCTTCCGATATTCTTATCCAGAAAAGAGTAGTGGAAGCCCCTACTAAGAGGATAAATACAGCTTATGCATCAAAATTGTTGAAGTATAAAGAGTATATAGATGTGGAATATTCAACAAATTATATTCCAAACAGCTCGAAGATAAGTGTAATAAGAGATGATAACGGAATATTTTTTGTTCACTATCTGATCGAACCTAAAAAGCTTTCTCTTGAGAGACGTGATGACAAACTCTATTCCACTCTCGAAGTGATAGGTAGTGCTATCAATGAGAATAAAAAGGTTGTTTACAGTTTCAGTAAAAAAGTTCCCGTTTCAATAGATGTAAAAAAACTTTCATCTATTTATAATAAACTTTTTAATTTCCAGGATATGTTTCCGTTGATCGAAGGAAAATATGATATTAATATTTTAATAAGAAATGTTGTTTCCAAAGAGTTTACATCTATGGAAAAAAGAGTTGTTATTCCCAATCCTAAAACTCCTATAATTATGAAACCTATCCTGTCATATGAGATAAAAGAGAATAATAGAAATATACTCAAGCCGTTTTTAATTAACAATAAACAGATGGTTATGTCTCCTAAAAATGATTTTTCACAAAATGATAAATTGCATGTGTATTGTCAAATAATCGGTATGAATGAGAATGATTATAACGGAAGCTATGTATTGATTTCATTGAAAAAAGATTTAGTTGCTATTAAAAAAAATAAATTGGAAATTTTAAATTTCCCGAAGAATATTAATGTTTTCCATTCGTTTGATCTGAAGGGTTTCAAACCTTCCTATTATGAAATTGAAGTAAAATTGTTCTCTAAAGGTAAAATTATCGCTGTGGAAACAGTTCCTTTTATAATTCCGCTTAATAAAATAATTAAGAGAGCATGGAATATTTCATTATCCAACTTAAAGAATGACCCATATATTTCCAATACAATAGGGAACCAATATGTTAATTCCGAAAATTATCTGAAAGGATATAAGATATTAAGAGAATCCTACTATAAAAATCCAAGGAATAGTATAATTGCATATGATTATTGTAAGATTCTCTTTTTATTGGGGCAACACAGAAAAAACATTTCAATCGGAACAAAATTTCTCAAAACTAATCAACGCTATAATTTCTATCAGGTTATGGGTTATTCGCTTATGGCATTAAAAGATTATGAAAAGGCAATAGAATATTTCAGAAAGATTCTTGATTATACAGGGACAAACATTGATATATTAAATTCTATTGGTGATGCTTATCTTAAATTGGGCAAAAGAGATCAAGCTCTCGGAATATGGAAAAAATCCCTTGCGATAATGCCTAAACAAAAAAAGATAATAGAAAAGATCAACAAGCTGAATGGGAGGAATGGAAATGCAGATAAAAAATAGAAATATCTTATTTGTTATTTTTTTGTTTTTCTTGACAACTCTTATATTAACAAACGGTTGTAACAGCTCCGGAATCCTTGTCAAAAGTCTACCGGAAAATGATAAAATATTTCTGAATGAGGTTTCTCTTATAATAACAAAGCAGGAAAGGAAAAAATTCTTATCGCTGACAAATCAGAAAGATCGTGAGATTTTCAAAAAGGAGTTCTGGGAAAAAAGAGATCCTGATCCCGGAACGGAAGAGAATGAGTTTAAAACCGAATACTACAACAGAATGAGATATGCCAACAAATATTTCAGGAATGGGAAAAAAAGCGGATGGAAAACAGATAGAGGAAGAATATACATGATATTGGGACCTCCGTCCCAACGAAGGTTCTATCAGGGTAAAATTTATTCTCGATCAGGAGAAAGACCCTTAGATTCATATCCTCATATTGTCTGGTTGTATGGTAATTTTCCTGTGATTTTTGTTGATTATTTTCAAATAAATGATTTTAAAATTTCACCGATCAGTGCCAGACAGATCGGAATGCTAAATACTGTTGGAATTATGCTTAAACCTAAAGTGTCCAGAGAAAAAATCCCTATGGATTTTAATATTAAGTTGAATAAAAAGTCCAAGGGTAAAATATTACTTTCACTCACTATTCCATTTTCTACGATCTCTTTTACACCTGAGGAAGGAGGGCTTTATAATACCACCACAATAGGAGTGACTTTGAAAATAGTAAGAATGAAAACAAAAAAGGAAATTGTGAAAAAAAGAGAGTTTAAGATAAGGCTGACTGAAAAGGACCTGGATGATATGTCGGATAATTATACAATTAAATTTCCAATAGATTTAAAACAGGGAAAATATGTTATGACAGTAATACTCAAGAACCATACAGATAATAAAGAGACAAGAAAAAAAATAAAATTTGCGATAAAAAATTAAATTTTATATATAATTTTAGGAGTGATAATGAATTTACAAAAAAAAATGTTTCTTATTTTTATGATATCCGGGATTTTATTACTATCCCAGATTGCTTATTCACAAACAGGAGTAGGTAAAGGCAGACTGAAAGGGTTTGTTTTTTTTGAAGACAAATCTCCCGTTTCCGGAGCAAATGTGGAAATTCAATTGATCGGATCAATTAAGAAATCGGGGAGTAAACCTGAGATAATTCCTATTAAAGAAGAAAACAGACGGGTTTTCAGCACTGTTACAAACAAAAAAGGAGTATGGATCTTTTCAACGCTTGGATACGGTTACTGGAAAATTACAGTTACTTATAAAAATTATTCTCCTGCCACAAAAAGTCTCGAAGTTTTTACAATGAACAAAAACCGTGATGTTAAGATGGTTTTAAAAAAGTCAGTGGAAGAGATAGCTACGGAACAATTGAAATCGGATGTAAAATCAATAGATGAGGGGATTAAACTCTTAAAAGAAAAAAAATATGATAAAGCTCTTATTTCATTTCAAAATTTTGCCGATAAGCATCCTGATATATATCAGGTTCATTTTTATATAGGTAAATGTTTCAAGGAAAAAGCAGAGTATGAAAAAGCAATAACCGAATATGAATCGGTAATAAAAAATGCTAAAGAAAATAGAGACGGAATTGAGATTAAAGCAAAATCTCTTGCGGGAATAGGTGAGGTTTTGGTTAAGAAGAATGATCTTAAGAGAGGGCAGGAATATTTTATGAAGTCGATAAATATGAATCCTAAAGATGAGATCCTTGCATATAATGTAGGAGAGATCTATTTTGGTAACAATAACTCCGAAGGTGCAATCAAGTATTATAAAATAGCATCTAAAATAAAACCGAAATGGTCAGTACCATATTTAAAGCTTGGCTATGCTTATCTTAATAAGGGTGATATCAAATCTGCTGTTGAAAGTTTTAAAAAATTTCTTAAATTGGATCCGAAATCTCCGGAAGCAGACGGTATTAAAGCTGTTGTTGATAGTCTTAAAGGAGCCAAATAATTTTTGATATTTAAATATTAAAACAAATATCCTGTTAGCTGAAACTTACTTTTGCTAAAATGGAATATTATCAGGAAAATTTCAACTATTTATTGAATATGTTATATCAAGATCAATTAGTTCTTGTAATTTCTCTGTTGACTTTACGCTTAGATAAGAGTCTTCGTTGATGATTTAAATAAAATTCTGGTCAAGAGAAAGATACTATTTAATACCTAAAGATATAAAAAAAAAGCCCTCTTGTGCAAACAAGAGGGCTCTTTTTATTTTATAACTGATTTATTCAGTTATGAGCTTAGAATGATATTTTAGCTCCGAGTCTGATTGAGATTGGAGGAAGGAAAGTATGATTCATCAAGAATCTCGGGTCACGTTCAAGTCCCAGAGATTTCATGACGGTATCAACATCAAAACCCTGTGCGATTTCCGAATCACTGAGATATACGGCTGCGTCATAAATACGAGTGTATGTTCTTCTTGCGATATTGTTGTTTGTGAGATTGGAGATATTGGCACTTAGCTGAAGATTAGCTTTACCGAGCTTTAATGTGTATTCAATGTAAGAATCGATCTGCCAGATGAATGGTGTTCTTCCGAGGTCGGCTCTACCGTTCGGATACCATCCCTGCTGGTTGTCGAGCATGAATTCGGTTGACAATGGAGTTCCACTCTTTGCATAACCGTTAAAACCGACTGTAAGACCGAAATCAAAGGTGTATGCTCCGTAGAATTTAAAATCCATCGGTCTGTCCGTCGGAAGCAGTCCGATAACTTCTTTCATGTGTGAATCATACATAAAGAACCAGAGATCCCAATATCTTTCAACACCGGGATTATGTCTTCCGTATTCATCGGAACTTGCAAGACCCGAATGGTTACCTGTAAGTCTGCTTAAGGTTAATGAAGCACCACCCAACCAGTTATCTGAGAATTTTTTATCAAGTTGGAATGTAAGAGAATAATATTCTCTGTTAGGAGCCGGACATTTCCTTCCCGGAGGCATAAGTCCTGCATCACCGGATTCTTTATACTTTGCATTTATCCAATCACTACCGGGATTAGCGATAAAGTATTTTTCTCCCAAAGGAGTCTGAACACCGATATCTTCGATAGTCTGAAGCATTTTGTTGTATGAACCTCTTAATGTAAAAGCCAGGTTGTTGCTTAATTCCTGGGCAAATCCGAGAGAAACCTCCATCTTGCTTATGGGTTTCATTGAGTCTGCCGGTTGGATAGTATCAAATGATGGGATTCTGTGGTTCTTATGTTCTAAGAACTGTCCGCCGTTGATAGGATCGGTTGAACCTGTAAAACTCCATCCTTTCTGACCGTCATAAAGTCTCCAGTCAAGATTTACGATTTCATACCATGAATCTTCCCATTTTAATCCACCGAAAGAACCGGCGACCATGTCGAGTTTCATAACATCATAATAGATTCCGGCACTACCGAAAAGCTTTGTTTTTCCGTTGCCTTTCATATCATATGCAAAACCGAATCTCGGTGCGATCTTGTCAAAAAACTTAAATTCAAAAGCTGTAGGATGACCCTTAGCCATTGCAGGAATCTCTTCCTGTTCAAGTCTGACACCATAATTTATCGTCAACTTATCTTTAATTGTCCAACTATCCTGAAGGTAGAAGGAAAATCTGTTGCTTGTTGCATCTGCAATTGTTCCGTAAGGTCCGAGTTCTCTTGCATAACCGTATTTTACCGGAACAACGGTACCGTCTAATTTTGTATAGATGGATTTGCCCCAATAGAAAGCCCAGTAAGGTGTATTGATACCCTGACTCTTATCCATGAACAACTGGTTCCATCCGAAACCTGTTTTAATTACATGTTCACCGCCTGCATTCAGATAAGTTGTGAAGTCGGCTTTAGCTGAAACTTTTCTTGCGATATTTTTTGTATCAAGATAGATATCACTCCATCCTACATTTGAGTATCCTCTGGGAACTTTAAGATCATCCGGCATTCCCGGAATATCATAGTTTGAATATATATGACGTAATCTTGTCGGTACATTTTCAGGAATATTCGTGCTGTATGCATTTGTACGGAAATATCCTCCCTGAACATTCAGGAAAGAGTTATCTCCGATAGACCAGTCAATTCCTGCTGCAAGTGTCAGTCCGGGATACTTATAACCGTAATCCTCATATGTGGATGCGTTTGGATTAAATGATCCTGACTGAGGAGGAAGTGTTTTTTTAACTTCCTGCGAATCAAGAGTTCCCGACAATGTTAATCTAAGTTTTGGTGTGATTGCCGCTGAAATTTTTCCCGATCCCTTAAAATAAGTTCTCGTGTATGAATACTCTTTTCCGGCTGCTTCCGGATGTCCGATAGCATCTACTTGTCTTGTCTGTTTGAATAATCTCGGAACAAAACTTCCGTAGAACCAAACTTTATCCTTTATCAGATAACCGCCGAGAGAAAAACCGGGCTCAATGGAAGTATATTTGTCTTTCGGATAATGAAAATATTCGGCTTTCGTACTGTCAATAGGATTTAATCTTAGAGAATCTCTCGGTTCTCCATTAAGGAAATCCGCATTGAAATATGTGATCAGATCGCCGTGGAATTCATTACCACCACTCTTCGTTATTACATTTACAACTCCACCCATTGATCCGCCGAACTCTGCATTATAACCGGTAGTTTTGGTCTGTACTTCTTCAATGTAGTCATAGCTGATGTTCTGTCCGGAAACTCCGCCTTCTATTGTTGTCGTGTTAACACCGTCAACAAAAAAAGTGTTCTCTGAACTTGATGCACCTTCCATCTGAAGTCCGCCACCGATGTTTTCATTATTTGCTCCTGCCTGAGTTACAATAAGACTTGTAAAATCACGTCCCTTGGGGAGTTTGAGGAAAACTTCCTTGGAGATGTTTACGGCAGCCGCACTGTTTCTGACATCAATAACCGGTGCCATTCCGGAAACAACCACCTCTTCTTTTATAACGCCCGTTTCCATTACGATGTTCAGTTTAATGGTTTTTCCGAGAACTATCGTTACTCCGTTTCTCTTGTAGGTTTTAAATCCTTCAAGTGTGAAAACAAAGTTATACTCTCCCGGGGGTAATCCCAGAATTCTAAAAGCTCCGTTTTCATCGGAAACGGCAGTTTTCTTTCCTATCAGATTCTTACCGCTTGCTTCGATAAGAACTCCGGGAATAGCAGAACCGTCTTCTAATACGACAGTTCCGATAACCTCTCCGGATTGTTCTTGGGAATAGATATTATTTCCAAGAAAAACCAGAAGTGTGACTGCAAAAATAAATAACACAATCTTTTTCATGAATCCTCCTTTTTATTGTTTTTTTTTAAACACAATATATAAATGCAAGTTTCATACCAAAATAAATTTCCAAGTGTAATTAGTGTATATTATAGATATCATTGGATTTGCTTAAGATCTGATATTTTGTTGTAAAAAAAAAATCAATATTTTGGATTATAGGTGACTATTTATTCATTATTTTGAATTCTTTTTCCTAATTCCGAAGTAAAAGTTAACGGATTATTAAACAACGATTGTGTTTAAATTAAAATTCGATTTTAAAATACTGGACAAGACCCATTAAAACATGTTCGGTTTTATTTCCATACTGATCTTCTATTGTACATCTTAATAACAGTCTGTCGGGAGTTCCCCCGTTTAATATGTCTCCGGGAATATTCTTTGTTGTTTTAACAATCAGAAATCCATCATAGTAAAGATCTACATCTGTTTTTTGAACCTCTATATCGGAACTGATATTCATATAGTTTTCATCTGAAATTTTTAACAATTCTTCATTATCGCTGTTGTAGATAACAAAATACCATTTTTTAAATGAACCTTTAATATAATTTAATGTAGTTCCTTTTACCTGAAGTTGAAGAGAAGAGGTGTTATTTACGGCATTATAGACTATATTTCCGGAAAGTTGCTGAAGATTGAATTCACCGAATTTTTTTTTGCATGAGATGGAAAAGATAAACAGTGACAGAATCGTTATTCCTATAAATATATATTTTTTCATTTTCATTTCCGGTAAATAGATATTTTTTGATGTTATCAATATTAAATCTGATAGTCAAGTGATTTTATCCTGTTCTTGTTGCAATATTTTATTTGAGGTATGAGATCCATGCTTTTATTTTTTTAATTAATGCTTTGTCCCCTTTTTCAATTGCCAGTGTTAAAGCGATTTTGAAATGAGATAATGCTCTTTTTTTGTCGGTTATTCTTACTAACTCTCCAAGTTTTATTCTTGCATAGATATCTTTAGGTTTCATCATGATAAGTTTTTCGAAATATGATATAGCCTCTTTTTTTTCCCCCATTTCGGATAAAACAACTCCGAGGTTAAAAAGAGCATCTACAAAATCAGGTTTGAGAGCAATAGCCTTTTTGAAATTTATAACTGCAGCTTTTAATCTTCTCTGTTGATATAATTCAATTGCCAGACCATAGTAAGCAGGAATTGAATTATGAAAATACTTGAGTTCTTCCCTTAAATATTTTTCAGCTTTTTTATGGTTACCTCTACGTCCGAGGATTTGTGCAATTCTCAAATTAAGTCCTCTCAGTCCGGGATTTAGTTTTTTTGCGGAAAAAAAGTTTCCAAGGGCTTTCTTATGATTATTTTGTCTAAGATTAAGCAATCCGAGATTATAAATCGAATCGGCGTTCAGAGGATTGTTTTTTATCTCTTGTTCCTGCAGTTTAACTGCCTTGGATAGATTTCCTTCCAAAAGATTGAGCTTTATATAAAGATATGGAAGCATTTTATGATCAGGTTTAATGTTTTTTATCTTTTCTATAAATTCTTTGGCTTTTTTCTTATTGTTTTTTATAATATTTATTTCAGCAAGGCGGAATAGAACTTTTGAATTAAAATGGTTTTGTTCCAAAGAGTTAGTGAAATATTTTTCCGACTTTTTATACTCTTTTTTTAAAAAATAGAATTCACCGAGTTTCAATAGGATCGTTGCATCTCTCGGGAAAATCTTTAAAAAATCAATCCCCCTGTTTATGCCGGCATCATACATTTTTAATTTTATATAACAATTCAACACATTGCCCATTATAATGTTATAGTGAGGTTTTAATTTCATTGCTCTGTTAAAACATTGTAAAGCTTCTTTATAATTGCTCTTATCAACATAGATGTTCCCGAGAACAACGTGAGCGTCAATTATCCGGTTGTCATTTCCGAGTATCTCCATAACCAGTTTTGTTGCAGAATCCAGATCACCTGCTTTGACAAAACTCATAGCGTTTTTGATTTTTTTAACAATAAAAAACTTTTCCTTCGGATCTGCAAGTGGTGTTTTGTTATCAATCTTTATACTTCCTGAAAGATATCCTAAAGATTTAAATCTTTTCATATCGGCAGTGTTCATTTTATTGTTCTTTATCGGAGATATTCTGTTCTCTGAAAACTTTTTTATAAAAATTTCCATCTGTTTTTTAATCTTTCCGGCTTGATTAAAATATTTAAAATAGATGTTATCAGATTCATTCCTGTCGGTGGAAATATTAAAAAGCTCGGGTTTCGGTGAAAGAATAAATTTATAATTACCGGAATAGAGAGCTTTTAAATTCGACCATCCATAATGAAACTTAGGATAATATGTTTCCGTATATGTAATTTCATTTACTGCTTTTTCCCCGTTTAATTCATTCACGAGTGATCTTCCCTGACATGAGTCGGGAATCGGGAGACCGACAAGATCGAGAATCGTAGGCATCAGGTCAACATGACCTATCGTTTGGGTGAAATTTTTTACATGGAATTTGAAAGGAGCTCTGATCAGAGCCGGCACATGTATAACGGATTCGTAAATGAAGAAACCGTGATTGTCTTCTTTATGATCACCTCTTCCTTCTCCGTGATCTGCTGTTAAAATAATAATTGTATTATCAAGAATATTTTCATCTTTTAAAAATTTTATGAATTTTCCAATCATAGAATCGGTGTATGCGATCTCTCCCTTGTAAAGATCTTTTTTGTATTTATTAAGAAAAGGGGATGGGGGAGAATAGGGATAATGTGGATCGTAAAGATGTATCCATGAAAAAAATTTATTTTTTTTATTCTCCTTTATCCATTTTTTTGCATTGTTAAAAACTTTTTCCGCTTTAAATTCGATTTTACTTAGTGAGACGGTTTTATAGAGTGAAAGATCAAAATCATCACTATAAGTATCAAATCCCTGAGCGAGCCCCCACTTTGAATGGAGAACAAATGCAGCAATGAAAGCTGAAGTGGAATAGTCGTTTTCTTTAAATATTTCACTGATAAATTTCAACTCATCAGGAACAATGAAACTGCCGTTATCTCTAACCTGGTGATACAGAGGATATGTTCCGGAAAGAATAGATACGTGAGAAGGAAGAGTTAAAGGGGTATGAGCTATACAATGTTTGAAGATAACTCCTTCGTCGGCAAGTTTGTCAATATTCGGTGTAATGCTCTCTTCATTTTTATTATAAACTCCGACATGATCGGCTCTGAGTGTATCCACGGTTATCAGAATTACATTCATTCCATGTCCTGCTTTTTTAACAAACAATAAGTTTTTCCCAATGAAAAAAAGCAATATCACTATAATTGGGATAGAAAAAAACAATAGTTTGGAATTTGTTTTTTTAATCATTTTTATTTCTTCTGCCACCCCCAATCTTCATAATAATCCCAACTGACCATGGCTTTTAATTCGTTGAGTTCTTCGGTTTTTGCTCTTAATGTTGCTTTTATGACATCTCCGATTGAAAGAAGACCGATATATTTGCCCTCTTTTTCAATAAGAAGATGACGCAATCTTTTCCCGAGAAATTTATCCATAAGATTATATACGCTATCAGTGGAAAGAGCTGAAATCAGATTTTTTGTCATATAATTTTTGATTATTGCTTTTTTCGGATCAAAATTGTCCATTGTAATATTTCTCATAAGATCACGCTCCGTCCAAATACCGATCACCTCTTCATTTCTCTTTACGAGAATTGCCCCGATATTGTTTTTAAGCATAATTCTGACGGCTTCATCTATATTGACATCATCTTTTACAAATATCATATTTGTACCTTTTTCAATAAGTATCTCTTCACAATTTTTCATTTATTCCTCCCGATCAATCTTAACAAGTTCATTCTATGTATCCTAAAAAAAATAATCAATATTAAGCAAAAGTTTTTGTTCTGATCTGTTGACTGATGGTTTTTGTTAGTCTAAAATCAATTACTTATTCAATAAAAAGGGAAAGCAAATGAAAAAATTTTTAAAACCCTCTCTAATTGAAACTGCGGGAGAAAAATAGGTTTGGGGAAAGAGAAATGATGATTAAAGAGAAGTATTTTGATTCTTTAATAAAAGACGATCCTGAAAATAGAATTTTAAAAAATATTCTGAAATTTCGTGATATGCACGAATTAAAAATGAAAAAAGGGAATATATGTTTCCTGATTCTTGATATGCAAAAATTTTTTTTTGATAAGAATTCTCATGCTTTTATTCCTCAAGGGGAGTCTATTATTAAACATATCAAGATGATAAGTGATATTTTTTTTGAATTCTCAATGCCTGTAATTATGACACGTCATATTAATACAAAAGAGAATGCGGAACAGATGGGGAAATGGTGGCGTGATTTCATAAGAAAAGAAGATGAGTATTCCGAACTTATTGACTCGGAATTAAGTGAAAAAGCAGTTGTAATTGAAAAGACGCAGTATAATGCATTTTACAATACTAATCTGGAAAGTATCTTAAAGGCAAAAAATGTCACCCAGGTCCTTATCGGAGGAGTGATGACCCATCTCTGTTGTGAAACAACTGCAAGAGAAGCATTTGTAAGAGGGTATGATACTTTTTTCGGGATTGATTTTACTGCAACTTATAATAGAGATTTCCATCTATCATCACTTCTGAATATTTCACATGGATTTGCATATCCGGTTTTTGCAAACGAGGTTATAGAGCGGTTCGGTTAAATGAATTTCAGAAGTGTTTCCGTCATCGGAGCCGGTCCCGCAGGAATTTCTCTTGCAATTCAGCTAAAAAGATTTGGAATCGGTTTTTTCCTGTTCGAAAAGAAAAGAGTCGGAGGGCTGCTTCGTAACGGATATTTGATAGAGAATTATCCGGGATTTCCGAAAGGAATAAGCGGAGAGAATTTATCGGATCTTTTTGGTAAACACTTGGATTTACTTGATATTGATGTTATCTATTCAAAGGTTGAAGTCGTTAAATTTGACAGAAAAAAAAACAGATTCAAAATTTTTTTTGACAGAGGTATATATTTTTCGGACTATGTCGTTTTTGCAACGGGAACAGTTCCTGTATATCCGGAATCTGTTGATGGATTTTCCGATGAAATTAAAGGAAATATCTTTTTTGAGATTACAGAACTTATAGGTCTATCGGGGAAAAATTTTCTGATTATCGGTGGAGGTGATGCTGCATTCGATTATGCTCTCTCTCTTTCCGGATCAAATAATACGACTATTGCTTTACGTTCAAATAAACCTCGTGCTTTAAGTACTCTTGTTGAAAGGGTGAGGATGTCTGATAAAAGTGAGATATTATCCGGTGTCTATATAAAATCAATTGAACATAATTCCGACGGGAAGCTTATCGTATCTTTTTTGGGAGGGAGTGAGAATTTTTCCAGACGATTCGATTCAGTGATTTTTGCAACAGGAAGAGTTTCCGACAATGTACTATACACAGAATTATACAGAGATAACAACCTTCCGGATATGATAAAAGAGAGAGCATTAATTATAGGTGATGCTAAGAACGGGATTTTCAGACAGGTGTCAATAGCTGTCGGAGATGGTTTGAAAACCGCTATGGAAATATATTTTAATATGAGGAGTTCATGAAAATACTATTTAAATCCGGAAATGAAGATATAGCTACCGTATATATTGCAAAGATGGAGTCAGGGAAATATTTGGAGTTTGTGGAGTCTCTACAGCCTCCATTAGAAAGATCCGAAAAATGGGTTCTGATTGTTTCAACTTTATTCGGATGTCCGGTCGGATGTCCTATTTGTGATGCCGGTTCTTATTATAACGGGAAACTTTCTGAAAAGGAGATTTTCTCTCAGATAGATTTTCTTATTCGCAAAAGATTCCCGGACTTAAAGGTAAATGTAAAAAAGTTTAAAATTCAGTTTGCAAGAATGGGTGAACCGGCATTCAATACTTCGGTATTGAATGTATTAAAGAATTTTAATAATCACTATGAAGCTCCGGGTTTTTTACCAAGCATTTCTACAGTTGCTCCAGTCGGTTGTAACAATTTTTTTTCGAACCTTGTTAGTGTAAAAAAAGATTTATACGCAGATGGTAATTTCCAAATGCAGTTTTCAGTACATTCTACATCGGAAAAATACAGAGATATAGCTATTCCTGTGAAAAAATGGAGTCTGAGAGAGATTGCAAAATATGGGAATAGTTTTTATAATCACGGTGACAGAAAGATAACTCTTAATTTTGCCATATCAAGGGATACACCTTTTTTGCCGGAGATTATTGAAGATGTTTTTAATCCTGAAATATTTTTGATTAAATTAACTCCTGTAAATCCGACAAGGACTGCCGTTAAAAATAGACTTGACAATATTCTTGATCTTTCCCGGGAAACGGAATTATCGAAAAAGATTGAAAAATTAAGATCCGCTGGCTTTTCAATAATCGAAAGTGTGGGAGAATTGGAAGAGAATAGAATAGGAAGTAATTGCGGTCAGCATCTTCTGGAATTTTTGGGGAGAAAAAAGGATCGAATGTTTATTCCTTATGAGTATAAGTTAGAGAAATTGTATTAATAAATGATTAATGAATAAAATTTTTTTCTGCTTGCTCCGACTTTTCCGTGAATGTCATCATTTGAATTGTTGAGAAGTGTTTGTTAAAATTTTTCCGTAGTCTATAAGGAGAAAAAATTGAGTTATCTGTTCTTTGGAGTGATAATATTTTTTTTAAATCTTCCATTCGGTTATTGGAGATCGAATACTGAAAAGTTTTCGCTCCAGTGGGTACTTTCTGTTCATCTGCCTGTTCCGTTTGTTATTTCTCTAAGAATATTTTCAGGACTCGGATGGTCAGCTCGGTCATTTTTAATTTCGGTTTTTTTCTTTTTCTCCGGTCAGTTTATAGGGGGAAAGCTTCATTATATTTTCTTGAAAAAAAACAATACAAATTCAACATCGTGCCTTGTGATGGATACTTTCAGACTACTTTTTCATATCAAGAATTGATTCTTTATAAAAAAATTAAACTGATTCAATGTTTGAAGTCAACCAGGAAGTTTTTCATTTTTTCCAAAGCTTTTGCTCTGTGTGATATTTTGTTTTTTTCTTTAACGGTAAGTTCTGCGAATGTTTTCTTCAACGGAGGATAAAAAAAGACCGAATCATATCCGAAACCTCCCGAACCTCTTTTTTCATTTAAGATTACTCCCTGAACTTCTCCTCTGAAACTTTTTATGATTTTACCGTTAAGGGAAAGTGTAATAACCGTTATAAATTTTGCCTCTCTTCTTTTTTCCCCGGAAAGTTCTTTTAAAAGTTTTTCTATATTTTTTTTGTCATCACATTCCTGACCTGAATATCTTGAAGAATTAACACCCGGTCTTCCGCCAAGAGAATCTACGGATAATCCGGAATCATCTGCCATAGTAATAATTCCCTTTGCTTTAGAGCTGTAGTAGACAGATTTTTTTACACTGTTTCCCCAAAAATCGATTGAATCTTCTTCAGGTTCGGTTATATTTTTTAGTGATGAAAGGGAAATAAAAGTGATATCCGGAATAAACCGCTTAAGATACTCCTCCACTTCTTTTTTTTTACCCTGATTTGATGTGGCGACGAGCAATTCTATCATTCAGATCGAATCACTTGAGAATTCTGATATTCCGTCCATTTCCATTATCTTTTCCATAAATTTTTTTTTCTTAATATCTGTAGATGAGATTGATAATTCAATTGTATATCCTGATTTTACTTTTTTAACAGACCATTCAAAATGATTTATTCCGCACTCCATTACAATGTTTTTTATATTTGTAACTATACTAAGTTTATTTTTTGTTGTGAGAGAAAATGAAGAGAGTTTAATTTTATTTTTTATATGTCCTGAAACGTGTTTAAAAATATTGAGGATAAAAACCAACAGGATCGTAACTAAAAAAGCGGTCAGGTAAAATCCGGAACCTATCACAACTCCTATCGCAGATACCGTCCATATTGTAGCTGCTGTAGTAAGTCCGTGCACCGATATTTTTGAACGTATAATCGAACCTGCACCGATAAATCCGACTCCCGTAACTACCTGAGCTATTATTCTTGTAGGATCTCCGGAACCGGAAAGTTTGACAATCTTAAATGAAAGGGCGGTAAAAAGAGTGCTTCCGATTGCTATGAGAATATTTGTTCTCAATCCTGCCTCTTTCCCTGAGAGTTCCCTTTCAAGTCCTATAAGACCACCGAGAGCAGATGCGAGCAAAATTTTAAGAATTAATTCTATTTCCATCTATTTAAGTATATATGCTAATAAAAAAATCGCAACCAGAAAAAGTGTATACAAAGCAAAATAGGGATTTTTAAGAAGTTTTTCCGGTTCTTCCGCACCGTCTATATCCTGTAAAGATTTTTTAATGAACATTATCAGATAAATGATAATAAAGGGAATCGAATATAGAAAAGTATTCATTCCCGATCCTATTGCAAAAAGGGCGAATGTAACGAGAAAGATAAGAGCATTAAGGATCATAAAAACGAAAAGACTTCGTTGTGTATATCTGCTCAATGATCTTCTGTATGATGAAGATTCGTCGGAACTCAGAAACTTTTTTTCGGCAACTCTTTTCCCTATCATTAAAAAATTTCCGAAAGCCCACCATGAAATCAGAAGCCACCACGGGAAAGAGTTGCCCGCTATAACTACCCACCCGATCAAGAATCTTATAGGGTTGTTGGCGGATTCAAGTGTAGAATCAAGGAAAGGTATATCTTTTATTCTGATGGGCGGAATATTGTAGAGAATTCCCGCTAATAAAAGTGTGCCGAGTGTTATAAGAAGATTACTGCTGTGAAAAATCAGGTAGGCTGCAACGGAAGTAAAAACAATAATGATGCTCCATATGATCATAAGTATCTTTGCACTTATGACACCTTTTACAAGAGGTCTCTCTTTTTTTGCAGGGTGATAAGCATCAAAAGGGGCATCTGCGATTTCATTGATGATATAGTTTGCGGTCGAGACCAGAAGAGTTAAAATATAAGCTGCAAAGGGGAAGAGAATCAACTGAAGAAGAGAAAAACTTTTGGTTTCTTTAGGCAATAATACAATTGCGGCAATATAACCCGGAAGAATTGCAAGACTTCTCGGCCATCTCTCCAACCTCAGCGACTCTATATAATATTTATATTTTTCTTGCATATATCTCCAGCGAATCAAAAAGCTGTACTTTTAAGTTTATCCTTTTAAGCACGTTTTGTAAACTTTTTTTCTTTTTGAGCATTGGGAAGAGTCTTGATAAAAGATAAAACAGAGAAAAGTTCCATGCATATCTTTTTACTTCTACTATTTCCAATCCGTTTTTTTTCAGTAAATATTCAAGGGATTTTTTATTAAAAAAATTAATGTGAGCTATTCTGTAGTGCCACCATCTGCTGCCGGTTATCTTTGATGTAAAACTGTCTATATCGGGCGTAACGATAACAAGCAGACCTTTATCATTAAGTAATTCCGATACTTGAGAGATAAAATTTTCCGGAGAGTGGACATGCTCAATAATGTCAAGAAGAGTAATAACCGAATATCGATGCTTATTTTTAAATTCTTCGACAGTTCCTCTAAACAGGTCTATACCGAATTTTTCTTTAGCTTCTTTTACGAGGAATCCGGATGGTTCGATACCATCTGCATTATAACCTTTCTCTTTTGCAAGTTTTACAAAAATACCGCTTGCCGACCCTATATCAAGAAGTGAATTATCTGCGGGTTGAAGTTTTTTTATTCTATTTAATACCGTCTTGAAATTTTTTGCCCTTCCATCTTTTTCTTCACTATATTCCGTGTCTTCAAGTGCCGAATAGAATTCAATAAGACTCTCTTTATCAAGTTTTGGATTAGAAAAAACAAATGAACATTTTTTACAGCGGGAAAAATCCCATAGAGAGCCGTAAGAGCTGTCGGTTATTTTGAAATTATCGGAATCAATTTTTTTTACATTAATTGTGCCGTGTTTGAAATCAATGATTTCGGAAGAACCGCATAAAGGGCACTTTTTCAAAGTGACAAATTTCATCGAGAATATATATCACAAAATAGTTAAGAAATGAAGTGTAATTGATCGAGTCAGATGTATAATTTAAGAAAGGTTTTTATTTTGATGTATAAAATATTTTATCGCCTATTACTTTAGGTTTGATCTTTTTTTCCTTCTCTAAGACATCAATATATTTTAAAAGTTCGGCGGGTCTTTTCCCGGTTAAAGTTTCAAGATCCTGAACCGTAAGCGGTCTTCTTAAAATAGTGTTAAGTATATTTTCTTCAAGATTCTTTGAAAAAGAGGGGATATCCTCCCTCATTCTAATCCTTTTAATTATATCTACATTAAGATCATTCCATCTGTTTTTAACATGTTCAAGAAAATTTATATCAACTGCTTTAGTATTTTTATATGCCGGAGGTCTGTCAAGAGAATTAAGCTGAACTCTGTCCGGAGAAATTCTTTTTATTGTTGAATAAAGCTTATCCAACTCTTCTTCAAAATCATTCACTCCTGCTGCAAAGAAGACTTCAAGCCATATTTTCCCTTTATAAATATTTGAAAATTCAACAAGACCCTCAATTATTTCGGATGAATGAAGTCCTTTTGCGGGCCTGTTTATTTTTCTAAATATATTCTCGGATACGGCATCAAGAGAGGGGAGAACCAGATCTGCGGGAAGAAGTTCATCCCTGACCGTTTTATCATAAAGTAGTGTGCCGTTTGTAAGGACTGCAACCGGGACATTACTGATTTTTTTTATTTCTCTAATAATATAGCCTATATCACTGTTTAATGTCGGTTCTCCGGATCCGGAAAATGTTATATAATCCAGAGGGATATTTCTTTTTAAATAATCATTCAATTCTTCCAGAACTTCATCGGGATTAAAGAATCTTTTTCTTTCCAATCCGTGATCGGTTGTTCTTCCGCATTCACAATATATACAATCAAGTGTACAGGTTTTAAAAGGTATAACATCTATCCCGAGTGATATCCCGAGTCGTCTCGAAGGTACCGGACCGAAAATTCTCTTATCCATCTTTTCTTTCCTTAAACCACGGAATGATTTTTTTAAGACCGTCCGAGAGAGAAATTTCAGGAGAGTAGCCAAGCAGTCTGTTTGCTTTTAAAATATCCGGTTGTCTGACAGGAGGATCATCTTCAGGCAGATCATGATTGATAATATCCGATGATGAATCCGTTAATTTTATTATCTCTTCAGCGAGAAATTTTATTGAATGTTCTTCGGTATTTCCAAGATTAACAACCTCCCCGTTAAGCCCGTCTTTTGTAGCAAAATTATAGAGCCCTTCCACCATATCGTCAACGAAGCAGAAACTCCTTGTTTGTGATCCGTCACCAAATATTGTTATGGATTGATTTTTTAATGCCTGATGGATAAATGTAGGAATTACTCTGCCGTCAAGAAGTCTCATTCTTGTTCCGTAAGTGTTAAATATTCTTGCAATTCTTATATCTATATTGTGTTCTCTGAAATATGCCATACACATGGCTTCGGAAAATCTCTTTGCTTCATCGTAAACCGATCTTGGACCTACCGGATTAACGTTACCCCAATAATCTTCTTTTTGCGGATGCTGTTCGGGACTTCCGTAAATTTCCGAAGTGGATGCGAAAAGATATCTTGCTTTTTTATTCTTTGCAAGTCCCAATGTATTCAAAGTTCCGAGAGAGTCAACTTTCATTGTATGTATCGGATGCTGTGCGTAATCAAAAGGGGATGCGGGACAGGCAAAGTGAAGGATAAGGTCGATATTCTCCTTAAAAAAAAGGTAATCGGTAACATCATATTTAATGAACTTAAATTTTTCTTTACCAATAAGGTGGGAAATATTGTTTGATGACCCTGTAAGAAGGTTGTCAAGGACAATCACATCCCATCCCTCTTTTAAAAATCTATCGGACAGATGAGATCCGATGAATCCTGCTCCTCCTGTTATAAGAACCGTTCCCATATTTTTGCTCCGTAAAGATTCAGTATATGGAAACATGATCTTTAAGTCAATATTTGTTGATGAAAAATTTATTAAAGGAATAGTTTCAGATAATTGAAAAGTATTTATAAAATTGGATTTGTGATTATTAAAAAAGTGTAAAATTTTTATAAACATGAAACTCTTTGCCATTTTTATTCGTCCGAAAAGTTATGAAATTCTCCATATTTTTAAATTTGTATCGGAATGACCGAGAAAATCCAAATTGAATTTTAGACTAAACTATGATATAAAAAACCATATTTGTGAGGCGTTTATGAAAAAAATTTCCATCATATTAATTTTGCTTTATTTTGTTACACTGTCGCTTATGGCAGTGGATATAAAAAAGATAGATGTTGAAGGTAATAAGAAAGTTTCAAAAGATACTATCCTGTTTTATCTTAAGTCGAGAGTCGGCGGGGAGTATTCGCCTGAAGTTCTTCGCAAAGATTTTAAAATACTCTGGGAAACCGGTTTTTTTAAAAATATAAAGATCGAAGTTAATGATATCGAGGGTGGAAAAGAGGTAAAAATCATTGTAGTTGAAAACCCTCTTATTAATTCCGTTAAGTATGAGATTGATAAAAAGCTGAAACAGAGTGATATTGAAGATAAGCTTCAGGAAAATAATATTGTTTTAACTACCTTTTCTTATTACAACTCTTCAAAAATTAAAAAAATTGAAAAGGTTATCAATGATCTGCTTATTGAGAAAAGTTATAATGACGGAAAAGTAAAAATAATTGAGAAAAAATCAAAAGGCGGGGTGGACATTCTTATTAAGGTTTCACCCGGTTCAAAAACAAGGATCGGAGCAATAGTTTTTCCGGGTTTGAATAAAAAAACAGTATCTCCATATTTTCTGAGATGGGGTATGAAGAATAACAAAGTTCATGGTATCTTATCTGCAGTGACCGGAAAAGATGTCTATAATAAAGATAAAATGGAAGAAGACCTAAAGAATGTCAGAGACAGGTTAAGGCAGAAGGGATATTTGGAAGCTAAAGTCGGTAAGCCTGTGTTCTCAAGAATAAATAGAATGACTTTGTTCGGGAAATTTCAAAAGATGATAAAAATTTCAATTCCCGTTGAATTAGGTCCCCGGTACAGGCTTGGGAAAGTCATTATTGAGGGTAACAAAATCGTCCGTACGGATTATCTTAGAAAATATATAACTATGAAGCCCGGAAAAATTTACAATTTTAAAAAGAGAAGTAAAATAGTAGATAATATACAGAAATTTTATGGACAAATCGGACATTTTTACGCTCAGATAGCTCCGGAGGAAAATCTTGATCCGGTAAAAAAGATTGCAGATCTTACGATAAGGGTAAATGAAAATGAGATGGCTTATGTCGGGAAACTGGAATTTATCGGAAATACTTTTACGAAGGACAAAGTTATAAGGAGGGAGTGGCTGCTCAGAGAGGGTGCTCGCTTTAACACAAGTGCTTTGGAAAGTTCAATTAGAAGAATGAAACAGTTAGGTCTTGTAACGATAGAAAAAATGCCCGAGATCAAGCCTGATCCCGATGATCCTCAAAAAATAAAT
Organism: uncultured Clostridia bacterium; assembly: GCA_964633415.1. GTDB lineage: Bacteria > Acidobacteriota > Aminicenantia > UBA2199 > UBA2199 > CAZNLS01. Next base: position 7,043 of record CAZWFY010000009.1, on the reverse strand, counting down.
ATGAATGTTGAGGTGAGAGAGTTAAATCGTCAAATGATAAATTTTAATGTAGGTTACAGCGGATATGACGGTTGGTTTATCGGGCTTGGATATTCTACACAAAATTTTCTGGGTTTAGGTGAATCTTTTGCGTTGAATATTCAGACAGGAACCAGAACAAAAAATTACAGACTTGCTTTTACGGAACCTTACCTTTTTCATAAGCCTGCAAGCTTGGGATTTGATGTGTTTAAGCAGTCATTCAAATATCCGAATTTTTATACACAGGACAGTACCGGATTTAATTTTATTACATCTTACAGGTTTTGGAGATTCTGGGGATCTTCACTTGTTTACAGTTTCCAGGATATAGAGGTAAGTGATGTAAACGAAAATATCGATTGGAATAACTCTTATTCTTTTTTCTATTATTCGGAAGGAAAAAGAAGGATTTCTTCATTATCCCCAACGATATATTATTCAACTGTTGACTCTCCGATCTTCCCTACGTCCGGAACAAAATATCTTTTTAACTACAGGTATTCCGGCGGATTTCTCGGTGGCGATACAAATATGCATAAGGTTAAATTCGAATATGTAAAGTTTATTCCTCTTTTTAAGAAATATACTTTCGGAATGCACTTTGTTTATCAGAAACTGATTGGATTCGGGGAAAAGGATGTTCCTTTTTATGAAAGGTATTATCTCGGAGGTGAAAGGTCAATAAGGGGTTTTGATATAATGAGACTCGGTCCCAGAGATGAGAATGGCTTTGTGATCGGTGGTGAAAAGGCGTTTTTTGTTAATCTTGAGTATCAGATCCCCATAACGAAGCAGTTCTCATTTGATTTTTTCTATGATATCGGAAATGCATTTTCAAAAGATGTAAATATGAATTTAACGGATGTTTACATTTCAACAGGAATGGAAGTAAAGATTTTTATTCCGATGTTGAATGTTCCTTTCAGACTTATATTTTCGTATAATCCAAGGGTTCTTAAACCTGAAGATTCTCATTTTTCATTTAGATTTGCAGTAGGTCCTTCATTCTATTAAAATGGATATTATGATATATTTTGTTAAAAATAAAAAAAAAATTAGGAGAAAAATATGAAAAGATCACTTATTTTTATTGTTACTCTTGTTACACTGACCATGTTCGGTTTTACGGAAGTGAAGATCGGAGTTATTAATGCTCAGAAAGTTATTATGAGCACAGCGAGAGGTAAAGCAATCCAGAAAAAATTGGCTGATATCGGAAAATCTAAACAGAGACGGGTCCAGCAGATGCAGAATGAAATTAAGAGCCTGGAAAAAGCTATTCAATCCCCTGCACTTAATAGTGATGCCAGAGATAGAAAAGCCGAGGAACTCCAGAATAAGAAAGTAAAATTTAAAAGATATGTTGAAGATACACAGAAAGAATTAAGAAGAAGATATCAGAAAGAGATCCAATCTCTTCAGAAAGAGGTAATGCCGATAATAGACAGAATTGGAAAATCAAAAGGATTTACGGTTATATTTGATCTGAGTATTGCAGGTATCTCATATTTTAATCACTCTATTGATATTACGGATATGGTTATCAAAGAAATAGACCAAAGAATACCGGCATCAAAATAGTATAATGGAAGAGATATTCGGCATTGAAAAGATACGTGAGATTCTTCCTCACAGGTATCCTTTTATGCTTATTGACAGGGTTACAGAAATCAATGAATCTGAAGGACTGGTCAAAGGTTATAAAAATGTTACTGTGAATGAGTCAATCTTCCAGGGACATTTCCCTAACGAGCCTGTTTTTCCCGGTGTTCTTATGCTTGAAGCGATGGCACAACTCGGAGCTATATTGATATTGAAAAGATTTCCTCCGGAAAAGAGAATGGCATATTTCACGGGGATTGATAAGGCGAGATTTAAGCGAGTTGTTATTCCGGGTGATCGTTTGGATATTGAGGTCAAATTGATCAGAGAGAGGCATCCTTTTGTTCAAATGGAAGGAACTGTGAAAGTTGACGGTGAACTCGCAGCATCTGCAGTCTTAATGGCTGCTTTAAAGGTGTAAATCAAAATGTCTATACATTCTTCGGCGATAATTGATCCGACAGCAAAAATTGGAAAAAATGTTTCCGTAGGGGCATTCTCAATAGTAGGTGAAAATGTTGAGATCGGAGATAATTGTGAAATATTTCATCATGCTGTTGTCGATAAGAATACAAAGATAGGTTCGGGCTCAAAAATATTCCCGTTCTGTTCTCTTGGAACCGATCCCCAGGATATTACTTTTAAAGGGGAAGAAACATTTCTTGAAATAGGTTCTAACAATACTATCAGGGAATTTACAACGGTTAACAGGGGAACCGAGAAGGGCGGAGGGTTGACAAAGCTCAAAGATAATAATTATCTGCTTGCTTATACACACATTGCACACGATTGTATGATTGGAAGTAACACCCTTTTTATTAACGGAGCTACTCTTGCCGGACATGTAGAGGTTGAAGATTATGCTGTTATAGGTGCTTTTTCTTCGGTTCATCAGTTTGTAAGGATTGGAAGAAATGCATATATAGGAGCTTTTACTATTGTTGAGCAGGATGTTCTGCCATTCTTAAAGATTTCTCAGTCCAGAGATCATTTTAATTTTTACGGTCCGAATACGATCGGAATGATAAGAAGCGGGATCAGCAGAGAATTTATCCAAAAGGTAAAAGATATATTTAACATTATTTACAAAGAGGATATGAATACATCTCAGGCTGTAGAGAAGCTTGAGCAACTTTATAGCGATTCTGATGAGTCAAAAGTTATTCTTGAATTCCTGGCAAAGACGAAGCGAGGAATTCTTAAAAATTTTAAATTTGATAAATAGGAATATTAGAATATGAACTTTGGAGTTATCGGCACCGGATCAATGGGAAGGAATCATATGAGAGTAATTGATTCCATTCCGGAGATCAACCTTACATCGGCTATGGATATTAATAGTCAGAATTTAAAAGAGGCGTCGGAAGGTTTTACAATAAATCTTTTCGATGACTTTAGAAAAATGGTTGATGAAGTTGATGCGGTAGCCGTATCAACTCCGACAACACACCATTATGAGGTAGCAAAGTTTTTTCTGCTTAACGGGAAACATGTGATGGTGGAGAAACCGTTTACAACTACTCTCGAACAGGCCGAAGAACTCATCTCCATTGCAGAAAAGAAAAATCTTAAGATAGGTGTCGGTCATCTTGAAAGGTTTAATCCTGCGGTTGAATATGTTAACGGATATATCTCATCTCCACTCTTTATTGAGATCCAGAGACTCGGCTCTTTTTCACCGAGGTCACTTGATATAGATGTAATAATGGACCTTATGATCCATGATCTTGATATTATACTGAATTGGGATAAAACCGGGATAAAAAAGATTGATGTTTCAGGCATTCCGGTAATTTCTCAAAAAGTTGATATTGCAAATGCGAGACTGGAATTTAATTCCGGTATGGTTGCTATTGTTACGGCAAGTCGTGTTTCTCAAAAAAAGACAAGAAAGTTGAGGATATTCCAAAAAAACGGATATTTCTCAGTTGATTATAAAAAAAAAAGAGTTAAAGTTTACGAATTGAAAGACGGAATGGTTAATGAGAATATCCCTGAAATAGAAGATGTTGAGCCGCTTAAAAATCTATGGAATAATTTTTATTTAACTGCTAAAACCGGTGTCAATCATAATGTTACCGGACAAGAAGGACGCGATGCATTGGCTCTTGCTCTATATGTATCTTCAAACGTAAAAAATATTGAAATTTGAAGAATATATAGATACTCTTATTAAAGAAAAAGTTTTCCCCGGTGTTTCCATATTATTCAGTGAAAAAGGAAAAGTTCTACTCTATAAAAACTATGGTAATCTTTCACTGAATCCGGATAAACTTAAAATGGTAAATGATCCTATATATGATCTTGCCTCATTGACAAAACCACTTGTTACTTCATTTCTAACATTAAAAATGGTTGAGATGAATGAGCTCTCGTTACAATCAAAGATAGAGTCTTTTTTCAGCGGATTTGATAACCGAATGGAGATAAAGCATCTTTTAACACACACTTCGGGACTTCCTGCGTGGTATCCTCTCTATTTGTCGGATTCGGATTATCTTAATACAATTAAAAATTTAAAACCTATTTCAAAACCCGGTAGAAGAGTTATATATTCATGTATGGGCTATATATTGCTCGGGTTCATTCTTGAGAGGATTTATGGTGAATCTTTAGATAAAATTGCCGATAAAATTATTTTTAAGCCTTTAAAAATGGATGATTCGTTCTTTAAAATACCGTCATCTAAAATAGAGAGAGTTGCTCCGACAGAAGAGGGGAATGAATTTGAAAGAAAATTGGTTGAAGAGAAATTTTCAGGTCTATGTGGAAATTTCAGATGGAGAGAGAAAATTATACGCGGACAAGTTCATGACAACAATTCATTTTATCTAAAAAGAGCTGCGGGAAATGCAGGACTTTTTTCTACTGCCATGGATATTTTTAAATTTTCAAAGGAATTTTTTCCGGATAAAGCAACAATAATAAAGCCTGAGACAGTAAAATTATTCTGGAAAAATTTTACTCCTTTTAAAAGAAGTTCCCGAACAGTTGGATTTAAACTTAACTATTCTTTAAGTTCTTCGGGAGGAAGAGCTCTTTCCTTCGGAGCGATAGGTCATAACGGGTTTACCGGTACTTCTGTCTGGTTGGAAAATGGGAGGGAGAGGGTCTATATCATACTTAGCAACAGAGTTCATCCGCAAGTTGATTCAAGTGTGAATTTTGACAAGATAAGACGCAAGATCCATTATCTGATTAAAAGAGAAAATATATAAGGAAGTCTGATTATACTCTGTTAAAATCGTCCTCATATCTGATGATATCGTCCTCTCCGAAATATGAACCGGTCTGAACTTCAATAAATATGACATCATCTTCCCCGACGTTACCGATTCTGTGTTTTGTTCCCGCAGGAATAAAGACGGAGTCGGTTGTTTTATACTGTTTAGTATCGGAATCAAGAGTTATTGATGCGGTTCCTTGAACGATAATCCAGTTTTCGGATCTGTGTTTATGACTCTGAAGTGAAAGCCTTTTCCCCGGGCGGACAAGGATTCTCTTAACTTTAATATTTTGATCATCAATAAGGATTTCAAACCAGCCCCATGGGCGTTCTTCCTTATAGTTCATCCTTATACTCCTTTTTAAGAAGTTTTACATCAAAATCAACCATCATAGTGATCAATTCCTTAAATGAAACTTTCGGTTCCCAGTTGAGTATTTTTTTTGCTTTCGAGTGATCTCCAATTAAAAGATCAACTTCAGCCGGTCTCATAAATCTTTTATCCTTTTTAACATATTTTTTATAATCGAGATCAAGATGGGAAAATGCTATCTCTACAAGTTCTTTGACAGAGTGAGTCTCTCCTGTGGAGATGATAAAATCATCCGGTTTTTCCTGTTGAAGCATCAGCCACATAGCTTTAACATAATCTCCGGCAAAGCCCCAATCTCTTTTTGCATCAAGGGTTCCCATTCTCAATTCTTTGGCAAGACCGAGTTTTATTTTTGCGGCATTATAGGTAACCTTCCTCGTTACGAATTCTATTCCTCTTCTTGGTGATTCATGATTAAAAAGAATTCCGGAACAGCCGAATATATTATAACTTTCTCTATAGTTAATTGTAATCCAATGACCGTAAACCTTTGCGACTCCATAGGGACTTCTCGGATGGAAAGGCGTTTTTTCAGTTTGAGGTATCTCTTTGACTTTTCCGAACATCTCTGAAGAAGAAGCCTGATAGAATTTTATTTTCGGATCAACATATCTGATGGCTTCCAACATTCTTGTAACACCTGTCGCCGTAAATTCAGCTGTAAGAACCGGTTGATCCCATGATGTCGGAACAAAACTCATTGCGGCAAGATTGTAAACTTCATGAGGTCTTATCTCATCTATTAATTTTTTAATTGAGAATTGATCAAGAAGATCAGCCTGCTTTATTGTTATTCTGTCTTTTATATGGTCAATTCTATCAAATTTTTCCATACTGGAGCGTCTGACCATTCCAAATACATCATAGCCTTTCTCAAGTAAAAATTCGGCAAGATATGAACCGTCCTGCCCTGTAATACCGGTTATTAAAGCCCTTGTTTTCAATTTATCTCCTTATTAATAGTTAATAGAATCACTTGATTTTCATTCCTGTTCTATTCCATCTTGTTTTAGAGAAAAAACCAATGATTGTATTAAATATATCTTTGATTTTATGAATGAAACCCGGAGTGAGATATTCATCAGTCGATGATTTGTATGACCAGTAGATTCGCCAGGGTCTTCCAACTATATTATCTGCCGGAACAGGACCCCAAAATCTTGAATCATAACTGTTGTCTCTGTTATCACCCATACAAAAATAGTGACCCTTTGGAATTTTGAATTCACTCATATTGTCTCTTCCGTTTTCAAGAATGTTATTGTCTTTATAATAAGTATATCTTTCTGTTAATGGTTTTCCGTTTATATAGACTTTTTTATTTACAACCTTTATCTTTTCTCCCGGAAGCCCTATAACTCTTTTTACATACTCTTTTTCCATCTCCGGAGGAGCTTTAAATGTTACGATCATCCCTCTTTTTATCTCTTTTTGCGGGAAAAAAAGTCTGTCTATTTTCCCCAGTGACCTGGAGTAAGAAATTTTCTCTACAAGAAGATGATCGCCTATGAGAAGATTATCTTCCATTGATCCTGTCGGAATAACAAATGATTGGATAAGAAATGTCATGACAAAGAAAACATATACAAGAGTTTCTACGATAAGCTCAAAATATTCCCTGAAATAACCCATCTCTCTTTCAATCTTTTTTCTTTCCTCTTTTTTTTGTTTTCTCTTCTCTAAATATTTTTTCAGCATAGAATAATTTTACTTTAATTTAAGAGCTAAATCAATATGAGAATTTTAGATTGTAATTAAGCAATCAGCGGAGAGCTCACAGTTCTCTGAAGAAAGAAGACAGAAGTCAGAAGTCAGCCGGAG
>CAZWFY010000008.1:0-72015 GCA_964633415.1 uncultured Clostridia bacterium | reverse complement strand
AGGGGGTGGGATTTTGTAGAGTTCACAGTACACAGCCATCAGCTTTCAGCTGAGTTCACGAGTCTAAAGGGATAAAAATCATTATTAGATATTCATTGAGATATTGCCGGGGGAGGCAGAGGAGTCTAAGTTGAATTTATAATGTCCCGGAGGGGAAATTTTTCATGTTTGAACGAAGTGAGTTTAAAATTTAAGTTAATAAATTTGACGTTCCGAAGGATAGACGACGGTCGGGTGGAGGCAATTCTCAATGAAAAGAGTTTCCAGCCTTCAGCTGAGTTCACAAGATCAGAGGAGTTGAAGAGGAGTTGTTTATTTAGTATAATCTTGCTCATTAGCAGGTGGAGTCGTAATGAACTACAATTTTAAAGAGATCGAAGAAAAATGGCAGGGTATTTGGAGATCCGAAAATACTTTTAAAGCCGATCCGACGGATAATAAAGAGAAATTTTACTGCCTTGAAATGTTTCCCTATCCTTCCGGAAGAATACACATGGGACATGTCAGAAATTATTCCATTGGTGATGTGATAGTCCGTTTCAAAAAGATGAAGGGTTACAATGTTCTTCATCCTATGGGCTGGGATGCCCTCGGTCTTCCTGCGGAAAATGCGGCAATAAAGAATAAAACACATCCTGAAGATTGGACTCTGAGCAACATTGATTATATGAAAAAACAGTTGATGCAGATGGGATTCGGTTATGACTGGGAGAGAGAAGTTGCAACATGTCTTCCCGAATATTATAAATGGAACCAATATATTTTTATAAAAATGTTCGAGAGGGGACTCGTTTATAAAAAGAAATCCGAGGTGAACTGGTGCCCTTCCTGTAAAACCGTTCTTGCAAATGAACAGGTTATAGACGGAAAATGTTGGAGATGTGATTCGGAAGTTGAACTGAAAGATCTTGAACAGTGGTTTCTCAGGATAACCGATTATGCCGAAGAGCTGCTATCCTCTCATGAAGAGTTGAAAAAATGGCCTTCAAAAGTTCTTTCGATGCAGAAGAATTGGATAGGAAAAAGCAGAGGAGCTTCGGTCAAGTTCAAAGTAGACGGTACAAAACTTGATATTGAAATATTTACGACGAGACTTGATACGATATTCGGATCAACATTTTTTGCAATGTCCGTCAAACATCCATTTGTGAAAGAGCTTATAAAGGATAATCCTCAAAAAGATCAGATAGAAAAATTTATTAAAGAGGTTGAACAACAGAGTATAAAGAACAGGGAGCAGACTGAAAAAAAAGGATTTTTTACCGGAAAATTTGCCGTAAATCCTTTTAACGGTGAAAAGATACCGATATGGCTTGCAAACTTTGTTCTCGTTGAATATGGAAGCGGTGCGATAATGTCCGTTCCCGCACATGATAAAAGAGATTTTGAATTTGCACAAAAATATAACATTCCGATAAGAAGGGTAATTGTAAAAGATCGGGAGAATGAATATCCGGCTGAAGTAACTGAAATATTTTCCGAAAAGGGATATCTTATCAATTCAGGTGAATATTCGGGTATGAGTTCTGATGAAGCTGTAAAAAAGATGGGTGAGTTTCTGAAAAAGAAAAATATCGGAGAGCTAAAGACACAGTTCAGATTAAGAGATTGGGGGATTTCGAGACAGAGATACTGGGGAACACCTATCCCTTTTGTCCATTGTGAAAAGTGCGGTACCGTTCCTGAAAAATATGAAAATCTGCCGGTAACTCTTCCCCATATTGATGATTTTTCTTCAGAGGGAGGTTCATTGCTTGAGAAGACTCCCGGCTTTAAGAATACTCAATGTCCGGTTTGCGGAGGGGAGGCTTTTAGAGAAACGGATACTATGGATACTTTTTTTGATTCGTCATGGTACTATTTTCGCTATTCCGGTAAATCCGATGCGGCACCTTTTGATAAGGTCGAATCTAAAAAATGGATGCCGGTTGATCTCTATATCGGAGGAGTTGAGCATGCTATTCTTCATCTTATCTACTCACGCTTTTTTACAAAAGTTTTTCGGGATATGGGGTGGACGGATATTTCCGAACCGTTTCCCCATCTTCTTACTCAGGGGATGGTAACTCTTGACGGGAGTGCAATGTCAAAATCGAAAGGCAATATCGTTGATCCTGATGAGCTGATCAAAAAGTTCGGTGCTGATACGGTCAGATTGTTTATCCTTTTTGCTGCTCCCCCGGAAAAGGGGTTGGACTGGAATGATAAAGGTGTTGAAGGAACAAACAGATTTCTTCAGCGAATTTGGAATCTGTTTCACTCAAATATTGATTTTATGAAAACCGGTGGAGATTTTAATAAAAGAGAAAAGAGTACGCTTAGTGTTTATATAAAATTAAATCAAACTATAAAAAAAGTTACGGAGGATATTGAAGATAGATTTCATCTTAATACTGCAATTGCTTCAATGATGGAATTTTTTAATCTTTTCTCTTCTTCCATAGATTTGATAAAAAAAGATAATCCGGCTATTATCAGATTTATAATGGAGGTGTTTTTAAAATTGCTCTCTCCGTTTGCACCACATTTTACGAATGAATTGTGGGAAGAACTCGGGAATCAAACGATACTTGAGAATGAATCCTGGCCGAAGTGGGATGAGGATTTTATCACGGAGAAAAATATAAATATGATGATTCAGATAAATGGAAAGATCAGGGATAAACTTATTGTTCCGCCGGATGAAAGTGAGGAAAGTATAAAAAAAGCAGCTATGAAGTCTGAAAAAGTGATCCCGTATCTCGAAGGCAAAAATATTGTAAAAACAATCTTTGTAAAAAACAGGATGATAAGTTTCGTAGTAAAATGAGAAAAAAAATAATTTTATCAGTATTACTCCTTTCTCTTCTTTTTACTGTTAATTGCGGTTATAAACTTTCAGGTTCAGGAAAATATATCCCTAAGGATCTTAAGAGTATAGCTATTCCGGATTTTGATAATAAGACAACGGAGTATCGAGCTGAACAGTTTGTCACCTTTGCGATTAGAGATGAATTTATTAAAAGGAGTCGTATGGTGCTTCGGGAGAAAGTTGAAGAAGCTGATGCACTGCTTGAAGGATCAATACTAAAATTTGATGTAACTCCCGTAAATTATTCTTCATTGGGGTCTGTGGATATGTATAAAGTTACAATAAAGATAAATGTTAAACTTGTCAATTTAAAAAACAATTCGATTATTTATGAAAAGAAAAACATGAGTTTTACGGGCAATTATGAGGTAGGTTCCTCCGATTTTTTTTCACAGGAGAGTGAAGCTTTAAAAAAGATCTCTGTAAAATTTTCCGCCTCTATTGTCTCTGCCATTCTTGAGAATTACTAATGCCGGAATTTTCATTTATTCAGTTTCTCTCAAAACTGGAGAATGGAGACAAGAGATTCCCTGTGAATTTTTTATTTGGTTTTAATGAGTTTCTCGGAGAAGTCATTCTTGAAAAATTCTCAGATTTGTTCCTCGAAAAAAGAACGGAATTTAACTTTAAAAGATTCTATTTTGATGATGAAGGTTCTATCTCCTGGCAAGAGATAATAGAAGAGGCAAAGAGCTCAAGTTTTTTTATTCAATCCAGAAAAATTCTTGTAGCAACCATTCGTGACCAGAAGAAAATTTTTTCGACAAAAGATGATCTTAATCTTTTTTCAAACTATCTTGCTGATCCTAATAGTGATACGATTCTTGTGATATATATTTCGTTAAATCTTACCCCCGATGCTTTTAAAGCTCTTAAAAGGGAGAAATTGACAAGGATTTTTAAGAGTCTTGATCCCGGAAAAATTAATCTTGTAAATCTTGATAAAATATCCGAAAGAGAGGTTAAAGAGTATATAAAAAAATATTTGAGTAATAGAGGGATAAAGATATCTCCTCCCGCACTTGAAAAGATAATCGAAATTAAGGGAGATGATTATATATCGATCCTTCATGAATTGAATAAAATGGAGATTGCGGGAGGAGAAGATAAAAATATAGATTCTGAAGATATAGAAGAAATAATAACCGGAATTGAAGCTCATTCGATCTGGGAACTGACAGAAGCAATAGAGAGAGAGGATACGGACAGTTATCTGAAGATATTGAATTTCCTTTTTTTAAACGGGATTAAACCTGCAATTATAATAGGAACACTTATTGCTCATTATAACAAAATATTTATTGCAAAATTTATGCTGAGAAATAATATAAATGTAAATGATGTCGGAAGAGCCCTTAATCAACCGGGATTTTTACTGCAACGATTTATTGCTTTGACAAGGAGTTTTTCTGCCGAAAAACTGAAAAAGATTCAAAAAGTTATCTATAATCTGGATTATGAATCTAAAACATCGGGAGAAAACTCTGCAAAACTTCTCCTTGAAAATTTTATATTTCAGATCAGAAGTTAACTCTGAACAATCTTTTCTTTATATTTTTTTATAAATTCCGGACATATTTATCCATAGATTCTGCAGCAATTTTTCCGTCTCCCATGGCAAGTATTACGGTTGCTCCGCCTCTGACGATATCTCCGCCTGCATATATCCATGGAATAGATGAACGCATATTTTCATCAACTACCATAGTACTCCATTTTGTAAATTCAAGTTCCGGAAGTGCTTGCTGGATCAATGGATTAGGTGCGGTTCCTATTCCTACAACGGCAACATCAATATCAATCAGATATTCGGAACCCTGAATGGGAACGGGTCTTCTTCTTCCCGATTCATCAGGTTTTCCAAGCTCCATTTTTATTACTTTAACCTGTTTTACGCGTCCTTGTTCATCTCCGATATATTCTACGGGATTGTTAAGATTAAGGAATTCGACACCCTCCTCTTTCGCATGATGAATTTCTTCTATTCTTGCCGGCATTTCCGCTTCGGATCTTCTGTATATGATCATTGCTCTTTCTGCTCCGAGACGTTTTGCAGTTCTAACTGAATCCATTGCTGTATTTCCGCCTCCGATCACGGCAACATTTTTTCCTCTTACAATAGGGGTGTCATATTCGGGGAATTTAAATGCTTTCATTAGATTTACACGAGTGAGATATTCATTGGATGAGAATATATTGATAAGGTTTTCACCGGGGATATTCATGAATCTCGGTAATCCTGCACCGCTTCCGATAAAAAATGCTTTAAATCCTTCATTTCTGAGATCATCAAACGTTGCGGTTCTTCCGACTATAAAATTATTGACAAATTTAACTCCCATTTTTTTCAGATTATCTATTTCCGTATGCATTATTTTTTTGGGAAGTCTGAATTCCGGGATTCCATAAACAAGAACTCCTCCGAATTCATGTAGAGCTTCAAAGATAGTTACGTCATGACCGTATTTTGCAAGTTCTCCTGCCGCTGTAAGACCCGATGGACCTGATCCGACAACCGCTACTTTAATCCCGGTCGGTTCCGATACTTCAGGAACGGAAATTTTTCCGCTCTCTCTTTCATAATCGGCCGTGAATCTCTCAAGATTTCCGATTGCTACAGTTGGTTTTCCTATTTTATTGTATATACATCTTGACTCACATTGTGATTCCTGTGGGCAGACCCTTCCGCAGATAGCAGGTAGTGCATTTGTACTTTTAAGTACTTTTGCAGCGGTTAAAAAATCACCTCGTTCAATCTCTTTAATAAATCCCGGGATATTAATATTAACCGGACATCCTGAAATACAGGTCGGAGTGGGGCAGTCCAAACATCTTCTTGCCTCTTTTATTGCCATCTCCTCTGAAATTCCATTATTGACCTCAAAAAAATTTTTATTTCTTACATCAGGAGCATTTTCCGGCATTTTTACTCTGACGGCTTTTATTCTCTCCTTTGCGGGAAATGTTTCTCGGAGGATATTTCTCCATTCGTTTGCTCTGTCTTTTTTGAGTTCCTTATAATTTACGCCCACTTTATACCCTCCTTTGTCTCTTTCAGTGCTTTTTCATAAGCCAGGCTCTCCTCTGTTCGGTATGCTTTAAGTCTCTGCAACATTTCATCAAAATCTACTTCGTGAGCGTCAAACTCCGGTCCGTCCACACATACAAATTTTGTTTTTCCGCCGACCGTCACTCTGCATGCCCCACACATTCCCGTTCCATCAACCATTATTGTGTTGAGACTTGCAAGAGTTTTTATATTGTATTTTTTTGTCAAGATGGCTACGAATTTCATCATAACCGCAGGACCGATGGAGATAACTTCATCGACACTTTCACTGTTTATAATGTTTTCTATGCCTGCGGTTACAAGACCTTTCGTTCCGGCACTTCCGTCATCCGTATAAACAAGAACTTCATCGGCAAATTCTTTCATTTCGTTTTCAAGTATTATCAGATCTTTGTTCCTTGCTGCAAGGATCACTATAACCTTATTTCCGGCTTCTTTATAGGCTTTTGCTATCGGATAGAGAGGTGCGATTCCGACTCCTCCTCCTGCTGCAATGATCGTCCCTGTTTTTTTTATATGTGTAGGTTTTCCGAGAGGACCTACTATATCCGTAACTATCTCACCTTCATTAAGTGTAAAGAATTTGTGAGAAGTTGCACCTACTCTCTGTATAACAAGTGTAATAGTTCCTTCTTTCGGATCGGCATCTGAAATTGTCAAAGGGATCCGTTCTCCTTTCTCTCCGAGTTTGACAATAACGAATTGTCCGGCTTTTCTGCTTTTTGAGATCTGTTCGGCCTCAATAACTAATTTAACAACATTTTCCGATAAGATCTCTTTTTTTATAACCTTATTCATAAAAGTTCCTCCGTAAAAAGTGATACATTATCAAAAATTCCGGTAAAATTCAATGAAATTCATAAAATTTTGTTAGAGGTTAAACGGTAAAGTCATTAAATGGATTTTTTTACTTGGTTTATTATTCCGCTTGAAATGAGCCGTGAAAATCTATATAATGTAGCCTCAATGATCAATTACAGACTGGTTATAAACGGACCTACGGCACTTGAAGGGGAGGTCTCTGTTTCCGGAGCTAAAAATGCCTCATTACCGGAACTTGCCGCATCAATTCTTACCGGGGAAAAATGTGTTCTTGAAAGGGTTCCTGAAATAGAAGATATCAAAACCATGCTAACTGCAATAAGGGATATCGGCGGTTCGGCGGATCTTGATTCGAACAGAGTGGAGATTAAGATGGATAGACTGGTTTCTCCCATAGTTAAAAGAGAGATCTCTGAAACCTCAAGATCGTCGATTTTAATACTCGGACCTCTTATCGCCCGTAACGGATATGCTAAAGTTGCTATGCCGGGAGGATGTGATATCGGGGACAGAAATATTAATTACCATATCGAAGGTTTAAGGAGGATGGGGGTTAATATAGATACCGAACAGGAGAAGGGATATATTATAGCCGAATCAAAAAGACTCAAAGGAATTGATTTTGTATTTCCCGGAAAGACAGTTACAGGTACGGAAAATATTTTAATGGCTTCCGTACTTGCCGAAGGAGAGACTATTCTAAAAAATTGTGCCGTTGAGCCTGAAGTTACCGATTTGGCGGAATATCTTGTTTCTATGGGAGCGGAAATAGATGGGATCGGAACCGATATGCTTGTCATTAAAGGAAAGAGCAGTCTGCACGGAGCATCTCACTCTGTGATTCCTGACAGGATTGAAGCCGGGACTTATCTGATCGCAGCATGTTTTAAAGGAAATAATATAAAGATAAAAGGGGGAAATCCCGGACATATAAAGAGTGTTTTGGATATCCTTGGGAATATTGGTTGTAGAATAACATCGGATAACGGGATAATGTCCGTATCAAAAGGAGAGTTAAAGAATGGAATTCACGTGGAAACAGAACCGTTTCCCGGATTTCCGACGGATCTTCAGGCACAGCTTACGACTCTGATGACTCAGATAGAGGGAATTTCTTCAATAAGAGAGAATATATTCAACAACAGGTTTAAGCATGCAATCGAGCTTAATAAACTCGGAGCGGATATTGAAATTTCGGAAAACAAGTCTATAATTAAAGGAAGAACACATTTAACCGGTGCCTATGTACGAGCTACCGATCTGAGGGCTTCCGCTTCTCTTGTTCTTGCCGGTCTTCTTGCCGAAGGTAAAACGGTTATTGATAACTCTTACCAGTTATTTAGAGGTTATGAGGATATGCATATCAAGCTTAACAAGATTGGAGCCGATATAAAAGTAATAGAAGTATGATGAGTGAAAATTGTATTTTTTGCCGGATAGCAGAGGGTAAATTCAATACTGAATTTCTCTATTCCGATGAAAAGGTTGTTGCATTCAGAGATGTTAATCCTCAGGCTCCTTTTCATATACTGATCATTCCGAGAGATCATTATAATTCCGTTAAAGATGTGAAAAACGCAGATCTTTTGGGGCATATGTTCTCCGTCGGGAATCAGGTTGCGAGAGAGAATGATATTGAAAGTTTCAGATATGTAATTAATACCGGTGAAGAAGCAGGTCAGACGGTTTTTCATCTACACCTTCATCTTTTGGGTGGCAGGGCAATGAGCTGGCCTCCCGGTTAAGGAGTTAATTATGGAAATAAAGTGGTTGGGCCATTCGGCTTTAATGTTAATAGGGAGTAAAATTGTGCTGATTGATCCCTTCCTGACCGGAAATCCAAAAGCGGCTGTAACTGCAGAGAGTATAAAAAAGTGTGATATGGTTGTTGTAACACATGATCACGGAGACCATATCGGAGATGCTTATGATATCTGTAAAAGAACAGGAGCGGTTTTTGTTTCATTTTTTGAGATTGCTCTTGCCGCGGAGGAAAAGGGGATCACTGCCGAACAGATGAGTGTCGGCGGAACGATCGAGAACAGTGGAATTAAAGTATCAATGGTTCCCGCATTTCATTCCGGCGGACTCGGAGGAACGGCAGTCGGGGTTGTTGTTGAGATGGATGGAAAAAAAGTTTATCATGCCGGAGATACCGGAGTATCAATGGAGATGCAGTTAACCGGTGAATTATATGAACCGGATATTGCTTTTCTTCCCATTGACGGAAGATTTAATATGACGCCGAGACTTGCGGCAAAAGCGGTAGAGCTTTTAAAAGTTCCAAAAGCAGTTCCGATCCATTATGATACATTCCCGGCAATCATCTCTTCCCCTGAGGAATTTAAAAAATTTGTCGGGAATATGAGTGAAATTATCATCATGAATCCCGGAGATAAAATAGAATTATAGATGCCATATATAATTGACGGAAATAATGTGATAGGGAGTTCCCCGGATATCTCTCTCGAGGATAGCGATTCCAGAGAAAAATTGCTTGGACTCGTCAGAAAATTTCAGAGAAGAAAGAAGAGCAAGGTAATTGTTGTATTTGACGGAGAGCCGTCGGATTTTTCTCATGAAAAAAATCCGACGGAAAAAATAAGTATAAAATATCCGGGATTCGGGAATTCGGCTGATGATGTGATCAAGAAAATTTTGAACGGCTATAACTATTTCAGAGATGTTACCGTTGTCACTTCAGACAGGGAGTTAAAAGATGTGGCAAGAAAAAAGGGTGCGAAGATAATAAATTCCATCGAATTCTACTATGAATTGAAAAGGTCCTATCGAGCTTCAGGAGAAATAGAACAGAAGCAGAAGAGAATTGATACAAAGTTAAGCGAAGGGGAGATTGATCACTGGTTGAAGATCTTCGAAGAATAGATTCGTTTTCAATTGTAGGTGCGGGAAAATTAGGAGCTAATCTTGCTTATTCACTCGAGCAATCGGGATTCAAGTTAAAATATATCTATAAAAGATCTAAATTTGAATATTTTAAAAAATTTATAGAAGATGATATAAAAAAGTTAGTTTCCGATTCGGATATGGTATTCATTGCTACCGGAGAATCTTCAATTTCAGAAATTGCAAATGAGATTTCTGAAAAATCGGAACCGAAGGGCAAAATATTTTTCCATACATCAAATTCTCTGACTTCAGATGAACTTACTCCAATAAAAGAAAGGGGAGGTATTGTTGCCTCTCTTTCACCTTTGCAAACCTTTGTTGATCTGAAAAAGGATCCGATGATTTTTAGAGGTGTGTTCTTTCTGACCGAGGGGGACCAAAAGGCAGTTGATCTATCAAAGGAGCTGGTTTCAATGCTTGAAGGAAAAATTGTCATAGTTAAAAAAGAAGAGAAAGTATTTTATCATATGGCTGCTGTTATATCTTCAAATTTTTTAATATCTCTTGTTAAATTTGCTGAAGCTCAGTTGGAAATGACCGGAAATAAGGAGGGAATTGTACCGCTTCTCCCTTTGATAAAACAAACCGTTTCCAATATGGAAAATATGGGAATAGAAAAATCGCTGTCCGGTCCTGTCCAGAGAGGCGAAAAAGATATTATCAGGCTTCATATGGATAAATTAAAAGGTGATAACAGAGAGTTATATAATCTTTTATCAAAAAAATTATCGGATATTAGTTGAGATTTCACCTGAATAGAATATCTTGGTCTCTCCTGTTCCGGTTTTTAAAATAATTCCTCCCGAACTGTTTATCCCTGCAAAATATCCTTTGATGGATTTCCCCGAATGGTGAAATGAGATAAGATCTCCCGCTTTATGCTTCAGGAAACTTTTATATTCTTCTGCTATTTCTCTGCCTTTCCCTTTTTTTATCTTACTGATCCTATTTGTCAGTTGGGTTGCAATCTCCATTATTATAGGTTCCGTTTTAAAATCCTTTCCGCAAATAAGGGAAAGGGAAGTAGCTTTTTCTGATAATTCTTGAGGAAATTCGTTGATTTTGTTATTAACATTTAAGCCTATTCCGATTATTGAGATTACATTTTCCTTTAAAAAAGAGTTCTCAGTTAGAATTCCTCCGAGTTTCTTCCCTTCAAATTCAATGTCATTCGGCCATTTCAGACTGCATTTGATATTTACTTTTTTTTTCAGTGATTCGACTATTGAATTTCCGGTGCACATAGGAAGTAATCCTATATCCGATCCTGTAGACAGTTTAAAAAGAAATGATATGTAAATACCGGTATTTCTCGGAGAGAACCATTTGTGATCTCCTTGTCCTCTTCCGGCGGTCTGTTCATTTGCAATAATTATCAATGGGGAGATATCCGAGTAATTATTAAAATTTTCCTTTAAGAACAGATTTGTAGAATATATACTTTTCTTTCTGATTATTTTCAAACCTTCAGGATAGGTCATTTAATGTTTTTTCAATTTTTTCCTTTTTATCAATTGAGTCCTGAAGTGTTGTCTTAAATCCGTCAACTATCTTTTTCGGAGCTCTGTCTGTGAAATTTTTATTTGAAAGTTTTGTCTCAACATTTTTGATAAGGTTTGATAGCTTATCCATTTCCGACTCAAGTCTTTTTATCTCTTTTAGGCGATCTTCATCTTTGTCAAAAGGTAATAATATTTCCCAACCGGATGTTACACCTCTAAATCCCCTCGGAAGTTCGGAAAGATCGGAAACTATCTCGGTCTTTGCACTCCTTGTAAGAAAGTCAAAATATTTAATTCCCGATCTGACCGGAGCCTCTTCTTCCGGCTTTGAGGTTTTTAAAAATATATTCATTCTTTTACCGGGGTCAATTCTGTTCTCTGTCCTTGTTTTTCTCGTCTCGGAAATTATTTCTTTGATAGTCTCCACATATTTATACTCTTTTGTAAAAGCGAATTTACTATGGAAAACAGGGAATCCGGTCTGAAGAAGAAAATCTTTTTCATCTTTTATTTTTTGATATATCTCTTCGGTAATAAAGGGCATAAACGGATGTAAAAGTTGCAAAAGAGTAAAAAGTGTATATTTTAAAACTTTTCTTGTATTAATATCGGAAATATCTGTCTTTGAGAATTCAAGATACCAGTCACAATATTCATGCCAGAAAAAGTGATAGATAAGGTCGGCAGCTTCATTAATGCTGTAATTATCCATCAGGTCGTTAACTTTTTTTACCAGCAAGTTTAATCCGTGAAGGATCCACTTGTCGGTTAAGGTCAAATTTTCAGTTTTAAAAGAGCTGTCCTCACTACTTTTAAGATTTAAAATCACAAACCTTGAAGCATTCCATATCTTATTTGCAAAAGCTTTATATCCCTTTATTCTATTTAGGGAGAGTGATATATCCATTCCCGGAACAGCCTGTATGGCAAGAGTGAATCTAAGTGCATCCGTTCCGTATTCTTCAATAATATCAAGGGGATCAATAACATTGTTTTTTGTCTTGCTCATTTTGCGGCCGTGCTCATCTCTAATAAGACCGTTAATAAGAACCTTTCTGAACGGAATATCTTTGCCGAAATGTATTCCCATCATTATCATTCGTGCTACCCAGAAGAAAATAATATCAAATCCGGTAGCCATTAGAGATGTAGGGTAGAATGTTTTGAAATCTTCCGAGTTATTGTTCCAACCGAGAGTTGAGAAAGGCCATAGTGCAGAAGAGAACCATGTATCCAAAACATCTGGATCCATAGTTATTTTTTTAGAGTTACACTTATCACATTTTTCAGGTTTTTCGGATTGAACCATCAGGTTGTTGCATTCATCGCAATAATATGCCGGGATCCTGTGTCCCCACCAGAGCTGTCTTGATATACACCAGTCTCTGATGTTGTTCATCCAGTTGAAATATATTTTCTCCCATTTTTTGGGTATAAATTCAATTTTTCCGTTTTTTACAACTTCAATTGCCGGTTTTGCAAGTTCCTCGGTCTTTAAAAACCACTGTTCGGAAATCAACGGTTCAACTACCGTCTCACATCTTTGGCAATGTCCGACATTATGGATATAGTCCTCTTCTTTTTCAATAAGTCCGGAGCTTTTTAACTTTGTGATAATTACTTTTCTACACTCTTCTCTTGACAGACCCTTGAATTCAGTGGGAATATCTCCGGACATTTTTCCACTTTCATCTATTACTATTCTTTTTTCAAGGTTATGTCTCAATCCTATTGCATAATCAACCGGATCGTGGGCAGGTGTGACCTTTACCGCTCCGGTTCCGAACTCTTTTGATACATCTTCATCTGAAATTATTTTAATAGTTCTGTTTGTAAGAGGAAGGATAAGTTCTTCTCCGATGAGATCTTCATATCTTTTATCTTTTGGGTTTACCGCAACAGCTGAATCGCCAAGCATGGTCTCGGGTCTTGTCGTGGCAACAACGATAAATCTCGAAGTGTTATTTTTTACAGGATATTTTATATATGTGAGTTTCCCCTCGATCTCTTTATGGTTTACTTCAAGGTCGGATAGAACTGTTTTACAGGAGGGACAATAGTTGACCATATAGGTTCCTCTGTAAATCTTTCCCTCTTTATAGAGTTTTACAAAAACTTTGGAAACAACTTTTTCCATCTCTTCAGACAGAGTGAATTTTTTTCTGCTCCAGTCAAGAGAGAGACCCAATCGTTCGACTTGCTCAATTATTCTATTCTCCGAAGTCTCTTTCCATTCCCAAACTACCTTGAGAAACTCTTCTCTTCCCAACTCTTCTCTTGATATGTTTTTTTCGGATTTTAATTTTTTTTCAACGATCATCTGGGTTGCAATACCGGCATGGTCAATTCCCGGAAGCCATAGAGTGTTATATCCCTCCATCTTTTTTCTTCTTATAATAATATCCGGGATTGTGAATGTAAGTGCATGCCCCATGTGAAGTGATCCGGTTATATTGGGAGGTGGTAATATCATTGAAAAAGGTTGTCCTTCTGCCGTTGTATCAGTTTTGAAAAGGTCTGCTTTTACCCATTTTTCATACCATCCGTTCTCTGTTTCTGCGATGTTGTAGCTCTTGTCCATAAAATAATTCTCCTGTTTTATTTGGGAATTTTACCACGAATTTTAAATATTTCTAAAAATTTTACAAGAAAAACACGAGATGATACTATTCCGGTTTTTCCCGGGACAACTCTTTGTCAATCTGGTTTTCTATTTTGTCGATCTCCTCTTTTATCAGCTTTTCAGCGAGAGGAGGAACTATTTCCCATAGAATTTCTTTTACGGATTGAGAAAGTTTGTCTTCAACATTCTTCATGATAATATCTTTATTCGGGATATCCGGAGTTTGTAAAGGAGTTTCATTTACAGGAGTCTCTGTTACATTATTAGCAACAGGTGGTTCGTTGATGACCGGCGGAGTTTCTGTGGAAATTTTTTCTTCGGATACCTTAATCTCCGAAAGAACCTTTTCAATCTCTTCCTTTCGGTCTGTATGATGAGCGGTTTCCGGTGTGCTGATAGTGGTCTCGGGAACATCCGGAATTGTCTTCTTTGTCTCTTCACGCTGGGGTTTTGGAGGCTCCTCAATTATCGGTTGTTCCTGTTTCGGGCTAAAAACATTCTCAAGTTGAGAATCATCTATATCTTCTATCGAAGATGGAGCCGAAATATTTTCAACAATGCTTTTACTTACTTCCTCAACATTGTTGTCTTTGGGCTGAAGCTCCGGATTTTCTCTCTTTTTAATCTCATTTTCTATATTAATCTCTTCCATTGTGAGAGATCCGATATTTAACTCTTCTTCCTGCTTTTTTATATTTGCTCTGATCTCTCTTTCTTCAGTGGAGAGATCAGAAGAGTCTACTGAGATTGAATTGTCGCCTTCGAAAGGATTTTCAAGTTCATCTGAAAAATCAGGAGAGAGTTTGTCATCGGATTCCTCGTTTCCTGCCCCCTGAGTTATCTCTTCGGAGGGCTGGACTTCATCACCGATCGGTTCCCGACTTTGTGTTTCATTGTCTCCGAAAAACTTTTCGGTATCAATGTTTTCCCCGATATCTGAAAAACTGATATCCTCCCCGACATCTTCAATTCCGTCTATAGAGGGAATATCTTCGGGAATTGATGATGGGATCTCAGTTTCCTGAGTAGGTTGGAGTTCTGCTTGATCTGTTGAAAGCATATCTTTTATTCTTGATACAAGAGCTTTTGAATCAAAGGGCTTGGTTATAAAGTCAACATAAGTTAAATCTTTTAATTGTGCTTCGTCAACCGGCTCAAAACCACCCTTGATAAGAAAAACCTTGGTAGCTTTGAGTTCTTCGCTATTGTTAATAAATCTGCATATCTCATATCCGTCGGTTTCGGGAAGTTTTATATCGGCAAGTATAACCGAAGGTTTTATCTCTAATATCTTCTCTTTTATATTAAGTCCCGTGTCAAGACTTATCAGATCAATGTCTTCTTCTTCGGAGAAAGACAGTTCAACAATTCTTCTGATTGTATAACTGTTGTCTGCAAGTATAACCGATTTTTTCATTACTCCTCCTTTTTAAATAAACTTTTAACATTTTTTAAATAAAAATGTCAAGTTTAAAATTCTGTTTTTTTATTAATAACCGTTGAATATCTTGACTTTCAGAAAAAATTAATGTATAAGTCGAAGGTAAAATAATGGCTGGAAAAATGAAATCTTATTCAGTAATAATCGTATCCGACGCTTCCACGGATAGTAAAGAGTTCTTTCTATCTTCAAAACTTGTAAGGAATTCGATAATTGCAGTTTCGGTTTTTTTAATTATGTTCGGATATATAATTTTTGATTATATGACGATTTCCGTTGATCGGGCTAAAATGAAAAAACTTGAATCCGAAACCGTTCAAAAAACAAAAATAATTACACAGCTTGTAAGAAATGTTAAGAAAACTGAAAAAAGTCTTATGAAAATGAGAGATTTCAAAAAAAGAATTCTTGTTGCTTCCGGGTTGACGTCGCCTAACGCATTAAAAAAAATTGGAGCCGGCGGTGGTCCTGTTGTAGATATATCTTCCGATGTTGAACTTGTTCAGAATGGAAATATGATAAATTCCGCTTTAGAAAAGAGGTCTATACTGAAGGAATCTATAAATGATCTGAAAGATGCAAAAAAAATAGAGGATACTCTTAAATTTGTTGAGAATGTTATTACAAAACAGAAAGTCAGATTGGCTTCTACTCCTTCAATATGGCCGACGAGAGGATATCTGACAAACTCTTTCGGTCCGAGAATACATCCTTTCACAGGAAAAAGAAGTTTTCATTATGGGCAGGATATAGCTACTCAGTCCGGGAATAGAGTTATTGCTCCTGCCGATGGAGTTGTTCTTGTAGCAGAATACAGAGACTATTACGGTAATATGATTATAATTGATCATAATTTCGGATATACAACCAGATATGGTCATCTTTCCGCATTTAATGTAAAAGAGGGCGATCGAGTAAAACGTGGTCAGGTTATAGGTTTTGTAGGCAGTTCGGGAAGAAGTACAGGACCGCATCTTCACTATGAAGTCAGATTTATGGGGAAAGCTTTGAATCCGATGGATTTTATTATCGACTGATCCGATTATTATCATTTAAAAAAAATTCCGAAAACTATATTATGTTTTTAAATTTATTCCGGGTTATAATCATATAGATTGTCTTATGAGTGATTTAAAAAAAAAGTTAAATGATCTTGGAAAAGATAAAATTAAAAAAGATTGGAATAAGATCAGATCAAATAACGGACTTTCTACAAGAGAGAAACTGGAGAAACTTGTTAAGCAGAATATCGGGAAAGAGAAAGTAAGAGAGAGTGTTCCGATAAAAGAAGAAGCAGACCGGTTAGATGATTATATACTAAGAGAATACAGTTATCCGCTTGAAAGTAAATTCGGTAAGGTCAGACTTGCAGAATGGTTTGAGATCAATCCGGAAATTCTTTCGGTTATATTTAAAGATTCTTCAATAAAAAAAATTGATCCCGGAAAATTTTTATATTTTGATACGGAGACCACAGGTCTTTCCGGAGGGACCGGTACAATCCCCTTTATGCTGGGGTTCGGATTTTTTGAAGAGGGTTTTTTTAAAGTTAAAATATTTGTCCTGAATAATCTTGAAGAAGAGGGGAAATTTCTTGATGCCGTTGATAGTTTTCTGTCTGAAAATGATTTTTCCGCAACCGTAACATACAATGGAAAATCATTTGATTTCCCATTGATGGAGACACGTTATATTTTGAACAGAAAAAGATTTCCTCTTCAAAAGATTCCTCATCTTGATTTTCTTCCGGTTGCAAGAATTATATGGAAAAATACATATGAATCAAGAAGACTCGGTTATCTTGGAGATATTCTTCTTGATATTTCAAGGGATGAAGATGTAGACGGAAGTCTTATTCCTTCTCTCTATTTTAGTTATCTGAGAAGTGGAAATTTTTCCCTTATTGAAAATATTATTGAACATAATGCTATGGATATTGTCGGATTGTCGGCCCTTCTTCTGCTCGGAGTGAAATATATGGATGATCTGTCTGTGATTGATGATGAAGGTGAGATTTTTGGTATAGCGAGGCTGTATGAACGTTTCGGAAATTTGGAAAAAGCCGGATTGCTGTATAGTTTGTTGAATTCTTCTGATTATAGGCAGGAGATCGTTTTTCAGTCGGTTAAAAGATTTGCTATGATAAAAAAGAGAGAACATCTTTTAAAAGAGGCAAAAGAGTTGTGGAGGGTTCTAAGTGTTTCAGGAGATCATCTTGCATTCAGAGAGCTTTCCATACATTATGAACATAGAGAGAAGAATTTTCATGAAGCGATTGAGATCGTTCAAGCCGGACTTGAAGTTGCCGATATAACCGGTAAACAGAGAGAAGACTTTGAAAAACGATTAAAAAGATTGCAGAATAAGATTAATAAAATTGTATTCGAGTAGACTATTTTTTCCAGAGCATTGCAAAAGCATATGTTCCGCCGGGGTTTTTTTTATTTCTTCCCAACCTTATGGAAATGGAAAATAAAGAAACCTGTCCTTTCCTGAGAATACCGGAAATAAATTGTTCTATTCCTGTTGTTTCCGGAGAGAGAATTTCGATAAGACTGAATTCTTTCAACTCTTTGGGAATAGATTTTGTTTTTCTCCCTTTCAAGAGTGCTGCGGAAAAAGTATCCGTATAGGATTCGGTATCATATGAATATTTGATATCTGTATTTCCCTCGTATTCGGATATCATTTTTATATATTCGATCAATTTCTTTTTAAGTTTTTTTGTTTTTTCAGGGGAAAAAATGTTTGCAAATTCCTGAGTAACATAAAATCCGTCTTTATTTTTGATAACTGATATTCCACAATGTGTAAATCTTTTGTCGAGGATATTTCCCCTGTGTTCTCTGCTCTTCATAAAGCCATTGTGAAAGAAATCGGGAAGATAAAAACTGCCGAAAGCAATATTCTCCCCTGCTGCAATAAAATATATTCCGGATTCCGCTAATCTTTTCCCGAGTTTTGGATACCCTTTAAAATTATGACTGAGCCTATTTTCATTTATCATTTTAAGATTATGTGTTTTTGCCGCTGACCTTAATCCGGAATTAAATATAAGTTTTTTAATCCCTCTTTTTTCTCTTTCATAATTTATCATCTTCAACATGATGATCTCGCTTTTTCTAATCTTTTTATTGTATATATTAAGTGTTCCCGAATATATGAATCCGAGATGGAAAAAACTGATCAATATGATGAAAAAAATTTCATACTTTAATTTTTTAATTTTCACTTCAATAATTTTACAACAATTTACAATAATTTTCTTTATTAAAGAGTATTTATAAGAATTATATATAGAGATGGTATTTATATTAAGAAAACATAATAAAAGGATAGCTATTTGCAACGAAAATGTTGACAGAAGTGATTCTTTTCATATAATTAGCAAGAGGTGAAAAATGGCAAGGATTGAACCGTTTAAAGGATTAAGACCGAAGAAGGATCTGGCTCGGGAAGTAGCATCTCCCCCATATGATGTCTTAAATTCCGAAGAAGCAAGAATGATGGCAAAAGGGAATGAATTTTCATTTTTACATATTGTTAAGCCTGAAATAGATCTTCCCTCCGGAACCGATCTTTATTCGGACGAAGTATATCTGAAGGCTAAGGAAAATTTTGAACGGTTCATTGATTCGGGGATACTATTTCAGGATAAAGAAAAAGTTTTTTATCTTTATAAACAGATCTGGCAAGGGCATAGTCAGATAGGACTTGTAGCCGGAGCTTCGGCTAAGGATTATCAGGATGATATAATAAAAAAGCATGAACATACGAGAGAGGCTAAGGAAAAAGATCGTATGCGTCATATTAAAACTCTTAATGCTAATACGGGTCCTGTTTTTCTTACATTTAAACAGAATGATAAAGTGATATCACTTTTTGAAAAAGCTATGAAATCCGATCCGGAGTATAATTTTACTTCCGAGGATGAAGTCACACATGTTTTTTATCTTATTGAAGATAGTGAACTGATTGATGAATTAAAAAGTGAATTTGATAGGATTGAATTTTTATATGTTGCAGATGGGCATCACCGTTCCGCTTCAGCTACAAAGATAAAAATTGAGAGAGAAAATGAAAACCCCAACCATACAGGCAATGAAGAGTATAATTTTTTTCTTTCAGTGATATTTCCTCACAATCAGATGAAGATATTGCCTTACAACAGAGTTGTGAAAGATATGAACGGAATGTGCAAGGCTGAATTGTTTCATAAGATCTCTACAAATTTTACTTATGAGGAGACGGATTCTAAAGTTCCTGAACAGAGACACTCATTTTGTATGTATGTCGGAGAAAAGTGGTATTTGTTAAAACCGAAGGATGGAAGTTATGATCAAAATGATCCTGTTGCTTCTCTTGATGTCGCCATTCTTCAGGACAATCTGCTTGCTCCCGTTCTTAATATTGAGGATCCGAGAAGAGACAAGAGGATTGATTTCATAGGCGGGATAAGAGGTACGGGAGAGCTGGAGAAACTGGTGGATTCAGGTAAATTTAAATTGGCTTTTTCTCTCTATCCGACATCTATCGAAGAGCTGTTTCTTGTTGCGGATTCCGGGAAAATAATGCCGCCGAAATCAACATGGTTTGAGCCTAAATTAAGAAGCGGTCTTATTACTCATCTTCTTGATTAAAAGGTCATTGAAAAGATAGAGGAAAATATTGCTGCTTTTCTAAATTGAAATAATTTATTTTACCGTAAAATATAGGTGATCCCAGTAATAAAAAACTATTTTTGATCCAAAAGCCGTTGCATTAGTCATTTGGAATTTTCCCATTGGTCCTACAACTTCAAGGTCAAATCTATATTTTATT
Organism: uncultured Clostridia bacterium; assembly: GCA_964633415.1. Taxonomy (GTDB): domain Bacteria; phylum Acidobacteriota; class Aminicenantia; order UBA2199; family UBA2199; genus CAZNLS01. The sequence goes on along the minus strand of CAZWFY010000008.1, from coordinate 51,975 downwards.
CCCTTTTTGAAAAGAAGAGAGGGAATTTCTATAGATTCGGCTTTTACGGTTTTACTGAATATTTTGGTGTGAGTCGTAAAATTTTCCAGAGTGACTTTGGTTAAAAGAATTTTCCCTGTATAGTTCCATTTAAATGTCACGGTTCGTTTAGGTACTATTCCTTTTGTGGGAGAAATTGTGGAATAGGGAAGAGGAAATATCCATTGAATATAATTTGTAAACTTATATGTTCCGAGGATTATGGGTTTATTATTTTTGGAAGTCCTGTCATTTAAGGGAGTCCGGGGAATATATTTAACCGTTATTATTTTACCAGGCGAAATGTCGTAATGAAAAGGTGTTCCGTTGGAGTAGATACCGCTTCCGAGTTCATTAAGTAGAAGATTATTTAAATACATCTTTAATCCTTCTGCCGGAGTACTCCTTTTTGTAATATGGAGATATGCATTTAAATATCCCAGATATTGAGATGTTCCGACGACCTTTATTTTGTCAAAGGTTTTTATACCGGATGTTTCTCCGGAAAGCTGATACGGAAGAAATGATGTTGTGAATATAATAGTTGCAGCAAACAATAATATATTCTTTAAAATTTTCATGTCAATTTCCTCCTTGATTTAGTAGTGCCTTTATAATTATATAAAATTAAACTGTATTTATCTCATAAAATTTATTAAAAAAATAAATAGCTCTTACATTTATACCTTATATAGATCGGGATTAAAACCGGCGGAGAATCAAGTTGTATCCCCACCGGTCAATCTGCTATTTTTCCAGCGGTTTATGACAAAACCACCAGTCAAAACATTCAAAATCTTTTAGTCTTTGTTCCGCTGCTTTTTCATCTGTAGCAGGTGGAACTATTATCCTGTCTTTGATCAATTCGTTATTGGGCCAGCCGGCAGGAACTGCTCCCTGTTTATCTGAAATTTGTAAAGCTTTAAGGGCTCTGACAACTTCATCCATATTTCTACCGATCTCCTGCGGATAGTAAATTACAAGTCTTACTTTGCTTTCGGGATCTACTATGAATACCGCTCTTACCGTGTTTGTACCTTTCCCCGGATGCAGCATACCAAGTTTTGATGCAATCCGGTCATTTGCAGCTACTATCGGAAATTTGATCTCTACATTCAATTCGTCTTTGATCCACTGAACCCATTTGATATGAGAGAAAACCTGATCAACAGACATTCCGATTAATTCGGCACCGAGTTCTTGGAACTGATCAAATCTTTTCTGAAAAGCAACAAATTCCGTTGTACATACGGGTGTGAAATCAGCGGGATGGCTAAACAAAACAAACCATTTCCCCTTAAGATCCCCGGGTATGTTCATTGGACCGTGTGTTGTCTGAACCTCTATCTCCGGAAAAGGATCTCCAAGTAAAGGCATGTTAAATTCTTTTTCTTCCATTATATTCTCCTTGTTTAAATTCGGAACGATTATTATTAGTGGGAAAATTTTTTTTAAACTTTTTTTTTCTGACAATTTTCACAAATTCCATAGAATTCAATTTGAAAGCTTTCGATAGAAAAATTTGTAAACTTTTGAGTGTTTTCAACTACATCTTTACAGTTCGGTATATCAATGTCTGTAATACTTCCGCAATTTTTGCATATCATATGGTAATGAAGAGACATATTTGCCTCATACCGGTCAAACGTACTTCCATTCCTTATTTTTTTTATCTTTTTCTGATTAAGTAGAATTGAAAGATTCCGGTAAACAGTTCCCTGGCTTAGTTTAGGAAATTCGCTTTTTAATTTCCCGTATATCCAATCTGCAGTCGGGTGAGTTGTAGTTGATCTGAGAAGGTTGTAAATTTTTTCTCTTTGAAGGCTTCTTCTGAATTTCATAGAATCGTTATTAATAATCATTCCGATTATTATTATATAACATTTTTTTTAAATGTCAAATCTTAACTTCTTTTTCTAAAATTTTATAACTTTTTCTCTTCCGTCCAGTAACCGTGAAGATTGCAGTTTTTTACAATCATAATTTTTTCGTTTGATAATTTGGTTTTTACTATATAAAAAAGTAAAACCAACCGATTATTAATTAGATTTTAATTAAAGGAGAATATCAATCAGATTCTTATTCCGAATCCGAATGCAATGTTTAATCCTCCGAGTTTAATGTCCACGTTATTAATAGTATCAGAGGCTCCGAAATAACCGAGAGACAGAGCGGTGAATATGGTAGAGTTGAAGTCGTATACGATACTGCCGTTTAACATTATACCGAGTTTGCTGCTGCTTACAGATTTGTCAAGAGCTTCTTCTTTATATGAAAAATTAGAACCTCCCGCCTCAAGACGATATCCCAATTTCCCGGAAACGGTTCCTTCGTAACCTGCACCGAAAATACAGATCTTTTGATCTGATGTCGCTTCGGCTTTTAAAAGTGGTGTTTTGCCTGTCTTGTGAAGAAGTCCGCATCCGAAAAAGAGATAAAAATCTTTAATGAATTTGTATCCGGCTTTACCTCTGATGTAAAGTGCTGAAGAACCGTATATTGTTTTAAAGTTTCCATCCGAAGGAAACATAGAATTCCCCTGTAACTCAACAAACATTTTTTTGTTACTATCGGTTGCAAAGACAGATGTTGAAATAACCATTGTTAAAACTAAGATTAATATAATTGTTCTCTTCACTATTCCTCCTGATACTTCATGCAAAGTATTGTTAATGTTGAAATAATTACAAATATAGAAAAAAAATCCCTAAAGGTCAAATTTATTTTATATATTTTTATAAAAAAAATTTTTTTAATCTTTAATATGTTTCCTTAAAAGTAGTTTCCGGTTTTATGATATATTGGAAAAATTCTCAAAGTTTTGGAATTCTGTAAAGATTTTTGTTAGAATTTAATATAAATAATAATTTGGAACATATGAAGATGGAGGGTGAGAGATGAATTTAAAAGGTATTAAAAATTTGTTAGCTTTTTCGGGAAGTTTTCTTCTAATTACTGCTTTAACTATATTTCTTCTGGGAATGAATGCTTGTATAGAACCGGGTCCCGACAAATGTCCATATCAGAGTGATACTGATTTAGTTACAATCACCACGATGATTAAAGCGGAAGCCGAAGCTGCTAACAATGAGAATATGTCTGTTATCAGAGCAATTTTTGCTCCAAAGGCTCATATTGTCAATGAAAGAGATGGAACAGAGTGGAATGATGCTGTTTCTCATTATAAGGAGTTATTTAGAGATTATGATTTTACGGGAGCAAAAAATTTTGATATTAAAACATTCGGAAAGGGAATTACGGAAGATACAGCCTATTTTTCGAGCTCCAATTCAGGTGTTTATATTAAAACAGGGGAGGATCCTGTGGAATATAATAATACGGAGTTGAAAGACACCTGGATATTTAAAAAAAATGCGGATGGATGCTGGGTGATAACCGAATATAGGTATTATTAAAAGTATATTAATTCATCTTTTCCATTTACGGTAAAACCATTGTTTCCGTATTTTTCCTATAAGTAAAATATATTAATGTAAAATAGGGCGTATTCCTATAAATATTCTTCTTTCATAAGATGGAAACCCGGGTTCGAAAAAATATGATTTATTAAAAAAAACTCAAATTTTTAAAAGGTCATTTTTTTATTGAGGAGGTGCGTGCTATAATTTTTGATTAAATTTAATTCCGTTCCGGAGGATAATATGAAGATACTTGATGGAAAAAAATCTGCTGAAAGTGTATTTGATGAGGTTGAAAGAGAGATATCTATATTGAAAGAGAAGAATCTTCGGACTCCCGGTTTGGCTGTCGTTATTGTAGGTGAAGATCCTGCATCAAAAATTTATGTCAGAACAAAAGATAGAAAAGCAAAAAAAGTGGGAATATATTCGGAGGTGATCAGATATGACAAAGATATTTCCGAAGATGAGCTAAGGAAGAAAATCGTTTCTCTTAATAATGATCCGAAGATCGACGGTATACTTATTCAGCTGCCGCTTCCTGAAAAATTTAACTCATGGGATATTCTTGATCTCGTAGATCCGAAAAAAGATGTTGACGGTTTCCACCCGAAGAATCTCGGCATGTTGATGCTCGGGCGAAGAAAAATCTTTCCGTGTACACCTTTCGGAGTTTTGAGAATACTGGATGATTATGAAATTGATGTCACGGGAATGAACTGTGTTGTGATAGGAAGGAGTTTTATTGTAGGGAAACCGATGGCTTCAATGTTGACCAACAGGAATGCAACGGTAACTCTTTGTCATTCCAGGACAAAGAATATCGCAGATATAATTTCCCTAGCGGATCTTGTAGTTGCGGGAGTTGGAAAACCCGGTTTTGTAAAAAGCGATATGGTTAAAAAGGGAGCTGTCTTAATAGATGTAGGTATAAATTATCTTGATAAAGAGGAGGATGTTGCCGAATACTGTACCGAGGATCAGAAAGTCAGATTCAAAAAAAAAGGATATGGAATAACGGGTGATATTCATCCGGATGCTTTTAAAAAGTCGGGTTATTATACACCTGTTCCCGGTGGAGTGGGTCCGATGACAGTGGCAATGCTTATGTATAATACTCTTCATCTTTATAAAATAAATTCAGGATTGATCTGATATGGAATGGTAATCCGATATGAATAAAAGCGGAGAAAAAAAGAGTGTTCTTATTACCGGTGCTTCGGGTCTTCTCGGGAAGTCGATTGTTAAAAAGTTTTTAAAAGAGGGCTTTCAAGTGTTCGGACACTATTACAGCCGCAAACCGGAAGAGATTGAAGGGTGTGAATGGCTGTACGGTGATTTTTCAACATTAAAGGGATTGAGAACGTTTGGAGAGGATTATCGTGAATTGCTTAATGAGTGTAATTTTCTTGTAAACAATTATGGTCCGATCACATATAAAGATACGGAAAATATTACTTCGGAGGATCTTATTCATGATTTTCACCATAATGTGATAGTTTCAAAAGAGATAACGGATCTTCTTATCGGGACAGGGAAATTGATCTCAGTTGTAAATGTAGGATTTGAACATGCAGGGATTTCCAAAGCGTATAAAAAGGTTCTTCCGTATGCGATAGCCAAGAATGCACTTTTGCTGCTTACTCTTTCATATAGAGAGGTTTATCCGGAAATATCATTTGAAATGGTTTTCCCGGGATCTATATCCGGCGGAGAATATATATCCGGATCAGGAATTATTCAGGGGAAAGAGATGGTATCGGATCAGATCTTTTTGTTGATTCTAAAAGGAGGAAAACAGAAATGAAATTATTAAAAGGAATAATCATAATCTTATCGATTTTTTTTACAAATGCTGTTCTTTTTTCATCGGAAAATTGGAGCAGCGACTGGAAATCGGCTGTTAAAGAGAGTGAAAAGCTGAAGAAACCGATCCTTATGGATTTTTATACCGACTGGTGTCCGCCTTGTAAAAAACTATCCGAAGTAACTTTTAAAGATAAAAAAGTTTTGGATTATTTTAAGAAAAACAGATTTATCCTGATAAGGGTAAACCCTGAAAAAGATAGAGAAGCTGAAGCACATTTTAAAGTATATTCATATCCTACTTTAATACTCTTCAATGAGAAAGGTGATGAAATTGCAAGGATTCTCGGATATCTTGCTCCGGATAGATTTATTAAAGATGTTTCCGATCTAAGAAAAGGGATCGGGACATTGAAATATCTTCTTGAAAAGTATAAAAAGGACGATAAAAATATTGATCTTATAAATAAGATAGTAAATAAATATACTTCAAGAGCTTTTTATCCGAAAGCACTCGAATTGCTTGATAAAATTATAAAGATGGATTTCGATAATATGAAAGGGAAGGCGTCGAAAGCACTGTTTATGAAGGGTTATATTTACTATAAATGGAAAAAATACAGGAGGTCAATTGAAATATTGACCTCGATCAGAAAGATATTTCCAAAATCGAAAGATGCTGAGAACGGTCTTGGGGCTGCTGCCGAATACTCGCGGAAACTTAATGACAAAAAGTTGACGGTCACACTTTTAGAAGAATTTCTGAAAGAATTTCCGAAAAGCAAATATGCCGATGAATATAAGAAACTTCTGGAAAAAGTTAAAAAATAGAAGATGAATGGAATTTTTTAAAGTTTTAACAGAGAGCCCCAAAGGAAAATTTTACAGAGCGGGAAAGATAAGGACAAAAACGGGTGATATTGAAACTCCGATATTTATGCCCGTTGGAACTGCCGGATCCGTGAAATCTGTTCTTCCCGATAGACTTAATGATATAGGTGCTTCGATAATCTTGGGAAATACTTACCATCTTTTTTTAAGACCCGGTTTGGATATAATTAAAAAAGCCGGATCACTCCATGATTTTATTTCATGGAGGAAACCCATTCTTACAGACAGCGGAGGATTTCAGATATTCTCTCTCGGGAATAATGCAAAGGTTTCGGATAAAGGAGTGGAATTTAAATCCCATATTGACGGTAGTAAATTTTTCATGACACCCGAATCCGTAGTTGATATACAGAATATATTTGACTCCGATATACAGATGGTTCTTGACAATTTTGCATCATTCCCCTCGACTGATGAAGAAAATATCAAATCAATGAAGTTGACATCCGAATGGGCATTAAGAGCAAGAAACAGATTTATTGAAACTAACAAACATAATGCACAGTTTGGAATTGTTCAGGGTGGGTTGAATACGGAATTGAGAGAGGAATCACTTGGAAAATTGAAAGAAATCGGATTTGAGGGGTATGCGGTCGGAGGGTTGAGTGTGGGTGAAAGCAGAGAGGAGTTTGAAAGGATAGTCTCCTTCATTGTTCCGAAAATGGAGGCTAAAAAGCCCAGATATCTGATGGGGTCGGGAACTCCCGAAGAGATACTGTTTGCCGTTGAGCATGGGATTGATATGTTTGATTGTGTGATGCCCACGAGAAATGCAAGGAACGGAACTCTCTTTACCCGGTCGGGAAAGCTGTCTATAAAGAACAGTATGTATAAAGAGGATATGTCTCCCCTTGACAAAGATTGTGATTGTTATACCTGCAGAAATTTTTCCAGAGCTTATCTGAGACATCTTTTTATTTCAAAAGAGATAAATTCTGCAGTTCTCAATTCAATCCACAACCTCCATTTTTACCTTGATTTTATGGAGCAAATAAGGTATTCTATAAAATTAGGCATGTTTGAAGAGTTTAAAAACAATTTTTTAAAAAAGTTCAATAAAGGAGAATAACGATGCTATTATATGGAGCCGAACCAACAGGAGGTGCCGTTGCACAACCGAGTATGCTGAGTGCGCTTATACCTTTTATAATAATTTTTGTCATATTTTACTTTCTTATCATAATGCCGTCTAAGAAAAAACAGAAACAGCACCAATCACTCGTTGAGTCCTTAAAAGGTGGTGAAAGAGTCGTAACTGCAGGTGGTATTTTCGGGACTGTAACGAGGGTTATGGATGACAGAGTTGAGGTTGAAGTTGATAAAAACACAAAGATCCAGATTGCTAAAAGTTCAATCTCTACCGTTGTTCAACCTGGAACTGCAGAGATAAAATCCAAGTAAATTATCTCTGTAATCAGTTTATGAATAATTTCTTATACCGGAGGATAAAATGAATAAAGCTTTAATGTGGAAGGTCATTCTCATTCTAATTGTTATCGGAGGGTCGGTCCTGATGTTTTATCCGCCTTCCAAGAAAGTAAATCTCGGACTTGATCTGAAAGGCGGTATGCATCTGGTTCTTGAAGTAATGACAGATAAAGCTATTGATATACAGACCGATCAGGGGATTGAACAGCTGAAAAATCTTTTAAAAGAGTCAAGCATTAAATTTGAGAGGATCAAAAAGGTCGGAACGAATAAAATGGAGATTTACGGAACTATTTTTGACGATGAGAGAAAAATAAAAGATATTCTCGATGATGAATTTAAAGATTGGCAATATGTTTTCGCAGGAACCCAGATATCTTTAACCCTTATTCCGAATGTAGAGATGAGAATGAAAGATCTCTCGATAGATCAGGCTATAGAAACCATCAGAAACAGAGTTGATGAATATGGTGTGGCTAATGCCGCTATCCAGAAGGTCGGAATAGGTGGAGGAGATAAAATTCTTGTACAGCTACCCGGAGTTGATGATCCCGGAAGAGTTAAGAGTCTTATAAAAAATACGGCAATGCTTGAGTTTAAAGCGGTTGTAGGCGGTCCTTTCAATACCGAAGAGGATGCTTTGAAAGAATATGGCGGCATACTTCCCGACGGTGTGAAAATATATAAAACAAATGCCAGAAAGATGGACAAGGGATATTATTTATTAAAGAGTGCTTCTGTTATAACGGGAAAAGATCTGAAAACGGCAAGAAGAGGACAGGACAGTTATGGTGCTCCGGCTGTTAGTTTTACTTTGAATTCTCAAGGAGCAAGTAAAATAAGAAAGTTTTCTGCGGCAAATATCGGGAAAAGAATGGCTGTTGTTCTTGACGACAGAGTTGAAAGTGCACCGAGAATTGATGGTGTCCTATCATATGACAATCAGATAACGGGAACCTTTACAAATCAGGAAGTAAAGGATATGGCTCTTATGCTTCGTTCGGGTGCACTTCCGGCACCTCTGAAATATCTTCAGGAAAGAACCATAGGTCCGTCACTCGGAGCCGACTCCATCAGGAAGGGAATATATGCTTCTATCGTTGGTCTGATTTTTGTTATGCTATTTATGCTTGTCTATTATAAAGGTGCGGGAATTAATTCGGTTATTGCTCTTATTTTTAACCTCATTATTCTTATGGGTGTAATGGCATATTTCAAAGCCACACTGACCGTACCGGGTATTGCGGGAATAATTTTGACGATCGGTATGTCTGTTGATGCAAATGTTCTGATATTTGAGAGAATTAAAGAGGATCTCAGAGCCGGGAAATCTCCGAGATCTGCTATTGATTCCGGATTTAAAAAGGCTTTTGTGACTATTTTTGATGCCAACCTTACAACCATTATTGCAGCAATTTTTCTCTTCCAGTTTGGAACTGGAGCCATACAGGGATTTTCGGTAACATTAATGATAGGTATCGTTGCATCTATGTTTACGGCTGTATTTGTTTCCAGAGTGATCTTTGACTTAGTATATGCCGGAAGAAAGATCAAAAAAATAAGCATTTAGGATTGGAGCTTAACAATGAAAATTTTTAAAAATGAACCTAAATTTAAATTTATGAAGAAAAGGTATATTGCCTTTCTTTTATCGGGATTAATTATTCTTGCCGGCTTTTATTCATTTTATTCAAAAGGATTTAATCTGGGAATAGATTTTACCGGTGGTACGATGGTAGAGGTCAGTTTTATGAAGAACATATCTGTCGGTGAGATCAGATCTATGATGAAAAAGATCGGACTTTCAAAATCGGAGATAACACGTGTCGGTAATACCGGAAATAAATTCTTTATAAAAACCGAACAGAGTCTGGATAAAAATGTAAGCAACGAAAAGGCAAGCAGACTTAAAGATGCCAATTTGCATGAAGAAATAACAAATAGAATAAAAGATATCTTTATGACGGATGAAGAGAGGGGATATCTTTCTCAGGGGAAAATAGATATTAATAATAGTGCAAAAAAAAGAATTACCGATTTTCTTGCTTCCAACGGGATTTCTCATGATATCGCTGCCGATAGTGCGGAAAAGATAGATAAGCTGAAAAAAGAGAAATCAAAAGGGTTGATAGACGGAATAGCGGAAATCGAACAGCTTGATCTGAAAAAGAGAGTGATATCTATTCTCAAGGAAAAAGCATTTTTCGGAAATTTCACTTTCTTAAGTAATGATTATGTAGGATCTCAGGTCGGACGTAAGTTGAGGCAACAGGCGACACTTGCGACGGTATGGGCAATGATAGGAATGCTTCTTTATATCGGTTTCAGATTTCGTTTTATATTCGGTATAGCTGCAGTTGTTACCCTTTTACACGATGTTCTTGTCACTCTCTCTTTCATTCTGTTTTTTAATGTAGAGGTGACTCTTACGGTTATTGCGGCTATTCTTACGATAGTCGGATATTCATTGAATGATACTATTGTTATTTTTGACAGGGTAAGAGATAATTTAAAATTGATGAGAAGAGATAATGCCGAAGCTATTCTCGACAGAAGCATTAATCAGACGTTGAGCAGAACTATCGTTACTTCGGGAACAACACTGTTAACGGTTCTCGCTCTCTTTTTTCTCGGTGGTGAAGTTATACATGCATTTTCGTTTACATTACTTGTCGGGATCGTTATTGGTACATACTCTTCAATCTTCCAATCCTGTGCATGGCTTAGGATTTGGGAAAAACATTTTTTAAAGAAAAAAAAGTAGATAAAACTTGAATTTTTTAGGATTTTATTATATATTGTTTTCGATTCAAGCTTTAATCGGGAGGTTTATATGTTTGGAGATTCATTGATAGAGTCAAGTGGAACAAAAAAGCCAACAAAGGCCTGGATGACCGTACCTATATCCTTTCTTGCACATGCAATAATTCTGATTCTATTGGTAGTGGTTCCTCTTATGACGGCTGATTCTAATTTGCCGGAGGTTAAAGTGATGAATGTATTTCTTTCATCAACCCCGCCGCCGCCGCCACCGCCACCACCACCGGCTGCAAAGAAGAAATCATCCAGTAAATCAAAAAAGAAGGAAGATCAGCAGAAAATTGAAAATAAACCGATTATGACGGGAAGACTTGTTGCACCCATTGAAATTCCGGAAGAGATTCAGGAAGAGGATATTTCCGATCTCGGACTTGACGAAGGTATTGAAGGTGGAGTCGAAGGTGGAGTTGAGGGTGGTATAGTCGGAGGAGTTCTCGGCAGTCCGGGTTCTTCGGATATGAGTAATCTGAATGTAACCAGGGTTAAGGAACCGAATCTGATAAAACGAGTAAAACCGCTTTATCCACCTCTTGCTCTCAGATCGAGAATTCAGGCTAATGTTGTTATAGAAGCGGTTACCGATATATATGGAAGAGTAAAACATGCGAGAGTAGTTTCGGGACATCCATTGTTGAATCAGGCAGCTTTGAATGCAATTTATAAATGGGTTTATGAACCTTATATATTTAATGGAATACCAAAACCGGTCAGATTTACGGTTGTTGTTAAATTCAATCTTCAAAGACAATAAAAATATAGGCAATATTTAACTTACTAATAGGAGGTATATTATGTCGTTTGAATTAGGTGAATTATGGAGTCACATGAGTTTTTTGCCGAGAGTCGTTGTTGTTATAATGATTCTCATGTCAGTGTGGGCAATTGCAGTAGGTATTGAAAGACTGATTGTTTATAGCAAAGCCAAAAAACAATCTAATACTCTTTTACGTCTCATTGGGAAATTATGGCAGGAAGGGAAAATAGAAGAATCCGTAAAGTTGGCGTCAGATGCCAGATTTAAAAATAGTCACCTGGCTAAAGTTTTAGTTGCCGGGCTTAATGAGTTAAAGTTCCAGAAAGAGTCTGATGCTACATATGCTCAGCAGGTCGAATCTGCAAAGAGGGCTATTGACAGAGCTACAATTAAAAATGTTCAGGAATTTAAAAGAGGCTTGAACTCTCTTGCCTCAATCGGTTCAACAGCACCTTTTGTAGGACTTTTCGGTACTGTTTTCGGTATTATTAATGCTTTCCAGAGTATGTCGATTTCAGGCTCCGGTGGTATCGGTTCAGTTGCAGCCGGAATTGCCGAAGCTCTGGTCTCAACCGGAACCGGAATCGGTGTTGCGATCGTTGCTGTTTGGTTTTTTAATTCTTTGCTTAATAAAGTGGACATATTTGCCGGTGAAATGCATAATGCTTCATCGGAACTTATTGATCACTTTATAAAATTAAGAAGTAAAGGAGACTGATCATGGCCGGTGGAGATACAGGGTCAAATTCTACAAAATCAGAACCCAATGTAGTACCCCTGTGTGATATCCTGCTGGTTCTTCTTATTATCTTCATGGTTGTTACTCCTTTGATACAGAAAGGAGCTGTTGTTCAGTTGCCGGAAGCGGTTAATTACAGAGTTGAACCCGAACCGGGGAAAATGACAGAAGTCACTCTCAAAAAAAATGGGGAGATCTATCTGAATAACACTCTTATCGAAGCAAAAGATCTTGTCTCTAAGATCGAGAGTATTTTTGAAGATGAAAAAAATTCCGAAAGTAAAGTTCTTTTAAAAGCGGATATTGAAATTGAATATGGGAAAGTTGTAGATTTGATGGATTTGATAAAAAGAGCAAATGTTGAAGTTGTCGGGTTGGTAACAGAACAGTCAACTTCTTCAGAATAGTAAATAGTTTAGATTTAACTATAAAAAAGGGAAGACCTTGAAAAAGGTTTTCCCTTTTTTTTTAAATTTTTGGTAATCTGATTTTAATTCCCTTTGGAATTACTTTAACCTTATATTCCTTAAGATCTTCGCCTCCGTATTCTCCGTCAATCGTAGATGGAATAGGATCGTTTTTTGAAATTATCGTAACTTTTTTAAACTTAAAAGAGTTGTAAAACGGAAATTTATGTATATTTCCATTAAAAAGTCGTTTCAAATTTAATGCACTTTTAGAAAATTTAAAGTTTTTAATGATACAAAGATCAAGCAATCCGTCTTCGGGGTCTGCAAATGGAGCAATTACGGCATTTCCGCCGTATTGTCTGAAATTAGCAAAAGCAATCAGTTTTATCTCTTCATCAAATTCAATATTATCACTGATAATTTTTACTTTGAAAGTAGGCATTTCAAAATATCCTTTAAATGCATAGTAGATATATGGAGCAATCCCTCTACTTTTTGATTCACTGTTAAATTTTTTAGAGATGAATCCGTCAAGTCCGATTCCGGCTACATTAAAGAAATGAGTTGAATTAATCTTTCCGATATCTATTAACCTGTCTTCTCCATTAATAAGAGTATCTGTCGCTCTTCTCCATGAGAGTGAGATGTTTAGGTTTCTTATGAGTCCGTTACCCGAACCACCCGGTAAAACGCCGAGGATTTTATCTGTTCCTACCAGAGCGGAGGCTATTGAATTAATTGTTCCGTCGCCTCCGAAAGCCGTAATAATATCAAAATTATTGACAGCCTGTTTAGCAATTTTGTAACCGTCCTGAGGAGAGTTTGAATTTATTAGAGATACGGTGCTGAAATGTTGTCTGAGTTTTTTAAAGATATATGATGTTGCAATATCTTTTGATATTACTCCTGATGACGGGTTCAAAATAACAAGTATTCTCTCTTTTTTAGTCATAAAGAAAATAATTATCAGAAGAGATAATTTTGAATCTCCATTTTATAATCAAGTAATTCTTCCTCTTTAAAGAAAAGTCCTATTTCACGCTCGGATGATTCCAAAGAATCTGAAGCATGAATGATATTAAAAGTTGTAAATATTACATAGTCGCCTCGGATAGATCCCGGATCAGCATTGGAAGGGGCAGTAGCTCCTACAAGTTTCCGCACTATATTTATCGCATCCGGTCCTTCCCAGACCATTGCAACAACCGGTCCTGAAGTTATGAACTTTATCAATTCTCCATAGAAACTTTTTCCTTTATGTTCAGAGTAGTGCAGAGAAGCAAGTGATTCTTCAACTTTTATCATTTTTAAAGCTTTCAATTTTAAACCTTTATCTTCAAATCTGGAAATCACACTACCTATTAGCCCTCTTTGAACTCCATCGGGTTTGATCATTACGTAAGTCTTTTCGATATTCATTGATTTTTTTTCTCCTTAATTTTTTCTATTTACAAGCTCTTTAAGAATTTTTGTTATAAATGAGTGAAATGCATTAAGATTATGTTTGAATTCAGGAGTGAAATCTGACTTCTGAAGATTATTATAGTGATTAAGGAATTCATTCCAATCTTTATAAAGAAGAAAATTAAGATCGGTCTCAATGAATAGATTTAATTCAAAAAAGATATCCGAAGGAGTAATAGGACCTTTACCTGTAAGATAATCATTGATCTTTGTATGCAGATTCACAAGTTTTTTCTTTATATTGTCAGCCCTTGATTTTCTTGAAAGATAGTTCTCAAATATATTTGATCCTTCAAAATTAGGTTGGAATAATTTTGAAATATTTTCAATTAATTCTCGAATTGCCATATAAGATATGTTTACTATATTGATCAAAAGTGTTCTTCTGTTCGTTTTCTCGTCGTCTTTTTCAAAATAGAGCATAAACTCTTTATCAAATATTTTTTTATACTCAAGAATAAAAGAATTAAAAATATTTTCAATATTATCAGCCTCAGAACTATAAATTTTATTTTTATTAAATAATCTTTTTAATTTTGATTGGTAAAATTTATCAATGTAATCAACATTTCTCTTAAGTGAGAGAATAAGAGGAATTACTATAGAAGTATCTCTACTCTTCTTTATATTTAATTCGATAAAATTATTTATTTTAAGTGTTCTAAAAGAGAGAATGTATAGAATTCCGATATATTTTTTTAAATCCTTATCTTTTATTGATGAAATAATATTTGCAATATCTTTTTGGAAAATTTTATCCAGCTGAGGAATAAATTTACCGTTTAATAAAGAAATAAGAATTGAGCTGCTTAGAAGCTCCCTGTGATAAAGCTTTTTTAGAGAATCGAAAGATCTATTGGATGTTGAATCGTTTTTCAAAAGTTCGTTGGATAAGGTTTTTATATTTTGAAGAAAGATACGAAAGCTGTAAAACCATGACTCCGGTCTGTTTAGATCAGTAAGAGAAGGATATGAGCTTAATCCGGCCTTTTCAAGGATTTTATCAACAATGAATTCCTCAAAATTTAAAAGATGTTTATCCTTTTTAAAATCAAGTTCTTTAAGTTGTCTGAGAATTTTATTGGCTATTTTAACAAAAAGAGACATATAGAAAGTATAGTTTCGCATATTAGGAGTCTGATATTTAAAAATTATTGAATCAAGATATTCGGAAGAGAAGAAATATTCTGCTGATTCGAGCCATAGTTTCAGCTCAAAAAGATTGAGCATCATATTTTCCTTTTCAACCTTTGCAATCCAGCTTTCAAAAAGCTTGTCCCACTTATCCTCTAATGTCAGATCTTTCTTCTTATTAACAAAAAAATCACCGACATTATCAATTTCTCTATTTTCCATAATCTAATTTTAGTTTAAATTAAGGTTTTTTTCAATAAAAATAAAGTTTGGCTGAAAATAGTACATTTTAATATACAAGAAAAAAACTTTTCACACTAAAAGATTGATTTAGCTTGACAAAAGTTGTTAAATTATTATAATAACTCTATACAAATGAGCTTAAAAGGGTCGCTTGAATCTATTAACCTTGCAGATATAATGCAATTGGTCTCTAATTCAAAACAGAGCGGTAGATTTATTCTTCAAAAAAATACCGGAGAGAAGGGTTATATATATATAAAAAATGGTGAAATAATTCATTCCGAGGTTGGAAATTTTAAAGGTGAAGATGCTGTTTTTACTTTAACAGCATGGAGTATCGGGGAATTTGAGTTTGAAGAGTCGGATTTTTCCGTTGATAAAACCATTACCAAGTCGGTAACTTCGATTCTTATGGATTCAGCCCGTCGGATAGATGAGTGGAAACTCTTAAGAAAAAAAATAGGTTCAATTGATTCTGTACCTGTTTTCAATGAGATTGATAAGGATGAGAGAAGAAAGATATCTCTTTCAACACTTGAGTGGCTTGTTATTTCTAAAATTGACGGAAAAAGAACAATTGCGGAAATTTCTACTGCTTCCGGGATTAATATTTTTGATACTGCAAGAATAATCTTTGGAATGATAACTTCCGGCTTGTTGAGGCTTTAAAAGTAACATTATCCGTTTTTTTATAAAATAAGTTTAATATGATGATAAGAAAAAGTGTAATCATTCTGGATTTCGGGTCACAATATACCCAACTTATTGCAAGACGTGTACGCGAACAGAAAGTATATTGTGAAATTCTTCCTTTCAATACAGATCTGAAAATCATTAAAGAAAGGGATCCCGGAGCAATAATACTTTCGGGAGGTCCATCTTCGGTTTATGAAAAGGGAGCTCCTCGTATTTCAAAGAGGATATTGGACATGGGAGTTCCGGTTCTCGGAATATGTTATGGATTGCAATTGATTGCAGATCTCTGTGGAATGAAAGTGCTTGAAGCAACAGAGAGGGAATATGGTCATGCTGAGATTGAAATACTTGATAGAAGCGGGCTTCTTGAAGGAATCAAAGATCATTCTAATGTCTGGATGAGTCATGGAGATAAAATATCTCAATATCCTGAAGAGTTTAAGGTAACAGGTAAAACAAAAAATAGTGAAATAGCTGTTATCGAGTCGATAGAAAAGAAGATTTTCGGAGTACAGTTTCATCCTGAAGTAATTCATTCAAAAGAGGGGAAAAAAGTTTTTTCAAATTTTTTATTTAAAATCGCTCGTCTGGTTCCAAACTGGAATATAGAAAATTTTATTTCATCATCAATTGAGGAATTAAGAAGTTTGATCGGTAATGAGAAAATTATATTAGGTCTTAGCGGAGGAGTTGATTCGACTGTTCTTGCTTTACTTTTAAAAAAAGCAATTGGAGAAAATCTGATCCCGGTTTTTGTTGATACCGGGCTTCTGCGGAAAGATGAATATAAAAAATTAATGAAAAGGTTCAAAGATGATCTTTCGTTGAATGTTATCGGTATGAAATCCGGGAAAGTATTTTTAGAAAATTTGTCAGGAGTTAGTTCTCCAGAATTGAAAAGAAAAATCATAGGTAAAACTTTTATAGATATATTTAAAAAAGTTGAAAGAAAGATTGGAAAAGTTAGATTTTTTGCACAGGGGACACTCTATCCGGATGTGATTGAGTCGGTATCCGTAAAGGGTCCTTCTGCCACTATAAAGAGCCATCATAATGTGGGTGGTCTTCCAAAAAAGTTAAAATGGGATCTTATAGAACCTTTCAGAGAACTTTTTAAAGATGAGGTCAGAGAACTTGGACATGAACTCGGGCTTGATAAAAAATTCATTAATAGACACCCTTTCCCGGGACCCGGACTTGCAATAAGAATTTTAGGTGATATTTCTAAGGAAAAAATCATTAAACTTCAATCGGCTGATGCCATATTGATTGAAGAACTGGAAAATTTTAACGTATATGATGATATCTGGCAGGCCTTTGTCGTTTTACTTCCCGTAAAGAGTGTTGGAGTTATGGGCGATGTGAGAACTTATGAAAATGTAGCAGTAATTAGAATGGTTGAAAGTGTAGATGGAATGACTGCAGACTGGTATAAAGCATCTTATGAATTATTAAAAAGAGTTGCAGACAGAATAGTAAATGAAGTAAAAGGAATTAACAGAGTTACATATGATCTTACATCAA
Source organism: uncultured Clostridia bacterium (assembly GCA_964633415.1). GTDB lineage: Bacteria > Acidobacteriota > Aminicenantia > UBA2199 > UBA2199 > CAZNLS01. The sequence goes on along the minus strand of CAZWFY010000008.1, from coordinate 34,629 downwards.
AACCCCCCGGAACTATTGAGTGGGAGTAGATGAAAAATTTTATTCATCTTCACCTTCACTCCGAATACAGCCTTCTTGATTCCAATCTGAAAATCCCGGAACTTGTCAACAGAGCAAGAAAACTTGAAATGCCGGCGGTTGCACTTACAGATCATGGCAATATCCTTGGAGCTGTTAATTTTTATAAAAAATCAATTAAAGCTGATATAAAGCCTATAATAGGTGCGGAGATGTATTTGACGCCCTTTGATATGGCACATAGACCGGACAGGTCAAAAAGAGAGGTAAATTATCATCACTTAATTGTATTGGTTAAGAACAATAGAGGTTATGAAAATCTTTCCGAACTGATTTCACTCTCTTTTGTAAAAGGTTTTTACAGAAAACCGCGGATTGATAAAGATAGTTTAAAAAAATTCAGAGAAGGTCTTGTTGTATTATCCGCCTGTATTCAGGGAGAAATACCGTATAACCTGCTGATAGGAAGGGAGGATAAAGCATATGAAGCTGCAAAATGGTACAGAGATGTATTCGGAGATGATTTTTATATTGAGATACAGAACCACGGATTAAATAAACAGCTTGAAGTACTTCCTAAACTTGTGGAACTATCAAGGGAGCTTGCAATACCCCTTGTAGCATCAAATGATGTTCACTATCTTACAAAAGAGGAATCTGATGCAAGAGAGATACTAATCTGTCTCCAGACAAATGAGATTTTAAGCAATGAAGACAGAGCAATGAAAAAACAGACGGATGAGATGTATCTTAAATCTTCCGAAGAGATGAGAGAGCTGTTTTCCGAGTATCCAGATGCATTAGATGAAACATTGAAAATTGCTGCAAAGTGTAATTTTGATTTTCAACTCGGAAAATATTTTTTACCTGAGTTTAAGGTTCCTGAAGATTATTCTATTGACGGATATTTTGAAACAATTTGTCGCAAAGGTTTTGAAAACCTTAAACCTAAACTTGAGAAGGAAAAGAAGAATATTCCGGAATATGAAAAACGATTAAGTTATGAGATTGAAAAGATAAGAGAGATGAAGTTTCCCGGCTATTTTTTAATAGTGTGGGATATAATCCGTTTTTGCCATAATAACAATATATCCGTCGGACCGGGAAGAGGTTCGGTTGTCGGAAGCCTTGTTGCATATACAATGGGTATTACGAGAATTGATCCGCTTCAATATGATCTGATCTTTGAAAGATTTCTTAATCCCGATCGTATTTCTCTTCCTGATATTGATCTGGATTTTGATCCGGAAAGGCGTGAGGATGTTATTGATTATATTAAAGATAAATACGGGAAGGAAAATGTAGCTCAAATAGTTACTTTCGGTAAAATGAAGGCAAAATTAGCAATCCGCGATACAGGACGTGTTTTAGAGATACCTTTAACCGATGTAAATAGATTGGCAAAATTGATTCCGGACGGACCTAAGGTTAGTTTGAGACATGAACTTGAGAATAATTCAGAGTTGCAAAATGAAGTTAAAAGGGTTGATGAGGCTGCTAAACTAATGGATTATGCTCTTAAGCTTGAGAATAATATAAGAAATACCGGAATGCATGCGGCAGGTGTTGTTATTGCTCCAAAAAAATTGACGGAGTTTATGCCTCTATATAAAGCAAAAGATAAAATAGTCACTCAATTTGAAAAAGAAGAAGTTGAAGAGATTGGTCTGTTGAAACTCGATATTCTGGGATTGAAAACTCTTACCATTATAAAAAAAATACTTAGATCGATAAAAAAAGGGGAAAATATTGATCTTGATCTATATGAAATTCCCCTTGATGATAAACAGACCTACAAACTTTTTCAAAATGGTGCTACCGATGGTATTTTTCAGTTTGAGAGTTTCGGGATGAGAGATTTTCTTAAAAGATCCAAACCTCAAAAATTTGAAGATCTGGCTGTTTTGAATGGATTGTACAGACCGGGACCGCTTGGAACCGGAATGGCTGATACATATGTTAAACGAAAGTTGGGGCAGGAAAAAGTTTCCTATATCTTTCCGGAAACAAAGGATATTTTGTCAGATACTTATGGCGTTATTGTGTTTCAGGAGCAGGTAATGAGGATATCGCAGGTGATTGCCGGATTTCCGATGAGCAAAGCCGATGAGATGAGAAAAATAATGGGAAAGAAGCAGACTGAAAAACTTCCTGCTGTTAAAAAAAGTTTTCTTGAAGGAGCCGAAAAAAAAGGTTTTGATAAAATTAAATCCGAAGAGCTTTTCTCCCAAATGAGTACATTTGCCGAGTATGGATTTAATAAATCCCATTCAACAGCTTATGCATATCTTGCCTATCAGACCGCTTATTTAAAAGTTCATTTTCCTGTCTATTTCATGTCTGCTCTTTTGAGTGCCGAATCTGATAAAACGTCAACCGATTCCAAAATAATCCAGTATATTTCAGAATGTAAAAAAATGAAGATAAAAATATTGCCTCCGGATATAAACAAAAGTTTTGAAAATTTCAGGGTTGAATCCAAAAATGAGATTCGATTCGGTTTAAAGGGATTAAAAAATGTTGGTGAAGCAACTATAAAAAGTTTCTTGAAAGCAAGAAAGAGTGGTGGAGAATTTAAAGATTTCTCTGATTTTATTTTAAGAATTGAGACAGGAAAGGTAAATAAAGCAGTAGTTGAAAGTTTAGTCAAGGCGGGAGCATTTGACAGCTTTGGAATGAAGAGGTGCTCTCTTTTCTTAAGTGTTGAAGATGTGTTAAGACAAGCATCAATTATTGAAAAATATCTTTTAAAAAATCAGAAATCTCTTTTTGCGGAAGATCCTATTCGAAATATTGTCATTCCAAAGGAAAATTTAAAATTGGATGAATGGAGTGAAAGGGAGATGATCAAGGGGGAAAAGGAAGTTGCCGGAATCTATATTACAAGAAATCCTTTGGAGAAATTTCAAAGAGAAATTAAAAAGATCTCAAATACTACAATAGCTGCAATAAACAGTGGAGATTTTAAAGGAGATGTCGTCAGGATAGGAGGTGTCGTCACTTCATTTACAAACAGAAAATCAAGAAAAGGGACGTTTTACGGGGAGCTCTTTTTTGAGGATCTCACGGGAAGGATCAAAATACTTGTATTCAGCAAGAAGAATAGGCGACCCGATTATAAAAACGGGAACAACGGAAGCCTCTCATGGGATGAATTGAAAGATGATATTGAGGTTGACCGTCCATACTATTTAAAAGGAAGACTTCCTGAGAATGGAGATTCCGCAAAGAATATTTATCTTGAAGAGTTGGTCGAGCTGGAGAATTTTTTAAAAAAAAATGCAAGAAAAATAATGATAAAAATAGATTATGATGATCTTGATGAGACCTTTTCAGAAAAACTTAAAGTTAAATTATCAAATCATAAAGATTCAACACCTTGTTACCTTGTGGTTGTTAACAGAGAAAAGAATGAGAAAACCGTTATAAAGGTGGACGGATATGATCTGAAACCTACAGTTTCAATGAAAAAAGATATTGAAAAACTGACAGGTGAAAATAGTGTTGAGATTATCTTCGGATAATTAAAGAGATCTTTTCTCTATTTTTTTATTTTTAATTTAATCTTTCCATCGGATTTCGACAGCTGGATTTTTGCATTAATGATATTTTCAGATATTAATTTTAACTTAATTTTGTTTATAAGTGCATCTTTGCTTTTTTTATTCTTATTTGATCCTAACGAGGAGTAACGATCGAACAGTTGTTCGAAACTTTTTTCATCATTAAGACTTACCGGAATAACCGATTCTTTATTAGCAGGTTTTTCTTTTACCAAGAATGCGGGTTTCGGTTTTGACGGGCGTTTTAATTCCCCGCTTTCAAGTTGATTCAATTTTTTTTTCCACATATTATTAAAAAGGTTGAATCTGGAACTTAAATTTTGAATAAGGAGATTTATTTTCGGAGATTTTAGATTTGAGTAGAGTGATGTTCTTACCTCTTTTTCAAGCAATTCTCTTTCCTGCTCCGGAGGAATATTAATTTCACCGGAAAAGAAAAGATTATACTGGATTTTTAAAGATTCGATTTTTTCTTCAAGTCTTTTTATATAAGATTCAAAATTTCTCTCTCTATCCTTCTTTGATTCCATTTGATACTCGGTTAATACTCCATTACTTTTTCTTCATTCTTAAGAATTCTTGCAACTCCTTCAGCAAGAGCCTTCATCTCATCTTCTCCGGGATAAATTTCTATAGATGCGATAAATTTAATTTTTTCTGTCAACATTTTAACAAGAAAATCCGCATATGCCATTCCACCGGTAATTAATATTTTATCAACAACACCATTGACAACGGTTGCCATTGATCCGGCATCTTTTGCAATTTGATAAACCATAGCTTTAACCACTTCCACAACCTTATTATCGTTTTTTTTAAATTTTTCTTCAACTTTCATAAAATCTTTTGTCCCGAGATAAGATTGAAGACCTCCGGATCCGAAAACCTTTTTTGAAAAAGTTTTATAATCCGAACCCGATTCAATTATATATTTAGCAACCTGAAGGACAGGTAATCCTCCTGACCTGTCAGGGGAAAATGTTCCTTCTTCACTTGAATTTATACTATCGATCATAACACCTTTTTGATGAATTGAAACGGATATTCCTGTCCCGAGATGAATTACCAAAAGATTTAAATTTTTATATTTCAAGCCTTTCTCTTTAGAATATCTTTTGCAGACGGCTTTCATATTAAGTGCATGCGAAAGCATTATACGTTGGAAAAGTTTATGTCCGGAATATCTTGCTACCGGAGTAAATTCATCAACTGATATAGGATCGACTATGTAACAGCTAACACCGGCTTTTGTTGCAATAGACAATCCGATCTGAGCGGAAAGATGTGAAGCATGCATCCCCCTCTTTCCCTCTTTCAGGTCTTTTATCATATTTTCATTTACCAGATATGTTCCGCTTTTAAGTGGTTTTAGTAGTCCTCCTCTCGCAGCTACAGCGGAAAGGTTTGATAATTTAATATCTCTTTTATTAAGAAAATCAATAATTATCTTTTCTCTAAAATCTTTCTGAGAATTAATATCATCAAATTCAGATAATATTTCATCGGAATGCTTTATTGATTCAACAAAAATTTCTTTGTCAAAATCAAAAAGTGCAACCTTGGTAGATGTATTTCCCGTATTAATAACAAGTGTTAATCCTTTCATTATATTCTCCGATTATATATATTTTTTTATTAAAGGCATCAGCCTCTCTTTTATCTTATCATCAACCTTCTTAGGATCGGAAACGAAAGAGAACTGAAGTGAGTTGTTGCAATTACATGAAGGTTTTGAATTATTGATTTTTAATAACAGATTTTTAATTAACTTCAGAGCATTATCTCTGTTTTTATTTAAATTACTAACAACCATATCAACTGAAACCGAATCATGTTCGGGGTGCCAGCAATCATAGTCGGTAACAAATGCGAGAGGGATAAAACAGATCTCAAGTTCTTTTGCAAGTTTTGCCTCTGTTGCCTGCGTCATTCCTATAATAGAAAAATCAAGTTTTTTATAAACTTCAGATTCACCTCTTGATGAAAATTGAGGTCCCTCCATATTAAAATATGTTCCGCCCATATGTGTTTTGATTCCAATTTCATCAGCGGTTTTTCTTGCAAGCTCAGTATAGAAAGGACAAACGGGATTTGCCATTGATACATGAGCAACAATCCCTTTTTCAAAATATGTTTTTTGTCTTTTAAAAGTGTTGTCAAAATATTGATCGGGAATAACAAGATCCGTTGGTTTTATCTCTTCTTTAAGTGAGCCGACGGCAGTTGAAGATATTATTTTTTCAACTCCTAATTCTTTCAGTGCAAAGAGGTTTGCTCTATAATTTACTTCGGAAGGATTTAATGTGTGTCCCTTTCCGTGTCTCGGAAGAAAAGCTATTCTCTGATCTGATAAAATCCCTGTTGTGATATCATCCGAAGGTTTTCCGAAAGGAGTGTTAACGCTGATAACTTTGATGTCTGAAATAGAATCAATATCATAAAATCCGCTTCCACCTATTACAGCAATTTTAACACTCATTTTATTTGTCATTACTACCTCCGGAATTAAAAGAGTATTATTAAAGTATTATACCCGTAATGTCAAGATTTAAAGAATGAGGGTTCTAATTATTTTTCAACTTGATATCACTATACTTGGCAAATATTATTATCTTTGGAGTTCTTCCGCCTCCGGATAGTCTTATCTTGTGAATTTCTTTTGTTGTAAGAAATGAAAGGGAAGTTTTATTGAATATTTCACCATAAGTGGAATTTATATCAAAAAAAGGTGAAATTTTCTTTTTCAGTAAAAGATCTATATCACAATATTTTGCAGATATATTAACCGTTTCCAATTGTTCTCCAAGTAATAAGTTCATATCAAGATTTTTTATCAAAATATTAACCGAATCTCCGTGAAGTTCATTGATCCTTACCCTTCCGTAGCTATTTTTTATTACAGAATCGTTACAATCCATATTATCAATATTTATTCTACAATTCTCTGAAATTATTTTTGAAGTATTTACTTTTATACCGTCTAAATAAATTTTTCCATTACTGTTTTTTAAAATTAGTTCAGATGCATTTATTTTGTTGAGGGAGAGTTTTGATGTGGAGCATATCAGAATAATTCCATCCTCTGTTATCAGGTTGTTAAGGAATAGTTCCGAATATGCCGCTTTAAATTTTATTGATCCCGAACCGGATATATCAAAATATGAATATTTTGAATTAAAGTCACCCTTTTTTTGGATTCTCTTAACTTTAACTTTGGAATATTTTGATTTAATGTTAAGGTTTTTTACTGTATCCTCAATATTGATGTCCCCATATTTTTCATCAATTGATGTTTCTCCGGAAGGTATCCCTATTGAAATATTCCCATATCTGTTTTTTATTCTAATTGACTCTGCTTGAGGTGTTTTAATTATAATAGCTATCCTTACGCGAGAATAGGAAAATCTACTGTTGTCTGTTGTGGAAACGGTAACCAAAGAACCCTTTTTTTTGATAGAAGATAATATTTTCCCCCGGATTTTTTCAGCTGTTTTTTTGTTTTTCGAATAAACTGTTGAATTGATCTCTATAAAAGTTTCATCAATATCATTCTTTTTTATATTAATACTTCCGGCTATATTTGATATATTAAATCTGTTAATATTTTTTAAAGTAATGCTTTTTAATTTGAAAACATTCGGATAATTTTTTTCCAGTAAAATAGAATTATTTATTTTACAACCTTCCAATATTTTTATATTACCGCTTTCAAAAAATTGATATAATAATCCAAAAACAATAACAACTACCGCAATAAAAAGATCACGTTTTTTCATCTATTCCTGTTAAAGTATATTAGAATATTTTTCAATCCTATATAGATGAGTATCAATGGCCAGTATGTTCCTATAAATCTCCAAATATTTATATGTGCCCAGCCAAGATTTTTTATCATAAATAGAATTCCGATTATTATAATTACAATTCCCCAGAAAATCGAGTCACTTCTATTATTCGTCATTTTTTTTCTCCGGATTTAAATAATATTGTATTACTATCTTTATACCTATGCCGATTAAAATAAGAGGCCAAAATTTTACAATCTTTTCAAAGGAGAGAACATTAAGGTTCCTCAGTTGGAAAAGTACTCCGAGAGTAAGTATTATTATTGCACTTGAGAGAGAAGTATTATCCTTGCCCTGATGATTCTTTTCAGAAATTCTCCCCGTTTTTCCTCGTTGAGCTTCATTGAACGTATCAATGATCTGGAAAATATAAAAGACTGCAAGAAGCAGTGCAAAAAACAGTATTTCTGCAAGCATGGAACTTCTGTCTTCACTTGCGGAAGATACAAGAAGTACGATTAGTGAAATAAATATTAACATATAGGAGAATCCCTTTAGATAATTTTCAAGATATATAAATCCGGAACCCGGAACAATTGCCGATATTATTGATGCTAAAGGGGCACTCTTGGTTCTTCCGTATTTGTCAGCCATATTTAACTCCCTTGTCAGGCCTGATTTTCAGGCTGTTTTCTTTTTTATATTTTTTTCTATTTTCCATTTCCGAAATTTTTTTGTTGTTTTTAAAAAAATCAGGGACACCCGAGCCGCCGATCTGTTCAATGAAAACTCTTGCCTCCACAACAAAATTTTCAATTTTTGAAACCGTTTTATGTAAAGCTATGTTAGCGGAAGGATAAATGTTTGTGAAATAGAAGAGGTTCAGGAAAAGAATAAATGTTCCTACCATTGCTGCAATCCATTTCAGAGCGGAATAGGCGGGGGGTGTATCTTTTGTTTCGGTTTCGGAGATAAGATATAATCTGTTTTTAAGGAAAAAAGGAACATCTTCGTTAAGTTCCGGAAGCAGTGATTTTATCTGGAAAATATTATCTTCGATGTCGGCACACTCTTTACAAGTTTCAAGATGTTCAAAAATCTGATGTCCGAGTTCATTGCTCAGTTCGTTTTCATGGTAGAGCGAGAGAAGACTCTGCACTTTTTCGCATGAAATTTTTTTAATTCCCATTTCTATATATCTCCGCAAGCTTGAGTCTGGCTCGGTTTATTCCTGATTTTACCGTTCCCTCCGGAATGTTCATTATTTCCGAAATCTCTTTATAAGAGTGTCCTCTTATATCCCTTAATATTATTAACAATTTTGCATCCGGCTTTAGTTGCATTAACATTCTTCTAAGTATTATTATATCATTTTCCTTTACAAAATTCTTTTCCGGTGTGTCATCTCCTCCAAATGTTTTTTCGGAAAATTCAATAATGTTATAATTTTTTCTGTTTTTTCTCCAGTGGTCGATACAGTGATTTTTTGAAACCCTGAGGACCCATGAAGTAAAATTAAACTTATCATCTACTTTATCGATATTTCTAAATATCTTTAAAAAGATCTCTTGTGTGATATCAGAAGCATCTTCCGGATTTTTACAGAAGTTCAAAGCAATGTTGTAAACAGGTTTTGAATATCTGTCAATCATCATGTTCCAACTCCTCCGGTCTCCTTCTTTAATCTTTTTTACAAATGAAAAATCATCCATGTCTCACACAAATAGAAACGTTTTCAGGTGATAAAAGTTCCATTTTTCCTTTTATGTTTTTATATTCATAAATAAATAACCGGATATAGCCGCAAAGATGAAAAGAGGTGTGAACGCCGAAATAAACGGTGATAATAATAAAGAGGAACCCATAGCTTTGAATATTCCGAATACTCCCCAGAAAATTATTGATATTCCAACGGCTATTCCTATCCCGAACAGTGTACCTCTATTTCCCATTTTAAATGAAAAAGGAATTGCGATCAGAACCATTATCAGACTTGAGAAAGGAAAAGAAAATTTGTAAAGAAGTTTTGCTTTATATTTTGTCGTTGAAGAGTTGTTTGTTTTAAGATATTTAATATATTTGGAAAGATGTTTTATATTCATAAATTCAGGGAAAAGTATCTTTTTAGAAAAATAACTTTTCCCTTCCGGAATTATTATGGATTTATTTTTGAATTTGAGAAAATCTTTCGGACTGTTATCAGTAAAATCTCTTATGAATCCTCTCCTTAAAACAAGATGTTTATCAGATCTCCAAAATGCAATTTCAGCTGATATTCTCCGTTTCATTGAAAAATCTTTTCCAAGCTGTATCACATTAAAATTTTTATATTTTTTTCTTTTATTATCAAAAAAATCGTAAAAATAGATCTTATTATCTTTTCCGATCGCCCATGTTTTTATTGATTCCATGTTAAAATTAGATCCTCTTTTATAGATCTTATTCAGTATTTTAGTGCTTTCTTTGTTTGCTCCCGGGGTTATATTCTCCTGGATGAAGAAATAGAGCAGCGAAAGAAATATACCGAATATTATTGCAGGCATTGAGATGCGGTATAAACTTATTCCGCTGACTCTAACGGCAGTTATCTCATTGTTTTTGCTCATGATCGAGAATGTCAATAAAACTGCAGTCAGGATCGATACGGGAAGAACGAAACTCATCATCTCCGGAGTATTGGAGATCGCATATTTAATTGCATAGATGAAAGGTACATTGTTTTCAATCATATTATCTATGAGTTCAACAATTCTTACGACATAAAACACCATCATAAGGGAGATACAAACAAATATGAACATAGAAAGTAACTTTTTCAGAATGTAAAGATCCAGAGTTTTAATTAATTTTTTACCTGAATTATTTATCTTCAAAGAAATGAGCTGCTTTTCCCGCTTTTTTTTTATGGAGAATATTTCCCATCTTGAGATATTAAAATATTTTCCCCAATCAATTGATTTTTCGGTTGATGTATAATGGTAAAAGATAATTCCCGTTAATAAAAGAAAAAAATTAGGGAACCACATTCCTGTAAACGGAGAGATAATTTTCTTTAGGATAAGATTCTGAAGTGTTGTAAAACTTGTATAGTATATGAATATTATTCCGAGAGATACAATAAAACCTCCGGCTTTTCCCCCTTTCTTTGTTGATATCCCGAGAGATAATGCTAAAAATCCTAATGCTATACTTGCAAAAGGGAGAGAAAATTTCCTATGGAACTCTTTTTGTAAATTTATATTATCCGGATCATTTTTTAATTTTTTTACCAAGTCGGGAAAGATCAGTTCACGGACTCGCCGACTCTGTTTAACGGACATATAGCTTGGGATCTCTTCTGATGTTGATTTATAATTTGTTGTTGTATATTTTTTACCGGGGGATTTTTTATCAAAACTGTGCAAAACAACATTTTTCAATAAAAAATAACTTTTTTTGTTTCCATCTTCCTGAATAAGCCGACCTCTTTCCGCCAGGATCACATTGTCAATCATAAAGTCTTTCCGAGAATAGAGAAATACTTTTTCCCAATCACCTGTTTTCTTATCAATATCGTTAAAATATAGTACATATGTCGGGAACTCCAGATTAAAAGTTCTCGGTTTAATTGATGACATTGCACGTGACAGGAATATTTTTGATCTCAATTTATGGTATTGATAATTTCCCTCCGGAGCAATGTACATAATAAGGATTGATGAAATGAACCATGTGATCATTGAAAAGATCATGATAGGTTTAAGGAGTCTTAGGTTATTGATTCCCATTGTCCTAAGTGCAACAATTTCCGAATCGGAACTCATTCTGCTCATTCCGGCAAGGATACCCATCAGTGTTGACATCGGTATTGTAAATGAGAGAAGACTGGGCAGCATATAGATTAAAATCTTTAGTACCGTAAAAAATGAGGCTCCGCTTGAGATAAGCATGTCCGAAAGAATAAAGATCATATTGATAAGTAGGGTCAGTGTATAGATTGCAAGTCCGACTGCGAACGGTACAAAGATCTCTTTTAGAACATATTTGTCAAAGGATTTGAGCATAAGTGAATAATATCATATATATAGCACTTTTCCAATTTTCTTTATTTAAAAATGTGTCTGTTGGGTTGATTTTATTTTAACTATTGATTATCTTGTTAAAACAGGAAGAATGGAGGACGTATGAGAAAAAAAATATTTATTTTAATTGTCTTTATGGTTTGTCTGCTTTTGATATCTCCTGCCAATGGTTTTGGAGCTAAGGATCACACGGTAACAGTTGCAATGTGCAGACCGTCCAAAGGTCAGATTAAAAATATTGTTGTATTGAAAAACAGAGAAATAATAGATATAAAAAACCTTAAATTGCTCTGTGTTTATCATGAAGATGAATTGACCGATTACAGAGATGCGGTTTTTTATGTAAAGAAAAACAATTTATTCTGGGTTGATTTTATTAAGATAAAAGGCAGAGTTAAACTCAATGGAATATTTAAAAAAAATATCTGGACATCTCAGTTTAAAGCCGTTTTTGATAATAGTGATGGGATAATATTTACAGGCGGGATGGATATCCCTCCCGCACTTTACGGAGAGGAGAATTCGCTTCTGACTGTTGCTACAACTCCGATAAGGACATATTATGAAACATCATTTTTGTTTCATCTTATCGGAGGAGAAAAAAACAGATCTTTTGTTCCTTTTCTTGAGGAGAAAAACAGATATCCTGTCCTCGGTATATGTCTTGGAGCCCAGACAATGAATGTCTCTGCCGGAGGCACATTAATACAGGATATTCCTTCGGAAATCTACGGTTATAAAAGTGTCGAGCAGGTTTTAAAATCAAATGGAGACAGTATACACAGTTCGCTTTATATGAAACTTATGAATCCGGAAAACAACAAAAATATTGCTCCGGCATTTCATAAGATCGAATATACAAAAGAGTCGGTTTTATTAAGACTGTTCTTTAAAAAAAATTCGGAATTACCGACTGTCTTAAGCTCACATCACCAGTCTGTAAAAAAGCCCGGATATAATCTTATTGTTGCTGCACGCTCTCTTGACGGGAAAGTTGTAGAGGCTCTTGAACACAGAAAATATAAAAATGTTCTCGGAGTTCAGTTTCACCCCGAATTTAATCTTCTTTATGACGGTATAAAACTATTCACAAATGATCCCTCCAAACATGAGTATTATGTTTTAAAGGATTTTGTAAAAAAAAACATGTCAATGGCTTATTTTCATAAAAAACTTTGGGGATGGTTTGCTTCATCGTTGAAACAGGTATCGGAGATAAATAGCAGATAACACCTCCTTGGTTTGCTTTTTATTGCAAAATTACTTATAATTGCAGGTGACTTAAAATGAAGAGGAAACTTTATGGCAGAAGAGTTATTAAAAAGTATAAAAGAGATAAGCAGAGAGCGTGGAATTTCTACGGATGTTTTTTATACAGCCATAGAGGAGGCTCTTTTAATAGTTGCCGATAAATATTTCGATAACAGTGAAGATGTCCATGTAGAGATTGATAAAGAGAAAGGGAATATTTCCGTTTATGTAACAAAATTAGTTGTTGATGAACCTGAGGATGATTCGGAAATTTCATGGAAAAAAGCACTGAAACACGATTCAAAAGCAAAACCGGGCGATATTATAAAAATTTTTCTGCCCGGTGAGACAATGGGGCGTGTTGCCGCTCATACTGCCAGAAATATTATTATGGAAAAGGTTCAGAAAGCGGAACAGGAATCGGTTTACTCTAAATATGTTCAGCTTACGGATACTATCCTGACAGGTCAGGTCAGAAGGATTGAAAAGGGAGGGATCATTGCTGCACTTGAGATAGGTGAGGCAATTATTCCATTTAAAGAGTTATCCCCTAAAGATGAGTTTGACCGTGGAAATCTTATAAAATTTTATGTTAAAAGAGTTTTTCCCGAAGGGAAGGGTCCTCTTGTTCTCGGTTCAAGATATGTCGGGAATTTTGTCGGTGAATTGATAAAAAAAGAGGTTCCGGAAGTTTCGGAAGGTATTGTCAAAATATATGCCATAGCAAGAGAACCGGGTATTAAATCAAAAGTAGCCGTATACTCAACGGAAAAGAGTGTTGATCCGGTCGGAGCAGTAGTTGGAATGAACGGTAACAGAGTTCTTGCAATCACCAAAGAATTAAACGGTGAAAGAGTTGATGTTATAGCATGGAGTGATTCTATTGAAAGGTTTATAACTTCCGCTTTAACACCGGCTGTAGTTACAAGGGTTAATATTATTGATGAAGAGAGAAGAATTGCCGAGGTTACCGTAACTGAAAGTACTCTTTCTGCGGCAATAGGAAAGAAGGGGTCAAATATCAAACTTGCTTCACGGCTTACAAAATGGAATCTCCAACTTACAAACCGGATGGAAAAAAACGAAGATCTAACCCGTAAAAAACTGTAGGAGGATTAATTGCAAAAAATTAAATTACGAGAAGCAACCAAGGAATTTAAACTAACAAATAAACTGGCACTTTTTTTCCTTGAAAAAAACGGTGTTCCTGTCAAATCTCACTCCTCCGCTATTTCAATGGAACAGCTTGAGATGCTAAGAGCTCTTTCTAAAGATCAGGCAAAGATAGAAGAGTTAAAAAAAGAGTATAAAAAATTTGGAGCAGAGAAAAAAATTGTTAAAGAAGAAGTAACGCCGGAAGAAAAGTCGGAACCGGTAGTTGAAAAGCCCGTAGCGGATATTAAAGATAAAGAAACAAAAATTGTTAAGAAAAAGAGTGAAGCAAAAGATATTCCTGTTGTTAAAAAGGAAAAACCGGTTGCCCCCGAGACAATCAAACCGATTGAAAAATCTGTTGAACCGGTAGTAAAGAAACAAGTTGAACATGTGAAAAGCGAAGTTCCTAAACCGCCTGAAAAAGAGAGAAAACCCGAAGTGAGAATTGAGAAGCCTATTCCACCGAAACCGGAGGCTAAACCTCATATTCCTGCAAGAAGACCTCAAAATTTCAGACGTCAGAGTTACAGACCTCACCAGAATAGAAATCACAGATTTTCGAAGGGAGAGAAAATTCATAGAGAAAAAAGAACGGATCTTATAAAACCGAAAAAGGCTGCAGATCTCAAAGATGTTCCTGAATTTTTAAAGATTTCCGGATTTGTTACTTTAAAAGAGTTGGCTGATAATCTTAACATTAAATTAAAATTTCTTGAGGATCATCTTTTAAAAGAGGGCAGGTCTTATCCTGCGAATCTTTTCCTTGAAGAGGAAGATATAGAAAAAATTTGCAAGGAGTTCAATGTAGAAGTTGAATTAATGGGGTATGAAGAGTCGATCTTTGAAGAGTCGGTGAAAAAATCCAAGACCGAACCTCTGCCGCGACCTCCGGTCGTAACGGTTATGGGACATGTAGATCACGGAAAAACCACTCTTCTCGATACACTGAGAAAAACGAGAGTGGCAGCAGGAGAAGCGGGAGGAATAACACAATCAATCGGAGCTTATAAGTTGGAGATTAAAGGCTCGGAGATAGTTTTTATAGATACTCCCGGTCATGAAGCCTTTACAAATTTGAGGGCCCGGGGAGCAAAAATAACAGATATTGTTATTCTCGTTGTTGCTGCAAATGACGGTGTTAAACCACAGACTGTTGAAGCAATAAATCATGCCAGAGCTGCCGGTGTCCCCATTATTGTTGCAATCAATAAAATTGATATTGACGGAGCTGATCCTGATAAGGTTAAACAGGAGTTGTCTTCTCATAATCTTATTGTTGAAGATTGGGGAGGAGATACGGTTTCCGTTGAGATATCAGCAAAGTTAAACAAGAATCTGGATACACTTCTCGAGATGATCGGATTAGTTGCGGAGATGCAGGAGTTGAAGGCATATAAGGGTGTTCCGGGCTGGGGAACTGTAATAGAGTCTAAACTCGATAGTAAATTGGGACCTCTCGGGACCATTCTGATTCAAGAGGGTGAAGTTAAAAGAGGTGATTATTTTATATGCGGAAACTCCGTAGGAAAGATAAGGTCTCTTTTTGATCACAATATGAAACCTTTAAAGGCTGCGGAAAGACCATCTCCTGTTGAGGTGATGGGATTTGAAAAAGCTCCCGAAGCCGGAGAAAGATTTCAGATAATCAGTGATGTATCCAAAGCAAAAAAAATAATAGATCTTAGACAAGAGTTGGAAAAGGGATTAAAAAAGGACGAAGTGGAAGAGGGTAAAAAACTAAGTCTACAGAATCTTTTTCAGATGATGGATGAGAAGAGTATTAAAGAATTCCCGATTATCCTAAAAACGGATAATTTCGGATCGGGAGAGATCTTATCGGAAATTCTTAAAAAGATGGCAAAAAAAGAGTTGAAGATAAATATAGTTCACAATAGCATCGGAAATATATCCGAGAGCGATATTTTGCTGGCTTCTTCTTCCTCTGCGGTTATTCTCGGATTTAATGTCAAAGCACCTCAGAAAGTTGTTATGGCGGCAAGAAGAGAAGGTGTTGAGATTAAATTATATAGTGTGATCTATCATCTGATGGAGGATCTTGAAAAAGCGATAAAGGGAGAAATTGAGCCTGTATTTATTGAATCAAAGATAGGTGAAGTTGAAGTTCTCCAAAAGTTTAAAATTTCCAAGATCGGAAATATTGCCGGATGTATTGTTAAAGATGGAAAGGTTACTAATAAATCACTTCTTAAAGTCATTCGAAAGGGTGATCTTGTATTTGAAGGAGAGATTGAGACTCTCAAAAGAATCGGAGATGAGGTTAAGGAAGTTAAGGCCGGAACCGAATGCGGTATTAAGCTAAAGAATTTTAATTCAATTGAGATCGGTGACATGATTGAGGTTTATGAACTCAAGCAGAAAGAATGATTGTAGGTGTTTTTAAACTGAGACTTTTTGCGAGAGGTGTTCATAGCTTGAAAGAGAAAAGAAGTATTGTTCTCAGTATAAAAGAGAAACTTAAGCACAGATTTAATATTTCGATAATCGAAAGTGATTTTCAGGATGTTTGGCAAAAAATTGAAATTTCAATAGCAATGATCACAACTGTAAAAAAGCATTTAGAGAAAACTTTTATGCAAAGTGAAGAGTTGATAGAGAATAACTATGCGGTTGAAATAATTGAGACCGAAATACAATACTTCTAATGTCTTATAGAATAGAAAAATTTTCAAGTACTCTTAAAAGTGTTTTATCAAATATTTTTCTTAATGATTTTAATGATCCCGAGTTGACTATTCTTTCCGTTTCACATGTTGAAGTGTCAAAAGATCTTAAAAATGCTACAGTCTTTGTTTCTTCTTATGAGATCGGGTCTGATAGATTAATTGAGAAACTTGAAAAAGCAAAAGGGTTTATTAAAAGAGAATTGTCAAAAAATATGAGATTGAAATATGTTCCTGAGATAACTTTTCAATTTGATACATCTTTTGACTTTAATCAAAAAACATCAATAAAAAATGAGAGATAAAATATGAAAGAAAAGATTGTAAAAAAATTATTGAGTGCAGATAGAATTGCAATCACTTCTCATATCAGACCGGATGGAGATTCCATCGGCAGCGGATTGGCTCTATCATTGATTCTTAAACAGTTGGGTAAGAGTGTTAGTTTTAGGAATGTTGAGGAAGCACCTTTCCCTCTGACAAAATTGCCTTCTTATGAAATGATTGAATATTCTCAGATTTTTCCCGATAAATTTGATGTTGTTGTACTTATTGAAAGCGGAAATGAGGAAAGAAGCGGGATGAAAAATATGGAGAATTATTTTACGATCAATATTGATCACCATGCTACAAGTCCGAGAATATCGGATATTAACTGGGTCGATCCCGATGCTTCTGCTGTCGGAGAACTTATCTTTGAACTTGTAGAACATATGAATATATCAATTACGAAAGAGATAGGATTTAACCTTTATGCTGCAATCATCTCAGATACAGGTTCCTTTAAATATTCGAATACTTCTTTTAAAGCACTCAAAGTTGCTGCGGAAATTATTAAAAAATCCGGAGTTAATCCACATAATGTGTCTGATCTGATCTTTAACTCTAATCCTCCTGAAAAGATAACTCTTTTAAAAAATATACTGGATACTCTTGAAATATCCTGCAAGGATCAAATTGCCTCGGTATATTTCAAAAAAGATTTTTTATCGGGGAATAGTATTGAATCATATGATACCGAAGATATCATTGCAATTGTAAGATCAATTATCGGAGTGAGGATTACCATATTTTTCAAGGAGGTAAATTCTGACTATTTTCGCATTTCAATCAGGTCTAAGGGTGATGTAAGTTCATTTGAGATTGCAAAAAAATTTAATGGAGGAGGGCATAATCATGCTGCCGGTTTCTTTCTTACAGGAGACTTTAAGATTGTAAAGCAAAAAGTAATGGAGATTGCAGAAAAATATTTGGAATCCCTGGATTCGAAATAATAAAAATATACTTATGGACGGACTGGTTCTAATAAATAAAAACAGGGGATTAACTTCACATGAGATTGTGAAAAGAGTTAAAAATATTTTAGAGTTAAAAAAAGCCGGTCATTTCGGTACTCTTGACCCTATGGCTGAAGGCTTACTGCTTGTCGGGATGGGAAATGCCACAAAACTTTTCGATTTTTTTATTAAAAGGAAAAAAGTATATAGCGGAATCATGAGATTCGGATATTCAACAACGACCTATGATAGTGAAGGTGACATGGTTGGAGAGGAGAAGGATGTTGATCTGTATAAATCAGATCTTGAAACTATTATTCAGGGATTTATAGGAAAGATCGATCAGATCCCTCCTAAATATTCCGCTAAAAAGTTTAAGGGGAAACCACTCTATAAATATGCAAGAAATGATATAGATGTTAAGATAGAATCGAGAAAGGTGGAAATTTTTTCTCTAAAATATAAAATAATTGACAAAAAAAATTTATGGTTTAAAGCTGTGACATCGTCCGGGACATATATAAGATCTCTTGCTTTCGATATTGGTGAGAGAGTCGGAAGCGGTGCTTTTCTAAAAGAGTTACAGAGGGAAAAAATCGGTGAGTTTGATGTTGATAATGCCGTTACTCTCGATGAACTTGAAATTGTTAAGAGAGAGAAAAATCCAACCAAAAGCATTATTCCTATAGAGTCTCTATTGCCGGAATTTCCAAGGATAACGGTTGGACTTAACGGTAAAACAAGGGTAATAAACGGTGCTCCTATTTCATCAGATGATATACTTGAGGTTTCATCCGGATCATCATCGGAAAATTACAGGATATTTGATGATGACGGAAATTTTCTTGCAATAGCAAAAAAAGATGGGATTCTAATGGAGTTCAAACCATTTCTTGTATTTAATAAAAGATCTTGATAATAAATTCACCTGAATTATCTTTAAAATTATAATCGTTAATTCCAAGATAAAGGTATCCGCTTTTTTTAACAATGAAAGGAGCTTTGTTGTTACCTACATAAAACGGTATGCCGTCTTCTCCGATCTTTGCTATAACCGCTCCGGTCGGTTGTGTGGGAAGTTGTTTCTTTTTATTCCATGTGACATTTAATTCTCCATCCTGATAAACTTTATGATCTTTAAATATCCGGATAGATCCGTTGATGGAAAAAAGCAGTGTTTGATTTTTTTTTAATTTGATATTTGAATTTTTCCAATTTGATTGTGCACTGAGATAAATGATTTTTGATCTTTTTCCCCGTCTCATTCTTTTGTAGGTCTGTTCTATTTCATAAGATGTTTCCACTCCCTCTTCTTTAGGGTTGAAAACTATTTTATGAACTTTAAACAGAGGAAATCTTTTTGTTTTGGATATATTCCCGAACTTGTATATATTAAAATATATGGTTCCATATTTGAATGCCACAAGTTTTCCTTCATAGACATTGTTATCAACTGTATATAGAGTATCTGATAATAAAGTTGATGAAAACAATAGGATAACCATAGTTAAAACTGTTACTATTTTAAGATGAGAATTTTTCATTTAAGTAAGTTCCTTTATATACTATTTCCGTGCTGTTTTCAATATATATATTGTTTTTTCCGGATACTTTAGTAATGATATCTCCGGTCTTTATAATCAGATTATCCGAAGTCAAATCAAGATTTCTGAGAACTGCAAAAATTGCAGCTGATCCGGTTGAGGAGAGTTCCGTCTTTCCTACTCCTCTCTCATAGAAAAACGGAGTGACAATTTTTTTGTTTCCTGATGATTCTAAATTTGATATAAATTCAACATTTGTTCGAGTTGGGAATAGAACCGAATTTTCAATATCTTTTCCTTTCTGCTCTAAGTCCGATTCACGGAGATTTTTATCTATGAATATTACAACATGTGGGTTTCCAACGGATACTGGATAAAATGATATATTGTCAAGTTGATATTCAAATTGATTTCTTTTTAAAAAAGGAAATTGTTGAATATTAAAAAAATCAGGTTCACCGATCTCTACCGATAATTTGAAAATGTTTTTTTTTCTATTGAGCAAAGTGATCTTTTTGGGACCTGAATCAGTGGATAAAATGACAGTGTTAGCTGAGTTTGATGTGTAAAATAGAAGTGATGCCAGTCCGGACATTCCGTTTCCGGAAAGCTCTGCCTTTGATCCGTCTCTGTTAAATATTGAAAAATGTATTTCCTCTTTTTCAATTCTGTATGAAATAAGACCGTCTCCTCCGACTCCTCTGTATCTGTCACATATATCTCTTATAAAAGAAGTTCTTTTATTGATGTGGATCTTTGAAAGTTGATGCTCTTCCAGCAGAATAAAATCATTTCCGCCGGAAGAGCTTTTATAAAAGATCATTATTCAGGAATATTAAACTTTAAGTAAGATTCCTGCCCTGATCGGTTTATATATAGGAAGACAAAACTTCCCGGCTCCTTCTTGCTTAAAATCCTTCTGAATTGATTTACCGATGTTATTTCCGTTCTGTTAACTCCGAGGATAACATCAAAAGGTTTTATACCGTTTGCTTTTGCTATTCTTGAAACTTTAAGGACAACAATACCCGAAGAAGTTCTTAATTCATATTCACGTGCAAGACTGCGGGAGTTTTCCGTAAGGACCATCCCCAGATCGATAGTTTTGCTCTCCGATCCTTCCGTTCTGAATTTCAGAGTATCCGGGGCTTCACCTACTTTTACTTTAACATCAAGTTTCTTATCTCCTCTGTAAATGGTTAAACGGATAGCATCACCGGGATTCGAATCGGCGATTTTTATCCTGAGATCGTTGCCGTTCCGGACTCTTTTTCCATTTAATTTTATTATAAAATCATTCCTCTTTAATCCTGCTCTTGCCGCAGGAGAATTTTTCTCAACTTTGGCGATTAGAAGTCCGCTTACAGGATAATCAAATTGTTGAGCTTCTTTTTTTGTAAATTCCTGAATTGAAACACCAAGCCATCCGCGGATTACGCGTCCTTTGGTTTTCAAATCTGAAATAACTTTCTTTGCCATATTTGACGGAATGGCGAAACCTATACCGACATTTCCGCCGGAAGGAGCAATTATTACAGAATTAATTCCAATCACTTTCCCTCTCATATTAATAAGAGGACCACCGGAATTTCCTCTGTTTATGGCAGCATCGGTCTGAATATAGTTTTCATAATCTGCAGCACCGATCTGATGACGTCCTTTAGCAGAGATTATTCCTGCCGTCACAGTCAGATCCTGATTAAACGGATTGCCGATGGCGAGAACCCATTCCCCGACCTCGGATTTAAAAGAATCTCCAAGTTCAATAAACGGGAAGTCCTTTCCTTTTATCTTTATCAAGGCAAGGTCTGTTTTGGGATCTGTCCCTATGATCTTTGCGACATATTTTTTCTCGTCAACGGTTATAATAGTAACTTTAATGGCATCTTTTACAACATGATTATTTGTGATGATATACCCGTCTTTTGATATAAGGAATCCTGAGCCGACACCGGACACTTTTTCCCTTCTTGTAGGTGAATTGAAAAATCTGTCAAAAAAGGGGTCCCCGAAGATTGATCTTCTCTGCATGATGGATTCGGAGATTACTTTTACAACTGCAGGTCTAACCTTTTTTACCAGAGGAGCAAAATTGTTTCCTTGGGTATTTAAAGTTTCCGCATGAACAACAGCAGGTTTTAAGACCTGATTATCTCCTGATTTTTGAATGAACCCGAAAGTTAGTGCAAAAAAGATTGCACCGGCAAGAAAACTGATTCCCGCGATAAATCCTGTTTTTTTCATTTTAACCTCCTTTAATAACCGTTTGATATTAGACGTGCATATTGTTAGAAAAGTTTCAAAAATTTATTATAATAAAAATTTTAATCCGGTTCAATTATGTCTGAAAGTTAAAATTAAAAAAAAAGGGAGCTTGAAGCTCCCTTTTCTATTTAATTGTTGATTATTTTTATTTTTACATAAATGCTCTTGCACTGCCGAAAGCTATGGCACTTACCATGAATGATATTACAAATGCAATTACTATGTATGCGATTATCGTAACAACAAAATATGGAGTGGCTTTATCTCCTTCGGGGGATTTCAGATCTTTAATACCCATATAAAGAAGGTAAAGTGCATACAGTCCTGCAATAAAACTTAAGATAGCAAGTGCGGGGATCAGGAAAAAAACTCCCGCAATCCATGAAGGTGTCATTGAATAGACGGCAATCTTTGTTGACATTACCATGTCTTTTTTTGCTCCGAAATTGGGTGCGAGAAAATCTATGATAAAGCCCAAAAGATAGACTCCGAGTAGTGAAAATATATACATTAGAATAGACCACATTATTGCCCTGCCCAAAGGCATTCTTACTGTAAAACCCATAAATGATCTTCCAATGGCCGAATAGCCTATGAATCCGGCAATTGCCGGTATCGCGGCTAAAATTATTGCATAATTTGTAAACATATCTACAATAGTGGATTTTTCTTCTTTTATTTTTTTCCACTCCTCTGCAGGCTTAGTTATAATTCCGATTGCCCTTTGAATAATGTTGTTAAAATTCATAATTACCTCCGTAGATTGAATTTTACTTTATTGAATATATAAAAGTCAAAGAAAGTTTAAAAACTTTTTATTATTTTTTTAATATTTAACAAAAAAAGTTTAGCGATATATAAATCTGATTCCGTAGAACGGTGGAGAATGAATTTAAATTTCTTTTAAAAAGATCGAAATAAAAATTATTTCTCCGACAAAATCACTCTGTTTTAATCTGCTTTTTCTAAAAGAAAATCAGTGTTGTAATAATAAACACCGGGATAAGGAAAATAAATGAATATTTAACCATATATCCGAAAAAGCTCGGCATTGTAACACCATTCTCCTCTGCAATTGATTTAACCATAAAGTTGGGTGCATTCCCGATATAGGTCATTGCTCCCATGAAAACCGCTCCTGTTGAAATTGCTTTCAGATAGATGGCTTTCTCTGTCATTAAGGTAAGAACTGCTTTAGCTTCCGGAACTCCGGAGAAGAATTGTCCGAGTGCTGTGTTGAAAAAAGTCAGATATGTAGGTGCATTATCAAGGAAACTTGACAAACTCCCTGTTATCCAGAAATAGTGCCAAGGCTCTTTAACCGCATCAATAATGAACTTGAATTGACCGTGAACCCCGGCTTTTAATATTAGAAGAGCAGGGATTATTGTCATAAAAATCCCTGCAAACAGAATGGCGACTTCCTGGATTGGGAACCATGTGAAATTATTATCTTTTCTTATAAGTTTTTTTGTTGTTACCAATGAAAGAATTCCCATAAATACAAGGAAAAAATCTCTTATACTGTTTTCATAAGTAAGGTGAATTCCGAAAAAGTTGAAGTGACCGAGATGAAAACTTCCGGAAAAGAGAACTCCGGCTATAATTCCAAGGAGAAAAATTGTATTGTGAAGACCAAGAATCCTGATAGGTTCCTTCTCTGTGACTTTTTCCTCTTTTTTATCCTCTTTTTTATAATAGTAAGTATCAAGGAAGAAGAATACTGCGAGAAGAGTTATTGAAACAAATGCCATTTCGGGAAGAACTTTTAAGGTCCAGAAGAATTTTACACCGTGAAGAAATCCGAGGAAAAGCGGAGGATCTCCGAGAGGTGTAAGAGAGCCTCCTATATTTGCAACGAGGAAGATAAAAAATATAATAATATGAACTTTATATTTCCTGTCTGAGTTTGATCTGATTATCGGTCTTATAAGAAGCATTGCGGAACCGGTTGTTCCGATCCATGACGAAAGGAAAGTTCCGATAATCAGCATAATTAAATTAGTAAGAGGTTTACCCTTTATTGAACCTTTGAGAAGAATCCCGCCTGAGACGGTATACAGCGACCATAAGAGGATGATAAAGGGAATATAATCAATAAGATATATGTGTAGTATCTCATGGATTGCCAATGATTTATAGTGAAGAAAAAACGGAACAGCAAAAGAGAGAGCCCAGAAGAGAGAAACCTTACCGAAATTATGGTGCCAGAATTTCGGAGCAAGAAGTGGGAAAAGAGCTATTGAGAGAAGTATTCCCACAAACGGTATTGCCGACCACATAGGTAACTCTTCACCGATCTTCTCATGCCCGCCGTTTTCGGTTGTGATATTTTGGTGTGAAATATTTGAGTTTTCTACGGTTGTTGTCTCTGCAAGTGCGAAAACTCCTCCACTGATAAACAATATTAATAAAATAACTGCAATCTTTTTAGTCATCTACATCTCCTTGTAAATTAACCGGAAATAATTAATATATTTGATAGTACATTTAATAAGATTTTACGATATTTGTCAAGTAAATCGGAGGAAAAGTAGTTAAAATTTGACTAATTATTCCGGTGTTGGTAATCTTTGCAAGGAGGATATGATGAAAAGTGATATGGAGATCGCAAGAGGTGCAAAACTTTTTGATATTGAAAAGATCAGAGAGGATCTTGGAATAACACAAGATGAATTCTGGCCTTACGGAAGATTTAAGGGGAAAGTTTCATTAAGAGCATTAAAGAGGTTAAGTAAAGAAAAGAGCGGGAAACTTATAGTTGTGACCGCAATAACCCCGACAAAATTCGGTGAGGGTAAAACAACGACTTCGGTAGGTTTGTCAATGGGTATTAACAGGCTGGGAAAGAGATCCATCGTGACATTAAGAGAACCGTCTCTGGGTCCGGTTTTCGGCGTTAAGGGAGGAGCTGCCGGAGGAGGATATTCACAGGTTCTTCCAATGGAGGATATCAATTTACACTTTACTGGGGATATACATGCGATCACAACGGCACACAATCTTTTGTCTGCGGTTGTTGATAATCATATTCACTATTCAAACAGTAAAAGAATAGATACCAGGAAAATATTGTGGAAGAGAGCTATGGATATGAATGACCGTAGTTTGAGAAATATGGTCATCGGGCTTGGAGGAAAAGGGCAGGGGTATCCGAGAGAGAACGGATTTATAATTTCAGCTGCGAGTGAGATCATGGCAATATTGACTCTTTCAACCGATCTTGATGAACTGAAAAAAAGAATAGGAAAAATTCTCGTTGGCTTTACAAGAAACAATGAACCGGTATATGCAAAAGATTTTAACATTGGTGGTGCAATGGCGACTGTTCTGCGGGAAGCACTAAAGCCTAATCTTGTTCAAACAATAGAGAATACTCCGGCTCTTATTCACAGTGGTCCGTTTGCAAACATTTCTTTTGGAACAAATAGTCAGGTATCGACAAAGCTGGGTTTAAAGCTTAGTGATTATGTAGTTACGGAATGCGGATTCGGTTCGGATCTTGGATTTGAAAAATATGTGGACCTTGTATCAAGATTTGCAAATTATGATATTCATGCGGTTGTGCTTGTAGCGACGGTAAGAGCTTTGAGGCATCAGGGTGGCGGCAAAAATTTTGCTTCGCTTAAAACCGGTCTTGCCAATCTCGGGAAGCATATTCGGAATATAAAAAACCTGGGATTTAATCCTTTGGTTGCCATAAATGTTTTTCCGGATGATAAAGAGGAGGAACTCAAAGCAATAGAAGAATATTCAAAAGATCATGGTACTCCGGTGGGACGAAGCGAGGGATTTCTTCACGGAGGAAAAGGAGTTATGGATGTCGCGGAAAAGGTGACCGATCTTGCGGACAAGTCGGATGGCAAATTCAGAAGAGTTTACGATGTTGATGACCCTGTTATGCTTAAGATCGAAAAAGTGGCAAGAGATATTTACGGAGCTGACGGAGTTATTTTTTCATGGGATGCAAAGAAAAAGTTAAAGACAATTGAAAAGCTCGGTATGGGTAAATATCCGGTCTGCATTGCAAAGACACCTCTCTCTTTTTCCGATAACAAGAAAAAATTAAATGTCCCGACCGGATGGCGGCTTAATATAAATGAGATAGATATTGCAAACGGAGCAGGATATCTTATTCCGATTTCAGGAGATATAATGTTGATGCCGGGATTGCCGAAAGTGCCGTCTGCGGAAGGTATTGATATTGATATAACGGGTCACAATATAACAGGATTATCCTGATCTTTTTTTATAAGGCAAAATATTTTTAAGAAAATATCCGGAGAAATTTCTTCGGCTCTTATATTTGTTTTGCAACCTGCCGATTCCAGATATTGTTTGCTCTTCTCTAAACCGAATTCTTTTTGAATATTGTTAAGAAAAGTTTTTCTTCTATTCTTAAAAGAGAGATCAAGAAATTTCCGGAATTTTGGTTTTAATATTTCCGGAATAACTATTGTATCGTTTTTTTCGAATAAAAAAAGAGTTGAAATTACTTTGGGAGGCGGAGAAAATGATCCCCGTTTAATATTGAAGAGTTTTATTATTTTAAATTCAATGTTAAATATTATTCCTCTCGGGTTATATTTTCCTGATCCCGGTTGAGCCGTTATCTTTTCGAAGAACTCTTTTTGGACAAGAAGTATGCCCTTTGAAATTTTAGATGATTGATCTGTTATCCAGTCCGAAATCTCCGCTGATATATAATAGGGAATATTTCCGACAATATTTGCGTTCCCTTTTTGTATCAGCTCATTAATGTTTACATTAAGGATACTATCATTAACAATAGTTAATCCGGATCCGAATTTATTTCCAAGATCATCTGCAAGTGTTTTATCTTTCTCAATTGCAAAAACAGATAAATCTGAAGCGTTAAGAATTATTTCTTCGGTAAGAATTCCCTTTCCCGGACCGATCTCGATAACATCACCCGAAAAAGGAGTGAGTGACGAAACTATTCTTTTCGCCAGAGTTTTATCTTTTAAAAAATGTTGTCCTAAGTTTTGGCGTGCCATTTTAGTTTGGAAGAACCTCAAGTTGGAACTGTTTCATCAGGGATCGGTATGAGATCCTGAATTTATATTTTCCGGCTTTTCTTTCGAGATAAACATTATAGGTTAAATTTTTAAAAATAAAATCATAATTGACAAGTGTTTGAAGATACCAGTTTTTTACAAGAAATAATTCAAAATTCAGATACGAAGATGTATATCTTCCCATATCTATATCATAGGAGATTGATCCCCAGAAATTACTTTTGTTGTTTTTCACCGAGTTTCTTAAAAGCATTGTTATATCTGATGCAGCCGTACCCTCAATAAACCAGTTTTTTGTTCTTCTTCTTGTGAAGTAATTATATCTAAACTCCAGATTTGTATTTCCGAATATTTTTTTTTCCCCCTTTATTATCAATCCTTCCGATGTATAATTTTCCGACTGATCTTTATCAAAAAGCATTTCACTCCTTATTGAAAATTCAACGTTAGTAGATCTGTCCAATTTTATTTTTTTACTTGATAATCCCATAACCGTGTTGGACCTGAAACTGTTTTCAGTAATTCCATCTCTTGTGATATTGTTGAAAATAGCCGTTGAGGAAACAGTGATATTTAAAAGCCCTTTGTAAAAAATGACCGGAATAAAATTTAAATTAAACTTTGGAGAAGATATACTTCTATTGTATAGTAGTTCGCTGTTTAATGAATAGTCGGCCGATAGATTGAATATTTTTGTGGAATAGTCCAGATTTATTCTTGATTCCGACAATTTGTTAAATTCCGTAAGACCGGTTCTTGACCCCGAAAAAGATCCGCCGGCAAGTAATTTAAGATTTTTTCCGAATTTTTTTCTATAGTTAAAACTCCCGGTATAATCTCTTGATTTTTCATAATTGTAATTTAGGGAAAGTATACCTGCATTTTTCATATCAAGTTTTAAGTAGGATCTTATCCACAATTTATTTTCCGAGGAAAAATTTTTTTTAAGATCTACGGATATATTTGCTTCCACCGCTTTTTTATTGTTAAAAGAGTATCCCATAACTGCTTGTGATACATTATCTTTAATATAGTTCAGATCTACAAAGAGTGTGTTTTTATCTTTCAATGAGATTGAATTTTTTGATTTGAAATATACGCCGGGAGCGGAATATCCGGAATATTTATTAAACAGGTCATACTTCATTCTTAAATTATTCTCTGTTTTAAGTTTTATTTTTTTAATATTTTTTCCTGATCGTAATGATATGTCACCGAGCAGCCCTGTACCCTTATAATACCAAAGTTTATTGATCACAAAAGGGCTTTTGCGGTCGGGCTGGCCACGATTCAACCTGAAGGATCTAAAAGATACGGATTGAATTCCTTCGACAAAAGCGGTTATCTCCTTGCCGAAGATCTTCCAGTTATTTTTTATTGATATCTCTTTACCGATAAAATAGAGAAGCGATTCTTTAA
Source organism: uncultured Clostridia bacterium (assembly GCA_964633415.1). Taxonomy (GTDB): domain Bacteria; phylum Acidobacteriota; class Aminicenantia; order UBA2199; family UBA2199; genus CAZNLS01. Next base: position 6,571 of record CAZWFY010000008.1, on the reverse strand, counting down.
GTTTTGTAAAAGTGAGGGATTTAAACCGATAGTTTGATTTTTTCTCTTTTCCTCCGGAGCTCTCAATCGTATCTTTGAAGTTAAAACATTTGAAGGATATAGGAGCTAAAGAAAGATAAAAAAGATCACATTTTATCAATTTATTATTTCCGGATATGATTGTGACATTTGAAGTGATTCTGCATCTTTTGTTTGGAATATCAATGTCAATACGGTCTCCTGTAGCCACAAAATCTTTAAGCTTTAATTCAATGTTACCTTTTCCCAGAATATAATCGTAGTCAAAACTGTATAACAGATAATCTCCCTTGAGCTTTGCAAGATTTTTTGCGAGGATCGATATGTCTGCGGTAATCATGACAATTAATATTGTTAAAAATATTTGTAATGTTTTCACTGAAAGTTTAATTTATATATTTTCCCGTTCCTGTCAGCTATCCATATGAAATCTTTACCGCATGCCAGAGCGGTTGGAGAATCCGACGGTGTCTTAAAGCTGTTAATGATATTGCCGTTGATATCTGTTTTATATAATTTTAAAGTTGAAGATTCCAGTATCCATAAGAAATTTTCGTTAAAACAAAAACCGTCTATTGAAAAAGACGGTGCATTAATAACTCCAATATTTTCCCCGGATTGAGGGTTGATAATTTTGATGGAATTGGTTTTTTTGTCTGAAATATATATTGTGGAATTAAAAAAGTCCATTGAAGAATAATTGCCTTCCGGGATTTTGATACTATTTATTATTTCGCCGCTTATTATACTTATGTTATTTAATTCGGAAAAATAATTTGTGTTTGTCCAGAGATTTGAGTTGTCGTAACAGATGCCGTAAATATTGCCGGAACCGTTATTTAAGATTCTAATTATATTTCCCGAATTATAATTTATGGAATAGAGTGAAGAACTCCCGTCCGAGATCCAGAGTGAATCTCCTGCAAAAGTCATATCGACAGGTATAATTCCCGATTTAAGGTTTATAGTGGATTCGATGCTATAGCCTCTCTCATCTTTATCCGGATCAAGAGGGTTGTTAAAAAGCCTCTCTTTACAGCCCGGCATTAGATTAAAAGCTATAATTAAAGCCAATAGTAAAATTTTTGTCTTTATCATTTTTTATTAAGATTGATATTTTAATTTTTTTTTTTATATGAAAGTAGATGTCAAGCATATTCAGTGCCCAGATAGTTATTCCGGTAAACAGAAAGATATTTCTGCGTTTATCAAATTTTTCTACAGCAAACCTAAATCGAATAACATCTGTTTCCGTATCTGCATTCCTGTATCTTGAATAGTTTTCATTTCCCAACCTGTTGTTTGAAATTGCCGACGCCAGAAGGAATAGTTCTCCGGATAAAAAGAGAATTCCCTTTAAATATTTTTTTTCTTTTATCTGTCCGAGTCCTGGGAATAAAAGAGAAAGTTCCAACGGTCTTTTTAAAGAATCTTTTTTCTCTTTTCCATAAAGAGTTGTGTAGGAAATAGTATTAATTAAAAATATTACGAGTAACGGACACACAATTCTTTTAATTATTGACAATTCTTCCTTCGCAAAGATTTTCATTTACTATTTTTGTTATTTTAACATTTACCGATCTTTTTTGATAACCTTTGATCAGAGGAACTTTCACAAGAAGATAATTTGTTGTAACCACAAGAGAATTTTCCCTATCTTCACTGATCACTATCCCGAGAATTATCTTTTTCCTGAATTTTTCTCTGTATCTTAATTTTAACTCTTTGTTCAATTCTTTAAATTCTTCAACTCTTTTTCTCATCGTTTTTCCGTTGATACGGTTTAAAAGAGCTGCTTTTGTTCCTTCGCGTGGTGAAAATGGAAATGTGTGAAGATAGTTCAATCCGTTATTTTTTATAAAACTTATAGTATCAAGATATTCTGTTTCAGATTCGTCGGGGAATCCTATTATAAAATCGGAGCCGAAATTTGCATCAGGGAAAAAATTTGTAAAATCAGAGAGGATCTTTTCATATTCTTTGACTTTGCTCAACCTTTTCATTCTTTTTAAAACCGAATTGTTTCCGCTTTGAAATGAAAAATGAAAACTTAAAGCAACTTTGTCTATCCGACTAAGTTCTTTGACAAAATCAAAATTAATAAATCTGGGATCAAGAGAGCTGAGTCTGATAAGTTCGATTCCTTCTATTTTATTAAGTATATTTACAATATCAAGGAGATTTTTTCTCGGGAAAAGATCGTATCCGTAAGAAGAGAGGTTTATTCCTGTCAATATTATTTCTCTGTATCCAAGTGAAGAGTAATATTGAGCTCTATCTTTGATAGTTTCAAGAGGAATACTGACCGATTTTCCCCTTAGAGAAGGAACAATGCAGAATGAACAGTTAAAGTTGCAGCCGTCCTGAACCTTAAGGAATATTCTTGATCTGAAATGAGAGTGGAATATAATATTGTCATTAAGAGGAAATTCATCCATTATTGTTTCAACCAATTTTGTTTTTTCTATATTATTCAGAAATCTATAATTTTTATACCTTTTGGATAGTGAGGTCTCCTCTTTCGTTGTTGTGCAGCCGGCAATAAACCATCTGATATCGGTTTTTTTATATATTTTTTCGATATACCGAATTACATCTTTTTCAGCCTTTGCGGTAACACTGCAAGTGTTGAGAATTCCGAAATCCGCATCTTTTAAGGAATCAGTCCGTTTATATCCGTTGTTCTCCAGATCAATGATCCATTCCTGTATCTCAGCCTGATTTGTTCTACAGCCGAAATAGTAGACATAAAAATTCATCCCTTGTTGATTTTCTCTTTTAGTTTTAGGCTTTTCTCAATAACTTTCTTTTCCTGATTTATTCTAAACTCAACTAATTTTTCTCTGATTTTTTCGTCATTAAGAGAAAGGATCTCCATGGCAAATAAAACTGAATTTATTCCTCCGGAATTTCCGATGCTGAATGCTGCAACCGGAACTCCTCCGGGCATCTGAACAATTGAATAGAGTGAATCAAGCCCGGATATTGAAGATGTAATAGGAACACCGAGGACAGGTAAAAGTGTATGAGCTGCTATTACTCCCGGAAGATGAGCTGCACCCCCGGCGGCTGCTATAATTATCTTTACACCCTCTTTCTCGAATGATCTTACAAGATCAACCGTCCTTTCGGGAGTTCTGTGAGCGGAACTGACCTCAACAAGAAAGGGTATATCAAAACTTTTAAGAAGTTTGATCCCGCCCTCCATATAGGGATAATCGGAATCACTTCCCATAATTATACCGATAGAATATTTCATTTATGCACCACCTATATCCTTTCTGAAGGAAATATTTTCAAATTTTATAAATGCTATTGCATTATATATCTTTTTCATTGCATCCTTTAATGTACTTCCCTTTGCACATATGTTTAAAACTCTTCCGCCGTTTGTAATTATCTCTTTACCTTCGCTGACGGTTCCGGCATGGAATATCTCCACACCCGAAGTACTTGCTCTTTTCAGACCGTCTATTTTTTTACCCGTTTCATATTTATCCGGATATCCTTTTGAAGTGAGCACAACACATCCGGAAACATCTTCATTCCATTCGACCGGAATATCATAAAGGCTGCCTTCAACCGAGCCTTCCAACAGGTCAAGAAGGTCACTTTTTAATCTCAGCATCAATGCTTGAGTTTCGGGATCACCGAATCTTGCATTGAATTCGAGAACTTTGGGACCTTTTTTTGTGATCATTAAACCGGCATAGAGAACTCCTTTAAACTCTTTACCTTCGAATCTCATACCTTCAATAGTAGGAATAATAATTGTTTTCATTATCTCATTATATAAGGATTCGGTAATATCCGGAGAGGGTGAAATGGCTCCCATACCTCCGCTGTTTGGTCCTTTATTGTTATCAAATGCTTTTTTGTAATCCATTGATGTTACCAATGGTATTGCTCTTTTTCCGTCGGAAATAACCATAAAAGACATTTCTCTACCTTGAAGGAAATCTTCGATAACAACGCTTTCTCCCGCTTTTCCGAATTTATTTTCAAGGAAGATCAGTCGGAGACTGTTTTCGGCTTCTCTGCTGTTATTGCATATAAAAACACCTTTTCCACCCGCAAGCCCATCTGCTTTTATAACTAAAGGAAATTTTGCGGTTTTTATATACTGAACGGCTTCTATTGCCGAATTAAAAGTGCTGTATTTAGCTGTCGGAATCTTGTTTTTTTTCATAAACTCTTTTGCAAAAGCCTTTGATGTTTCAATCATTGCGGCTTTTCTCGTAGGTCCGAAAATTTTAAGATTTCTTTTATTAAATTCATCTACAATTCCGAGTGAAAGCGGGAGTTCCGGTCCTACTATCGTCAAATTAACCCCGTTTTCTTCCACAAAATCCGCTATTTCAACAATATTTGATGCATTTATCTGAACAGTTTCAGCCAGATCTTCCATCCCTGCATTCCCCGGTATTGAGAACAGCTTTTCAACTCTTTTCGATTGAGATATTTTCCAGATTAATGCATGCTCTCTGCCGCCTGAACCGATTACGAGAACTTTCATCTTTCCCTCCGGACTAAAATATTTAAAATGTAATTATACGATATATATTTCTAATGGTAAAGATTGAAAAATTGTGATTCTTCCTTGACAATATATGAAGTTTTGAATATATTCAGAATCTGGAGGAAAAATGAATTTTAAAGATGCAATATATTTTAGTTTACCTGATAGATTACCCGAGAAAAAATCATTCAAAGAAGGGATAAGACGTGCACCGCAAAGGAGTTTTACTCTTAATAAAAAAGAGATGGAAATAGCTATGAAAAATGCACTTAGGTATATACCGGAAGATCTTCATGATGAGATCATCCCTGAATTTCTTGATGAACTGATTACAAAAGGTAGGATCTATGGTTACAGATTCAGACCGGATGTAGAAATTAAGGGTAAACCGATTGATTCATATAGAGGAAAGATAACCGAAGCCAAAGCTTTTCAGGTAATGATAGATAATAATCTTGATTTTGAAGTGGCATTATATCCCTATGAACTGGTCACTTATGGTGAGAGCGGGCAGGTGTTTCAAAATTGGATGCAATATAACCTTGTGAAAAAATATCTTGAAGAGATGACCGATGAACAGACACTTGTAATTTATTCGGGACATCCCGTCGGACTTTTCCCGACTTCAAAGAAAGCTCCGAGAGTTATATCTACAAATGCAATGCTTGTCGGGCTATATGATAATCTTGATGATTTTAATAAAGCGGCATCAATAGGTGTCTCTAATTACGGACAGATGACAGCAGGCGGATGGATGTATATCGGACCTCAGGGAATTGTCCACGGGACATATATTACCGTTATTAATGCGGGAAGACTTTACCTCGGTATTCCGGATGATAAGGATATAAGCGGCATTGTATTTCTCAGTTCCGGTCTTGGAGGAATGAGCGGTGCACAGCCTAAAGCGGTTGAGATCGCAGGGGGAATCGGTGTTATTGCCGAAGTTGATTATTCAAGAATAAAAACCAGATATGACCAGGGGTGGGTGTCGAAGATATCCGATGATCCCGAAGAGATTGTCGGTTGGATTGATGAATACAGGAAAAGTAAAAATCCGGTTTCCATAGCTTATCATGGAAATATTGTTGATCTGCTCGAATATTTTGTTGACAATCATATCCCGATTGAACTTATCTCCGATCAGACTTCCTGTCATGATGTTTATGGCGGCGGATATACTCCTGCCGGATACTCTTTTGAAGAGGGAAGAAAACTTCTCGAAACGGATCCCGATAAATTTAAAGAAGAGGTTGATCGTTCTCTTAGGAAACATTATGAACTTATAACAAAGATGGATGAGCAGGGTTCTCATTTTTGGGACTATGGTAACTCTTTTCTGAAAGCTGTTTATGATGCCGGTGTAAGAGATGTTGCAAAAGACCCGGAAAATCCTTCAATGGGTTTTGTTTATCCGAGCTATGTTGAGAATATCATGGGTCCCATGTGTTTTGATTACGGTTACGGACCTTTCAGATGGGTTTGTCTTTCGGGGAAGAGAGAAGATTTGAAAAAGACCGATCAGGCGGCAATGAGCTGTATTGATCCTGATAGACGAGGTATGGACAGAGATAATTACCACTGGATAAAAAATGCAGAGAAGAATGAACTTGTTGTCGGGACACAGGCAAGGATTCTATATGCGGATGCACCGGGAAGAATTGCCATTGCATTGAAATTCAATAAAATGATAAAGGATGGAGAGATTGGACCGGTCATGATAGGAAGGGATCATCATGATGTTTCGGGGACGGATTCTCCCTTCAGGGAAACTTCAAATATTAAGGACGGTAGTAATGTTACCGCAGATATGGCCGTCCATAATTTTGCAGGAGATGCAGTCCGGGGAATGTCTATGGTCGTTCTTTCAAACGGAGGCGGAGTAGGGGTAGGAAAAGCTATTAACGGTGGATTCGGGCTTGTTCTTGACGGAACGGATTTGAAAGATGAGATAATCAGATCGGCAATGGAGTGGGATGTTATGAACGGTGTTGCAAGACGTGCTTGGGCAAGAAATGAGAATTCACTTGAAAC